>CAYTIN010000011.1:0-41501 GCA_964438015.1 uncultured Gammaproteobacteria bacterium
GCCGATCTTCTTTTTTATCTCAACAAGGAATGGCATGTGCGTAAGAGATGATGAACGATGTCATCATCAAATTAATTCGCTCGGCTCGCAAAAAAGCTCTTAATCGCTCCGTCAACCTTCGCACCCAATTCATCGCTCCAAGCTTTTTTCTCCATAATTTCCTTTACCACATCCGCAGCTTGCATCTCAAACATCTCCAACAGCTCTGCAAGAGACTTGGTAACCATGTCACGCTTCAATCCATCCAATGAACCAGTGGTTGCTGCGCGTAAAATCACCACTTCTTGCCATAATGAGTACGGCTGATGCGCTTTTTGTTTTAACGCTTCAACCACACGCTCACCGCGGGTTAATTGCTGTTTCGTCGAAGCATCCAACTCACTCGAAAATTGAGAGAAAGCGGCGAGCTCATAGTACTGCGCCAAATCCAATTTCACCGTGCCGGATACCTTCTTCATGATCTTCGTTTGTGCCGAGCTACCCACACGTGACACAGAAATACCCACGTTCATAGCCGGACGAATACCCTGGTAGAACAAGGAAGATTCCAAGAAAATCTGACCATCGGTAATCGAGATCACGTTCGTAGGAATATACGCAGATACGTCGTTGGCTTGCGTTTCAACAATAGGTAGTGCCGTCAAGGAACCACCACCATACTTTTCATCCATCTTGGCAGCACGTTCAAGCAAACGTGAATGAATATAGAACACATCTCCCGGATAGGCTTCACGACCCGGAGGTTTACGCAGTAAAAGTGACATCTCACGATATGCAACCGCATGCTTCGAAAGATCATCGTAAATAACCAGCGCGTCCTTCCCCTGCTTCATAAAGTATTCTCCAATAGCGGCTCCGGCGTATGGGGCCAAGAACTGCATAATCGCCGAAGTCGAGGCGCCCGCAGATACGACCACGGTATAATCGAGTGCTCCGTGCTCCTTCAATGTTTGCACCACCTGCGATGTCTTCGATTCACGCTGGCCAACCGCCACGTAAATACAGGTCATGTTCTGACCACGCTGGCTCAAAATCGTATCCAGCGCGACGGTCGTCTTTCCCGTTTGACGATCACCAATAATAAGCTCGCGTTGACCACGACCAATGGGAATAAGCGCATCAATCGAAAGCAATCCCGTTTGCACAGGCTGATTTACAGGTGAACGCTCCATAACACCAGGAGCTTGTGCCTCCAAAAGCATGGTCTTTCCTGCCTTCAACGCCGGTCCACCGTCAATCACGGCTCCTAACGGGTCAACCACACGGCCCAACATGGATTCATGCGCGGAAATGGTAAGAAAGCGGTTCTGTGATTCTGCTGCGAGGCCTTCACGAATTCCTTCGGAGCCTTCAAGCAAAATGGCATAGGCCATGTCGCGCTCAACTTGCATCACCAACGCGTGCGAGGAAGTGCCTACCACACGAAGCACCTCACCCATCTTAAGTCCTGGGAGTCCTTCCACGTGGATAATACCGTCCTTTACAGAACGAATCACGCCCGCCTGAGGCGCAGCAGATGCCGAACCTTGCTCAACCGTCTTGAGAGCCGTATCGAGCGCCGAGAAAAAAGCTTTAAGAGAATCTTGGTTCATAACGTAGTGAGGGGAAGAGGGCTAGTGCTGCGCTCGAAGATGAGCAAAGACACGAGCAATATGGGTCATCCAACTTTCATCAAGTAATTCGCCTTTATAAAAGAGACGCAACCCCCCACCGAGCGAAGGCTCGACTTCAAAAAGGGGAAAGCTCCCGGGATAACGCTCCCGCAACGTGGCTCGCATTTCAACTTGATCAGAGACAGACAGAGGTAAAGGGGACTGAATGGTGGGCGAGGCAATATCAACCTGTTCCTGCAAGAAATGTTGGATCTCACGACTAACCTCGAGCGCACGACCCGTCTTCAAGACGCGCTCTACCGCGGAACCTGCTTCCGTAGACACGGTCGAAGACCAAGCAGATCCACGATCAAACGCATCCGCTCCTTCTGCGGCCAAAGCCGCAGCAAATGCCTGGATAAATCCATTTGAACGTCGCTCTGTTACCGTATCGCGCACGATATCTCGAAGCAACGCGCGCACATCTGAAAGGAACTCGGAGGATAACGGCACAAGCGCGGGATCGACGCTCTTAGACGAAGAAGGTGCGGGAGCTGCCGGCAAATCAAGACGGTAATCTTCGAGCTCCGTTTCTTTCGTTGCTTCCAAAAGATGACCTGGAACTCCGTGGGACGCCGTAATCACAGGCAGTAACCCCTGAACATCCGCCACAAAATCCTCAGGAGAGATCGTAGCGAGATACCCCCCGATCGCGCGAGGATATCCTACGCCTAATACCTTTTCGATCTCCTTCTCACGCTTAGCACGAGACAGATCAAAGAACGCCTCCGCACGCGCCGCGGTTACAGCATCTTTTAGAAAAGCGGATAAGAGGGTCGTGACCATAGATTACGCGTGGAGATCCTTCCAAGCGGCTTGCACACTCGACTTCACAACCTCAGCAGGAATCTTGTTTTTGAGGACATGTAAAATCGTCTGCTCAATGCGCTTTTGGGTCTCTGTTTCCACTTCCTTCAGAATACCCTTTTTAGTCTCGTCAACCTGGCGACGAGCTTCTTCCAACATCTGTTCACGACGAGCATCCGCTTCGGCGATGAGCTCCTTCGCTCGCACCTCCGCCTGCGCTTTGGCAGCAGCAACTTCGGATTGCATTTTTATAAGCAAATCCTTCGTCTCTTGCGCCTGACGTTTAGACTCTTCCGCGAACTTCGTTTTCAAAAGCTCCGTTTCCTGAAGGTTTTTCCGCACCATCTCGCGACGGTCGTCCATGATTTTGAGGAGAGGGCGATACAGCCAACGCGTCAACAAGGTGAGCAAAAGCCCCATGTTGATGAGATAGAGCAGCATGCTCTTCCAATCGATACCAAGTTTGGCAAATGCGTCCATATAATAAAGGCGATCAGGCAGGCGTCACGAGTAGATTTAGATAACGAACAGGATAATAAGGGAGATAACCAAACAATAAATACCCGTGGATTCACAGATAGCCATGGCCACGATCATGTTAGGAATCATCTTGTCAGCAACCGCTGGGTTACGACCAATAGATTCCATGGCTTTTGCCGCCACATTTCCTTCGGCAATAGCTGGTGCAATAGAACCGATACCCATACAAATACCCGCCGCAAGAGCTTTCAACGCAATTGGATCCATACAAAGAGTAAAAGATTAGAGGAATAATAGGGAATAAAGCTTTCTACTTCGAGCGACGCCTGTCGTCTCGAGGGAAGAGCGGGAGAAGACGCTCTCGGCCTCGAAACAACAGTGTTCTTTGATGAGTTCCTAGGCGGATGCAGGTGACCGCTTGGCTAGACGCTCCTCACGGTTCGCGTAGGCCGTATTATAGGTACTCGAGACAAACTGCAACGAAAGGAGTGTAAAGACGAATGCCTGCACAAATCCGGAAAAGATTCCCAAGAACAAGAAGGGGATTGGAACAATGAACTCAGTAAACTTGGATAGGCTGATGATAACCGCGACCATCACATCGCCGGCAAATAGGTTTCCGAAGAGACGACAAGACACGGAAATAATTTTGGCAATTTCGCCAATGATATCCATGAGCCCAAGAAATAATTCGATGAATCCATTGCCGATTTCCTGAAAAGAGCGGGCTTTGATCAGGGGCTTGATACGAATGTAGTTGCCGATATGTCGCAGGGGCGACATGGTGAGTGCCAAAAGATGGGATAACCCAACGACTAGCAAACCAAGGGTTAATGTCTGACTTAAATCAGAGGTAGCTAGACGTAAAAGCGGCTTGTCTTCTACAATGACCTGAAACAAAAGGGGGAAAACCGATAATTGGTTAGCAACTGCGATAAACAATAAGATGGTCATGATCAAAGGGAAGAACTTACGACCGCGCTCTTTACTCCCAAAGGCCTGTTCAATCTGTCCATCAAAGAATTCAAAAATCATTTCTACAAACGCTTGTGCACGACCAGGAATCAGGGACATTTTAGAACGCAAAAGCAGCGCAACGAAAGCCAAGAACAGAGTTGACACAAACGCCGCCACGACCGCATTTGTTACGGGGATAGGTCCGAGATGAAACACGACCGGAGCGGGAACAGAGATTTCTAACATACATGAGGAATTAAGAGTGTTGAGGAGGCATGATTTTGCCCTTGGTTAAGCGGATGGCTAAAAAGTTAGCAACAGGGAACGAAAGAACGATAAAGCCAATGAAGAGCTTGGGGTTAGTACCAAAATACCGATCGAGGACATGCCCAATCACTCCAAACACGATTAGGGCTCCAAAGGTCGCGAGCATAACATACCCACGAATCTTCCAAAGAATGGTGGCATCCATAAATTTGCCAAGAGCATACGCCTGTTCTCCGAGTTGAGCAAGAGCCTTTTTCCCTCAACCAAGGCGATTTTTCGTATCGTGCCTCAGTTGTGCGCGTAAGTGTATAAGGGGGGATGAGGTCGTCAAGTGGGGGTACCTTGACAATCCCCTACTCTTTCTGCTTGCTATAGACACAACCCTTGATAAGCCGCCTAAAATGTGGCACAGTCTTGGGCCGGAATGGTTCCGGAACATGGTAAAAACATAGGAGGTGATGCCGTGAACGTACGAAACCGAATCGGAGTCCTGGTCGCCGCAGGACTCGTCCTCTTGCCGGGCGTAGCCCTGGCAGAGGAGCACAGCGGCGAGGTCAATGGGCCCGAGCTCATGACCTCATTCT
Organism: uncultured Gammaproteobacteria bacterium; assembly: GCA_964438015.1. GTDB lineage: Bacteria > Patescibacteriota > Patescibacteriia > 2-12-FULL-60-25 > 2-12-FULL-60-25 > JAGOUY01. The sequence continues at coordinate 4,748 of CAYTIN010000011.1, forward strand.
TCGTCCTGGCGATGATCGCGCTCGTGGCGCTCATCGCAGGCAACTTCACCAAGACCCGCATCGGGGAGCTCTCGGGCTACCTGATCGTGGGGCTCTTGATCGGCAACGTGGCGAACTTCTTCCCGGCCTTGGGAGGGATCATCCACCACGGTTCCGTCAACACCTTCGTCGAGAAGGCGGCCTACTGGGGTGTGGTCATCCTCCTCGTAGAGGCCGCCGTCGAAACGGTCCTCGTGGAGATGAAACGGAACGTCCCCCGGGCGGGGTCGAACGCCGTCATCGGCGTCGTCCTCCCCGTGCTGGGCGTCGTGGGGCTCGCCATGTCCATGGGCACCAACCTGCTCGCGGCGCTCTTCGTGGGCGGCATCTTCGCGGCGTCCTCCATGGGGGTGCCCAAGATGGTCATCTCGTCGAAGAAGGCCATGTCGTGGGCCGAGTCTCAGTTCGGCATCAACGTGGCGGCCTTCGACGACATCGTCGTCCTGGTGCTCATCACGGTGCTCGGCGCTGCGGCCGTGACGGGCAGGATCGTCCTCGGGCCCGGCGTGGCCATCTTCCTCAAGGCCGTCGCGTTCGTGCTCATCTCGATCTGGATCGCGGACAAGACGAGCCACCGGGTGAGCAACTTCCTCTCCAACCTCCACCAGGGGGCTGAGATGAAGCTCATGCTGGTGATCGTGTACTGCGCCGGCTACGCGGTCCTCGCGCACCTCGCGGGCCTCTCCGAGCTCATGGGGGCCTACTGCGGCGGCGTCGCCCTGACGGAAGTGCACTTCAAGCAGTTCGGCAACGACCACGGCCACGAGAAGAACCTGAGCGTCGAGGACCTGCTCGTCCCCCTCAAGACACTGCTCGTCCCGATCTTCCTGGTGAGCGTCGCCATAAAGGCCGACCTGCGCCACCTGGCCGACCTGCGCATGGTCACGATCCTCTTCGGGGGTCTCGTGATCCTGATCGTCGCGAAGTTCGTGAACGCCAAGATCACCGCCCCCAAGGGAACGGACTACGTCCTCATCGCCCTCGCGACCCTCGCGCGCGGCGAGGTCTCGCTGGTCGCTGCGCAACAGGGCGTGTCACATGGCGTGCTGCCAAGATCGGCCAACACCATGGCGGTCCTCGCGGTGATCATCACGGCCGTGATCGTGAGCGTAGCCCTTCCCAGACGAGTCGACGCGCTGCGAGCGCGCTCGCCGGAGAAGTACCTGCGGAACTGACCCAGGTCGCGCATTCATCCATCCCCCGCCCCTTCCCCTCCCCTGACCCCCGGCAGACCGCATCGTCCCGTCGAGCTCCGCTCGATCTCCGCCGATGATGCGCTGCCGGGGTGCTCTGCTTTTTATACAAAAAGAGCGGCCCAATGTCCGCTCCTTTCTCCGTCCTTTACTTTGTTTTATAACCTCGCCTTTATCCCTTCAAATGTTTTTCATACAACACCCGATAAATCGCCCGTCGCGTCACAACTCCCACCAGCTTCCCCTCTTCAATCACCGGCATACGTCGAATATTCTTTGCCAGCATCGTAGCTCCTGCGCGCATAATCGGCTCTTCCAGTGTCGCGACATGCATCTCGCGACACATAAACTGCTTTACCGGGTGATCTTTCACTTCTGCGATCTTCCGCTCGCGTTCCACGGGATCCGTATAGAGTTCCGGATTCAAATAATAGCTTTGATAATAGGGAAACAGCACCCGAAATAAATCATGCTCAGAGACAAGTCCCACCAGCCGATCGTCTTTATCCAACACAAACACACACCCCCTCTTTGATTCGTATAACAGATCGGCCACTTGCTTATAGGTAGCGTCTTCACGAGTGGTAACAAAGACCGTTTCCATGATATTTTGAACATTCATAGAAAAAACGTAAAGAATTAACACTCCTTTTATGATACCCCTCCTGACAACAGAAGACGAGAAGGTATACTAATAAGATGATCGTATGTCTACTCCTCTTGTTCTTTTCGCGCTTGGACTAGGATCTCTTCTTGCCGGTGCCCATGCGCTACTTAGAGGCGCGGCACACCTCGCTCGTCATCTTCGTATTTCTACACTCTGGATAGGCTTTGTCCTTGTAGCTATTGGCACATCTCTTCCTGAGCTTGTAGTAAGTCTAGTAGCCGGCTGGAAAGAACAACCCAATCTTGTCTTTGCTACCATCATCGGGAGCAATACCGCCAACCTTGGACTCATCTTAGCTCTTGGCCTTCTTGTACAACCCTTCAAGTATTCACTAGAATCCGCCAAGGAGTACGCACGCGCCATGCTTATCGCCGGTATCCTCCTAAGCGCACTATCATTGGATGGAATCCTTTCACGAGGAGACGGATTACTCTTTTTAGTAAGCGGGGCATGGCTTTTAGGTGCTTCTTGGAAAACGTTGGTAACAAAACAATCGAACCGAACAACCATCCATTTACGCTCCTTACTAATAGATAGTGCCTGGGTTATGAGCGGTGTCCTCGCCCTCTGGATAGGAGGACATATCCTCGTAGAGTCTACGATTGAAATCGCTCGTTCGTGGCGCATAAGCGAAGAATTATTAGGACTGTCCCTCGTCGCGATCGGGACATCACTGCCCGAGCTCATAACCACTCTCGTCGCAGCACACAAACGTCAGACAGATGTCGCATTAGGCAATATCCTAGGGAGCAATACTGTAAATATTTTATTTATCCTAGGATTAACTCTTCTCTTACATCCTATTACCCTCTCCCCCATTCTTTTACATTTTGATCTGCCTGTCTCTCTTCTTCTCACGAGCATTACTACTTGGCTTTTGATACACAAAAAGACCTTAGGTGTGCGAGAAGGTTTGTTATTACTCATCATCTGGAGCACATTTCTAACCCTAGGTGCCTGGCTGAGGATCTAAACGAGATATCGAGCGGCTAAAACCGCGAACGCAACTAACGCATTCAGTACCACCAAAGGCAGACCGTACATAAGGTATTTTAGAAAGCCCACTCGATGGGATTCTTTGGCAGCCTGATCTAAGGCAATGACATTACAGGCTGCACCGATCATTGATCCCGCTCCGCCTATAGATGTGCCAACGTTTAATCCCCACCAAAGTGGATAGACATATAATCCTGTCGCCGCCAACGCTTGGATAACTCCGATCATCGTAATGTTGTAGGGAACATTATCAATAAATACGGATAAGATTGCTGAACCTACCGTCACCACAAACAATAGGAGAGAGGCATTTCCATGTGTTGCAGCCGCCAACCATTTACCAAGGGCGGTAATAACACCCGTCGACTCCAGTGAACCGATTAAGATAAACAGGCCAACAAAGAAAAACACGGTTTCCCACTCAATTTGCTCGCGAAAGGCACGATGGAGCTCTACTCTGAACAGTGCCATACTTACAAATGCCGCTGCGATGACAATGGATGCATTGTCGATTGCCATACCTGTCCAGGAACGGATTTGCTCTTTGAGAGACATGGCTAGCACGACCCCTATAAGCACCGCCAATCCAAATGACATTTTTTTAATACTCTTTATCGCTGAACGCGGATTAAACTCGGCTATATCGGCTGGTGATACCGTGATGCTTTCTAACTCTTTTTTGAACATTACTCGCCCATAAAAGGTTGTTACCACGGAAATAATCAGAACGACCAACCCAGAATTCCTAACAACCTCCATAAAGCCCAGTCCGACCGTTTTTGCTTCGTAGTATGTCGTGGCATCTGACAAAGGACTCATCGCCCCACCAATATTCGCCATGGCAACCATGTGAAAGAAAAACGGAAATGCCGGAAGTTTCAGAGTGCGAATGAGCACCAGAAGGACGGGAGTCAAAATCAAAATGGTGGGTATATTGGAAATAAAGGCCGTCATCACAAAAGTGAGGTATCCGATTGCCACAAATAAATGCTTTGGATCACCCTTCACTTTTTTTACCATCCACACAGCCAAGGCTTCAAACATTCCCGTTTCTCGAATTGTACCCACCAGAAGCATCATTCCTATGATAAAGCCAAAAACATCTAGGTTTTTACTGATGTAATGAAAGGCATGTTCTTGAGGACTCAGGCCCTCTCCATTGCCAAAAACTTGAAGCAAAATCAATGTCACTCCTCCTAATATCGTCACCAGTACTTTATCAACTTTTTCGCTGATAAGCAGCGCATATGAAACCCCAACGACAGCTAGGGCTAACCAAGCCTGTAATCCCAGTTCCATATATTATTCGTTAGTAGGCTGCATCATCCCTTGCACAATTGCCTTGCGAACCTCTGTGCGAGTGAGCACTCCAATTAAGTGATCTTGTTCAATGACAGGTATAATATATAGATCATTCTGTAAAAAATCAGCGAGCACTGTAAGAATATTCGTCTTTAGATCCACCGTAACAATTTCTTTACGCATGACATCCTTAACCAGCTTCCCCTTGATATCTCGACATAACTCGATGAATAGACCCTTCTTATACATCGCCTCGCTCATATTCACGTTTTGACGAAATTCTATCGGTAGGAGAAAAGCGGCTATATCTTGCAAGGACAGTACGCCTAAGACATGACCTCTTTCATCTACCACGATGTAACCATTGCAGCATTGTTCAAACATGCTTTTTACCGCTTCCCCAATCGTTTTACTAGCTAGAATCGTTCGAGGACGCGGATTATAAATCTCTTCAATTAACATAAAGACGCTTACTCGCGTGGAGGATCAAGAATTTAGACGTCTTCTAAAACGAAGTGCGACCGAGCTCAATATCCTTGTACTTGGTCGTACGTCACTTCAGACGACTGCAGGATGGTAATATAAATACGCGACTTTTTCAAGTCGCGTATGTTCAAACTCTTCACTAACCAATCTGGAGCTTAACAGCATCTTCGTAATCCGGAGATGGCTCGGCATCCATGTGACGACGCTTCCAAGGCATGGCTGCGAGCAGTGTTAGGGGGCCTAAACGACCTACTAACATCGTGATAATGATTAAAATCTTGGAGGGAACGGAGAAAATAGCTGATAAGCTGGTCACTCCTCCCGCAAACCCCATTGACAAACCCACTGTACCGAAGGCTGAGAATGTCTCAAATGCAACCTTTAAAAAATTAATTAATGGATCTGGAGTAATGAGATACGCTCGCTCAAAGACTGTGATGAAGAAAATTACTCCAAACACAAACATCACACTAAAAAAGAACAGGCGGATGGCATGCGATAGCGCAAACTTACTTACCGCATGCCTAAAGAGCATTACGGGTTGACCAGGTGCCATGAACCAGTCTTTGATGTATCCATATAAAACGGCGACGGTAGGAATTTTGATACCACCGGCCGTTCCGGCAGGATTCGCACCAATGAACATGAGTATCATGAACAAGAAAAGCGTAGCCGCATGCAATGCCCCGATGTCAATAGTGTTGAATCCGGCCGTGCGGGTTGAGACACTCTGAAATGCGGCAGCCATCACTTTTTGTCCAAGTGTTCCACCCATGGCCGGGTTATGATACTCAACCCATAAAGGCAGTAACGTTCCGATGGCGATTAAAAGGACGGTGCCCCATAGCGCAATACGGATTTGTGCCGGTGAAGCCACCAAAGCGGCGTCTTCCTTATATAAATTTTCTTTATAACCCGTGACCTTCTTAAATCGAGACATGAAAGCCGCATGAAATGCAATCAATACCGGATACCCCAACCCACCCAGAATAATCAGGATCATGATGGTGAGGTTGATGACCACATCATTTACCAACGGAACCAAATTACTATTCAGAAGACCGAAGCCGGCATTGTTAAAAGCCGAGATGGAATGAAACACTCCCCACCACCAAGGATTGATATTATTGATGACTCCAGGCTCAACAAACCAAGCTAAACGAGCACCCATGACAAGAGCTGCCAATCCCTCAATCAGAACGGTATAAAAAGCCACATGCTTGATCATGCGTGCCACGTAGTGGTGCTCGGTATCTACAATCCCCGCAAGAACTTTTTTAAAGCTTAACTTATCAGAAAAGCCCCGAAATACGGCGAACGCAAACATGGACGTAAACACGATGATGCCAAGCCCGCCCATTTGAATGAGGATCAATGTGATTATTTGGCCTGCGAGCGTAAATTGGGAAAAGTCTGTACTTGTAAGCCCGGTCACACACAGAGCCGAAACCGCCGTAAATAGAGCGTCTATAAACGATTCGCCTTGCTGTGTTTTAGCGACCGTAACTGTTTGAATCTCCGTTCTCTCGGCCGGAAACGCATCCCCGGGACCTGTTGCGTCTCCGATTGGGGAAACACGCACCTCCTGGTGCACAGGTACACGCACCTCTACCTGACGTCCTCGCTCTGTCATGTACAGCACCCCCCCCACCGACAAGAGACATGAGGACAAATGACAGGACCGTTAACTCCGGGGCGTTGAAACCTGATAGACGACGAAGAAGAGCTGGCATAGGTATTGCGGGAATAGATTTGGACAGGATGATAATCCACCTTTCCTTTTTTGAAAAGCAGCGACCGTCCCCAGGAGAATCCAGGGACGGTCGTTGAGCAGAGGCTGGTGGCGTTGTTCGCTAGGCCTTCCCCTTCATCGCGTTGGGGTGCTCGTTGAGCAGGCACATCAAGATCATGTAGGTCTTGGGTGCCAGCGCAAAAAAGAGGATGAGGAGAACGAGCGGGTCGTCGCTACACATGTGAGCGAAAAACTCCTGATTCCGGCGGGGCTGGAGGCCGATGCGCCCGGTCGAACGGTCACGATCGGGTGGGCGCGGCTCACGGAATCGAAAGGATGTTGCGGTTTATACGGGTTTCCGTCAAGTTTTGAAAAAGAAAAGAGCGCCTCAGCTGCCGTTGGCCGGGATCTGCAGTCCCGTGGGCAAGTGAAGCGCGGAGGTGAAGAAAGCGTTGGAGTTGAGGAAGGCACGATCAGATGGCCACGATGACGCCATCCTCGCTCGTGGACTGAATGGGCAGGCCGAAGTAGAGGTCAGGACGACGTGCCACGTTCTTGCTGAGAAAGGAAAGCACCGCCCAACGAAGGATGCTGAACTTGGAGTGGTCATCTCGCACGAGCGTCTCGCGACCCACGAAGTAGGTCTGATGCATCTCGGTCAGATCGTGAGCACGAAGGTCCGCGTGGACCTGAGGCGTCTCCCGATAGCCATAGCGAAGGATCACGCGACGAATGTGCTCGCCTTCGATCGGAACATTGAAGACGGAGCAGCGCTCTTCCGCGGGAACGGACGGACGCGAGGTGTCCATCACGACCGTCACCCACAGCATGCGCAGAGGCAAGGAGTGGTACCGTCTGAAGTGGTGGAGCACCGGCAGAGGCACAGCACCCTTGTCCGGGTTGGCCGTGAGGAAGATACCGAGAAAATTGCTCCGCACGAGATTCGGGCCCGTGGCTTCGATCTGGAGCGACTCAGCGAACGACGTGACCGATGCATCCTGCACCACCATCTTCTGCGCTCGGATGGCACTGCCCTCGCGCCAGGTGGTCATGAGGTAGAAGAAGCTCGAGCCCAGCACGACGGGAATGAAGCCGCCGTTGGCGAACTTGGTGATGTTGGCGGTGAAGAAGCTCGCGTCGATGAAGACGAAAGGGACGAATACGATGAGCGCCTTCCAGCGCGGCCACCCCCACACGTACATCGCGATGGCGATCATGGCGAGCGACGTGGTCAGCATGACCCAGGTCACGGCGAGCCCATAAGCCGCCGCGAGGTTGGTGGAAGAGCGCTTCCAGATGACCAGGATGAGGCAAAGCACACAGAGCGCACGGTTGACCGTGGGCATGTACACCTGACCCTCGTGGTCGCTCGAAGTGTTGCAGACTTCCATCCGCGGCAGAAGACCAAGTGCGATGGCCGACCGGCAAACCGAGAAGGCACCCGAGATGAGTGCCTGCGAAGCAATCACCGTGGCGCCCACCGCCAGCACGACCATGAAGATGAGGCCGGTAGTCCCACCAGGGACGATCGAGAAGAAGACGTTACCCTGATTGGTCACCTGCCCCAGCGCGTTCATCTCACGACCGAGGAGCGGTGCCGGCTCGAGGAGTCGGGCACCCTGACCACAGTAGTTGAGGATGAGGCAGGGATAGATCAGGGCCCAGGCGAGACGGATGGAGGCACGATTGAAGTGGCCCATGTCCGCGTAGAGAGCCTCACCGCCCGTGAACGAGAGCGTAACGCTCCCGAGGACGACGAAGATCGCGGTGAACCCCGCCAGCCCGGCGGCATGTCGCCACTCGTGGATGAGAAACCACAGACCATTAAGCGGATTCACCGTTCCGAGCAGGATCTCGGGATGCCCCGCGACCGAACGCGCCCCGATGAACGCGATGGCCACGAACCAGATCGTCATCCAGACACCAGCCACGCGGCCGATGAGAGCAGTCCCCTTGTACTGAATAGCGAACAGAGCGAGGAGTGTGGCGACCGTGAACCACACGACGCGACTCTCGCTGAACCAGGAAGTGATCGGCTTCGTCCCCTCCCAGGCAGAGAGCACACTCATGGCCGGGGTCAGCACCCCTTCACCGAGAAGGAATGCCGCAGCCCCAACCAGCAAGGCACTCGTGAGGAGCAGGGCGAACTTCCCAGGGCGGTCCTTGAGCAGAGCGAGGAGCGAAAACGTGCCACCCTCCCCCTTGTTGTCTGCCCGGAGAACGAACATGGGGTACTTGATCCCCATGATCAGGGTGAGTGCCCAGAACACGAGGCTACACGCCCCGAAGACCTTGACCGGATCGCCCTGCAGCCGCGCATGATTGTTGAGCTCGTTGATGGTGTACAACGGGCTCGTGCCGATGTCTCCAAACACCACACCCGCGGCACCCAGTGCCATCAGCCAGATATTCTTGCTCAGAGCCACGTGAACCATCTGCTGAGACGGTCCATCGTTATGTCTGTAAACGTCCGCTGTCATTTTTCCGCCTCGTGCGATCAGACGTGCGCTCGGAGATCATCCGTTCACGCTCCGCCTGACTCCAACAGACTTGTTGCAAGCAGACCATCTGCCGCAGGTTGCCTGTTCGGTTTTGATGTTTAAACCACTCAGCTTTTACACCGCGTGGAACCGGGTGCTGAGTCAAAGCTGGTTACGCCTTCGCTCAATGCCTAGTTCCGCTCGGCAGGCCTCGGATAGGTCTTGCGTTTTAATAGTGATCTATTTCACGGCCCCTAAAAACTACTGTCAAGTACTGATAACTTGCGGGGCATATCAAATTGTGCTTGGACGCCCTTCCCTCTCTAATCTTTACTCTTGTTTTTAACAAAAATCCCCTTATATAAAGCAAAAACGCTTCGTTTGCTGGTCGGATAAGCCTCCGACGAGCGAACGAGGCGTAAGAAATAAGGAGGATGCCACTGAGTTGAGCCCGTCAGAGTTCGATCTGGGTTCCGAGCTCGACGACGCGGTTGGGAGGGATGTTGAAGAACATATTGGCGGGCCGCGCGTTTCGGGAGAGGAAGGCAAAGAGAACCTTGCGCCAGGACGCCATTCCACCTTTCTCCTTAGTAATGAGCGTCTCGCGGCCGAGGTAGAAGCTAGTGTCGTCGGTCCGGGCGACCAGGCCCTTGTCGCGGCAGAGGGCGAGCACTTTAAGGACGTCGGGGGTCTCCATGAAGCCGTAGTGGGCGAGCACCCGCCAGAAGCCTTCGCCCAGCTCCGTGATCTCGACGCGGTCGGCGTCTCGTACCTCGGGCACGTGCTGCGTTGTGATCGACAGCATGATCACCTGCTCGTGCAACACCTTGTTGTGCTTGAAGTGGTGCAACAGAACCGGCGACGCGCCGTCGGGGTTCGATGTCATGAACACCGCCGTGCCCTTCACGCGGTGCGGCTTCGTGACCTTCACGTCGTCCATGAAGTGCGGCATCGGCAGTGCTTTCGCGAGGATGTGGCCGCCGAGAATCGCGCGGCCCTTCTTCCACGTGGTCATCGCCGCGAACACGACCGCCGCGATCACGAGCGGAAACCAACCGCCCTCGGAGATCTTCACGACGTTGGCGCCGAGGAACGCGAGGTCGATCGCGAGAAAGACCGCCACCAGACCGACGCTCTTCCACGCAGGCCAGTTCCACTGACGGGTGAGCTTGTAGAAGAGCACCGACGTGATGCTCATGGTGCCGGTCACGGCGATGCCGTAGGCTGCCGCGAGAGCCGATGACTCACGAAACACCAGCACGAGCGCGACGCACGCCACCATCAGGAAGTGGTTCACCTCGGGGATGTAGATCTGCCCCTCGGCCTTGCCCGACGTGTGCACGATCGTTACGCGCGGGCAGTACCCGAGCTGCACCGCCTGTTGCGTAAGCGAGAACGCGCCCGAGATGAGTGCCTGCGACGCGACCACCGTGGCAACCGTCGCGACGGCCACCATCGGGTAGATCATCCAACCCGACACGAGACCGTAGAAGGGGTTGGCCCGCACGACTTCGCCGCGTTCGAGGAGGACGGCACCCTGGCCCAGGTAGTTAACGAGCAGGGCCGGCAGCACTACTCCGTACCAGGCCCAGCGAATGGGCCTGCGCCCGAAGTGGCCCATGTCGGCGTAGAGCGCCTCGCCACCTGTGATGCACAGTACAACCGCGCTCAGAAGCAGGAACCCGTGCTTACCATGGTGGGCGAAGAACGCCACACCGTGGAGCGGGTTGAAGGCTGCCAGGACTTCGGGTCGACGGATGATCCATGGCAGGCCAGCGGCGGCGATGCTCACGAACCACACCAGGGTGGCGGGCCCGAAGACCGCGCCGACGCTTGCTGTTCCTCGTTTCTGGATCAGGAAGAGACCGGCGAGGATGACGACCGTGATCGGGACGATGAGCGGATGGATCCGCGGCGTGGCCACCTCGAGACCCTCGACGGCCGAGAGCACCGAGATCGCGGGAGTAATGATCCCGTCACCGTAGAGGAGAGCTGCACCGAAGAGGCCGAGCATCACCATTCCCCACTTGGCCCCCTTGCCATTGCCCACGAGCGCGAGCAGGGAGAGGATGCCGCCTTCTCCATGGTTGTCGGCACGCAGGATGAACGTGATGTACTTCACCACGATCACCAGCACCAGGGACCACACGATGAGCGAGAGGATGCCCAGCACGTTCTCGGGCGTCGGGTCGACGCCGTGGCCAGGGGCGAAGCACTCCTTCACCGCGTAGAGCGGCGACGTACCGATATCGCCGTAGACGACGCCCAGCGCCCCGAGAGCGAGCTTCATCGCGTCAGACACCTTCACCATCTGACTGTGATCGTGCCGGCTATCCTCTCCGGAAGACGCAGCTCCGGAAGCAGACGGCACTTCTTCGGCTCCCCTGTCCGTGGAAACCTCTGTATTCGTAGTCATGACCCTACCTATGGCCGCCAGACGCGTGCTCGAGTATTTCCTCGTTTACACGTTGCCCGACTCCAACAAGCTCGTCTCTGCAGACCATCCGCCGAGAGTTACTTGTTCGGTTTTTAGTTTTAAACCCGAGGTTATTAGACCGCGTGGAACCGGGTTCGAGTCGAAGGGACGTTGGGCGTCTTTCTTGGGCTCAATGCCTAGTTTCGCGCGAAAAAAAATCGCGGATTATCTCACGCCCGGATCGGCAAATTGTCAAGGGTACAAAAAAACCGTATGATCGGTTTTATGTTTTCTTCTCTTTCTGAAGCCATTTCTTTTATCCTCCACATCGACCGCTCGTTAGCCGCCTTACAAAGTACTTATGGAAACTGGCTATATGCCATTTTATTTTTGATCGTTTTTTGTGAGACAGGGTTGGTGGTCACTCCGTTTTTACCGGGTGACTCATTGCTCTTTGCCGTCGGTGCTCTTGCCGGTCTTAGTGTTTTAAACGCTTGGATCATCCTTGCGGGGCTTATGGCCGCGGCGATTATTGGCGATTGGGTTAATTACTCCCTAGGCAGACGATTAGGCGTACGGGTCACCACTTCAAAAAAGCTGTTTGGCGTGCCCATCAATCCGCAACACTTGGCGCGGGCAGAAACGTTTTTCAAGCAACATGGCCATCGCGCGATTTTCTTGGCACGGTTTGCTCCTATTATTCGTACCTTTGTCCCCTTCATTGCCGGCATGGCAAACATGCCTCGCGCCACCTTTTTGCAATATAACGTAGTGGGAGGAGTTGTCTGGGTTAGCCTGTTTGTAGGAGGTGGCTACTTTTTTGGAAATTTGCCCATTGTAAAAGAACGCTTTGGGTTGATTATTGTCGGCATCGTGGCCGTATCTCTTTTGCCGATCGTTCACGAATATTGGAAAGGCCGGAAACAGGGAACATAGAAAATTGCTTGCGTTGATCCCTTCTCTTAGGTATCCCACATACTCACATCCACCCTCTCCCCTTTCAAAAATACTTGCTCTTCTAGTTGGTTCAGTCTTTCCCGTTGTTTTTTTGCCTGCAGACTCCCCTCTCCTTCTAACCGTTTCCGCTCTTCCATGAGGCGACTCTCAAAAAAAGCGACTTCGCGTTCGTAGGCGTGACTTGATGACTGCATCACGTGACTCTTTTGCTTCCAAAGCGTAAGCCACAATTCTGGACGGAGGTAGGCGATTTCCGCGCGCTCCTCATCATGCAAGGCGAATACGGCTTGCTCAGAAGCCATCACTTCTTCTAATGGGGCGTCAGGCTGCATTTTCCATAATCGAGCTAAGAGAACGGTTGTGGTTGGTCGAGCCGCTTGCAAGATAGCTTCGCGTTCTTGCGCTCTTCCATCTTCCCGAACCCATTGTATCAAGGCTTGTCGCATACCCCAGGTAGCTCGGCCTACAGCCAGGGCTTGGGTATGGAGAGCCTCTTTTCCTTTGGACGCTATTTCAGAAGAGGTGAAGGACGTTTTCCCTAGTACTTGGTCGGCTTCTGATAAAAGACACGAATGGTACTCAATAAAGTCGGCGAGGCCGTCGGCGGAATCCAGTTCAAAGGTCCAGGGAACCATATAACAGTATCGAGTATACAGTATCGAGTATCGAGAATGGAACCCGCCCCAGACCACCTTGACCGTTTGGCTGATTTCCTTTACCCTCCACCCATCTTCCCATGCTCAGGCGGACTGGCGGATTTACGCTCAGCGTCCTCGGCCTCTGTGGAACCCATCGTGAAGCTATGTCGGATTTTAAGACGTTGATTGAGTCAAAGGAAGGCTCTTTGGCCTTTCCAAAGGTTGGTGATGTAGTTAAAGGTGTTGTGATTGCGGTTGGCCGCAATGAAGTGCGTTGTGATTTAGGCGGCATTGCCATTGGTCTTATCCGTGGCCCTGAGCTTGATAAGAACCTCGACCTTCGCATTGGCGACGAAGTGGAAGCTACCGTTATCGAACTTGATAATGAGTTTGGTGAACTTGAGTTATCCTTGAAGGGTGCTGGACGCAAACGCGCTTGGGATAAGATTAAGGAATTGTTCACGCAAGGCGTGGTCATCAAGGTCAAGATCCTGGATGCTAACAAAGGTGGCTGCATCACCCGTGTCGAGAACGTGCCAGCGTTTATCCCAGTGTCCCAGCTCTCCCCTAACAATTATCCTCGTGTAGCAGGCGGCGAAAAGGCTAAGATCCAGGAAAAACTTAAGCAATTGGTTAGCCAAGAATTGGAGGTTAAGATCTTAGACGTAAATGAAGAGGAGGAAAAAGTCGTTGTGTCTGAGAAAGCGGTCTGGGAAACCAAACAAGAATCCGTGCTCGCCAAACACCAAGTTGGCGAACGCGTGGAAGGGAATGTGACGGCGGTGACGGACTTTGGAGCCTTTGTCCGCTTTGATGAGAACTTGGAAGGCTTGGTTCACATCTCCGAAATCGCTTGGCAGCGCATTGACCATCCTCGCGATGTGCTCAAGGTTGGCGACCATGTTCGTGCAGAAATCATCAATATTGAAGGCTCCAAGATCTTCTTGTCCATGAAGAAATTGGTAGATGATCCTTGGAAGAACGTGGCTAAAAAATATGCCATGGGTCAATGGGTTAAAGGAAAGGTGCTCAAAATTAATCCGTTCGGTTTATTCGTGGAACTGGATCCGGACATCCATGGGTTGGCACACATTAGTGAACTATCCAACAAGCCTGTGAAAGATGTAAACGAGATTGCTCGTACCGGCGACGAATTCGAGTTCCGCATCATCTCGATCGATGCGGAAGGTCATCGTCTCGGCCTCTCTCTTAAGAAAGGGAAGGAAGACGGCAGCGAGAAGAAATAAGATACCCCTAGAAAAAGCAGGAAACGCTAGACGAATCCTGCTTTTTTCGTTAGGCTTGAAGAATGACTATGAATGCTACTACACGTAATATCCTGGTGATGATCGGGACCATTGTTTTGGTCGGCGGGATCTTTTCGATGATTACGATTGAGAATCCTAAAACCCTCGATGTCGGGACGTTTGTTTCCCGTGTACAAAGCGGTGAGGTAAGTAAAGTTGAGGTGCAAGGAACAAAGCTGGACGTGACGTTTAAAGACGGAAATAAAGCTTCTGTCGATAAAGAATCAACTGAGTCGTTTTCTGAACTCTTGCGAAATTATGGCGTCGATGCAGAAAAAGCTCGTCAGATTCAAGTTACCGTCAAAGAACAGAGTGGCGTAGGCTATTGGGCGGGTGCGGTTCTACCAACCCTGATCCCCTTCTTGCTGGTATTTGGCCTCATGTTCTTCTTTTTTCGACAAATCCAAGGACAGAACAACCGCGCGATGTCCTTTGGACAATCATCCGCCAAAGAAACGCCTAAAGATGATACTTCTAAAGTTACCTTTGCAGATGTTGCTGGAGCACGAGAAGCTAAGCAAGAACTCATGGAGGTGGTTGAGTTTTTAAAGAGTCCCGAAAAATTTGCCAAGCTAGGTGCCAAGATTCCTAAGGGTGTGCTGCTTATGGGTTCGCCTGGAACGGGTAAGACGCTGCTTGCGCGTGCTGTAGCTGGAGAAGCGGGCGTTCCCTTCTTGCATATCAGTGGTTCAGAGTTTGTAGAAATGTTTGTGGGTGTTGGTGCCTCACGTGTACGCGATTTGTTTACCAAAGCCAAAAAAACAGCTCCTTGCATTGTGTTTATTGATGAAATTGATGCGGTGGGACGTCAGCGCGGAGCTGGGCTTGGTGGCTCGCATGACGAACGCGAACAGACGTTAAACCAGATTTTGGTTGAGATGGATGGATTTGAGCCTAACCTGGGCGTCATCGTGGTAGCGGCAACCAATCGTCCAGATGTGCTTGATCCGGCGTTGCTGCGTCCAGGTCGTTTTGACCGTCGCGTTGTGATTGACCCGCCGGATATCCGCGACCGCGAAGAAGTTCTTACGATTCATGCAAAAAATAAACCTCTTACCAAAGATGTGAATTTGCGGAAGCTGGCGGAGCGAACTCCCGGATTCTCCGGAGCAGATCTGGCCAACTTAATGAACGAAGCTGCTATCTTAGCCGCACGCCGCAATAAAACAGAAGTCAGCATGACGGAACTGTTAGAATCGATTGAGAAAGTCATGCTCGGACCAGAACGCAAGAGCCACATCATGAACGAAGAAGAGCGCAAGGTAACCGCTTATCACGAGGCTGGTCATGCTCTGGTAACGCATTTACTCCCTCATGCTGATCCTGTCCAAAAAGTATCGATCATCAGTCGTGGTCGTGCGGCTGGATATACGATTCGTTTACCGATTGAAGACCGACAAATGCGCCGTCGTAATGAATATGTGGAAGATATTGCCATCATGTTGGGTGGATATGCCGCTGAAAAAACGTTCTTTGGCGATATAACAACCGGTGCTTCGAATGACATGCAGAATGCGACGCGTTTGGCACGCAATATGGTCACGCAATGGGGTATGTCCGATGTATTGGGTCCGCGTATTTACGGTCAACGTGAAGAGATGATTTTTCTAGCGCGCGAATTGCATGAAAACCGTGATTACTCTGAACAAAAAGCGGTACTCATTGATCAAGAGATTGATACCTTGATTAAGAACGGTCTTCAAACAGCCATTGATCTTGTAACAAAAAACCGAGCATCCATGGATCGCATCTCCAAACATTTGATCGAGCATGAAACGATTGAGCGCGAAGAGTTTGCGAAGATCGCGGGCATGCCACCCACAAACCCTAAGAGCGTACATAAAGAAACGGTTACCGAAGTAGAAAAAAAGGCTGCCGTAGCTTGATAAAACTATCTAACCCGACAAATACCCCCTCTAGAGGGGGTATTTGTCTTTTCAACATCCCCCTCTTCTTAAACGGAGGGATGTTCCAAGGGGACATTTGAATTTTCCCTTTTTGAATGAAGCCTCTTGACTTCTTGACCATCCATCTTGGTAATGATAGGGTTTTTTGCTTAGCACAGTGCTAAGTATCACAACATCTAGGAGAACATGGCCGTGATGTTTCAAAAGATGCTGGTGTCGCTTCTGGTCGTGTTTCTGATGGCGAGCAGCACAGGCTGTGCCTGGCTCCACAGAAACCTTAGCCCGAACCCTCGACGAGCAATCGTGCTCGCGAGTGAGTTCAACACTTCTCTCGTCGATCATCCTACACCCGCACCCACCTTTCGATTCCTCTGGGGGTATAGGCGCGATGGCTGGATCTATGCCATTGGCGGGCGGGGCACGGGCCGCATCCTGACAGCCTTCGGAAACCGTCCGGTCCGCTACGGACTCGAGTCAGGCATGTGGGAAGCAAGTGTATGCCGGGTGTGGGGTATGGCCTCTGCTTGCGGCATTGCTGCGATGGGGAGTGCCAATACCTTCCGAGAAGGTGATTCAGGCATCCTTTTCACTCCCGGCAGCAATACCGGAGTAGCGTTTCGAGTGCGAGCCGGTTTGCGCATGCCCGTATGGCGTTTGCGCGAGCAGGGCGTCGTCGTGGGGACTGTCCATATTGAGGCAGGCGGCGAAGCCAGCCTCTATGTCACGCGGTGGGCCCTCGCCACAGAAGACGGTGTCATCCTCTGGACACAGGGACCGGTGGGAATCGCCCCTTTCGTCGGTATCGCTATCGACGGCTCTGATTAAATAATTCTCCTTCCCTTTCCTTCCTCGTATCCTCGAGGATTTCTTCGTTTTTAGGTACTGTGCCTTTGACGCAGTGAGCAAACTATGTTAGCTTTCTTAGCTCACTCGATTGATCATCGTGTCTGAGCAAGGAGGTTCTTCTGATGGATCATTCGACACGCTGCTTCTGGTGGATCGTCGTCTTCCTCCTCGCCATGGCCAGCCAAAGCTGTGCCTGGTTCAAGAGGCAGACGCGGCCTCACCCTGATCGCGCCGTGGGGATCACCGGAAGTGGAGGCGCCAGCTTTGGCGACAGCCCATCGGCCAGTGTGACACCCATGTTCCTGGTCAGCGCGACCTACCGGCGATCGCCCTGGTTGTTCGAAATCGGTATGCGAAACATGTTCTCGAGCAGCGTCCAGATCCCTGGCGAGGATGATCGCGTCGGCCTACTTCGTCGCCACGGCGACGTGAACGTGTGCCGCTTCTGGGGAGTCCTGTTCGGTTGTGGCGGACTGTCCCTCGGGACGGTGATGGCCATGTACACCGGCCCCAGCATCTCCGACTATGCGGTCGGGTTCGATGTCCTCGCGCGAGTGAGGGGCGGCCTTCATGTCAAGGTGAGTAGCGGGGTCACGCATATAGGCCGCCGTGGATCGACCTTCTACTTCTTCCTCGGAGGCGAAGGTGTCATACACCTTACTCAGCCGCAACTCCTGGATGGGCGAGGGAACGTCTTTTGGAGCCAGAACTGGTTTTCTGGCACCATTATCGCAGGGATCACCATCGAAAGTTCCCCTTAACATCCTCACTCCGTTCGTCCTTTCTTTCTCCCCTTCCTCGCCTTGTCGAGGATTTCGTCGTTTTAGAGAGGCAGATATATCCGCCTCTTCTTTCTTTTATGCTATCCTGTGTGAAGATATGCCCCCACTTTCACATCGTCCTTTTTATCGAACTATTTTACAAGATGCCTGGCACACGGCTTGGCGCGCGCGTGCCCTGTGGTTAGTAGCCGTTGCAGCGGGGATCCTGCAAACCGGCGGAATTATTGACGTGCTCGTCCGCCTGATGCGGGAACATCTTGGCAATGTTTCTTCTTTGGGACAGATATCTCTTTTGCCCGGATGGAGTGAGATCATGCAGATTATCAACGTAGGTTCTAGCCTGTTTGCGCGTGCAATCATTAGTTTAAAGCTGGTTCAAGTATCATTGTTGGCGATTGTGTTCGGTATCACAGTACTCGTTTTATCTATCTTGTGTCAGGCAGCCTTGGTATACGTTATTGGAGCGCGCGGCAGATTTACACGCCCAACTCTGCAAGAAGCGTTTGCGGTAGCAGGAGACTGTTTTTGGAAAGTGGCCGCCATTAATCTGTTGCCGATAGGTGCCTATATTGGCGGCTGGTTTGTGTTCCTTGCCCCCTTCGGAAGAGTTATTCCCCTTACATCTGTAGGGGTGATCGTAGCGTATCTCTTGGCCATTATCCTGGCGTTAGCGATTAGTTTCTTGGCAACCGCTCTCCATCTTTTGGCTTTGCAGCGCGTAGTCTTGGATGCCGCCCCCCTTAAAGCGGCACTGACGGAAGCATGGATGATCATGCGCCAATCTTGGTTTGTGATTTTGGAAACGGCGTTCGGCATGTTTGTGCTAGGAGTAGCCCTTTTCTTGGCAAGTGTTGCGGCTATCTTCGTGCTACTTCTTCCCGTCTTTGCCCTGGTTGGATTCGCGATTGTGTTTCAAGCAAGCGTTCTTACCAACCTCCTCCTACAGCTATCAGAATTCCTGTTTGCCGTTGCTCTGCTTACGGTTGGGGGATTCATGATCACGTTCCAGTATACGATTTGGAACCGCTTATTTAGCCGTTTAAGCAAAGGGATGGCCGTGGCAAAAGTGGTGCGTCTTGTCCATCAAGCGT
This sequence comes from uncultured Gammaproteobacteria bacterium, assembly GCA_964438015.1. Classification (GTDB taxonomy): domain Bacteria; phylum Patescibacteriota; class Patescibacteriia; order 2-12-FULL-60-25; family 2-12-FULL-60-25; genus JAGOUY01. The sequence continues at coordinate 23,587 of CAYTIN010000011.1, forward strand.
TAGCCCAGATCCCTTCTTTCAGAACTCGAACTTAGCAATCTGGTTATGGCTCCTCTTCCTCCCTCCTCTTCTTCCATTGAAGACCTGTTTAAGCCCAAGCAACCTGCAACCGATCCATCGACTCCTGCCAAGACGCCCTCTGCGCGTACGGTGGGCAAGTCTGCTAAGTCAACTCCCCCACCGATCACAGATGAGACGAAGACCGCCAAACTAAAGGAACACATTGCCGGCATCGAACTGAAGGAGAAGGAACGGATGGCACAGGAAGAGGCTTCGATCAAAGGACTGCCGTTTATTTCTCTGCATCAGTTTCCGATTGCACCCGAGGCAATTTCTTTGATTTCCCGTGCAGATGCGAACGCTGCACGCGTCATTGCTTTTTATGCCCAAGGCGGGGATATCCGTGTTGGGCTTGTGGAAGAAACTGAGACCGCAACAAACGTGATTGAAAAATTGGCCCAGGAACACCACTCTGAAGTCACAAAATATCTAATTTCTGAGGCGAGTTTCCGGGAAGCTGAGCGGCTATACGATGTGCTACCGGAGGTAAAAGAGGTGGTGTATGGCTATCGTATTGAAGAAAAAGACTTGGCTAAGTACGAACAGGAGATCAGCAATTTTCAGCAGCTACAAGAACGGATTAGCCAAGTGTCCATCACAGATGTGATGACGTTAATTATTGGTGCGGGATTGCGCTCAAGTGCTTCTGACGTCCATGTGGAAGCGGAAGAGGATGACATTAAAGTGCGTTTTCGCGTAGATGGCATTTTACATGATGCGGCGCGCTTGCCAGCGGCTTCCTGGAAGCAAGTGATTGCGCGCTTAAAATTATTGGCTGGAGTTAAAATCAATGTTGAACACATCCCCCAAGATGGACGTATTACGATCTATTTGAGCGACGAAAAGATTGATATTCGTGCCAGCTTTTTGCCGACGGCGTACGGCGAATCGGTGGTGTTACGTATTTTGCGTCCAAAAACGATTGCGCTTGAGTTTGATAAGCTGGGCATTCGTGGGTTAGCGGCGGAACGGTTGGCTCGTGAAATTGAGCGACCAAACGGCATGATCGTCACGACCGGTCCGACTGGATCCGGAAAAACGACGACGTTGTATGCGATCTTAAAAAAGCTCAATAGTTCCGAGGTAAAAGTAATTACACTGGAAGATCCGATTGAATATAAATTGAAGGGCATTAACCAAAGCCAGATTGACCATGAGAAGAATTATGACTTTGCCAAAGGTCTGCGCTCGATTTTGCGCCAAGACCCGGATGTGGTGATGGTAGGTGAAATCCGTGATCTGGAAACGGCTGAGATCTCTATTCAAGCCGCCCTGACAGGTCACTTAGTGGTTTCTACCATCCATACCAATAGTGCCGCTGGTGCCATCCCCCGCTTTCTATCGATGGGGGTAAAACCGTTTTTGCTCGCACCGGCCTTGAATGCGGTCATTGGACAACGATTGGTTCGAAGATTATGTGAACAATGTAAAGTTCCAGCCACACTTACCCCTTCACAATTACATGAAGTTACCGAGACCCTACGAACGGTTCCTGAGAGTAGTCATGAACGGGTAGACATGCAGAGTTTGAAGTTCATGGCACCCGGTAAAGGCTGTGAGGCGTGTAACCAGATGGGCTACAAAGGACGTATTGGGATGTACGAGATTTTCACCATGAGCAAAGGGATTGAGGAGGCAATTTTGGCAGCGAATGTATCGGAATACAAGATTGCGGAGCTGGCCTGCCAGGAAGGGATGGTGACGATGGCACAGGATGGGTTATTAAAAGCCTTGCAAGGACTTACCAGCGTGGAAGAAGTGCTAGCGGCCGCGAATATCGATACGACGGTGGAGGAGCCTATCCCCTCTCCGTCATCCTGAACGCAGTTGGACAAAAGAAGGTAGTTAATCCAAATCCATCCGGTACACGTTCGTCTCGTATAAGGAAAACCCGAGACGTTGATACAATTGATTCGCTTCGACACGCTCTGGGCGACTCGTAAGAATCATCCTGCTTATTCCAAGCCTCCTTGCTTCGGCTATGAGATGTTCCATGAGACTTCGTCCGATCCCTTGGCCGCGCGTATTTTGATCGACGACCACCTGTTCGACATGGCCTATTGTCCGCCCAAAAAGCGTCATTTTATATAAAGAGGCCATCCCCACCATTCTTCCTTCTTCATTGCGAGCCGCCAGCACCCGGGCTTGCGCAAGAATGCTCTCCGTCTCTTCATGACTTACCGTTATGGGGCGGTGAGAAAGCTGCCCAAGGAGCTGTTCGATCGCTCCCCTATCAGCTTCGCTTAACGTAGCTGGAGATAAAAATACGTAGGAAATCATAGAGGTAGAGTAAAAGATTGGGAGGGAAAGGGCAATTTTGTCTTCGGTCTTGACGTAGAATCACCCGACCATTAGCCTACTTATACAATTAAATAAGTTATCCAGAGTGCAGACTAGGGATTTGGCCCGTTATGAGTCTGCCGGCAACCACCGTTTTACGGAAGGTGCTACCTCCAACCCCCTTTCGGGAAAGATAACGCATCCACATGCCACCTCTTTTTCGAACGATAAAGAGTTTTTTAATTATTAGGCGAGTAGGAGAGTAGCGAGTAGGCGCTTCGCTTAGTAGCTCTAAATGCTTACCAAAACCCTCCCTCTACTACTCTCCTACTACCTACTCCTCTACTCTCCTGAGTCACTATGATGTCCGCTCTCCCCTTTTCTACGTATACTGTTGAGTCTGTCACGTCTGGCCATCCAGACAAAGTGTGCGACCAAATGTCCGATGCCGTGTTAGATGCGTTTTTAAAAGAAGATCCAACCAGTCGTGTAGCGGTTGAATCGTTTGGCTCGCATGGACTCCTCGTGATTGGCGGGGAAGTTACGAGTCGCGCGCAAGTCGATGTCGAGGCGGTCGTCCGCAAGGTGTATACAGATATTGGGTACACTGAGAACCTGAAAGCTATTGTTCACCTTGCGCAACAGTCGCCGGATATTGCGCAGGGCGTGAATCCTGGTGGGGCTGGCGACCAAGGCATTATGTATGGCTTTGCCTGCGATGAAACGCCGGAGAAGATGCCGAAAGCGATTGTATTGGTCCACGAACTGGCACGCGGCTTGGAACGGTTGCGCCGTGAGAACTCTGCCTGCAACTGGTTGCGTCCGGATGGAAAGACGCAGATCACGATGCGTGATGGGAAGGTAGCAACCGTGCTTGTCAGTACACAACACGCGGCCGATGTCTCGCAAGAAACGATTCGTGAAACCTTGATTAAAGAATTGATCGGTCCAACGATTGGTGATTTGACCGGCATTGAAATTTTGACGAATCCAACGGGCGTGTTTATCCAAGGCGGATTTGAGGCGGATGCGGGGCTGACCGGTCGTAAAATCATGGTGGATACGTACTGCGGGCTCGCTCCTCACGGGGGTGGGGCTTTTTCGGGAAAAGATTCAACAAAAGTTGACCGTTCGGCAGCCTACATGGCGCGCTTTGTCGCCAAGAATCTAGTGGCGCAGGGTCATGCTAAAGCCTGTCTGGTATCGGTAGCGTACGCCATTGGCCGTATTGATCCGCTCATGGTCGAAGCGATTGACCAAGATGGCAAAGCCATTGATCGTGCTCTGCTTTCGAAATACGATTTCCGTCCACAAGCGATTATTGAACGACTCGGCTTACGACGTCCAATCTTCCAACAAACGGCTGCGTATGGGCATTTCGGGAAAGCGGGGTTACCTTGGGAAGAGGTCATGGCGTAAGCGTTTAGACTTGATAAAAACAAGGATCCATGCTCAAATCCCACTGGAGGCGAGCATGGATCTTGTAGTATATATTGAGGAGGCAGCGCGAGCAGGATCGATTATCCTCTCGCAGGTTTATGGCTCACCGCGGCGCTATGCGCAACGACCGAGCCGGCAATACATGGAACGATACGGCCCAAATGCCATGGCGAAAAAGCTCATTCACGTTCTGCAGGCTCTGACCGCGGAACAGAAGCAGACCTGGACCGATCCTTCCTCGGAGAGTCTCAAGGCCCTGGAGAGATTCTTCGCAGCGTTCGTGCAACCGGTCGCACAGACGGAAAGCGTTAAGGATGAGGCATCAGGAGTGCCGTCCGCCGCTCCTGTTATTCGAGATGCTCTCGTAGTTCACGTGCGTGGGCTCGGGGCACTGGGATGGCAAATCCTGGCTAACGTGCTCCAATCCAACGTGGCGCAGCGGCACGCCGATATCGAGGCCTGGAGCGAAACGGGCTTTTATGAGTTCTACCAAGCTCTGCTTCCTGATAGAACCGCCACCGCGCTGAGGATGCAAGCAGCTGAAATCGTTGCCCTCATCTTTGGCTTTATCTTGAATGAGATAAGGGTAGGTAATATTCACAGTCTGGAAGGCATCGATCCGGGCTTGCACGCCTTGCAAGCAGGGGCCATTCCGATTGGATATGAATCCTCCACCAAGACTCTTTTCGTTTCTCCCTGGAGCCAACCTTAACCCGCCGCATCTATATTGTAGGCGGGTTTATGTTTTTGCTTACGTACCCTTCTTAAAAACCAGGCAACGAACACCGACGATCCTGCGGGTCGAACATGTGTACCCCATCATCTTTGCCTAGCAATAATTGAGCGATCTTCCAGCCACCATACATGGAGGGCATTAATCCTAATCCGTTGCAGCCCAAGTTATACATGAGAGAGGACTGACATGGCTCAAAGCCGATACAACGGACACGGTTGGGGGTATAGCCCATGAGACCGTGCCAACGAAATACGCGCTCGTCGCCTTTTTCCACAATACGTTGGCCGCTCTCGAGAAACTGCTTAAAATCTCGTTCCGCATACTTAGGGAATGGATGAAACGGATCATAGTCTGAAGTATCCGGCAGGATGTATTCGGGGCCTCCAATGGATACTAATGTTTTTGGTTTTGATTCAAATTCAAACGGACGACGCGAGACATAGACGTAGGGCTCTTCGCTCGGCATATCGGTATCGACGTAGAGGAATCCTCCGGCTGGCTTAGGTTCATCCTGCAGAAACCCTTCCATGTAGGCAACCTCGCCTTTGACGAGGGAATGGAATTTTGGATCAAGAGAAGCACCATCCGCGTCTTTGATATGAAATTGCTCGAAGCCGTTGGTACAAAGCACGGACCATTTGCCATCGACGGTGACCGAACCGGCGCGGACGTTGACGGCGGAATGGCTGCAGGTGACTTCGGTCACGTGGGTATCTTCAAAAATGGAAAAGCGCGAACCAAAACGTGTGATTAGAGCCTGGACGATTTCTTCGGATAAGAGAGCACTGTTGCCGCAGGCGATACGCCGGAAACCGACGGCTTCAAATTCTTTGCCGTCGTGTTCGAGAAGGGCGGGGATCTCTTTGGGATCGATGGTTTCCCATAAGCCGTCGTAACGGGTGGGAATGCGTTTTATCCAAGAGGAATCGCGTGCAACTTTGAATGGCACGGTAGGTACGCCAGCCGCTCGTTTCCAATAAAAATTTTCCAGTTCTGAAAAAAACGCTTCGAATTTGGCAAAGCCGTAATGTCCATTAGAAGGAAATATCGGTGTGACCAATGTCAGATCACCACGCATTTGGTCGAGAATGTCCCAGCTGGAATCTAAGGCACGGATTCCCTTTTTGACTTCATCTTCTCCCAGCGTGTCCACCAGTTCTTTTAAAGGCCGCTCAATATCAGCCAACATATAGCCCGCGTTTTTTCCTGAAGCCCCATGTCCGACGCGATGCGCATCGACCAACATCACGCTATAGGGTGTATAACGCAGGATGTGGTAGGCGGTGACCGTACCTGAAATTCCAGCACCAATAATAATGACATCGGCACGTTGATATTCATGCAAACGATGGACCGGGCGCGTGCGACGGAGCTGGTACAACCATGGCGATTGAAGCATGAAGCTATGATAGCAGATATCGACTCACTAATGCGACAGCATTTTGACGACCTCGATGAAGCCCCAGATCCCAAGACCCACGAAGACAATGGAGCCTAAAAAGGAAATAACGGGTTGCTTCACCGCTTTGATGGTGCGCGTCGGTGAAAGATACAGCAGGATATTAAGGATCATATGTCCGGCAAAGACACCGATGCCGAAGCCGAAGACGTTGACCACATTAAAAAGTGGAACGTAGCCGGCAAAATCATCTAAGCCTAAAATAAATGGAACCGTGAAAGAGGCGACAAAGAGTGGCCAAAAGCCTTTGGCGATTTGATCTTTTAGACGCAGGTCGGGAATGACGTATTTTAATATCGGTGCAATCGCTTTATTCAATTTATCGAGACCATGCTCCAATCCTTCTACCATCCGACGAAACCAACCAGGCATGCGCCCATCTTGGTCCTTGGCGTGCTCCAGACTCTCTTCGGCCAGCTTAAAGAGGACGAGGGAAGCCACAAAAATCATTAAAGCCAACAACCATTTGATTTCTTTAAAAAATGTCCATACAAACAGAATGATCATCGTACCAGCCGCATTCCCCACTGCCGTTCCAATTTCAATTGCCACTCGCCCCTTCCAAGTGGGATATTTATCCATCAGACGACCGATATACATGGCAAAGTCGATGGAGGTTTTGAGATAGATCGTGAGCCCCACAAGAATATCCCACCAACGGATTTTGAGGAGAATATCGGTCGTTGTAAGATGGTTGAGCCCCACGATTTCAAGAAAGAGGAGGGCAACAAGAACAGCGAATACGACGACCGTGAGTACGAGAGGAATGATTTGGCGCTGAAGGAAGGATTCGGGCATAAAATTAGGATTATCATAACAGAAAACATTTAACTGTTGTCACCCAGAGCTTTGCAAGGCCCTCTGAGAACGCAAAAACACCAGTGTTTACTGGTGTTTCCGCTGGTATTGCTTTATGATCAGACTCGAACCTTTTTCCAATCTCAAGCCTGAAACAAGGAAGGGGTATTTTACTAACTGGTTTTCTGAGTTACTAGCTGAGAGATGAGGTGGGGTTGGGGTGAAGGATACGGGAAAGCGAACGTTCTGCAGGTTGAGCATCTGACGACAGGACTTTGATTTTGAGGAGCGTGGTTCTATTCTGGGGATTCTATTCTCAGCCTGCTAAGTCAGATTTTATTCTACCCAGCAATAAGTAAAAGAGTAGAAACCGGTTCCATGACCAGATGAGGAATCGGAGAGTATTCAGTTGCATTTGTGTTTTGCTTTAAAATACGACAGAATAAAAAGCAAAATAAGATATTATCCATCATATGAACGAAGGTGAACGCGTGAAAATCAAATACGAGCCAAGCACCCGCAGACGTTATGATATTTCCCCTGATGAGATCTCTCGGGAAAGGGTAAAGTGGTACATGCGGGCATTCAAGGACTTTCGCGCCCAATTTCCGGTTCCAGTTACCATAACCTTTTTTGGCTCACTTACCAAAGGCAAAGTACTGGATGAAACGATCGCCCATCATAGCGACGTCGATGCGCATATTTTTATCGATGCAGAAGCATTTGCAACCAAGACAGAAGAAGTCATAAATTTTATGCAAGAGAGAGGCATAAAGGTCCCCGATGCATTCAAGGAACACCCAAAATTTTTATTCAGGAGACAGGATTCCTTTAAAAACTTGTTTCTCCAATTTTTGAATCAAGCACGTCAGAATGATATGCGCATAAGCGATAAAAAGATTGTTGAGGGACTCGGATTTGATCCGATCGCCCATTCCGGCCCATATTCGATCCTATCGAAAGTCATCTCGTATGAAGAACAAGAAAGAGAAACGCACCCTGACACAGAAGATTATTTCTGGTTTGATCAGAGCGGACATCTTCCTGTAGGCATGGTCTTTTCGCTAAATGCAGGGGGAGGTATGAAGTGCTATATCCAGTCCTTCCTAAAACAGCTCTCAGAACTTCCGCAAGAAACAGCTGAGCGTCATTGGAAAGCGGTGCTAAGAGCCACACAAAAAACGGATCGTCCCAACGGAGTTACGAGCGAACTTCAACCATTTTATCCTCAGAACTTCAAAGAAGCTGAGGAGTACTATAAGGTTGGAGGCTCGACACAAACCGTAATAACTGACTCTGCTCAATAAAAAAATGGAAATGGGTAGCAAAGATCCTGAAAACCTTATGGAAAGACCAGTTTTCTACCATGAACGTGAACATGCTCTATCTAGAACTGAAGTAGCATCATTTCTTGATGGTGTGTCACGTACAGAAAAACGCACGCAACTTTGTCCTCCTCCATTACCAGTTTTACGCAAGGAAGCGCTTCGCACTTCTGCAGAGTACCATGGCTATCAAGCGAAGATTGATCCTTATTCTGCAGCTATTTCTGTTCATGAAAGAATCTCTCCAGAAGGACAGCAGGAGTACTTTCGAAGAACTCGGTCCTTCATGCCATGGTTTGCTAGTATTTATACAAATCCTCATTGGACATCCGAACGCTCAAATAAAACAGGCGTCTCTTTTGAGTGGAAAATGGCCGACCTTTTGTCGGTAACCAACTTGCCACTAAAGCAGTTATTGATATTAGACGAGTCCTTAAAAAAGGAACGGGAAGAACTAGAACGACTTTACGATCAGATAAAGGAAGCTTCTGGACAGGCTCAAAAAGCTCTCAAAGATGCTACTTGGAAGCTACAACAACACGTGAACTTCAAGAAGGGTGAATTTTTGAAACAGTTTCAAACCTTTCTCATTGAAGAGATCGTTGGTTTGCCTCTGCGTTCCATTTCCATTCCGAGTTCGATCCCACCTGAAGAACGAAGACTGCTGCTAGCAGTTTTAGCCGTTAACGATCCACTACGTGGGTTTTTAGATGGGACATTTGATGACTGTGTTTATCGGTTTGAGACGGAATCCTTTTCAGGAGAAGCAGCCTGTAAGCCCGCTCTTTCACCGAGTAAAACGGGAGACAGGGTACAGAATGTGTTTGTATCTACGGATCCGGAAGATATTTTCTGGTATGCCAAGGAAGCTATGGAAGCCGTGACCGCGTCTGATGCCTATAGCTCGGTAGAGTATTCCTTGAAAGTCATCAAGCCACGTCGTTTTGGCTCAGTAGACCTAGCCTTAAAAAGCGCACACGACCTTAGTCTAGATCGGTATGAACTCGCCCTTCACGAAGGGGAGACGTTAGCAATATTTCCGATCAAAAATGAAAGGAAACCAGGCAGCACGAGTGAAGGTCTTCTCCTTCAACTTTGTGTCCGTGGACCAAGAAAAATTCACGAATACGGAATTATAGACCCGCACTGGAATCTAAGCAGGGATGCTTGGCTAAAACATTCTCAAGAGCTCAAAAAAAGCAACAGAACCAAGTGAAACCAGCTTATATTTTTGGACGGGACCAGACCGTCTCTCCGACGTCATTCGTGGTGGCCGTCAGGCCATTCAAGAAAGACAAGCGGGGCCCACGTGTGAAATGTTTTGTCAGCCAGAGCTTTGCAAGGCCCTCTGAGAACGCAAAAACACCAGTTTTTACTGGTGTTTCCGCTGGTAGACCTTGTCCGAAGTCAATGGAATCGGTTGCTCGTGGAGATGAAGCGTTGGGAGAAGCTGGAAGTTATTGTTTAAGAGGGATTTTTGTCGTCAGTATCGTCAATACCGTAAGAGGAATAGGGCTAGGGGGTTCTGATGAAACGATTGACAAAATCGCTTTTTTAGGGTATTATATTATTTCTATCCAACCTACGCCTTCAGGAGGTCGTAGGCGGAAAAATTGGCTAACTTAGCTAGTATTTCGCCTAGAACCTCGTGTTCTGACGATCAGTGAAAAGGGATATGCGTCGAAGATTCGACGTTAAGGCATACGCCATCCCCTTGCAGTCAGTCGATCATTCAAAGAAAGAGAAGGATACCACCGTGAACCACAGCACCACCGGCCTCGCTCTCACCCTCGCGATCCTCGCCGCTTGCAGCTCGACCGCCACCGGCTCGATGAGCAGCCCCGCGCCCGAGACGGACGCAGCCCCGCCGACCGACACGGCGAGCGTCGACACCGGCACCATCACCCGTCCCGACGTCAACGTGACCGAGACGACGGTGACCGACAGCGCACAGACGGACGTCGCGCCGCGGGATGCGCCGACGGTCGCCGAGGACGTCTTGAACGATGCGGATCAGGACGCGGCCGAGACCTCCGACGCCAACAGCGGGGAGGACACCGCGCCGGAGGCTTCCGCGGACGCGTTCGTCGCAGACGCCTCGGTCGATGCCCCCGTGGCGGACACCGCGACCGACGCCGAGCTCCCGCTGGGACAGCCGATCCTCGAGCTCCTCCCGCCCTCGTCCCTCGCGCTCAGGTCGGGCGCGCACGAGGTGCAGTACACGGTGCGCTCCACGGGACGCCCCATCGCCCTCAAGAAGGTGGAGGTGTTCTTCCGTGGCGGCAACACCGACAGCGCGACGACCCAGTGGTACAGGCGCTGGAACCAGCCCACGGGGGGCACGCGCTTCCTGCGTGACGGCGTCGTCGTGAACCCCTCCGAGTATCGTTTTGTCGGTTGGGTGTTCCCGATGGCCGCTGGTGTCTCGTCCATCACCGTCGAGTGGCAGACCGAGGAGGAGGTGACCCGTACGGGCCACACCTACACCCTCGCCTTCGCGCTCACGGGGACGATCGAGATGGGTGACACCCTGCAGGTGCAGGTCAGCACGGGGGCGGTCATCAACCCCATGCACCGCGGGCGGCTCACCCCGCTCGGCTCGAACTTCGGGCTGTACCACATGCCCGGCCCGCACGTGTGGACCGGCATGGGCCGATGCGTGCGCGACGAGATCGTCTGGGACGGCTACGTCGCGCCCTCCTCGTTCGTGTGGTCTGACCGTTCGTCGCCCACGCACTCGTGGACCGACTGCGCCACCGCCGAGAGCTCGGACGACTGGTTCACCCGAGCGGAGATGCCGACGTACGGCACGTACACGCTCACGCCCTGAACCGTGTACCTTCAACAACAAACACCGAGCCTCGCTCGGAGAAAGAACTCTATCGAAAAAGCCCCGATCACATTGCGACAACATTCTCGTCGCCTGCGGTCGGGGTGTTGTTATTTATAGAAAATTAAAGATTTAGGATTGTTGCTCAATTAGATTTTCATACCACCCACATTGCTCTCTTCGTCCCAATGAAGCTGCATAAGATCAATCCTCTTTTCGTCGGGATCTATCGCTATAAAAGGATTCTCAGGGGCTATAGACCAGTTCGTATGATGCCTTGGGCCTGATCGGTCAAGTTCGTAGTTGCAATAAACTAAAGGGCCGCGCTTATCAATCACACCGATCATAACGGCTCCGCCAATAGATTCAGAAAAGTTTTTTCGTAGAAAGTTTACAATATCCATCCCTTCTTTTGAGAAGTCTCTTCGGCTAATAAAATGTCGTATCATTATGAGCTTTTCTTTTTCAGATAAGCTTCTGCTGCCAGCGCAAATGACGGAATGCATCCGCCCAGCTTCTCCTTCCCCAAAGATGCTTTTATTGTAGTTAATTTTAAATGAGAAGACGAGTTGATCTCGTATAGGTAGCCAAGTTGTGTGTTCGGCAAACCCTGGTATAGCGGGATTGCCTATAGCCTGAGCCAGCATTTCGTCTTCGACACGAAAAGCATCTGGCCCCATCATGTCACTAAACCTGGACACATTAAACGGTTTGACCGAGTTTTTAGACCCTGTACCAGCGACGATCAGCACGCATTCCTTTTCCTCGTCCTTTCCTCGAAAAGTTTTACCAATCTCTTCAAGGAATTCTCCGATCTCTGCTCTAAGCTGGTTAACGTCAGTCGACAGACGACCATTATCGATCGCTCCTGCGACTTCTTTTGCGAGAAAGCGTGAGAATTTCAAATTGCCTGCATACATACAGGCCACAAAACCCGTCTCACTTTTGTGAGAGTAGGGCTGTAGCTTTGGGTAATAGCCGACGACTTCACGTCTAGATTCGATTTCTTTTGTGACCATAGTATCGGCTGCCAAAATAATTTGGTCGCTTAAGTTAAGCGCAAGAATCATAGTCATAAGTCATTTTATGTTACCAAGAGGTAGGCTGGGGCCTGAATCGTGACGCGAGTTCTCCAGCCTATGGGATTTAATCACTATAGTCATTTACAATCTCGGCGCAATACATGCTTGAAGAGATTTGCGTTGGCTTTGGTTTTATAGCTATACGGGTAGTGTATTCGTCGTCATCACGCAGTCCTTGATACCTAATTAGAGCCTCATACTCAACTTGGTTTATCTGGACCCATGCTTCTACTCGCAAATTCTCAATTAGAACTTGATACTTCAGCGTTAAATTTTCTCCAGGCATTAAATACCCATCGCTAAGCGTCAGCAGAGATGCCCCTAACTCACGCGTTGAAGAAGGGGTTTTTATGTTTAGGCCGCCCAAGTGATACCTTGCAGGAGTCTTGCCATAATTCTTGATCGGAATTGAAAAGACTGTTGAGGTGGTTTCTTTATCAAAAAGAATACGGTGAAAGTTGCAGCCAGCTGGAGTTTTTGAAAGTTTTTGAACGGAAGTTGACGATCCATACGGAATGGAATCTTCGGGAGGGGTGTAGGTTCCTACAAAAGGTCGATACTCTAGCTCAAGTTGCTGTCGCTGTAGTGCAATCTGGTTTGTTGTATTCCTTGACTGCCAAATCCCGAAAAATATACCGCTTATTACCGTGGCTATAGTGGCATAAGCTATCCAACGGTTGATGCGGCTACTCTCCTGGCTTTGTAGATATAGAGCCTTTCTTTCTATTGCAGCGAAGATCATCATCGCCCTCTCTTGAAGTGAGATGATGTTTGGGAGCATCCTATGAAGAATCTTTACCTCTATTTCTCGGAGAGCATTAATTTCATTAGCAGCGAGAGCTTCTCGAAAAAAAACATCTGTGGGCTCTTCTGCAGGTTCTTGAACCGGCTTTTCTTCGTTCATATGGATGCTTTTACGCCAATCTTTATATTACGCCAATGGAATTGAATACTTTTTAAATATTGAGCGCTGGGGAAGCTGTAGTTTGTGGTTTTTAGTGAGTGCTTTTATCGTTGGAGTTGTAGCGTAATGAGTTAGGGCGTGGGACGCTGGCTCTGAATGGGAATGCGCACCTGTGGCTGGATAGGCAAAAGAATACCCGCATACGTACGGACCACTCTATTATAAAAGTCCTTAACCTTTGGAGCTTTTACGCTTACCACTAGGGCGTATGGGATTGGCTGCGCTGGCTCATCTACTTTTCCGCCACCTTCGCGTTGGTGATAGTAAATGTCAAAACATGGTTCTTTGAGGGACTTCGCTAGAAACCGTTTACTATTACGAATGCAAGGCTCCCATTTATGCCCTCCTTCACGAAATGAGTACTCAGCCGCGCTGTATACGTTGGAGGCAGAAAAAAATGAAACCGTTCTTGGGTGCTGGGAACGCTTACCTGCATCATCTACCGAAAATTTTTCGGAGTGAGGCCGTAGCGAAACTTCAAGACCGGCTCTCGTGTAAGCACCTGGATGCTCAGGGTCTACAGCGGGAGAAATAACTAAGGTAGCACTTAGGGTTAGCGCTCCACCTAATAGCCCAGTAGGAAGAGGTATGGGCGCTCTAAGATGCTGTCCTACTGGAAGGATATCTTGGTAGAGGACAAGCACCTCATCGTCGTCACAGGTAATAAGCTTCATGGGATCAACTTCAAACTGACCCCAGCCAACATCAGAACCAATATGACTGGATCTATCGGCCCGATGGATGAGCAGGGCGCGAATCGAAAGAGCGTTAATCTTTGAACCAGCCTGTACTCCAATAGCAGCCGCACTTCTAAGAACTGAAGGGGCAGCAAAGCTGGTTCCGTCCGTGACACCCGACTTAAGCGAATCTTCAAGAATTAAAAAGGGGATGTCAGGCAAATGACCGCCAAATGCAACTCCATCAGGCTTCATGACTCCAGGACTCCTCCCGGGGCCTACACAGCTGTATGGAGCTCGCTTCCAAGATGCCTCTATGCAGTCAGAGGCGCCGACCGAAAGTACATTTACCCCATCCCCCGGAGGCTGGACTCGGTTTAGACCACTTGCTGCATCCTTATCACCATCGTTACCAGCGGCAACAGTAGTAACGATCTCTCCACCTGCGAATCTTTGGTCAAGTTCCGCAGTCCAAGAATTAATATCGTCATCATCCATAGCTACACGGGGACCCAAGCTAAGATTCGCAAAATCGTATTTAGTGCCTCCGTCTAGCACCTTTAGAATACGATCTAAAACATCTAGACATTCTATATCTCCATTTGCTCCTGTGCGTTGGTCGAGTACTCGCACATGATCAACGCTACAAAATGGAACCTGCGGAGGATGATTTAAAGAAAGTGGGCCAAATAAAAAGGCAGAGGTTACACCGAGGCCGTGCCATTGCCCGAGCTGAGTTGCGGGTCCGATCCCAGCTGGCTCTATATACCTTACCCAGGGAGCTAGAGCTTTCTGTGCTGGAATAGACAGACCCCCATCAAAAATAACCGCTCTCCGATTAGCTTCCAATGCAGGTTCAGTCGGCAGCGTGATAGAGAAACTAGAGTGGTTCCTCAGAATAGTTGCAGGGATTGGTCTTAATGTCGGCATTCCACGGGCTACTCGAACAAGCGTGAACTCAGCTAACTCTGATACTCGTTCGACTTTTGCTCTAAGAGGTATGAACGAAAGGCCACGGACGCTTCTCTTCCTATTACTCAAAACATCTGCACCATGATTAGTGGCATATGCAATAAATGCATCGACAAGTCTTGCATCCCCAACGTTGTGCAGTACGAATTCAAAAAGCGCCTCCTCCTTATCAGTAGGTATGCCACGAAGTTTATCTTTGGGAAGAAAGGCCCGTAAGTCCTCAATGTGCGTAATCGTTTCAGTAAAGGTAGGCTGAACCCTGTCTTCGACAAGTTGCTTATTCCAATCAATAAATGCGCTTCGAGTGCCAACGACAAACAGGTCATCTGTGATAGCCGTGTCTGGATGTTTTTTTATCCCCCATTCCTCGGGCTGAACCCTCCTGGATCGACTGCCAACAGCCTCAAGCCCAGCAGCACGTAACAGATTTTTCGGTGAATCTGACTTCGAAATATATCGTGGATGCATCGTTAAAATAGCGACCACTTTTTCGTCAGGGGAAGCATCCTTCGGAATGGAGGCGAATGTTTCAGATGCCTCACTAAGTTTAGAGGAGAGCTTCCTGCGAGCGTAGTCTGGGTCGTAGGGCGATTTTTTTGAACCGCCCCCCTTGGGCACTATGACTTGGGAAGTCATTCGCTCTCCGTTACCTAGGAGAAAATTATGTTCACGAGGCATAGTGTTTAGGTCGAAGTATTTTACTATTAAGAATTCCTAGAGTGTTTACGCAGGGTATCGCGAGCAATACCTGTTATTTCTGAAATGCATCTTTGTGACATGCCCCGTTGCTCCAGAAGAGAGACCAGCTTAAGCTTCCGAGCGGTAGGCATCTGTGCTGCAAGATGGATTGCAAGTTGCTGCAGAGAGTCCTCTAGGGAAACATCATCGACGATAGCCCGTCGGCGAGCCAACGTCAGTGTTCGTACCACATCGGCAAAAGAGAAGCCGGACATCAGCTGAGCTAGAACTTCGATTAAATCTTGGAACCTCTGCTCGACCTGTTCTCCTAATCCATTCACTATAGTTTTGCGAATTTCTTCTTTAGAAGGCTTAGGGAATTCAATTACTCGATCAAACCGTCGCCATACTGCAGGATCGAGTAGCTCTGGATGGTTGGTGGCTGCCAATAGAAGTCCGTGACTTGGCCATTCGTCGATCGCCTGCAACAGCACAGTCACCAGTCTCTTAAGCTCCCCTACATCGCTCGTGTCATCTCGTCTTTTTGCGATCGCATCAAACTCATCAAGTAAAAGCACACAGTTAGTCGACCGAGCGTAGTCTAATACTACACGTATATTATTTCCGGTACGTCCCAAGTAGCTACTCATTACGGCTGCAAGGTCTAGCGTCAACAGCGGCCTGTTCATTTTATTAGCGATCCACTTAGCAGCAAGAGTTTTTCCGACGCCAGGCGGACCCACAAAGAGCATGGAACGAGTTGGCGCTATCCCAGCATTTGCAAGCTCTGTTTCACGAACTCTCTCATGTAGAACCGCACTCAATTGAGAAAATATCTCTTTCGGCCATATAGGTTCGCTAGCCAGATGAGGCACGATCTCTCTTCGGAGCAATTCAAGCCGACTATCAGCATCGACCGGCAATGGTATTGATGTTGCGCTCCTAACCGGGTTACCCGCAATCTGTGTCAGCACGCGTTTCGCGTCTAGTGCCAAGTCAGGATTCTGATGAACGATCTGTCGCAAAACACGGCGAACCAGGGCCTCCACATCTTCTGTGCGGCCTTCTAGAGCCAAGCGAGCTAAGTGGACGAAATCTTTTTCAATGTACGGCATATAGTCCATCCAATATTACAACAAAATCTAAACTAATCAAAGCATGTGGACGATATAGTATCTATGCCTCTAAACTAGGCCACTAAACGGAAGTATGCGGACTTACCTGCACATTCCCCAAAAACCCTTACGTTGCACCTTGGCAATCTCGATAGCACGCTTCAATGAAGGATCATATTGATTCGCGCAAACCTGCTCCATGCGCTGCTCCGTTTGCAGATATCCTTCTTCTGCTAAAACCTTGGTCAAAGATTGCGCGAGCCAGGGAGCCTCTACGTCGGAAGCAAGGCTTACACTGCTTAAAAGCAGCTTAGGATCATTTTTGTCTGCACCCAGCGATGCCAGTAAATCAGGATAGAAGAGTCGGCTGCTTAAACCGCAGAGTGGTGCATCCGTATTAGCATAGACGCTTACACGTAACTTCTTGCCCGGCAGATTTTTTTGAAGATAATCAACCTGTTGGCGCTTCTGGCAGTCGTTAAGGCCTGAGGAGTAGGCCGTCGAATAAGAGCCATACAATGGCAATACGTGAAAGAAGTTTAATATTTTTTGGCTACCGCCTCCTACCACGGTGGATACCACAAGCTCACCTCTGTCGTTTACCTTCTCAACATACCCATATCTAGATTTCGACCCGTCTGTCTCCTGAATATAATCCCAGATCGTACTCTCATCACTTCGGTCAACTGTCACAGTGCGTGCATCGTATTCAGGATTTACAATCTTCCCCGTAGTTACAGCGATCCTCTCTTCCCGCCTGGTTGAGGCGGCTTGAAACATATTTCTTTCACCACCCACCTCTACGTTCTTGGTTGGTTTTGGAGCATCTGGTAAATCCTGGCTCTCTCCAAAAAGAGTTATTGGTTCCGTGAATGTAGGTCTCTGAGCATCTTGCATTGGTCTTAGAGCGGGTACCTGACTCAAGGGTGTGCGATTAGCTTTTGTATTTGAACCAGTTAGCACAAAGATAAGACCAACAAGAATGGGTAGGAGGATCACGCAAGCAACCGAAATCCATCCGGCCAGCTTACGTCCCTTGTTAAAGAAGTAGGTGGCAGCAATGACGGAGCCCCAGAAGGCGATCATTTCGAGAATAGCATCGGCAGACATAGATAGGGTTGTGAAGAGATTACTTAATGTTTTTGTCTATCCAAGCCTCTACCCCTATAAGGGCAGCGAGCAAAACGATCATTACTGGCCTAACGGTCCAGGGACCGTACTCTCCGGCGTTAGACGCAAAGTGCCAAGCTATACCGATACCAACCATTAGGCTGAGCAGTTGAAGAATATTCTTTTTATTGAATCCCATACCTAAGATGTGTGATCGTCAGTCTTCGACCAATTATCGACACTCTTTGCTCCCGCTTCCTCCGAGGATTGAGTTCTTTGACTGAACGACTTAAACACAAATGCAATCACGATACCGACACCAACAATCAAACCGATGAGTTCGCCCATACGAGTAAAGTTAAGTTTTAAAAAACAAAAAGGACACCCCA
>CAYTIN010000012.1:0-37700 GCA_964438015.1 uncultured Gammaproteobacteria bacterium
GGATCCTCTCTAGACAGAATCTTCATTTTATGGTTCACTACTCGAGTTCTAAACGTGGGTAGCTTTTCGAGGAAGATACCCACCTTTAGTTCTTGAGTCATGAAAATGTGCTCTATGGAGCACTTTTATATTATCCATTGGACATTTGTTTTTTAGTGCTATTTCGACTTGTTTGGAGGAATGGCACGCAAAAACAGATGTCCTCTTCCGCCTCGGCGGTTGTGTTTACCCTACGACGTATCCCGTTTTGGATACTGTTTGTCATTATGCATTCACGTTCCTCTCTTCCCCATGTTCCTAAAGCTGTCCCTCCGTTAGCTTCCGCTCCGCTTTCTTCCCGTGTGTCTACCACGAGTCCTATTTTCTTTGGTCTTGGTCTCGCGCCCGGGTTGCTTGATGCGTTGACATTGCTTAAGATTCACACCCCTACGCCCATTCAAGAACGCGCGATTCCTTTGGCGCTTGAAGGTAATGATGTGGTCGGTATTGCCCAGACCGGAACAGGAAAAACCTTGGCGTTTGGGTTGCCGATGATTCAGCGCTTGGCTCAATCTAAGGGTCAGGGACTTGTGCTGCTTCCGACGCGTGAACTCGCCCTTCAAGTGGAGGAGAATTTGCGGCGTGTTGGTCGTGGGATCGGTCTCCGTACGGCGGTCTTGATTGGCGGGGCGCCCATGAACCCTCAGGTTTCCGCTTTGCGCGCCAAGCCGCACGTGATCATTGCTACTCCTGGTCGGTTAGTTGACCATCTTGAACGACGAACCGTGGAATTGAATCGCGTGCACGTGTTGGTCTTGGACGAAGCGGATCGCATGTTGGACATGGGATTTGCGCCTCAGCTGAACCAGATTTTGGCGCGTGTTCCCAAGGAACGCCAGACACTGTTGTTTTCGGCGACGATGCCGAGCGAGATTACGAAGATGGCGGCCATGCATATGCGTCAGCCGCTGCGTGTAGAGGTTGCTCCGCAAGGGACAACGGCTGAGCGGGTGAAGCAAGAAATCTTTATTGTGAAAAAGGAAGACAAAATTCGTTTATTGAACAAAGTTTTATCGGAAGTACGAGGTTCCGTGATCGTCTTTTCTCGTACGCGTCATGGAGCTAAAAAAATTACTCGTGATGTGCGTGCCATGGGACACACGGGAGCGGAAATTCACTCCGACCGATCTCTGAGCCAGCGTCGTGAAGCGCTGGAAGGGTTCCGTTCCGGCAAATATCGTGTTTTGATTGCCACCGATATTGCCGCACGTGGGATTGATGTGAAGGGGATTGAACTTGTCGTTAACTTTGATCTTCCGGATGATGTTCAGGATTATGTCCATCGTATTGGCCGAACCGGTCGTGCTGGTATGGAAGGTCGCGCGATTTCTTTTGCAACGCCAGACCAGCGCGGTGATATTAAAGCGATTGAACGGTTGACGCGTAAGCCGATTCCTCAGTCTGCGTTGCCCGAGGAGTTACCACCTGCTCCACCCAGATCAGCGTTTATTCCACAGGAGCGACCTGAACGTCCGCAGGGACGTGGCCGTTCGTTTGGAGGATCTTCGCAAGGTCAGAGTCGTGGACGATATCGTGATCGCTATGCATCTGCGGGGACGGGGCCGGATCAGTACGGGAATTATTCAAAGAGACGGTCGTCTGATCGACGGCGGGGGAGATAAAAGAATATTTTAAGACGGACCGGATAGGTCCGTTTTGGCTTTCTTGATGAAAAGGAAACAGTGAGGCAGGATAATGAGTGTATGAGTCATCTCCCATTCAAAGATATCCGCATTGGCGATAAAGACAGCTATCAGCGACTGTTTCAGTCAGAGGGGATGCCGTATCTTATTTCGGATATATTTTCTGAGCACTATAGAACGTGGGAATGTCTTTTGACCTTCGTTGATCATACTTGGACTGCTTTCTTGCCGAAAAAGGTCGTCACAGAAACCTTGCAAGAGGGGTATGAACTATACAGTGATCCTGACCGATTTAATGAATATAAAAAAGGCTTTCAGGGCTATCAAGAAACGTCTAGCGAATTTTTTGAACAAGTTATCAATCAAGATACGCTTTCCCAAGAGCAGGTTTTAGCGTTTTTTCAGTTTGCTACTGGATTATTTTTCTTCTATTCAAAAACGGAGTTTTTCTATACAGATAAAGCTTTCGAAGAGTCTTCCAATAACTCTTTACTCAAAGCAAGCTTGGAGGAGCTAGGAGTGATCAAAAATGATGGTAGAGCCTACTTAAATAAGATTTTCTTTGGCGAAACGAGTCACTTATCTCGTTTTTTGAATATCCTTGGTCAGATGTTTGATGTCCCATCTTCTGAACTTAGGCAGTATAGCCGAGAGGAAATTTTTTTTCTTTTTGAAGATAAAAAACAATCTTCTGAGACGATTCATGCTCGTTTGATGAGTTATATAATGATAAGTGATGGCAAGTCTTTCAGGGCGGTGGAAGGAGAATCGGCTAAGCAGTCCGCAAAGCCTTTTCTATATTCTTTGGAACGGGAAAAGGCTATCTTCGTAAAAGGTAGATGTGCGAATAAAGGGCGTGTACAAGGGAGGGTAAAAGTTATTGCGATGAGCTATAATAAATATGATAGGTTGAACGAGATTATTTCCTCCATGGGAAAAGGCCGTATTCTTGTCGCGGAAACCACCTCACCGGAATTTATTGTTGCCTGCCACAAAGCCGGTGCGATTGTTACGAACCAGGGAGGCATGATGTCGCATGCCGCTATTGTTTCGCGAGAGTTGAGTATCCCTTGTGTTGTTGGTACGCAGAATGCAACCGACGTTTTTAAAGATGGTGACTTGGTCGAGGTGGATGCTGATCAGGGCCTAGTAAGACGTGTATAAAATACAAGACCCGAGACAGGCTCGGGATGGCGAAGAGGGATAGGGTGTTGGAAAAAGATCAAAGAACTCTACTCGATGTGCGGGCAGCGGAGGATCTCCACCTCTTTTCTTGCGATGCCGTTTTCGATGGTGTAGGTATAGCGCACCATGTCGCCGTAATTGATGTCGGCGTGGAAGTAGAGTGGGGCGCCCAGTACTACCAGCGGACCATGAGAAGCGGCGAGCACGCGATATTCGTACTCGTTACATCGGGAATGTTTAGGGATGGCATTGAAGCGGTAAGCCAGGCCATCCAGGTACTCCAGCAGGCGTCCCCGCATGGCTACTGCCGGCCACCAGCGTTCGAGCCAGTCCCTGACCGTGACCCGGTTTCCCAGCTCTGTCTCGATCTTCTTTTCAGCCTCTGCGAAGGGCGGCAGGGTCGACACCTCTTGCTGCAGCCACAGGAAGCCGAAAGCCTCGCATTCCTGGGATCGAGGATCTTCTACTATATTATGACCGAGAGTTGCTCGTGCGACCTTCAGTGCGCGCCTGGTTCTGATCACTCCGCTGTGGAGGTAGAGGTCGTATGAGTCTCCCCTCTTAACGTGGGTTCGGATCGCTGCCTCGACTTGTCGTTGACCGCGATCCGTGAGGTCGGCGTTGTTGCCTTCCCCGTCCTTTTGGCCATGACGCATGGCGTCCACGATCAGTGTATATTTCAAAATACACCTCCTTGTGAGATGTATGTAAGCCTATTTTATTATTTTCGTCAACTTTACATCCCCGTCATCTGCCAAAAGCGAATTCGATACAAGAATCGCCGTAAAGGAAGGACGAGTCTTGTTTGTATCACGAAATATTTTGCATCCAGGAAGCCAGTGTTGCCGACCGTGATGATGTTACCTTTGGAGGCGTAGCGGAAGGTTTCGAGTGGTTCGTTTTTTAAGGTATGTAGGAGGTTGTTGGCAAGGGTTTTTGCCATCCGCATGGCGGTTTGCGCATTTTTTGGAATGACCACATTGCTTTCGCGATAGAGGATGGCATCTCCTGCTCCAAAGATATCAGGAGTGATTTTGAAGTGGTTGTCGACCGGTAAATAGCCGCCTCGTTCGGTTTGGATAGGGGGAGAAATGGAGACGGCGGCTGCTTCTATGCCTGCGGTCCAGAGCACGAGGTTGGCTGGAACGATGTTTTGCACTGTGATGACTTCTCCGGGCTTAATACCTGTGACACTTACGCCGGTCTGCACAGCGATACCTTGCTGCTCTAGAGTGCGCTCTGTGCCTTTGACGAGCGGAAGGGGAAAGCCGGGGAGGATTTGCGGACCACCTTGAAGGAGCGTCCAGGAAAGGTGTGGTTTGAGCGAGCTGTATTCATCGGTATTGCACAGTCGTTCGACATACGTTTTAAGAGAGCAGAGTCCTTCGACGCCGCTTGGTCCTGCGCCTACGGCCGCAAAGGCCAGATGGCGTTTCTTTTCTTGGTCGGTGGAGAGTGTTTTTGCTTCTTTTAGGATCGAGCGCACTCGGTCATGGATGTGATGGAGATCTTCTTCGGTTTTAAGGGAAAGACCATGTTCCGCGACGCCGGGAAGGCCGTAGAAGCAAGGTTTTGCGCCTTGGCAAAGAGCGAGGAGATCGTAAGAGATGGTTTCTTGGATTTCATTTGAAGTGGAAGGAATATACGTCAGCGTTTTTCCTTCCCGATCGATGGCATTCACGTAGCCTTGAATAAAGGTAAAGCCGTCGCGTTTGGCGATGGTGCGTAAGTCGGCACGATAGCTGGTTCGGGGATATGTTTCGTCTTCGAGGGCATCGATGAGACGAGGAGTGAATAGAAAGGTGTCTTTTACGTCAATAAGAGAGATGGAGAGACTGGGTGCTTGTTTACGAAGTCGTCGGGCAGTGGAGAGGCCAACGAAACCGGCACCGACGATGACGATGTGGGGCATAGGAAGGAGTATATAGTATTCTGTACCGAGACTCGAGCGTCAAGATGTTCATCTAGAAAAGGTGCCGATGCCGGCACCTTTTAGGTATTATTATATTTTTTTCTTTTCTTCAGCGTACCGCTTCATTGTATCTTCCAGTGCTTCTTTGATCGGACGCATCTTGATGCCGAGAGCGGCGAGGCGAGGGGATTGGAGGATACAGTTGGAGCGTTGTTTGGTGGCTAGGCCGAGTTTGACGAGGTCTTCGTCGTTGATCCATTCGTTTTTGTGGGATGGGTCAACGTATGTTTCGTAAAGAGCGATTAAATCTTTGTGACGCATGGTGCCTTCGTTCACCACATGGAAGACGCCTTCGCCTTTTTTCTCCATGAGTTGTCGCGCGGCGGAGAGGAGGTCTTCGACGATCGTGACACTGTTTTCTACATCGATGACTTTAGGGTAGACCGAGAGTTTATCGATGAGGTTGCGGGAATTTGGAATCCAGTCGATGGGCATGCGTAAGCGTGCGACGCCGACACCGGGGAGTTTGGAAAGGATAAGATCAGCTGCGTATTTTGTTCGCGAGTAGAAGGCGATGGGGTTGGCAAAATCTTCTTCGACCCAGCCTTTGGGATCCGGTGAGGGTCCGTAGAAAATACAGCCGGAAGCGAGGTGAAGAAGGTAGATGCCACGTGTTCGGCATTCTTCGGCCAAGGTGAGGGCACCGACGACATTCGAGCGGTATGTTTCTTCTTGGTGGGTTTCACACCAGTCGACGTTGGGTTTGCCGGTTTTTCCCGCTGTGTTCACGACTGCATCTGGTTTGATCTCATCGAGAACGCGACCGACCGCGGCACGGTCATCGATACGGACATTTGTTATGGTTGCGTCCGGCCAAGCTTTTTTCATGCGGTTGCCAATGTAGCCATTACCGAAAATGAGGATGTTCATATAGAAGAGGAAAGCAGGAAAGGAGTAAGAAGGAGAGTAGCTAGGATGATTTTTTTATCAGTGGTTCCCACCATTCTGGATGGTCTCTGTACCACAGAATCGTATCACGGATGCCTTTATCAAAGTCAATTTCCGGCTTCCAACCTAGTTCTGTTTGAATTTTGGTGGGATCAAGGAGATAGCGTTTGTCGTGTTGAGGGCGGTCGGGAATGTAGGTTTTGAGCGAGCTTGGTTTTTCTAGGGTGGTCAAGACTGCATCGGCGATATCTTCGACGGATTTTTCTGCCAGTGTTCCGATGTTGTAGGCTTCGCCGACGCGGCCTCTATGCAAAATCGCATCAATCGCCTTTGCGTGATCCGTGACATGGATCCACTCGCGTTTATTCTGGCTACTCTTAAACAATGGCAGGGATTCGTTGCGCAGGGCTTTAGTGGCAAAAACGGGAATCACTTTTTCTGGGAATTGATAAGGGCCGTAGTTGTTGGCGCAGTGACTGATTGTTACAGGGAGCTTGAATGTATAGTAGTACGCCATGACCACATGGTTGGCTCCCGCCTTGGACGCGTTGTAAGGTGTTTTTGGCATGTAAGGATCTTCTTCACGAAAAAGACGTGTTTCATCTAATTCGAGCTCTCCAAATACTTCACAGGTTGAGATGTGATGAAAACGTTTCACGTCCGCATCTCTGGCGGCGGCGAGGAGGGTTTGCGTACCTAAGACGTTCGTTTTTACAAAGATACCCGGATCATGGATAGCTCGATTATTGTCGGACTCGGCGGCGAAGTTTACAACCCAATCGACTCCTTCGAGGGCTTTACGGACTTTGGTATAGTCGCCAATGTCTGCCTGGACAAAGCGGTAATGTGGATTGGCTTCGACATCTTTTAAACTTGCCAGGTTGCCGGCATAGGTGAGAGCGTCGAGATTAATGACGTGGTCTTCCGGATGGGCTTCCAGCCAATAACGGATAAAATTTGAGCCGATGAAGCCGGCTCCCCCAGTCACGAGAAGGGTCTGATGCATAGAATTGCCAATAAAGACAAAGGTTGTTACGCTCTTCGGAGCCTATCACGGCCTCTTCTTCCCGCACAAGTATATGATTCGTTGGTTATCTCCCGGACATACGGAACGCGCTGATCTCGCGGTTTTAATGGTGAGCTGGAATGTAAAGGACCTGGTTCTGAAAAATATTGAGGCTCTATTGGCGAGCGAAGGGTCTGCCTCCGCCGAACTGATCGTGATTGATAACGCTTCAAAAGATGCGACGGTCGAAGCTATTCGAGCACAATTTCCTCAGGTGCGTGTTATTGCGAATACTTACAATGCCGGTTTTTCCCTGGCGAACACCCAGGGGATGATCGCTATGCAGGCGCGTCATTGTCTGCTCTTAAATCCGGACATGAAGGTCGAGGTGGATAGTTTGCAAAAGACTATTGAGTATTTAGATACGCATCCGGAAGTAGGGGTGATGGGAGCGCGCCTCGAGACGGCGGATGGAAAGATGGTGGAACATGTGCGTAGCTTTCCTACGTTTGGTTCCCAGCTTGCGATTTTGCTTAAGCTGCCCCACTTATTTCCTCGCATTGTTGACTCTTATTTAGCGAAGGATTTCGATTATTCACGTGAACAGGTCGTTGATTCGATTCGAGGTTCTTATTTTGCGATTCATGCGCGTGCTTTAGAGGCGTGTGCGGGTTTGGATACGCGGTATTTTATTTGGTTTGAGGAGGTGGATTATTGTAAAAAGGTCACCGAACGGGGAATGAAGGTGGTATATGTTCCAACGATAAAAGCAACTGATTTTATCGGTCGAAGCTTCGCGCAGCGAGATAGTTTTTGGAAACAAAAGAATTTTACGCGCTCGATGGTTCAGTACTTTGAGAAGTGGCATCCGTGGTGGGAGACGCTTATTCTTAGGGCTGTTCGGCTGGTTGTCTTGGGTGCTGTCTGGATCGTTGAGGGGGTACTAAACGCGACGAAGCCCGCTCAAGCTAAGTAGATTGTTTAACGATTCACGACCCTATGCCTCGTATCGCCATCCAAACCCCTCTTTATAGAAGCTCGCAGTATTTACCCATGCTGCTTAAGAGTTTGCGTGCCCAGACGTTTACGGATTGGGTGTTTTACGCGTGTGAGAATTCGGGAGATGTCAATGAACAGGCGAGAGTGAAGGAGCTACTCGAACAAAGCGGATTACCGCATGAGTTTTTTATCAATGAGCGTAATTTAGGATTCGCAGATGGGCATAATTTTTTAATGAAGAAGCACCAGGCGGAGTTTATTTTGTTATTGAATGAGGATGCTTATTTGGACCCTGAGCACTTGGTGCGTTGTCTTCAGCGTTTTGAGGCGGATGCCAATTGTGCGGCGGTTGCTGGTGCGGTGTATCGTTGGACCGCGCCGGTTGGCCAAGAAGAAACGCTTACAGATGATACCTTTATCGACACGCTTGCTTTGCGCTACAACTGTCTTGCGCATGTAGTGGATCTGTATGCGGGTGCAACCCGAGGCGAGGCCAAAGAATTTTTAAAAGAAGCGAAGCTTGTGTGGGGTGTCTCCGGGGCAGTGTCCATGTTCCGTCGTTCGCATGTCGAATCGGCTTCACCAGAGCGGTTAATGTTTTACCCCGGATTTTTCATGTATAAGGAAGACGTTGATTTGGCGATTCGTTTGTTACGCAAAGGATATGCGACGTGGTTTGACCCGGATATCATTAGCTTTCATCGAAGGAGTATTAAGGCAATGAAGGGGATTATGGCTCGTATTGAGGATGAGCGGAAACGTCCTGCCCACTTACGACAAGCGATGTACCGTAACCAATGGTGGATATATGCCAATCATTTTTCTTGGTCTTTAGGCTTGTCCGATATTGCGCGTTCTCTCATTCATGAGCTTGTGCATTCGGCGTTTGTGTTTGTGGTTTCTCCGACCGTATTTTTTGGTGCTTGGAAAGAGATATATCGTGGCTGGTCGGCAGCTGGTGAGCGACGGAAGGCGTTGGAACGACTGGGACTTTTGCCTACGCGGTTGTTGCGATAACTTCCATAAGACCTCTTACATTTGACGATTTACGATTTTGCCCACACCATGACGATCGGCTATGACCACCTACCCTAAAGTCGGCATTATTTACCTGACGTATCCGACGCCAAACTGGGAGCGCGATATTGACCGTTGTTTGGCGTCGATGGAGAAGATCAACTATCCAAAAGACCGTTTGGAGTTGATTTGCGTTGAATCCAAAGGCAAGCTGCCGTCGGTCCAGCCTTGGTTTAACGAGCGATGGTTGCCGAAGTCGGGTAAGGCATTGCCGCGGATCACTTATATTTTTAACGATGCGTGGATTGGGTTTGCGGGGAATAATAACCTGGGTTTGGAAAAGGCAAAGGAATTTGGCTGTGACTATGTTCATCTGACGAATGAGGATACGGATGTGGATCCGGATTATATTTTGCGTGCAGTGGAACGAGCGGAGTCCGATCCTTCGATTGCCTACGTCCAATCGTTGATTTTGTTAGGGGAGGAACGAAATAACGTGAACACGGTTGGAAATGCGTTTCACTATTTGGGTTTTGGGTATTCTAATGGATATAAATGGACCAAGGAGCAGGCTCTAGCTTTCTTTGAGCAAGAAAAAGCTCGTGGCAATACAGACTTGGAAATAGGCTATGGTTCTGGGGCCGGTGTCTTGTGTCGTATGTCGGCCTTTGATCACGCTGGTTTATTTGATGAGAAGTTTTTCATGTACCACGAAGACACGGATGCGAGTTTGCGGGCACGGATGCGTGGATTGAAAACAGTTGTTGAGCCAACGTCGATTTTGTGGCATTACTATGAATTTGCGAAGAGCAAGATTAACTATTATTGGATGGAGCGCAATCGGTATGTGCTCATGTTCAGCTACTACCGTATTTGGACGCTGATCGTTCTCTTTCCGATGATCGTGGTCATGGATTTAGGGATTCTGGCTTTTTCTATTAAAGGTGGTTGGTTCGACATGAAGAAAAAGATGTACAAGGAATTATTCACGGCGGATTTCTGGAAATGGGTGCGTACGCGTCGTAAGGATATCCAGTCGATCCGCAAGATTTCGGACCGTGAGTTTTTGAAGCAAAGTGTGACAGCGATTGGGTTCCAGGAAGAGACGGTGAAGAATTCTGTATTGGATTATATTGGAAATCCTTTGCTCACGGCATATTGGTGGGTCGCTAAGTGGTTTATTGTGTAAGTCCCCATATAAAAACCGCCTCGATGATGATCGGGGCGGTTTTGGTTTGCTCCAGGTCTCGAAGGTTGTAAAACCGGCGAGATCTAGAGAGGAAGAGAGTCTTCCTTAGGGCTAGTGATGAATGAGTGCTTAGGAGATGTACAGGATTTCTTGCGATGTATAGGTATAGCTCACCTCCCCTTCTTTGGCCTTGCTTTTCTTGCTTCTTGACTTAGATTTTTTGCTCACCACCTCATCTTCTTCGTTGTTTGTGTGCACGGTCAGGATGACGCAGGACAGGGGTGGCAGGGCTGAGCTGAGCTTGAGACCGAAGCTTTTGAGGAGATGGTCCACTGCTTCTCGGGGGAGAATTACGATGTAACACTCTCCTTCCTGCAGTTTATTTACCACTTCCTGCTCGAATGCAGCTCTGAGTGCGTGTTGCGCGGCAGCGAGTCTGACGTATCCTTTTCCTTGTGTGATTTTTTTCCATGCCATCCTGCTATCGAGATCTGTTTCTTCTCCGAGCAGAGAGAGGGGTCTCGGTTCAGGGTGGTCGGGGAGGTGACGGTGCATGGTTCCAGCGGTTTCCATGCAGGCGAGAGGGGATGTACGTGCATAGATACTGCTATTGGGGAGTGTGGCATCACGAAGGCGTTGGGTCATGGTGCGAATTGGATCAGACATGTTAGGGATCAATCTATCCCCATTCGTTTCTCCCATGACCATCAAAACGACTTGTTTCATGAGTCCTCCTTGTGCCTAAACCTTGAGTAAAATTGCCTCAATTGTCAAGGGGAGTTACCCCCTTGCCTAACCTTAAGCTTTGTGCTAAGGTTGGGCGCGAATTGTTATGAAAACCGATATCCATCCAACGTATCATTCCAATGCCACGGTGACGTGCGCCTGCGGAAATGTTTTTACTGTAGGTTCTACCGTGCAGGATTTGCGTGTGGAATTGTGCTCTGTTTGTCATCCGTTTTATACGGGTAAGCAGAACTTTGTGGACGCATCCGGCCGGATTGAGAAATTTGCGGCTAAGACCCAGGCTTCAGCGGCTAAAGCCGGTACTTCTCAAGGCAAGAAGGTCAAGAATGCCAAGCGTGCTGAGCAAAAGGCCGCTAAGAAGGCTGCCCAGCCCAAACTTGAGACCGTCGTCGAAGCTTAGCTTTGTTGCTATCATCGGTGCGTGGAGTTGATCTCCCGCACCGTTTTGGTTTTTTAAAGAATATGTCACTTATTGATCAAGCTAAGCAGGCTCAAGTGGCCATGCAAGAAGCCGAAGCGCGACTGAGCGATCCGGCCGTGCTTGGTGATCAGAAAAAGCTCAAGGAGGCCTCGATGAGCTATAACCGTGCCAAGGAGGTTGCTGAGGCGGGTACGCGTCTTTTGTCTCTCCACCAGGCGCTTGCTGACGCTAAGGAGGCGTTCCAGTCTGATGATGCGGAGATGAAACTCATGGGTGAAGCAGAAGTGCAGCGATTGGAGCCAGAGTATCAGTCTGAGACCGAGGCGTTTGAATTATTGTTGATTCCGCCTGACCCGCATGACCAGAATGATGTCATTATCGAAATTCGTGCGGGAGCCGGTGGGGATGAAGCAGCGTTGTTTGCGGCGGATTTAACACGGATGTATTTGCGGTTTGCTGAACGTCGGGGTTGGAAGACCTTGTTAATTTCGGAATCCAAGAATGAAGTGGGTGGCTATAAGGAGGTGGTGTTTGGTGTGATGGGGGCGGGGGCGTATGGTTGGCTGAAGTTTGAGTCGGGGGTGCATCGTGTTCAGCGTGTGCCAAGTACGGAAAAACAAGGGAGAATCCATACTTCAACAGCGACGGTAGCGGTGCTTCCGGAAATTGAAGAAGCTGAAGTAAAGATTGAACAGAAAGATTTGCGTATTGATACATTCTGTTCTGGGGGAAAAGGTGGACAGTCGGTTAATACCACTAAATCGGCTGTGCGCATCACCCATCTTCCAACGGGAATTGTTGTGAGTTGTCAGGATGAGCGTTCGCAGATGCAAAACCGTGAGCGAGCCATGACGATTTTGCGTGCGCGTATCTGGGAAGCGGAAGAGATCAAGAAACGAGCGAGCTTGGATGCTGAGCGGCGTGCACAAATCGGAAGCG
This sequence comes from uncultured Gammaproteobacteria bacterium, assembly GCA_964438015.1. Taxonomy (GTDB): domain Bacteria; phylum Patescibacteriota; class Patescibacteriia; order 2-12-FULL-60-25; family 2-12-FULL-60-25; genus JAGOUY01. Next base: position 12,046 of record CAYTIN010000012.1, read on the forward strand.
GAGATCGATCGGAAAAGATCCGTACCTATAACACGCCACAGGATCGCATTACGGACCATCGAATTAAAAAGTCTTGGCATAATATTCAGTTGATTTTAGATGGAGACTTGGAGGCGGTGGTTATGGCGATCAAGTCTGGTAAAAAAGGTACTGATGAGGAAGAGTAATATATATCTATGGATGCCATTATTCTTGCGGCTGGTCGGGGGACGCGTCTGCGTCCACTTACCGATGCTATCCCTAAGCCGCTTATCCCTATTGCTGGCAAAGGAACATTGCCGAGGCTTTTGGATATGCTGCCCCCGGCCATTAGTCGAGTAGTGATTGTGGTCGGCTACCTTGGGGATAAGATTCGTGAAGAAATCGGTGACCATTCGAATAACCGTCAAATAGAATATGTATCCCAGGGTGTGTTGGATGGGACGGGTGGGGCGTTGCGCTGGGCGCGACCCCTCATTCGGTCGGAGCGTTTTTTGGTGGTGATGGGGGATGATTTGTATGCTGCTCGTGATTTAGAGCGGTTGTCGGAATGCGAGCGAGCCATTTTGGTTCAGACAAAAGTGCTTCATAAAGAAGGGATGGATGTATGGCAGGTGAAGGATGGTAAGATTGTGGGTATGTCTACTGGGCGAGAGGGAGAGGAAGCGGTGACGAATCCAGGAGCTTATGTTTTGGGTCATGAATGGTTTGATGTGGAGCCTGTGCTTACTCCTGGCAAGACGGATGAATGGTCTATTCCTCACGCGATTCCACAGCTCCTCGAGAAACATGCGTTTCAAGCCATTGAAGCATCGTTTTGGCAGATGTGTGGGACGTTTGAAGAGCTTGCAGAGGCGGAGAAGATATTGGGTTCTAGCTCCCCATAATCATTTGAGGAGCACGCAGTCGTTTTTTTGCTAAAAACGCAGCTCGCTCTCGGGCCGTCGCCCTCCGAGAGTCTCCTCAAATGATTATGGGGAGCTGGAAGAGGGAATTGGGTTCGATACTGGATACTCGATGCCGGATACTCTATACTCTTCGTATCGTATGCCGGCTCGTGCTTCGCGTCAGGATCTCGGGACCCATGTGGGTCGAGTGATTTTTAAGTCTCAAGCAACTTCTAAAGCGATTGCCAAGAAATTATCGGCTTTGCCTGCTGATAAGCTGCAAGCGGCGATGGAGCGTCATGGGGTTGGGGATGTGTCGGTAAAAAAGTTATCTGAAGTTTTATCTGGCAAAGACCGGGTTGGGATGAAGCAGCATGAATTGAGAAAAGCGGTTGAGGCACTCCAGGATGTGGGCGTGGCTAAACAGGTGCGAACCGCGAGCCAGATGGTGCAGACGGCGGCCGAAGAAATTCAGAAAGGGAGGGGTCTTGGAAGTTTGGAGCCTGGAAAACGATTATTACGAAATGTAAATGATCTTGGAGCTCAGCGTGCCTTGGAAGAACAAATGATGCGGAGTGAAGGACGCGGTGAGCCGGTGGGAATTTTAGATAAGATGCGTGGAGTTGTGGGCAGCATGCAACGAGCGAATAAAGATGGGGTTGGGATGACAAAGGCGATGGAGAAGTTAGCGGCGAATCCTGAAGCGTCCGTGTCTGCGCAGGATCAAGGGGGAATTCGAGGGTTGCGGCATTCGATTCGGCAGGCATTGGGGATTCAGCATGATCATCATGTGACCATGAATGTGATTCGGAAGGCAAAAGGAGAGTGATCGGCCTACTCTTGCTTTTTTTGGCCAATTCTTGTACTATCCTGCCATTCCAATTAGGTGCGCCTAACGGAACTTACTCATCTCTGCGACGTTTATATACCGCTGATTTGATTCCTCCTCGATGTGATCGGGGCCGAGTCAGCCGAACGTCGTGGGTCAAGGAATCGATTTCTATGCCAACTTCTCCTAGCTTGAGCGACATGCTCCAAGCCGGTGTCCACTTCGGCCACCAAGCCTCCAAATGGCACCCAAAGATGAAAAAATACCTCTTTGGCAGCCGTCAGGGGATCCATATTATTAACCTTGAAGAGACGCAGAAAGGTCTCGACGCTGCCATGGCTTTTGTGAAGAAGATCGCTTTGCGCGGTGGCGTGGTGTTGTTTGTCGGTACCAAAAAGCAAGCCTCTAACATTGTGGCTGAGGCGGCGACTTCTTGCGGTATGCCTTATGTGAACAAGCGCTGGTTGGGTGGGACGCTCACGAACTTTGCCAGCATGGCCCAGCTCATCCGCAAGTTTAAAGACATGAAGCGCCGCCAAGAAAAGGGTGAGCACGCCAAGTACACTAAGTTTGAGCAGCTCAAGATCAGTGAGCAGATTGAGCTTTTAGATGAAAAAGTGGGTGGGATCCAGGAGTTGACCCGCATTCCTGACGCGATTTTCATTCTTGATGTGCGCAAGGACAAGACGGCGATGGAAGAGGCTATGCGCCGTGGTATCAAGGTGATTGCCGTGTGTGACAGTAACGTTGACCCTCGGATGGTGGATTATCCTATTCCTGCCAACGATGACGCCGTCAAAGCGATTGATTTGATTGGGAAGATGATGGCTAAGGCGATTACGGAAGGTCGTCAAGAATGGGAATCTGCGCGCGCTCGGTTGGGCGGAGCACTTGTGACTCAAGTAAAGTAGTATCCAGTATAGAGTATTAAAATATTTATAAACGAACTTTTTAATAGATCGTTTATCGTTGAACGTGTATCGTTGGGATGAAGACAGCTCTGCTTGTCCGACGATTCACGATTCACGATTCACGATTCACGATTCACGAACTATGGCTATTGACGCAAAGATCGTCGCTGAGCTACGTAACCGTACCGGTGCCGGTATGGTGGATTGCAAGGTTGCATTGGATGAAGCGGCCGGTGACATTGAAAAGGCGATTGAAGTATTGAAGAAGAAGGGAGCGATTAAGGCCGCTAAGAAGCAGGCTGAACGTACGGCTTCTGAGGGCGTTATCACGACCTACGTCCATCACAATGGAAAATTGGCGGCTATGGTTGAGCTGGCTTGTGAAACAGACTTTGTGGCTCGCACGGAAGACTTTAAGGCATTGGCGGATGAGCTTGCGCTTCAAGTCGCAGCGATGGATCCGACGTATGTGAGCCCAGAAACGATTCCTGCGGAGGAAGTTGAGAAGAAACGGGCCGAATTTTTGGCTGAGCTTGCTGAGGATAAGAAGCCGGAAGATATTAAGCAAAAGATTGTCGAAGGGAAGCTTAGCAAGTGGTACTCAGATGTATGTTTGACCAAGCAGACCTTGATCAAAGATGATTCAAAAACGGTTGAGCAACTTGTGAATGAAAAGATCGCCAAGATTGGTGAGAAGATCGTACCAACCCGTTTTGTGCGTATGCAGATGGCGGCATCGGGCGGTTCCTCGAGTTAATCTGCCCTTAGAAGAACTAAAAACAGCCTGTATTTACAGGGTGTTTTTAGTTTCTGCTGGACTAGCTCTTTTCCTCGAATATTTCTGATACTCGATACTGTATACTCGATACTGTATACTTCTTATATATGCCGAACATCGTGATTAATGGGTTTGGGCGGATTGGGAGGAATGTCCTTAAAGCGGGCTGGAATATGCCGGGGTTTAAAGTGGTTGCAATCAATGATTTGACGGATACAAAGACCTTGGCGCATTTGTTGCGTCACGATACGGTGTATGGACCGTTTGAGAAGAAGGTGGAAGCTGATGAAAAGAACTTGACCGTGGCTGGCAAGAAGATTCAAGTGTTTGCCGAGAAAGATCCGGCGGCATTGCCCTGGGGAAAGCTTGACGTTGATATTGTGCTTGAGTGTACGGGGCGATTTACGACCGCAGAAGGAGCAAGCGCGCATATTAAAGCAGGGGCGAAGCGTGTGATTATTTCTGCGCCTGCCAAAGGCGAAGGAGTGGGGACGCATGTTATTGGTGTTAACGGTCAAGGAGCTGGTAAAAAAGGCGAGATTTTAAGCAATGCGAGTTGCACAACCAATTGCATTGCGCCTGTCGCCGCTGTTTTGGAAGCGGCCTTTGGGATTAAGAAAGCGATGATGACGACCGTCCACTCATATACGGCTTCGCAGGTGCTGCAAGATGCTCCTGCCAAAGACTTGCGGGAAGCGCGTGCGGCCGCTGAAAATATTGTGCCGACGACAACGGGGGCGGCCATAGCCACGGGGCTTGTTATTCCGAGCTTGAAAGGGGTGTTTGATGGGTTGTCGGTGCGTGTGCCGACGCCGGTTGTGTCTTTATCGGATTTTACGTTGCTTTTGAAGAAACGTGTGACCGTCGAAGAGATTAATCAAGTTTTTCGAGATGCGGTGAAGAATCCAATGTGGCAAGGCGTACTTGATGTGACGGATGAACCGCTTGTATCTTCCGACTTTATTGGGAATCCTGCTTCCGCGATTGTGGACTTGGGACTTACGCGAGTCATAGATGGCGATTTTGTGAAAGTGGTGGCTTGGTACGATAATGAGTGGGGATACTCGAATCGGTTGGCGGAGTTGGCTCTGGAAGTTGGGAAGAATCTTACTTAGAGGCGTTTGCTTATTTTTTCTCGCCTCCGCGACTTGCGCCTATCTTTTCTTTTTGATCGATCCTTCGGACATGCTTAGCGAGAAAAAAACAAGACCGGATTAGACTCTTTTTGGTATCATAGTTTGGTTATGAATCTTCGAGCATTGTCGAAAACAAAAAATATACGTGGACAACGTATACTTGTGCGGGTTGATTGGAATATTCCGTTGCAGGGGGAGATGGAGGCGGAGGCTTTATTGAAGGTTGAACGATCTCTTGCGGGGATACGGGAGTTATCTCGGCGGGGAGCGGTGGTTATTTTGCTTACGCATTTAGGCCGGCCAAAGAAGCGAGAGGGGGGTCTATCGACGAACCAGCTGGTACCGATTTTGAAGCGGCTTTACGATCTAGAGGTTATCTATCATAAAGAATCTGTTAGTGATAAGGCTCAGTGTACGAAGCTTTTGAAACACTTTCTTGAGGCTGAGTCCGGATCATTGCATTTGCTCGAGAATGTGCGTTTTGAGCAAGGGGAAGAAAAAAATAGCCTCCTTTTATCCAAAGCTTATGCTTCCCTTGGAGATGTGTTTGTGAATGATGCCTTTGCTTCCTGCCATCGCTCTCATGTATCCGTGGTGGGTATTGCTAAGCTTTTGCCATCGTTTGCGGGACCAGCCCTTGCGGAAGAGGTGAAGGCTTTAGGCCAGTTGTTGAAAAAGCCTAAGCGTCCCTTTGTGGCGGTCATTGGGGGAAAGAAATTGACGACCAAGTTACCGGTTATTAAGACATTGCTGGGGGTTTGCGATGCGGTTATGGTGGGGGGGGCGATGTCTCATGCGGTTTTTGTGGCGCAAGGATATTCGATTGGGGCTTCTTATTTGGAAAAAGAAGGGGTAGCGGAAGCTAGGGCTCTGCTTAAGACGAAGAAACTTCTTTTGCCTGTTGATGTGATAGTGGCGAAGAATATTTCTGACGAAGCGACGCTTGAACAGGTGTCTGTCGATGAGGTAAAGAAGGGGGATGTGGTGGTGGATGTTGGTCCGGCGACGCTGAAGGCTTGGGGAGAGGTGATTCAATCGGCTAAAACGGTGCTGTGGAATGGGCCTGTCGGTGTTACGGAAATTAAGAAAATGGGAGCGGGTTCGCGGTTTTTGGCTCGGGTAATCGGTGGTCATTCTCAAGGGGCGGCACTGGGGATCGCGGGAGGAGGGGATACGATTCCGGTGATTATGCAGACGAAGACGGAGACCTGGTTTGACTTTGTTTCCACGGGCGGTGGGGCAATGCTGGAGTTTTTGGTCCTGAAGGGGCGTTTGCCTGGTCTTGTTCCTCTGCTAAAATAGCTTTATATGACATTTCCTACGTATAAAGAGCAGCCTCTCATGACTGTGTTGGTAGCGGTGTTCTTGTTATCTGCTACCCTGCTTATGCTGGCGCACGTGCGTAATACCAACCTGGAACGCAAGTACATTGGCCAGATCCCTGACCAGCGTAATACGATTACCATTGATGGAGAGGGTAAGGTGACGTCTAAGCCTACATTGGCACAAGTAAATCTTGGATTGTACTCAGAGGGGGCTGATGTTCCCACGGTGCAGGCTGATAACAGTCGTAAGGTGGACGCTATGATTGCCGGTCTGAAGGATTTGGGTATTGCAGAAGCGGATTTACAGACGAGTAATTACTCGATTGCGCCTAAATATGATTATAAAGATGGGACGCAGCGCGTGATCGGCTACACGGTAAATCAAAGTTTGGAAGCGAAGGTACGTGATTTGTCTAAGGTAGGGACGGTTTTAGCGCGAGTAGCCCAGTTGGGTGCTAATCAAGTTAATGGGGTGGTGTTTACCATTGATGATCCGACCGTGCTCACTCAAGAAGCCCGCCGCAAAGCGTTGGAAGATGCTCGTGCCAAAGCCAACGAGCTTGCGAGTGCGTTGGGGGTTGAGCTGGCGCGGGTTGTTACTTTTACAGAGGGGGGAGCCGTGCCATCTGCGCCTATGTTGTATAGGACAGAATCTCTAAATGCGAACGCTGTGGCTGCCCCTACGCCTGATATACAGCCGGGCTCTTTGGATGTCATTTCACATGTGAGTGTTACCTATCAGATTCGTTAAGTGATCTTTTCCAAGTGTGGAAAAGACAGAGGTGTAAAATCCTCTGTCTTTTTTGGCATTTTTGTTATACTGGCTGCATTGACATATGCGTATAACCACATACTCTCTCATTGGCTTTATCATATTTTTGTTTATTTCATTTACGGCACCTAGATTTGTGCAGGCTGCCACATTAACTGTCTGCGCTTCTGGTTGTGACTATACTACGGTTAATGCGGCTTTATCGGCAGCCGCCGAGGGTGATGTAGTAGATGTCCAGGGTGGCGCAGCTAGTCCTTATAGTCCGTCTACGGAGGTTTGGCCAATTAGCTTTCCAAATGCAAGTACCACGCTTACCTGTACCGGTGGCGCAACAATTAATCAGGTGTCTGCGGCGGCAAGTAATTTTATTCAACTTTCCACTAGCTCTACCGTTGCTGCTTGTGCGTTTGGGAATGTGACGCTACGCACGGTTTCTTTAGGGGTGTTGCCTGTTTCCGGAGTGCGTGTCGTGAATAATACATTTTCTACTACGGCAACCAGTACAGTGGAATTTGTTTATGGAGCACGTGATTTTGAAATTAGTGGGAATACGAATATCAATTTTCTCGGCCTACGTACAACCTCTACTAACGGGTTGATTCAAAATAATACGTTTTATGGGCGAATGGGGATGATTGATAGCGCGGCGATGTTTACTTCATCGGCCACTTCATCTCAGTTACGTGTTTTATCTAATACGTTTACCAGCTATTTGTCCGGCACGGGATTAAGTGCTTCGCGGGCTGTTGTTTTGGGGGGATTTAATCAGGTTTTTGCCACAAATACGATTGCTTATGCGGTTACCTCGCCTTCCGTTATTGATACGAGTCTCTTGGTGAATGCTAGTGGTACAAATTATATCGCAGGGAACTTTATTAGTGCACCTTCTGAGTATGCAAGTTGTAATGGAATATCAATTAGTCAACCTAGTAATAACCCCTGGGTCAGTGTTAATGCGGTAACGAGGAATACTATTGTACTGTCTGGAAACTGTTCAAGTGGAAAAGGTGTTTATCTATCTGATCCAGGATACATTACGACGCCTTCCTCCACTTTGGATGCTACCTATAATCTTATTGTAAACTCCGCTACGACGACGAATAGTCGATATGGTATTGAAGTTGGTCGGTCGTCGGTTGCCGTGCCATTTACTCAAACGAATGCGTATAATGGTGCATATCGTATGGGTGGTGTAGTCCGCTATGCTACCACGGGGGGCTCTGCTTCTGATGTGTCTGCGGCGACGTCTTTAACATCCAATCCATTTTTAAAGACCTATGATCTTAGTAGTTCTAATGACCTAGAAACGGCTGACTTTAGTCCATATTTGGATGTTAATGGGACGCACGATATCGGTGCTACGACGGCAAGTCGACGTAGTAGTATCTATTTAGACGATGACGGAACGATTGATTATGCGGGTTCGCTCGGGGTAGATGCTACCTCTACGGCCGATATCGCTGGCTTTTTACGTACTGGTGATACAGTATATTTAGCAGCTGGTAATTATCGTGCGTTTACCGTTAATTCTTCTAGTGCTACTTCGTCTATTTCTATTCAGGGTGTTGGGGCTTCCACTGTTATTGATGCAGGTGCAAGTGAGAGTGGTATTAATTTTACTAACGTTAGCTCCTCCAGCATCTCATCTTTATGGGTTAGAAATGCTTCTAGTACCGCTTCTGCTTATACGGCGACACGTGTGAACTTTGCATATGGAGGAAATGATTACGCGGACAGCGCAGCTCCATTTGGTATTCCTGGAAATGCCACCATTTATTTTTCTGATGTGGCTACATGCGTTCTAGCAAATTATACGAGTGATGGTTCCAGTGTTACATCTATTCTTGGGACGGGTAATATCCATTTTGGACTGGTTGATGTGGGCGGGATTCGTTTGACTTTCTTTGTTCCAAACAGTGTTGCGTCTAACTCGACGGCTTTACAATCTATTCTGGATAATGAATGTGGAGGAATAGGCACGGTTGATCGTTTTATCACCAATGTATTTACCTATTCTTCAAGTGAGTATACCTATCAGGCAAGTGCTGTTTCCGCTGCGAGTGCTAGTTTGGTTTCGGGGGTTACGTCTCCGCCGACTATTTCTCGAACGGTAACGTACTACGCAGGCATTAAATTGACCGGTTCTACAAATCACATCGCCATTACGAGTGTTACCTCAACGAATAATGCCTATGGTATTTGGTTCGCTACTTCAGAAAATGGATATAATACTGTTTCTGAAGCAGAATTTTCGGGTAATACGCAATATGATTTGGTTTCAGCCAGTAATGCAACCAATACGTTTGATAATAGCAGTTTTAACCGAACTTCAAGTACTGTAAGCGGTGCAGGTCCTCTATTCATCTATTTTGATGCACGAACACGTGTTACTGATGGTGATGGAACCGCCCTGGCATCCGTAGTAGTTACTGGTTCAGATGGGTTATCCACACAAACGAGTTTGGGTAGTACAAATGCCTCAGGATATACCTCTTTTGTTTCATTGCCCGCGTATAAGATCACTTCCGCTAGTTCTGCGACTACGAATGGAGGATATAATCCGTATACAATTAGTACCGTTGCTTCCGGATATTCTGCTTCCTCGACATCTGTAACGCTTTCACAACGTAATCAAACGGTCATGTTTGCTTTGGTGAGTTCTTCTTCTCAAACCGGTGGTTCAACTTCGGGAGGTTCATCAAGTAATAGTGGAGGGGGTGGATTGAGTGCAGGGAGTGGGGGAGGAGGTTCCGCTTTAGGGACACCGCAGACATGGAGCTTTTCACCTTCTGTTCCTGTTAACACGGTTCCTTCCTCATCTGCGTCACCTTCTGTTCCCGCGATAGTTATTCCCGTCGCTCCTCTTCCTGCGGATCGTGTTTCGACTTCTCCTCAGCTCATTACAGCGTTATTAACGGATGCACGTGCATTTCAAGTACAGCTTTCAAGTGCAGATAGTGAGCGCATTGCTTCTTTTATCAATCACGGCACTACAGATGCGACAGTGCGCCTTGGTGAAGGGGAACGTAGGGCTATGGTCAGGGATTTGTTGGATACAATGCGCCGAAGTGATATTTTAACTCAAGATCTTGAACGATTGGCTTCTGGTCAAATACCGGTTGGGAGAAATTTGACTCAAGAGCGTATTCAGCTCCCTCGTGTGCGTGCTACGTTTCGTACCTTGTTTGGCCATGATCCAGACTTCCAAAATATCCAAGAAAATTTGGCTTGGAATACTCTCATGTATCGTGTTCGTTTTCCTCGTGATTTAGCAGCGGAACAGGCTGGTATTCGAGAATTTCGAGCTATGTTTGGTCGTTCGCCGCAAGATCCTTTTCAATGGGCAACGGTGCGAGTGTTGGGATATGTACAGAGATAAGTTAATTGCTCACTACAACAAACGGACCCCGATGAGGGTCCGTTTGTTGTATGTTTGAAATTTATTTTCGTTTCATGACTTTTTGAGCTGCTTCTATGATGGCTTTAGTGCTCATGCCGTATTTTTGTAACAATTCCGTCGGTTCCCCTGATTCTCCAAAAGTGTTTGGCATGCCAATGGATTCTAATGGAGCAGGGAAGTTGCGCGCGAGTGTTTCTGCCACGGCTCCAAACAAACCACCCACAATCTGGTGCTCCTCAATGGTTATGCCGCAACCTGTTTTTTTAAAACTTTGTAACAAGGTTTTTTCATCGATTGGTTTAATGGTGCTCATGTTTATTACCTCAGCTTCGATTCCTTTTTTGTGTAATTCTTCTGAGGCTAAAAGGGCTTCGTAAGCAAGCGGGCCGCATGCGGTTATAGTGACGTCCTTTCCTGTTCTTAGAAGACTGGCTTCTCCGATCTTGAACGAGGAGGATTTGGTGGTGATAATGGCTGTTTTTTCACGAGTGATGCGAATATACACGGGGCCTGTATGAGCAGCGGCGGCTAGCGTGGCTTTGTATGTCTCTTCATAATCGCATGGGACGAGGATTGTGAGATTAGGTAGAGCGCGTAGCATGGCGATGTCTTCTAAGGCTTGATGGGTTGCTCCGTCTGGTCCTACGGAAATGCCGGCGTGAGCACCGACGATTTTAACATTTGCATCGGTGTAGCAGACCGAAACGCGGATTTGATCCCACGCGCGTCCGGGAACGAACGTAGCGTAAGAGCTGGCAAAGGGAATTTTTCCGCTTAAAGCTAAACCGGCGGCCATGCCGACCATGTTTTGTTCGGCGACGCCGCATTCTATAAAACGCTCAGGAAATTGTTTTTGGAAGCCTAAGACGCGCGTTGATTCGGCGAGGTCGGCGGTGAGTACGACGATGGCGGGATTTATTTTGCCCGCCTCAAGCAGCGCATCCCCGTAGCCATTACGCGTGGGAATTTTTTCAACATTTTTCTCGAAGAGATCGGGGTTTAAACCGGCTTGAGGATTGATCATAGGCGGTCGTAAATGGCTTGTAATTCTTGTAACGCGAGGGCTGCTTCTTCGGCATTCGGAGGTTTGCCGTGCCATTCGTATTTATGTTCCATGAAACTCACACCTTTTCCGGGGATGGTATGTGCCAAGAGGGCGGTTGGTCCTTTAGTATAAGATTTAGCTTGTTTAAAGCCTTGCGAGATCCTTTCTTGGTTGTGTCCATCGATATCGATGACGTTCCAGCCAAAGGCTCGCCATTTATCGGCTAGAGGCTCAAGTGGCATAATGTCTTCAGTGTTACCGTCGATTTGGATGTGATTACGGTCGACAATGGCGGTGAGATTGGCAAGTCGTGCTTTGCCGGCCATCATAATAGCTTCCCAACACTGGCCTTCATTCAGTTCCCCGTCACCGGTGAGGCAGTATACGTGCCAAGAGGCTTTATCCATGCGGCCCGCGATGGCCATGCCGACGGCTTGGGAAATCCCTTGAGCTAAGGGTCCACCACAGGTCTCGATGCCCATGTTGAAATGGTTGTTGGAGTGGCCTTGAAAGGGTGACCCTAGTTTTCTGAGGCTGGTTAAAAATTGTTCACGCGAGCAAAAGCCCCGTTGCGCGAGGGTGGCATAGAGGACGGGACAAATGTGAGCATTTGAGAGCACGATCCGGTCGCGGTTGGGGTCGGTAGGATTTTTGGGGTCGACGCGGACGATATCAAAGTAGAGAGCGGTGAAAATATCAGCCATGCCAAGTGGGCCGCCGGTGTGTCCGCTTTTGGCCAAGAGTAAGGCGCGGATGATGTCCATGCGTATTTCGTAGGCTTTTTTGCTAAGAGCGCGAGGGGTCATAGAATGCGGTTATCATACTACGCGGATTGTAAAACAAAAGACAGGCCGAAGCCTGTCTGTATCCTGGATGTTTAATTAACAACGTTGACGGTACCTTGCATGGCTGGATGAATGCCGCATACATAGTCAAAGGATCCAACCGTGTTAAACGTGTAGCTCCATGACTGTCCTGGGCGAATCGAGGGCGATTCCCATCCACGACCTTTGACGGTATGTTCCATGGTGTCGGAGTTTGTCCAGGTGACTTCGGTACCTTTTTTTACTGTGAACGTGGTTGGAACGAAGCCTGTTCGGACGTTTCCAATCGTCATCGTGACCTTATTGCGCTCAAAGCCCTTATCTTCAAAGATCGTTGGCGTGAGGGTCATAACGTCGCTTGGGTTATAATCCGTTGCCGTTTGGATGGGTGTACCAATTCTATAGTTTGTAAAGAAGGCATCTGAGACGTCGTCAATGCGATCATTCCAGTTTAAATTATAGAGTGTGCGTGCTAATTGTTCCGTGGTTACGTGACGTAGGATGCCGCCGCGATCCACGACGTAAGTTCTTGAGTCCGTACTAATTTTAACCATTTTTGTTCCTGGGCGATACGTTACATTGCTGCGACCAAGGGGAATAGAGGAAAGATGTTCATCCGGAATCCGTATAACGGTTGAAAAATCACGGTACCAAGTGAAGTAGGTTTTTTCGTTGGGGAACACGTAGCGTCTACCATCTTGGGCAAAGTAGTAAACCGCAGGACCTGAGCCTTTGATGAGGTCGCCTGCATTAAAATACGAGGTTACCTCTGCCGCCCGGCCTGCAAATGGCGTCAAAAGGGTAGCAGCTAAAGCCAAACCTGTGACGGAAGAAAGGAATTTTTTCATAGCTATACTATTATCCAATAGATAAAACAGATGGGCAAATTAGGGAAGGCGGACAGTTATAAGACTTGAGGTTGCTGAGGAATGGGCGCCTAATTGATCTGTAGCACTGCCTTCAACTACAACCGTGCGGGGGGCTGACCACGGCCCAATGGTTGCTCGACAGGTTGGGGTTCTACAGGTTTTGATAATTATTCCATCTATGGAGAGGTTGGTCTGTTGGATGCCATCATCGTCGTTTGCTGTTATGCTTACGTCCATCTGTTCATTGGGGTAGATAACGGTTTTATCTGGAGTGATCTCGATGAGCGGGCTGTCATTTGTTACTACCGAAATCGTTTTTGTCTCTGAACGAATGCTGGTTCCGTTTCTGTCGGTGGCGATGGCGAAGACCGTGTGGGTCGTTCCTACGGGGCTTGTTTCTCGTTCGCTGTACCTGCATTCTTGTAAAGATCCACAGCTGCGTATTCTTCCACCATCTAGATAGATATCTAGGTCACGTGCAAGAAAATTGCTAGCAACTTGAGCAATGATTTCTCGATAGCCGTTTGTCTCTATCTGTGCTTGTCTTAATAATAAAGTAATATTTGGATTTCCACCTGTCGCTGGTAACTGTAGAGTGGATGTCGTGCTTCTGCCGTTTGTGCCTAGTACTTCTATTCGCGCTTCATGCGATGGTTGCGTATCAGTAATGGGTATCAATATTTCAGAGGCGCAAATATAGTATTCGCAGCGTTTAATCAGGCCATTGTCCAAATAGATGTTTACGCTCAGTACTTCATTAGCTGGTGTCGCCTCTATGCGAAGGGTGAATGGTTGTCCGTAGATAGGGGTGGTGGGAGAGGTTTGTATTCCGATTCTAAAGGCGGGCGATATAGGGACGGGATTAGAAGGGGAAGTTGAGGTGGGGGCAGATGGTTGGGGGGTGGGTGAGGTGGGTGTTGGTGCTGAAGTAACGCCTTGGTTGGTGTCTATAGACGGAGAAGCGTCTCGTTCTTGGGTGGGAACGAAGTCGTTTGTTGATCTGATGGGTTCCCCGACTCTGTAATTACTAAAAAAGCTGTCTGGAATATCGTCTACTTGTCGTGCCCATTGGCTTCCGTAAAGGGTTTGAGCGATATTCTCGCTTTCAACCCAGCGCAATACCCCTCCACGAGCTACAGCGTATACTTTGGGATCCGTAGTTATTTTTACAAGCCGTGTTCCTGGTTTGTAGGTTACATTTGCTCCTAGTGAATAGGTAGCTAATTCTTGATCTGAAATCGTTCGTACTTCCGAAAAGTCGGTATACCAACTTTTGTAGACCTGTTCATTAGGAAACGCATGGCGTTTTTGGTCTTGGCCAAGATAATATACGGAAGGTTGTGAGCCTTTTATGAGGTTGCCGCTAGTGGTGGCTTGAGCGAGGAGCGGGGTCAAAAGACACGCACTCAGAACAAAAAGAGATGTAAGGCGCATAGAAATAAGGTAGGTTGTGGTTAACTTTTTTGTAGTTTACCACGAATCCATTCGATTCGCTCCGGAATGGGTGGGTGTTTGAAGACCCAGCTGTTTGGACAGATGGCTTCCGCGCCCGCTTCCAGGAGGAGTGAGATGGTGTCGTCAGCAATTCCTCCGTCAAAAGCAATGGTTGGGTGTGGCTCGCGTGATACTAAGGCACGAACCGTTTCAAGGGTGTGGGGAATGAGAGCTTGTCCGCTCCAACCTGGTTGGACGCCTAGCACCAAGACACGGTCTATGAGAGAGAGATACGGTTCTAAGTGTGAAAGAGGCGTGTTGGGAGAAAGGCAGAGGCCGGCTTGACGTCCTAGCTGTTTAACGGTTTTGATCAAGGCTTTGTGATTGATGGGTGCTTCCACGTGCCATAGTGCCCGTCGGAAGCACGTCACCTGCTGCCAGGCTTCGATGACGCTTTGGGGATCACTCACCATGAGATGAAGCTCTACGTTGCACGGAAGATTCCATGAGTCCACCGTCTTGGCATCGGCCCAGCTGGTATTAGCGTAGAGGGTATCATCCAACACATCCAGCTGTACCCATTCGACAAGCTCCTGGATGGAGCCTATCCGTTCACGGACGGTTTTTTCGTCTGGGAATAGGATGCTGGGGATGAGTTCAAGTGCCATATTGGTCGAGTTGGCCTAAGCGTCGCAGACGGCGTTCGGTGTGATCCGGTTTGGTTTCTAACCATGCATTGATGAAGTCTTTTGCTTCTTTGATAGACGTGTTGTCTGCGCCGAGGCATAAGACGTTAATATGGTCGTCGTGCTTAGCGAGGGTGATTTCTTTTGTCGAGTGGACTTGAGCTGCGCGAATCCCTTTGAATCGGTTGGCCGCGATGCTTACGCCTATACCTGAGCCGCAGATGAGGATTCCAAGCGCTTCTTCCTCTTTTTGGACGGCTTGAGCGACGCTTGCGCCGATAACCGGGAAGTCGATCCGGCCGTTTTCGTCTGGGGTGGGGGTAAGGTCTTGAGCTTCGTAGCCTTCTTCTTTTAAGAAGGGAAGAAGGGCGTTTTTAAGCTCGATCCCTCGATGGTCACTGCCAAGATACATCTTCATATGAAAAAAGAATACCATATGTGTCGGCTTTTGCCTTGACCAAAGGCCTATTTCATCGCATTCTAAGCAAGTCTATGTCGACCTCCTCTTCTGCCGGTTCTCCATCCTTATTTGCTGGGATTGAGCAAGAAATCCTCGCCTTTTGGCAAAAGGAACGCGTGTTCGAGCGTTCCTTGGAAGAACGCCCTGAAAGTAAGGGCTATGTGTTTTATGATGGGCCGCCATTTGCGACGGGATTACCTCACTATGGGCACTTGATGCTGTCTTCTATTAAAGACGCGGTTGGTCGCTATTGGACGATGAGGGGATATCGCGTACCTCGACGGTGGGGCTGGGACTGTCACGGCCTTCCGATCGAAAACTTAATTGAAAAGGAACTCAAACTCAGATCTAAGCGTGATATAGAGGCAATTGGGGTGGGGACATTTACGGCGGCTTGCCGTCAATCGGTGTTTACCTACGAAAAAGAATGGGAGAAGTATGTGGAGCGGATTGGACGCTGGGTGGACTTCAAACGTTCGTTTAAGACGATGGATAACGACTATATTGAATCGGTGTGGTGGGTATTTTCGGAATTGCATAAGAAAGAATATGTTTATAAGGGCGTTCGTGTTTCTTTGTATTGTCCGCGCTGTGCTACACCCCTTTCCAATTTTGAAGTTTCGATGGGGAATTCGTATGTGGATCATGAAGATCCAGCCGTTTTTGTTAAATTTCCAACTGTTGAAGATCCTAAAACGTTCTTCTTGGCTTGGACGACGACGCCATGGAGCTTGCCCGGGAACACGGGGCTTACGGTTAACCCCGAGCTAGTGTATGTGGCGGCTAAGGTTACTTCGACGGGAGAGACGTTTATTTTTGCCGAGGCACGTCAAGCCCAAGTTCTAAAGCAGTTTGCTGACATGCAGGACGGCTCTGCTTTTTCGATCGTAGGACGTTGGAAGGGGAATGAATTGGTTGGTCGTCGTTATCAGCCCCTGTATCCGAATTTTTTGGTGGAAGGTGATGCGTTTCGCGTCGTTGCTGGGTCGCATGTCTCGGCCGAAGATGGGACGGGGATTGTGCATACGGCCCCTGCTTTTGGCGAAGAAGATTTGCAAATGTCACGCGAACATGGCTTGCCGGTGGTGGATACCTTGGATGAAGAAGGGAAGTTTAAGGAGACGGTGGCGTTTGTGGCGGGGATGGGGCGCCATGAAGCCAACCAGCCAATTGTGGAGGATCTTACGGGTCGGAATTTGGTGTATCGTGCTGAGACCATCGTGCATAGTGTGCCGGTTTGTTATCGCTGTAATACATTATTGTTGTATAAGGCCCAACCGGCTTGGTTCATTGATATTACGAAGTTGAAGCCGAATTTACTCAAAACGGCCAAGAAAATTCATTGGCATCCAGAGCACATCAAAGAAGGCCGTTTTGGCAAGGGACTTGAATCGGCGCCTGATTGGAATATTTCTCGCAGCCGCTATTGGGGTTCACCGATGCCCGTTTGGGAGTGTAAAGTCTGTGACAAGCGTACGATTGTAGGCTCGAGAGCGGAATTGGCCAAGCTTGCTACACAGCCGGAGAAGCTCTCCGGTATGGATTTGCACCGACCTTTTATTGATGAGGTTAAGCTTACGTGTGAATGTGGCGGCGAACAGATACGTATCCCGGAAGTGTTTGACTGTTGGGTGGAGTCCGGCAGTATGCCGGTGGCTTCTTTGCATTATCCGTTTGAGAATAAAAAGAGTTTTGAAGACCGTTTTCCGGCAGACTTTATCGTCGAAGGTCAGGACCAAACGCGTGCTTGGTTTTATACGTTGCATGTGATCGCTACTGCGCTCTTTGATAAGCCTGCCTTTAAGAACGTGATTGTGACAGGGATGGTGCTCGCGGAAGATGGGAGAAAAATGTCTAAAAGTCTCAAAAATTATCCTGATCCGTTTAAGATTTTTGAGACCTATGGGGCAGACGCCTTGCGGTTCTATTTGCTGAGCTCTCCGATTGTAGAAGCGGATTCGCTTAATTTTGCCGAGCGTGATGTGCAAAGTATTGTGCGTGGGTTTTTGAATTTAGTGTGGAACATCAAAGTCTTTTACGAGACGTACGCGCCTTCGCGCTTAGCGCTCACCAAACCACGCAGCGCTCATGTGCTGGACCGTTGGTTGTTTTCCCGTTTGGCGGAACTGACGCGAGAGATGACCGTACAGATGGATGGATACGAATTCATGCGGGCGATGCGTCCCATCCGTGGATTTGTGGATGACTTATCGACGTGGTGGTTACGCCGTTCACGGGATCGTTTGAAATCGGATAACGAGTTTGAACGGATGGATGCGTTGCGTACATTGCGTGAGGTTCTGGAAGAGTTGGTTAAGGTTATGGCGCCGTTTACTCCGTTTTTAGCGGAGAAAGTTTATCAAGACATTGGCGGCAAAAAGACCTCGGTTCATCTTGAGACTTGGCCCAAGATTGAGGAGAATTTGATTAACGATCGATTGACGGAGGATATGTCTTGGTTGCGTGCGGTTGCTTCAC
This sequence comes from uncultured Gammaproteobacteria bacterium, assembly GCA_964438015.1. GTDB lineage: Bacteria > Patescibacteriota > Patescibacteriia > 2-12-FULL-60-25 > 2-12-FULL-60-25 > JAGOUY01. The sequence goes on from CAYTIN010000012.1 coordinate 29,859, forward strand.
GTGCGCATGAGGTGCGAGCAGGAGCAAAGATGGCCGTGCGTCAAACGCTCGCTTCGTTGACGGTTACGATGCGTGACGCCGACGAAGCGGCTCGGCTTATGCGTCAGAGTGATCTCTTGGTGCTCTTACGTGAAGAGGTGAATGTGGAAGAGGTGCGTGTCGTGAGCGGTGAGCTGCCGGAGGGTGAGCCTTGGATGGCTGTGTTGGATATGGTCATCACACCCGAGCTTCGTCAAAAAGGTCAGCGTCGGGAATTTGTGCGTCATGTCATGAGTGCTCGTAAAGAGGCTGGTCTAAAACCGGTTGACCTGGTTCGTGTCTTAGCTTCCGTTCCTATCGGAGAAATGCGCCAAGGATTAGAGGCGGATCTTTCTTCTTTAGCTCGTGAAGCGCGGGCAATCTCTATTGAAATCGTTGAGTCATTTCCTTCTTCGGTGTTGTTCCAAAAAGAATTTGAGATGGCAGAAATGCCCTGCCGCCTCGCTCTCGTGAAGATGGATTAAATATGGTACACTTCTAGTAATATGAAACTCGCTTTTACTCGTCCGATAGCTTTATTGATGGCTTTGGCTGTGTTTGGTTTTGGTTGTGGTCCAACTTCTTCGGATGGAGGAGCGACAACGACTACGGTTCAGCGTCAGAATCCTGCGGAGGCTCCGCTTGAGATTATGCCGGGTTTGGAGCCAACGCTTGCTCCCACTGAGGATGGGCCATGGCGCGTACCTGGTAGAAGCGCCTCTCTCTGTGATCACCCTTATTATCCTTTGCGTCCAGGCTACGAAGTTGTCTATCGTGACTATTATATCGAGCCCCGAGTTGATGGTAGGCCGGGGTTACCCCTTCAAAAACTCTATACTTCGCGTGTGCAGCAGGTTGAGGGTGGGCGAGCCGTGGTTGAAACTACTTTTCAGGATCCTGTGATCCGTTCTACGCAAACTATTGATTGTTTGCCGGATGGCCTAAAAGCTCAGGGCTATGTGGATTTATCTATGTTGCGTGGCGGGAGAGGTACGACGGCACGGACGACGGAGTCTGCGGGGTATATTCTCCCTCGTGATCTTCGAGTCGGTTCGGAGTGGGATCAATCGTTTTCCTTTACCACTCAACTGCCTGCTGATCGTCTGCAGCCCCGCGCCGTAGAGGTTAAAGGCAAGGTCGAGACTCATCGACGAGCGTTTGCGGAAGAAAGCATTACCCTTCCCGCAGGAACGTTTACGGCTATTATCGTAGACTCTAGAACAGTCTCTACAATGGAATTCCCTGGTGGCGGTGCTGTTCCAATTGAATTGATGGGTCAAGAGTGGTGGGTGAGAGGGAAGGGGTTGGTGAAAGTAATATCTGGGTTGGTGGGTGCAAACAGCGCGACTTCGGAAGCTGAGACAATCATTGTTCCCTAGGGTTGTATGTCAGGAATCTTGATGTTGGTTATTGCTTTTTTCATCTTGTTATTGGCGATTGCGATGAAAGTTGTAGCAAAAGTATCGGATTCCCGACTTGTTTTTAAGCTATGTGTGGGTGGGTTCTTGCTTCTTTATATTTTGGCAGCGATTGCTATTTCCTATTTGAACCCTCGCTTACCACGGGCAAATGTGAATTCTTTTTCTGATCTACTTACACCCGCTCCTGCTTCGGTTAATAGCGATACAGTTCCGGTGGCACCAAATCAAGATATTATTATTCGGCAGTAGCTTTATACAATCAGGGGAAGATTGGGGAGGGGTAACGTTTGGCCAGTAATAATTGTTTCGATGCGGTATGCTCCATGCGTCGGAGCTTCGATGTAGCCATTCCAGGCAAATCGCGCCAATCCTCCAGATTCTATCCAGTCAAAGAGCCATTCGTTGGCATACTCTGGTTCAAACTGAGGCATCCCTCCTCCTACGCTCTGTAGCCATATTCGATTGAAATCTTCTTGTGAACCAATGGAAGGAGCGATAATGATAGGAAGACCGAGTCCGGTATAAAATGAGAGCTCACTCGGTTTTGTCCAGAGGATATCTGTTGTGCGAATCGTTTGATGAAAGTGACTAAAGTAGTCTTGCCTACTTGGATAGTGGTGAATAAATAGGTTCTTTCCCAAGGCTGATTTTAGACCGAGCTTTTTAATTCCATCAAGGAAAAATCGGGCGATGGGAGTATGGGTTCCTGCTTCCAAATTCATTCGCAGGCGTTTTTGGAGGAGTGCTTTTCGTAGGCTTTCTACAATATCGAGACCAAGGGTTTTTTGCGCTCCTGCTCCACCCACTGAGAATGTGAGGGTGAGAGGTCGAGATGATGTGAATTCTTCCACGTCTATGTTTAATGATCGAGCCAGGGTGTCTGCGTATTTTTGAATAAATATCTTGTTTGGATCTAGATGGTATAGACGTTCTGCTAAGTCATGTTTGACGGTTTTTGCTTCCGGCCCCCCGATGAGCGTCTTAGGCAAAGGAAACCCTGTTAGGAAAATTCGTTCCCGTGGAACACCGTAGAGCTGCAAGCGTTCAACCACGCGGCCGTTGGGGGCAAAGTAGCGGATGCGGCTGCGTTTGGGATCAAGGGGCACCCAGGCGCGGCTTACGTCTGTATCACAGATGACGCAGTAAATATCGCCTGGATAGTCAAAAACTTCGGCGGCAAAGGCAGGGAGAAAAAAGGTAGAAATAAATGGTAGTCGACCATTCTTTTTTTTCAACTTTTGGATAAGATCTTTGCCGAGCCCTTGCTTTTCGATCCATCGGTAACTTTCGCTGACTTGGAGAGTTGGTTCGCTTAAGTCGCGACGTGGATAAAAGGGAGGAATTTTTTGAAAATGGTCCATGACGTCAAATAGGCTTTGTCCGACGATAGGAAGGGGTTGCAAGCGCGAAAAAAATTCATAAACACCCCGCGATTGTTTCCAAAGGTCGCGATCGTGTTTGGGGATGCCTGAATAATCATTGGCGACAATAATATCGCCATAGGCAAGGTCTTTAAGGCCAAAGGCAGCGCGTTCGTGGCCATACCCCATGTTAATGGCCACGACCCAGGCTTTGTATAACGAGCGGTGCATGGGAATAGTATACAGTATTGAGAATGGGGGGATAGTGGATCCTTCGGATATGCTCACTCGCAAAAATGTCTTACTCTACAAGTCCTAAGTTTTTTATCGATTATTTTAAAGGGTACTCGTAAAAAAACCTGGATCTTTGTAGTGCTTGAAGCCAAGTTGTTTGTAGAGGTTTTGTGCTCGTTTGTTGTTGGGCGTTGTAACCAAATAAAGACCAACGGCGTTATAGGGACGAGTGGCTTGGATCGATTTTAGAGTGGAACTGGAATTCTTCAAGAGTCCTTTTGGGATACTCAGGATTTATTTCGATTTGCTGATCTTCGCGATAGAGCTGTTGGACGAAGTCGGTTAAAAGAGGAAGGTCGTTCTTTTTTACCTGCCTAAGGAGAGATTGTTTTTCATTTCTGTTTGTCATAGGCGGTTCCCCCTTTTATTTCTTCGGGTTCTTCGCGTCACGTTTTTCCTTTGTCGGCTTTGGTTGTTTCTCTTCATCCATGGATATTTCTTGGGTGTAGGTTTCGAAATTGGCTTCGTAGCGTTTTTCGGTGAGGGTATCGAGTTGATTCTGGTCCATATATTTGCGTTCGCGTCCCAATTCTTTTTGGACGTCTTGCTCAGCGCGATGCCAAGCCCATTCTTCTGTGAACGAATACCAACTGTGTTCCCAGAGTTCATCTTCAACTTGATGGAAGAGGTTGTGCGCTTCTTCTTCATTCATTCCTAAGAGTGTTTCGATGCGGTCGAGGATGAGGGGTGGACCGACGCTCTCCAGGCCTTGGGTTTGGCGGAGTTTGTCTTCTATAAGCCAACGCGCCAACATAGCCCGGTGAATATCGAGCAGGTCGGATTTTCGGAGTTGGATATAAGCGAATTCTTCCATATTATTTTATTGCAGGTTGATCGAGGGTGCGAACTGTCAGGCCTAAGCAGCTGCGGCCTGCTCCATGTTCCCAGAAGATGTTGTTTGAAGGAGCTTGGTAAAGAGCATTTTCTGTTTTTGACCGTTCAAAGACGGCGCATAGTTCGTAATTTCCCGGTTCGTCGGCGAGTTGGTTTGGATCACCGTCCGGTTGTGAGTGTTCTAAGGTGCGGTATTCGTATAGTTGACCTGTTTTAGGGTCTCGTATGCTGGATACGTAATAAGACGCACTTTGATTTTGTGGGGTGATGAGTTCTTCCAAGTTCTTTGGCAAGCGATGATTTACCGCCCAGAAACTATCAAGAGCATAGCTTATTTGTTGGAGGTCATTGACTCTTTTGGTGTCAAATCGTTCAGCTCTGGCTCGTATGGGTGAGCCTGAGACATATAAACTTACTCCTATCACCGTAATAACAATAGTAATGAGTAAGATAAGCCAGGGTTTACGCAGAGGCATAGGGTTAGGCTTTTTGTTGTTCTTCGGCTCGTTTAAGATCGGTGAGGTAGTAGCCGAAGATGCTGCCGGAGATGGCGAGGACGCTGGCTGTTTTGAGGAGGAAGCGGGTGGTGAGTTCGCCGCCAAGGACATTCGTCAGCAATGTGATCAGCGTTCCAATGATAATGGCGGATGCGAAGAACAATGCTAGATAGGTGATGAAGATGCGGGGAAGAGACAGGCGAAGGTCGGGATTTTTGGCGATGCCTTGCAAGGTGAGGTTGGAAACGTAGAGGAAAATGGGAAACGCAACGATGAGAGAGGCACTAGCGGTCCGTAAAATGCTATTTACCGATTCGATATAGTAGACGCTGTCGTAGGCGGATACCGGATCGGGCAACCAACGATTGATCAGTTGGAAGAGGATCGTTCCAAGACTAACGGCACTAATCGCGAGGGTCATGAATAAGACCAGGTACAGGAAGGCTTCGCGGGCGGAGATATGGGGGAGGCGACGAGGAACGGGGATTGGAAAATCCACTTCCGCAAAGCTGTGGATGGCGGCCCGAATCTCCTCTGATTGCCAACCAGCTTGATGTAAGACGGTTTCAATCGAGGATCGATCTATGCCTTTATTTAGGGCTTCTTTGACAAAGAGTTGGAGGTCGATGTTCATATGCTTCCAGCCTACAAGAAGGCGTGGGTTCTGTCACTTACGATGGATGCCTCCTCTTAGAGCAAGAGGAGGTGGCCAGCTCAGCTGGCCGGAGGAGTTACTCCTCTCCGATCCCCGAGCATAACCCCTCCGGTCTACGGCCACCTCCCCTTACCTTAAGGGGAGGAATAAAATTCCTTGATACTGTATACTACCCTCATGGTTTTGTTAGAACATGTCACAAAACAGTATTCACCCAATGTGCCAGCTTTGCGCGACCTCTCGTTTCGGATTGAGCCGGGGGAGTTTGTTTCAATCGTAGGACAAAGCGGAGCTGGAAAAACAACGCTTGCAAAGCTGTTGATGGCCGAAGAGCGGCCGACACAGGGAAGAATCGTGATTGGCGGGTGGGATATTACGCATATTCGTTCCTACGAAATTCCTGCCTTGCGTCGGCAGATTGGAGTTGTGTTTCAAGATTTTAAGTTGTTGCCTAAAAAGACGGTCTACGAAAACGTGGCGTTTGCATTGGAGGTTTCCGGAACATCGCGAGCGCGGATTCGTGATGTGGTGCCTCAGGTTTTGCGAATTGTGGGGTTGGAGAATAAAACGGATCGATTTCCGTATCAAATTTCCGGTGGTGAGCAGCAGCGGGTTGTGATTGCCCGGGCGCTTGTTCATCGCCCGAAGATGTTGCTAGCTGATGAGCCAACGGGGAATTTGGATGCCATTAATGCCGGAGAGATTACGGATTTGTTGGTACGGATTAATGCCTTTGGGACGACGGTTATTTTAGTCACGCATAATCGTGAAATGGTAAATGTGCTTCGGCGTCGCGTGATTACGCTGCATGAAGGAATGGTGGCGTCAGATCATAAGCATGGGAAATATACGCTGCCGGTATAGGACCAGGAGAGTAGTGGAGTAGAGAAGTAGTGAGTAGCTCGGAAAGAAGATTATATGATTACTTTTTGGAGGATTTTTACTACATCTTGGAAGAACTTTTTTCGGAATGCTTGGATTGGGGTGGCGACGATTTTTGTGTTTGGGATGGCGATTTTGTCCGTAAACGTCCTCCTGGGTGTACAGGCCGTGATGGATCGGGCCGCGGCGGCTTTAGAGGATCGAGTGGATGTCACGCTTACCTTCCGGACGGTGACACCTGAACCTGTGCTAAACCAATTAAAATTTTACGCGCTTTCGCTCCCTCAAGTCCGGTCGGTTGAGTTGATTTCTGCCCAGGAAGCGTTACAGCGGTTTCGTGATCGGTACGTGGGGCAGCCTAAGATTTTGGCGGCACTGGAAGAATTGAGTGGGAATCCTTTGGGGGCGCAGATGGTGGTCAAAGCGCATCGGGCAGAGGATTACGATTTTATTTTGCAGGCCCTGCAGAGTCCCCAATACACGCCGTTTATCCAAAAACAGACGTATGAGGACCATCGAGGGGCTATTGTGCGTATCAAAGCGATTGCCGACCAGAGCCGGTTTGCCGGGTCGATTTTGGTCGCAATTTTTACGATTTTTGGTCTTTTAATTGTTATCAATGCTGTACGCGTAGCTGTGTATACGCAGCGTGAGGAAATTGCGATTATGCGCTTGGTAGGAGCGTCGTCCGCCTTTATTCGTGCCCCGTTTGTGCTCCAGACGATTTGGTTTGGCGTCTTGGCGTTGTTAGGTGTTTCGGTTTTAACCTATGTCGGTATTGCCTATCTTGAACCGATCCTTCGCCCAGTCTTTGGTGGAGAGGTGGGGCTTCTCGCGCTAGTGCAAACAAAAGGACCAACGATTTTGTTGATCCAATTCGTGGGATTAGTTGTCATGATGGGATTGACGGCTTGGGTTGCAGTGGGGAGATATATTAAGCGTTAGCGACGCGATTACTGCGATGATGATCGGTTTTGCGCTTCCTCTTTCCAAAACGTATCCATTTTTTGGTATACCAAGGAAGAGAGGTTTTGAATAGTCTTTTTTTGTGTTTCAACGGATGCGCCCTTAGTCATTATGCATAAAAAATAAGGGTTTGTGGGGTGATACACGATTCCACAATCATGTAGTTCTGTCAGCAGGGAATGATTTTGAGCATTGGTGTATATTCTTTCCCCGAATTTATGCGCTACTTGAATGTCAGTGGGTACGCCAGCTTGTATGCCTTGGGTGAAATCCGCCTTGGCGAGTAGGGAAAGTGCTTCGTTAGAAAATGGGCGGTTTAGGTATGATGCATTATAAAGAACGCGGAAAAAAGTAGATAAAATTTCTGGCGAAAGGATGGTTTCTTGCTGGTTATTTCGTCGAATAGGTAAATGGAGATCCTTAAAAACCCTATCTAGAAATGCTTGATCTGTGTTAGCTATAAGAAGACTCGTGGCTTCGTTGTCAGAATCAATGATCATGCGTGATAGGAGATCGTTGACGGTATAGAGCTGTCCGACAACTAAGCGATTTTTTGGGGCGATGGTTTGTTCCAATGAGAGAGTACGGATCTCTTGGGTAAATGCAAGGGCTTCATTTAGGATCGTTGGATTTTCTTCAGCAGCTTTATAGAAGGCCATCAAAATAGGTACTTTGGTTAAGCTGGCTGCGGTAAAGGGCTTATCTGCTTCTATTCCGAACCACCGTCCGCGATTTAATCCTCGGAAATAGAGAGAGGCTTCACTTATATTTCCTTGCCGTTTTTCATCTTCGATAAGTTTTTGTATAGCACTTTTGATGGGTTTGAGACGTGGCATCTGTTCTTCATTGAATAATTCGCATGGCCCTAGACCAGCATCTCCTCTGCTAGAATAGAGATCATGCCCATAAAATAT
>CAYTIN010000013.1:0-35808 GCA_964438015.1 uncultured Gammaproteobacteria bacterium
GAAAAAGTGCAGTTTTCAGTGACGACTGAGTGCAGTTTTGGATGACGAGTGACATTGAAATTACCCCCTCTTGACAAAATCTTGAAAAAGGCGTATATTATTCCTTCAAGCTGCAATGGAATTCGATCGTTTCTAGTGTGTTGGTGGCGGACCTTTTGGGAGCCTCGCAAGAGGGCCTTCCGAAAGCCACCCTTGAATATGACTGACTCCGGTTTCGACTGGACTCTCTCATAAACAAGCCTATGGGAATACCATCGTTACGGCGATGTGCTTCCCGCCCCGTCATCAACACGTTGGAAGGGATCAAGGATCAAGAGGAGTAGTGAGTAGGCGCTACGCTTAGTAGAGGAGTAGCCGGAGGGAACCTTACATTCTGGATACTCGATACTGTATACTCGATACTTTTTAAAACACCGTGAAGACGAGGAGAACCCTTTTGCGCCCCGAACCCGGGTTACGCAAAAGCGAGTGCTGACTTCGAGCCGGCGGATACGTCTGCCTCCCTCGAAGAAGGTACTCTTTGAACGGAAGACCTTCGGGTCTACCCGCTCATCTTCTCATCTTTGCCGGTGTTTTTTGTTTTGCGTGAGACTCTCTTATTCGTCATCCTGAATGCAGTTATACGGAATGAAGAGCCTGTCCTGAGTCCGACGAAGGAATCCCTCGCCCCTCCGATCGATCGCACCGGTTTCTTCGTTTCGTCGGACTTCACTCAGAATGACGAAAGAGGTTGACTTTTCCCTTATTTTAAGGTATTATTTTATTTCGTCCTTTGGCAAAATATGTCCAAAACGGCTGCTTGGAATCCCCTGATTTCAGACAGCCGTCTTGGACGGAGAGATGCAACGGCCATGATGGCCACAGTCGGAGAGTATCATGGAGAACTTCCAAATGTTTTTCAACTTTCTTTCGCGCGGGGCGGTCGTCGTATTCGTGCGTGAGGATGACTCGTGCCTGCGGCTCGTCGGCGAGGCCGTGGATGCTCTGCACGGCCCGTATCATCATACGAGGTATCGAGTAGCCAAAGTCGACTCTCATCGGAATGAAATATTCGACTACGAAGATGGGAGCCGAAATTTCGCTATATTCTATCATAATGATGAGGGGGTCCTGTTGGAAATGATCGCCGCGGTTGCAGAGACCGTCGGTGCCCGCGAGCCCCCCAACCATATCGACAAAGGCGAAATGGTTATCCTCAGACGTCGTCGAGGAGAGGAGTGTTTCGTCTTCGAATGTATGACTGTGCCGCCGGAGCCCCAGTGGACCCCGCCGGCTGAACTTACTTCGGAGGAGCTTGAAGAAGCCCTCTCTCATTATCCGCCTCTCTAAAACCCGCCCTCTCCCCTCCCCCTGGACACGCTTCTACGCGCTGTCCTCTCCACCCCTGTGTGTTTCTCGAATGAGGAATGTGAAGGGGTGATTACACCGTCGGAGATGGATGGTTGAAGCCTGGTCGCTTCAGCCACCCATCTCTGATCTTTGATCGAGAGCGACGTGCTTCACGTCGACGAGCGAAAGCTTTGGGAGAAGGAAGAGGTTTCGAGACCCATGAAAGATGGTGATGATGATCGCTTGAGCCATCCCCCTCCGCCGAGGAGTGGGTGTGGGGAGATTGTCTTGGTGTTTGCTGGTTTTGTCATTATTGGCATGATCATGTCCTGCATCGTTTTCGGGTTCGCTGGCTAGCGGCACACCACCTTCTTGGACGCGTATCCGCCGTTGATGCGATACGCGTCCCCTACTCCTTTTATTTTCTTGGATGAGGAAATTGAAGGAGTGGGCCTAACGTATTATTATTTGGTAGAAATAATTTGATCAAAATTGATTTGTGCTTTCTTTTTGGAGCAGCATGCTTCAAGAAGAGCGCGTGAGTGCTCATCCTTCACAACACAAAAAAAAGGAACTGGAAATGCGAGAACTAAGGTATGTTCCGCTCCCTTCACCCGGGAGTATCGTGGGGAGATTCCGCCTTCTACGAGAGATCGGTAAAGGCGGGATGGGATCCGTGTTTGAGGCGATCCACCTCGACAGCGGTCAACGCGTAGCCCTTAAGGTTGCAGTGGAGACCACACTCGGAGCTGAGGGAGTCCTTCGAGAAATCCGTGCCCTGAAACACCCCATCGACAGCGAGCATGTAGTTCGCTACATCGGATCTGGGGATTACTTCGCCGACGAGGAAGGGACGAGGATGCCGTGGCTCGCCCTTGAGCTGCTTGAAGGTAAAACCCTTGATCAACTCGTGAAGGAACGCGGGCAGCTTCCTCTTCCAGAGGCTTTGGAGATTGCTCTCCAAGTCGGCAAAGGGCTCCTGGAAGTGCACAGGCATGGCCTACTCCATAGAGATGTGAAGCCGCCGAACATTTTCCTGAGCTCTCTTCCAAACGGAACCCTTCATGTCAGACTGATCGACTTCGGCATCGCCTGTGAAGCCGATAAGCAACGCGAAGGCTTGGAAGAAAACCAAACTTTCGGCACTCCCGCCTACATGTCACCAGAACAAATTCAAGGAAAAGATTTGGATCCGAGCGTGGATGGGTATGGTCTCGCGCTGACGTTTCTCTTCATGCTTATGGGGAGAAGGGCGCGACCTTTCCCTGCATACATGGTCGATATGATGCAAGTAATTCGCTCCTGTCAACCGGACATGGTTGCAAGCCAGCTGTCGGAGCTTGGTTTGCCATCAGATCTCGAAGCTACCCTTGCGAGTTTGCTTGCGTATTCTAGTAAAGATCGCTGTACGATTAAGCAGGCGTTGGATGTATTCGAGCATACTTTGCATCCTCCACCCGCTACAATTGAGGGGCATAACGAACCATCCGGGCGAACTAACTATCCTCGGTGGTACGCGGTCGCAGCCGGCATGGTGCTGGCCTTCTTTGCGAGCATGTTGGCTGTATATGTGGTAGCGAGACCGTCTCCCCCCTCTCCGCTGTCCGCTGTGCCGCTAAACCCTGCCTCCTCTCCTGCGGGAAGGACAATCCCACCGCCGCAGCTGGCCGCGTCTGGTCTTCTGCCAAACGGTAAGCCGCGTTCATCACTCGCGCAGAGCGATACAGTTGGAACAGGCGTGAAGCCGAGGCCGGCACGACGAGCGCGACTGCACCGAGAACCTTATGATGGGCACGCTCCTTCTCGTTACCGTCGTCGACACCGATCGCGTACACCGTTCTGATGCTCTTTCCCCACCTTCTGGACATCTATCCTGGATGTCCTTCTCACCCCTTTGGCTTTCTCTTATGAGGAAGGCGGAGGGGTGAGTTTTTGCTTAAGAGGGAGTCTTGACAAGATCGTCTATTTATGGAACGGGGTATAGTATGTCTGATTCGATCCTTACGGCCTCGATTGTGGGGCTTGATGCGTATCCGGTGCGAGTAGAGGCGGATATCTCGCCCGGACTGTCCGCGTTTATTGTGGTGGGTTTGCCGGATGCGGCGGTGCAAGAGGCACGTGAACGAGTGCGAAGTGCGCTTAAGCAAAGTGAGTTGTTGTTTCCACGGACGCGCGTGGCGGTCAACTTGGCGCCGGCGGATGTAAAGAAAAGTGGGACTCCATTTGATGTAGCCATGGCACTCGCGATTTTGGTGGCGCAGGGCGATTTACCCTCTGCACCGCCACAGGCAATGGTGGTGGGAGAGCTTGGATTGGATGGATCGGTGCGGCCCATTCATGGCGTGTTAGCCGTGGCAGCACTTGCGAAACGCGCAGGGATCGCGGAACTTATTGTCCCAGCCGAAAATGCGGCCGAAGCAGCTTTAATAGGTACCACCGTGTGTGTGCGATCGGCGCACACACTCAGACAGATTGTTGAACATTTGCTAGGACGCACGTTGTTACCCCAAGAACCTTGGCAAGTACCTTGCCTTGAACTATCGGTTCATTATGCCTACGATTTCGCAGCGATCCGTGGACAGGCACAGGCGCGGCGAGCGCTTGAGATTGCGGCAGCGGGCGCGCACAACGTAGTGATGCAAGGACCACCGGGGTCAGGGAAGACGCTTCTCGCGAGGAGCTTTCCGTCTATTTTGCCTCATATGGTTTTAGATGAGGCACTGGATGTGACGCGTATCCACTCAATTGCTGGCATCCTGCCTAAAACAGGACTCATAACAGAACGACCATTTCGGTCACCTCATCACAGCGCAAGCATGGTCTCACTGATTGGCGGTGGTGCCATGCCACGACCTGGGGAAATTTCGCTTGCACATCGAGGTGTCCTCTTTTTAGATGAGATGTTGGAATTTCCGCGCACGGTTTTAGAAAGCTTACGTCAACCCTTAGAAGACGGCATGGTGACGGTTAGTCGCGCGCAAGGGAGCTTACATTTTCCGGCGCGCATGATGTTTGTGGGAGCGCTCAACCCTTGTCCGTGTGGGTTCATGACGGATCCCGACCGGACGTGCGCGTGTACCCCTATCCAAATTAGCAAGTACCGCAAGCGTTTGAGCGGACCACTATTGGATCGTATTGATCTGTTTTTGGAAGTTCCAAAAGTAAAAACGGAGGAGCTCGCCGATGGAGAGTCGGCCGAGACAAGTGCCTGCGTACGTGAACGAGTGGAGCGTGCACGTCTTCGACAGACAGAGCGGTACCAAGAGATAGGACTGACCGCGAACAGCGAACTTGGCAGCCACCAAGTCCGCTCCCTTCTTTTGATCCGTCCGGAAGCCAAGACGTTGTTGCGCCACGCCACAGATCGATATCGCTTATCAGCACGAGCGTATTTTCGAACCATGAAAGTTGCGCAGACGATTGCGGATTTGGCTGCGTCGACCTGGATCGAAAGCTCACATATGGCAGAAGCCTTGCAATACCGACAGCAGGAAAGCTTTTAGAACTATCTCATGGTAGATATTAGAGTAAAAATGCTGTTTTAGCTTTTAACCAAGCCAAATTGTTTGTTTTCACGATTGACGAGCACCCTTGAACTGGTTAGCATATTTAAACCTGTTGCCATTGTTGTAATGTCTAGATCTAGAGGAGCTCTCTTTAAGCTGTATACCTTGGACTAATGATAGAAAGCTATAGATGACATGAGAGCTACATTCTCATTAACGTGAAAGACTTTTATTTCTCCTTCCTCTCTTAAAACGCTCGTAGCAAAATGTTTGCTTGCATGCCTTTCTGGCCTGCGGTTGTTTGTTCGTGTCTTTGGATCCATTTGGGGATTTATTGGACGCTTCTTAAGCCCGTTGTCTGGCTTCTCCATGCGATGGATTGTCTTGCCCATTTATAAAGCAATGGTATTTGCTCGTTTGCGCCTTCTCACGGTCATGACTTCGGCGCGCGGATTTTTCTTTCTCATATTTACCAATAAATACGTATTCCATGCCGTGCTCGTGACCCTGTCTCTGGCAACAATCTTTGCCTACGCGCAATCGACAGAAGCGAGCACTACTGACCCTGGGCAAGGGAGCATTCTGTACGCCCTAGCGAGTCCTTCGCAAGATGTGGTAGTCCAAGAAGAAGTCCTACGGAATGATGTTCTTTCCCAACGCGTAGGCTACCTGGGCCGTGAAACGATCCAAGCCATTCCAGATATCGATTTTGGGTATGAACCCGAGACCGTCGCGGATCTTGCGGTTCCAGGGAGCATTGCTCAACAACCTGGCTTACCGGCTACTCCTAATGAGCCAGAAGAGCCCGATACACCTGTGCTCGTGCAACGGACAAAAACCGAGCTATATACAGTTCGCGAAGGAGATGTGGTGGGTAGCATTGCCCGTCGCTTTGGGGTGGATGCGGCAACCATCATTGCCGCCAACCGTTTGACGAGGCAGGCATCTATTAAACCAGGGGATACGCTTAAAATTCCCGCGGTGTCTGGTGTGCTGCATCTGGTGAAAAAAGGCGACACGATTGCAAAATTAGCTAAGACGTATCGCACGGATGCCGACAAAATTGTGACCATGAACGATCTTAACGAACGTCCGCTCACTCCGGGAGAAGAGATCGTTATCCCTGATGGAATCCAACCCGTGGTGGTGGTCACGCGGCCGCCTACTAGCACGCTGCGACCAAACGTGCCTTCAACCAACATCCCCAACAAGTCCCTTGACCAGTACCAGGAACTTATTGATACACGTACCGATACCCGACCAAAACCCTCGGATGCCGTGGCGCCTGCGGCAAGCACCAAGCTCCTGTGGCCTACATCTCAACATTCTATTACGCAGTATTATGGCTGGAACCATACAGGCGTAGACCTTGATGGAGATTATGTTGATCCGATCTATGCCTCGGCAGATGGGGTGGTGGAAACTGCTGGCTGGAACAGCGGAGGGTATGGCCTGCAAATTGTGATCGACCACCAGAACGGCCTTAAGACACGCTACGCCCACTCGTCAAAAATGTTTGTTAAAGTGGGTGATGCGGTGAAAAAAGGGGAGGTAATTGCGATGGTAGGTACGACGGGGCGCTCGACCGGCACACACTTGCACTATGAAGTATATTCAAACGGCAAGCGACAGAATCCACTTAAGTATATTAAATAGATGAGGGATTTCTCGGGTCGAACTGTCAGATAGGTGATATGCCTCAAGCACCGACACGACCACATCTTCTCTGGCTCCAAGTGAGCCAGAGTTTTGGCATTCAACTTGCCATGTCGGTTTTTTATCCGTTTTTGAAACAACAGTTCTCTTTTGGAGAACTATCGCTTCAATCGCTTGTACAATACAGCATACCCCTCATTCTTCTTCCCTTCCTTCGTGTAATTTGGGTGAGGCGATTTATTTTGCTTGCTTTTGCTCTCAGCATCGTACGGATGCTTATAACTACGCGCATTGATACAAGCCTCGAGCTCTATGGAGCCGCCGTGTTGGCCGGGTCTATGCCGGTATTTTTTTGGATTCCTTATGAAATCACCTATTTTCGTCAAAAAACCGGGCATGGGCAGTCTTCCGCTTGGTACTTTGGGAGTGCTTCCGTCTCGTCCGTCTTAGCGCCACTTTTAGCAGGCTTTATCGCAGATACAAGCGGGTATCGGGTGCTGTTTTTGGTAGCGGCTCTGGTCATGACTTTCCCAATCCTTCTCGCCTCACGATTACCTGACGAACCCGTACGCGAGACTTTGCGTGCGAGTTTAGATTCTGTGCGTGGGATTCGGCACCTCATCTTTTTTGACGGCTTTCTTTTGTCGGCGGCAATGTGTCTCCTGGGACTATCCCTACTCACGTTTACAAACACGGCGACTTCTTTTGGTACGGTAGGCAGTCTGGCCATGCTCAGTGCCACCTTGCTTAGCCTGGCCGTGGCTCGAATAAGCGATGCAACAAACAATCGCCTTTCCTGGATTACTTGGACCAGCGTTGCTTCTGCCATCCTTCTTCTCTTATTGGGATGGCAAACGTCGTTTTGGTGGTTTTCTTTTTTTCTTATTGTGTACACATCAGTACGAGTCTTGGCACAGCCGATAGTGAATGCGTTGCCGATGGATTTACGGTTGGATCACACCAAACTTTATATTGCGCGCCAATTTTTACTCAGCCTTGGACGTGTGACGGGGTTTGGACTCACGTGGGCATGCGTCTACCTGTCCGGATTGAAGCCGATGTATGCAATCTATGCGTTGGGCTTTCTGGTGTATGCTTGGTGTGTGAGACGGGTTTTACAAAAAACCTGATTTCTTGACAGGGATGCTCCTAACAGGCTAGCTGCCAAGAGGGATCGGTCGGTAAAGGAGGAAGTAGTGAGGATCCATATCGTTCCGCACACGCTCTTGTGTAGAGGACTCACCGTGCCGCCCCATGGATGCTTTATCGGTGCGCAGGAGCAAAGACTGGTTATTCGAACTGCGGCCTCGCCGTTTTCGGATTTTTTTCGGACTTGCTTCTTCTCCCAACAAGAAGCGTTTGATTTCCTTCGTGTAACCCGCGCCTCCACAGATCATCTCGTACGGGCCATTACCACATCAAGCCTGCCTCCAAAGGCTGAACAGCCGCTACAAAAACTGCGGGAACGGTTTTACTCGCTCCTCCTGGGAGATGGAGACGAAACCTGCTGCGACTGCGTACGAACGCATGGGCATGTTTATCTGATGGGACGCATCTTCTCTCCCGCGTTTGTGTCTATTCGACAAGGAGTGGGCTATCTTCATCGATTGAGGCGCGCGCCTCACTCTCAGGTTTCAAGCGACAGGCTTCTCGAGCTTGAGACGGAACTCAACAGCTGGGGGTTGTTGCCAAGATGCCACTTGCGATCTATTTAGTTTTCCTTCTCCCGAATTCTTCGGGGCTTATGCCCAGCGTCTCGCCGGGATCCTGAGCATAGGCTATTCTATCTTCGTCTATGCATGAAGCTCGCGCTTTCCGTCCTTCTGAACCTCCTCTTCCACCTTCTACTCAGGAGGTGGAATGCTTTGGACAAACACTTACTATTACCGAAGCTAAACCTCTGCCTTTGAAGGTAGAAGGTTTAGACTTATCTCGTTTCGGGGAAAAAGAGCGAGAGATCCGAGTCGTATTAACCATCATCGAGGAGTGGATTCTGTATCCGATGATTGAAGACTCCTTTCAAGATCATTCAGAGCGCAGAAGATGGGAGCGGTCTCTTCCTAAGGAATCAGGGATTGGGGTCGTTTTAGAGAATAACAAGCTGAGCCTTGGCCAGGTGGCTGCTCTTTCCAATGCCCTCTTCCTCCTTCTTCGCTATCTCAATGGCACCCCTCTTTGCCAGAGGATTGAGACATATAGCCAAACCGTACAAGGCATCATAAGTGGATTAAATCGTTGTGCGAAATTAGGCGGGAGTGGAAAGGAAGCTTACCGTTCTTTGATCAAAGATTTGGATACAGTCATGCGTACTCTATTGGAGGAGTTTGTTTCAAAGACCTAATGTCTATGAGCCAACCTTGTTATCATCCTTCATCCCCCTGGTTTCCTCATCCATAATTCGTTACAGTAACGTCGTTGTGGATTATCCTTCTATCACTGTAGAGACGCCAAAGGATTCGACTATTTTGGCCTATGGAACAGCGCCTGGTATTGGAGGTGGACGTGTTTTGCGTTGGGGGTTAGGACTTGTTGCTGGCGTTCTGTTGGGATTTTTAGCGTGGTTTGGATTTTCCCGTCCTCTACCGGTAGGGGTAAGGACTCTCACGGTCGTGATACGACCGGCGGCGGGAGAGAAACACCTTCCAGCCCAGCTACGCGAGCAGTTGCCGCTGCCTTGGAAAAAAGCCTTGGAAGGATCTTCGGCGTGGCCAGTTATCCTGGGAGGTGGATTGGGAGGAAATGGGTGGGGTTGGTTTGCGGTTGTGCCCCGGTGGCGGACGGTGGAGGGTCTACCTACTTTTACGAGAGGATTGGCAAAGGTTATTTATGATGAGGCACCTATGCCCGCCACCGCACAGGTCTTCTATACAGAAGGCCTGGGTGCTTGGATCCGAGATCCGCGTCCGCTGGCGATCGGCACGTTGGTGCTTGAAGCTTTTAGCGCCTCATCCACCCCTCTTACCTTTCGCTACCTCAACCACCTTTTCTATACTTCCCTGCGTTTTGAGCAGCAGCCGACTCCCTTCTCTCCGCGTGACGCTGACCTTAGTTTAAACCTATCTTTACTATCAGGCACCAACCGGGATGAGGTGATAAATGAACTGCCCATCCCGAGTTTTGTGCGCTTGCCTACCCTACAAGAAGCTCACGTTGTTTTTCACGAAAAAGGCCTGCCGGAACAGGTAGAACTTAGGCATACCCAAGACCTTTCCCCTGAAGCCATCAGGCAGGTCTTGGCAGGATTTGGGATTACAACAAAACGCATCATCCAACTCGCCGATGGAACGCTAGCAACGGAGCTTACGAGTGGCGGAGATACTACCATGAACAAACCCGTACCCATTCCCGGCGGCGCCTCACTTCTTATTGAGGCAGATAGGATTCGGTACGGAAGTAGCACAGAGCCACTGCCTGCTGTTGCACGCGCGTGCGGTGACTATCAAGTGGTAGGCAGGATGTCGACGAGAGCGTTACAGAAACTCATGCAAGGCATCGGGCTTACGTTTGACCTATCTTGGATTAAAGGGTGGCAGGCGGGAGCGAACGACGATGGTGCGCTGGTGATTTGCGGAGAGTAATTTCACTCGGTTGTTATCCACATGATGTGGAAAAGAATATTTCAAGGCTCGGTTGTAATACATTATTGAACTATCCACAAGCGAGGTTTGCTCAAACAAGAAAAATATTGTAATATATTTACATGAGGTTCTGGATAGCAGACTTCATGGTCATCGTAGGCGATGATCTCGCTCTTTCATGGTTCGTCTCGTTCTTTGCTGGAGTAAGTCAGTTACCTTGTCCTTTGTTCGCTCTTTTTGAGGAAGGCAGTGCCAACCTCGCTCAATGACAGATCAATTCGTCGATCAAACGCAGCCGCGCTTGATGGAAGAAGCTATCTGTTGGAACTCGTGAACTGCGAGTGAATACCTCCCACGTACCTTTTACTGCCAAGAAAGACTGGTTTCTGTCTTTGACGGAAACCGATCAATCCGTTCACTTTCCCGTTGTATCTAGCATCCACAGAAGCGATCTGATGATACGCATCATCGCATCACCTCTGTGGGTGCCGAAATCAACACCCAAACCAAAATAGCAAGCGGACCACATCCGCAAGACCGTCTTTGACGCGTCTGCACCGTGGTGACCGCGGCGGGAATGGTCGACGGAGCAGCCCTATTGAGGTCAGCATGATGTATCCATATTGTTTGCGCCCTTCTGCGCGAACGAAACCGGATCAAATCAGCAAGACCCTGCGGAGCCGTTCGTGGCCTTCCATTGCGAAGAGCCATATACGAACGGCTCTATTATTTTTCTTACGATCCAACCGTTTTTCCTTATCCCCTCCCCCCATTTGCATCTTTCATTTTTTTCCGCTATCCTTTGAGAAATATCTATGTTGAAAGCTCCTGTATTAGAGAAGATGAAAGACATTCTTGTACAAGAAAAGGAGCGGCTTGAAAAAGAGCTTGCAGCCTTAGGTGCACTTAACAATGAAGAAGCTGCCTATCCGGAGATGGGCGGCAACTCTGAAGATGATAACGCGGCCGAAGTCACAGAGTATGCAGATGAAATTTCTTTGGCTGACCGCTTGCGTGTCGAGCTTCGCGATACGGTTAAGGCCTTGGACGCGGTGGTAAAAGGCAAATATGGCATTTGCAAGTATTGTGGCAAGGAGATCGACATCAAGCGCTTAGAAGCACGTCCAACCTCTTCCAGCTGCATTGACTGCAAAAAGAGCTTGACGCAGGAACTGTAAGGCCTGACATGAACTTCCCCAGACTTCAGCTGGTTTTTTCCTTGATCACGGCCACGGCGGTCGTGGTTTTAGATTTAGCCACAAAAGACGTTTGGTTTCGTCAGCCTGTGCCATTGATGGAATTGGCTCCTCTGCTTACGACGATCCAGCACCGTAACTACGGGCTGATTTTTAACCTCCCGGCGCCGACTTGGCTGATTGTGGGTATTTCTGGAGTGGTTTTGGTGGCGGTGGTGTACCTATTCGGGCAGAGATTGTCGGAAACACGGATCGCCTTGGCACTCAGTCTCTTAGTAGGTGGCGCACTTGGCAATGGCTATGACCGGATTGCACTTGGCTTTGTCCGAGATTGGATCTTGGCCTTTGGCCGGTCAGCCTTTAATGTGGCGGATATCGCTATTGCCTTGGGACTGATTTTATTGGTTTTCCAAGCTCACAAAAATGTTGACGGATCCGTTTAATCCGTTAAGATAGCTGAGCTTACGTCCCTCAACTTCCGCAAAGCTCGCAGTGATTATTTCCTAACGATGGTGCGTTTGTGGCACTCCGCAAACTCTCTCCTCCCATCGTTTGGAAACCTTTTACTCACTGGCGACTGCTTTGCGGGCGTTGGGGGAGGTTTTATTTTTGCACCGAAGACGTAGGAGAGGTGTTGGTTGTTGTAATGGGTATGTTTTCTATAGTATTACTTGCTGCTTGAGCACTCCTTTCTATATCATTCCAGGCAGGCAAAGGACTATCGTACACGACGCGGCGTACATCGTTCGTCTCGTGACCGTAGCGCTTTTGGGCATGGACCACAACTAGAGTCGTACCGCGAGGGATATCTAACGAAAATTGAAATGCTCCGTTTGGCTCGACATAGGCCTGACGACCGTTAATATCGACCCTAGCATCGGGGTCTGTTAACCCTCGTACCATAACGCTTGGTGCATCGAGGCGCGTCCCGTCTTTGGGTTCTGTGATAGTGAGGATAGGTGGCTCTGAAATGCGATGGGCTTGTAAAAATACGTAACTGCCAAGACCGATCGTGAAGAGAATGAAGCCGGCCGCCGCCACCAACTTGTATCCAACTAAAAAATCAGTAAGGTGGATTTTGCGTGTGCGTGGGAGTAAATCTTCGGTGCGACGTTTAAAACGGCTGGCGTCGATGCCTTCATGATATTTTTGAACCATGTAGGGGACGCTTCCCCCTAAGAAGTTGACGTAGGCGCGTAACATACGTTCGGTGTAGACTACATCATCAATTTCGGACCAGCGCTCCTCTTCCCAAATTCGAATTAGGGGTTCGTTAATTTTTGTCAGTGAGGCTGCTTGTGTACGAGTAAGACCGGCGCGTTCACGCCATTCAATTAAATCTGTTCCGATGCGACCCGAGGCGTTGATGGATTTTTGGATAAATGTCATGCGAGGATGCTTGAAGGGGTGAGGTGTTTCTTGCCCGCTAGGCTCGGTCTATTTCCTGGGAGCCATTTTTAAGGATCTCGAACAGTCCTCGGCAACTAAAACTCTTGCCTTTCAATCTATAGAATAGGACTGAGAAAGTTACAACAGCTGGTCTTCTGAAGGAGGAGCAGGAGGCGAGGATGGAAGCGGTTCGTCGGAGCCGAGGTCGGCTTTGAGGATTTCGCGAGGTTTGGCGCCGTCGGCGGGGCCGATGAAGCCTTCTTGCTCGAGAAGATCCAAGAGGCGCGCGGCGCGCGCGTAACCGACTTTTAGCCGGCGTTGCAAGAGAGAAGCGGAGGCTTTGCCGGCGCGAAGAATTTCGTCTTTAGCCACGGGGATAAGCTCGTCGCTATCCCCCCCATCGTCTCCTCCATCACCTGCGAAGACGGTTCCGCCGCCTTGGGAGCGTTCAGTGATGGATAAATCGTAGTCAGCCGGATCGTATTTTGATTTTATAAATTCGACGACGCGGCCGATTTCGAGGTCGGATAAGAAAGCACCCTGGACACGTTTTGGGGTGGCCAACTCAGCGGTTGAGAATAGCATGTCACCACGGCCGAGGAGTTTTTCGGCACCTTGTTGGTCGAGAATGGTGCGGGAATCAATGGCGGAGGCTACGGCAAAGGCGATGCGGCCCGGAATGTTGGCCTTGATTAAGCCCGTGATAACGTTTACAGATGGACGTTGGGTGGCGAGGATAAGATGGATACCCACGGCGCGTGACATTTGGGCGAGGCGGACGATGGGGCCTTCGATATCGGACGCGGAAGTTACCATGAGATCAGCTAATTCGTCGATGATAACAACAAGATAGGATAGCTTATCTTGGACGCGTAGATTGTAATCAATTAAGTTGCGCGCGCCAAACTTAGCTAAAAGATCGTAGCGACGATCCATTTCGCGCAAGGCCCATTTGAGGGCGTTGACCGTTTCTGGGACACGCGTGATGACGGGGGTGATCAAATGTGGAATGCCGTTATAGATCTGGAGTTCGACACGTTTTGGATCGACCATGATAAATTTCACATCGTCGGGACCTGTCGTGTACAGGATGGACATGATGATGGTGTTTAAACAGACGGATTTTCCGGAACCAGTCGCACCGGCGACCAACAGGTGTGGCATGCGGGCTAGGTCGGCTACCCAAGGTTTACCTGAGACATCTTTGCCGAGAACAAACGTAATTGGACTCTTGCGTTCGCGAAATTCTTTTGAGTCGATGATTTCACGAATGCCGACGGTGGCCACGGATTGGTTTGGTACTTCGACACCGACGAGAGATTTGCCCGGAATGGGAGCTTCGATGCGGATGGGGTGCGCGGCTAAGGCCAAGGCGAGGTCATTGTGCAAACCAGTAATGCGTGCGAGCTTTACGCCTTCGGAGGGCTTGAAGGTAAATTGGGTAACGGTTGGACCTACGGCGACCTCGCCCATTTCTACAGGGATACCAAAGGTATCGAGGGTGCGACGAATGACCTCGCGGTTATGAGTGATATCACCGGAAGTAGGACGCTGGTCGCGACGTTCTAATAATTCGAGTGGGATTTCGACGCGCGGGTAGCGTTTTTTTGGTTTAGTAGGGAGGGGTTGGTCTTCGTCATCGTCTTCTGCTTGTTCTTCTTCTCCTTCTTCACGGCTCTCCTCGGATTCTACAGACTCATCTCTATCCTCTTCTCTTTCCTCTTCCTCAATATCATCCGTGGACCCTGTCGACGTCTCTGGCTTTAACACGATTGCTTCTTGTACGTGGTTGGTGACGTTCAGCACTTGGCGGGCACGTGCATCCTGCCATTTCTGCCAGGTAGCCTGTAGACCGGCAAATACAATCCCCAGTCCTTTTAGCACCCAACGGAAGAGGAAGAGAACCTCCGCCAAGGTGGCGTTGAACATTAAGATAAACGCCACAATGAGACCGGCGGTGGTTATGGTGACGACCCCGGCCGAGCCGAGGAGTTGAATGAGTGGGTTCGCGATCATTTCTCCCAGCTTTCCGCCGGCGACTGCTAAGGCAGCGTCAGCAACAAGAAGACCAGGCTCAAAGCTAACGGTATGAACGAGAGGATTTAAGGTTAAAAAAAAGAGGAAGATGCCAATGGCATTTGTTAGCCTGAGGGAAAAACGATCCGGCGCGAGGAGAGAGTAGCCCCAAGCCATAAACACAAAGGGGAGAACGATCTTGTCCCAGCCGAAGACATGAGAGATTCCTTCATCGAGTGCTTGACCGAGCGAGCCGGCGAGATCGAAGTACCCTAAAAGCATGATGATGGCAAACGCAAACAGCCCCACCACTGCCAAACCGCGACGGGTTTCGGGGTCGAGGGTTAGGTCTATCAGCGGTTGTTTGCGACGACGGGCCATGATGAGGGTATTTTAGCTCATTGCTTGTTTTGTGGGGAGGGGTGCGGGCTTGCAGAGAGCACATGTTTTCTTGCCTAAGCGACTTGTGCATATCATTATCCCTTTTTGGTGGGTCCTTCGGACATGCTCAGCAGAAAAACGTGTGCTCCCCGCAAATCCTTGATACAGAGGTTGAAAAAGAGGAGAAAAGATGATCAGCAACAAAATAACCCTTTTCTGATTTTGCGTTTTAGAAAAGGGTTATTTTGGTTTTTTCCTTATTCTTCCGGGGATGTTTCGTCTTCTGGTGGTTCTTGGGGAGGGCGAAGAGGCGTTCCGCCTTCAGAGGCTTCACGGGCTTGGTGGGCGGCGACACATTTTTCTCGGACTTGTTTGAGGAGCTCCTGACGTTCGCGCAAGGTTGCCTTGGCGGCTTCACGACCGACGCCCAACTTTTCTGATTCAAACGTATACGTATTACCGCTTTTTTGAATGGCGCCAAGCTCGACACCGGCGTCTAACAGATCGCCAGACACGGAAATGCCTTCGTTATACATAATGTCGAACTCACAGGTGCGGAAGGGGGCAGCGACTTTATTTTTGACGATCTTTACCTTGACGCGGTTACCAATAATTTTTTCACCCATCTTGATTTGGGCGGAACGACGGACTTCGACACGGACAGAGCAATAAAACTTAAGCGCGGTTCCACCTGGCGTGGTTTCTGGGTTGCCGAAGACAATGCCGATCTTTTGACGAATTTGATTAATGAAGATGACCGTGGTTTTGGAGCGCGAGATAATGGCGGTAAGCTTACGAAGCGCTTGAGACATGAGACGCGCTTGGAGCCCCATGTGTTGGTCGCCCATGTCCCCTTCAATTTCCGCTTTTGGAGTGAGAGCGGCAACGGAGTCGACAACGATTACATCGACAGCATTGGAACGGACAAGGGTCTCAACAATATCGAGTGCTTGTTCGCCGGTGTCTGGCTGGGAGATAAGAAGCTCATCGATATTTACGCCTATTTTGCGAGCGTAATCCGGATCGAGGGCGTGTTCGGCATCAACGAAGGCGGCTACACCACCTGCGCGCTGAGCTTCTGCGATGACATGTTGAGCAAGGGTGGTTTTTCCGGATGCTTCGGGCCCATAGACTTCAATGATGCGACCTCGTGGAAAGCCAAGGACGCCCAGAGCCATATCCAAGGAGAAACAGCCTGTGGGAATGGCATCCACCTGCATTTTTCGTGCTTCACCGAGACGCATGATGGAACCATCGCCAAATTTTTCTTTGATTTGGTCGATGGCTGTTTTGACGGCTAAGGAGCGGCCGTCCTGTTCTGATTTTTTTGGCATAGAAATAAAAGGTTCGTAAGTTTTGTTAAGTACATTGTTCGAGACCGTTCGTTCCGGAAGATTTTTTTCTGCCTGCGGGGCTCGGTCTATTTTCTGGGAGCCATCTTTAAGAATCTCGAACAGTCCTCGTCAGAAAAAAGTCTTCCGGAACGAACTTTGAAGTAAGTGATGGTTGGTTATCTGATGTTTATGAAAGGATATCTAAGTGTTCTATTTTCGTTCTATATGTACCATATCACCGGACCGCTTGCATGTGAATACTCTGTCAAGGGGAAGAGCCTCGAGGAGACGAGGCGAAGTAGAGATTAGATATTAGCAAAAACCTATGGACAGCGTGCGTTGTAGTATGGTTCGAGTGGGATGACGGGGCGGAGACCGGGTGTCGGGCTCCAGCGGTCGTAGCAGATCAGAGATTCGGCGTCGGCGAGTTCTTGGCCGTCGAGCGTGATGGAAAGGACGCCGCCCTCGCGTACCGGGCGGCCTTCCGTCCCGGGCCAATCGAGCAGGTAGCTTCCGCCACAGCGTGCCGAGAGGACGAGCTGCCCACGCAGGCGTCCGCAGATGGTGAAGGTCAGGGTTCCGTTCGGCAGACTTTCGTGAGGATGACCTTCACTGTCATAGAGAATGGCGACCCAACCTGCCGCACAACGCGGAAGACGCGCGGGATCGAGCCTGACCACGATGTCGTGGCACCCATCGGTACGACCGATATCGAGAGGATAGGAGACCACATCTACGCCGGGTGATCCTGCATCTCGAATGACAGGGCCGGTATCCGTGGGTGTTGATCCTGCATCCACGACAGGAGTCAAACGGCAATGCGCAGCGCTTGAGCAAGCGGGATCGGCGCAGTCGACCAAGCCATTGCAGTCGTTGTCGATGGTGTCGGAACAATCTTCGGGGAAGGTCTGGCAGACGGGATTCCAGCGACAGGTATTGCCGCAGACCTGGTAGCCATTAGCTCCGCAGCTCGTGACGCAAATGGAACCGATGCGGCCAATGCGACATTCGAAAATCTCGTCGACCTGGCCGTTGCCGTTATCATCACGGTCGTTACAGATTTCCGGCATGGGCGTGGGTGGGATGTCGATGGGCATGCTGCGCACATCCGGCTGGCCGACATCGTACGGCCAGCTTATGACGTCTTGTCCTTGGACGGGTACGTCACGGATGATGACGATATCCGGAGGAGGTGCGGGCGGAATATCGACGGTCATTGTTGCACCAAGATCGGGCGGCGGCACATCGCGAGGGGCAGGTACATCTGGAAACGGAGGCATCTCGGTAGCCGAGTTTCCGCGATCCATGGTCATAACCACATCGGGAGGCGGAAGCGGAAGTTGGACATCGACAGGAGTTGATCCCGACGGGACATCGATGGGGGGTTGCGAGAGGTCGGGGAACGGCGCATCAGGCGCTGACTCGTCGGCGTCGAGAGCGACCACGATGACGGAGAGGCCGTCGTGTGCTTGGCCTGCGTCAGGCCAGGAAGATGATTCCCGGACGTCCACGGCTTCGATACGAGCATCGACGGATGCCTCCCCTACATCTTCGGCGGAGGGAGGCGGCGGGACGTCCGTGACCCGCCGTCCCGTGTCAGGATCGAGAGGCTTTTGAGGATCGTCTTCGACGAGCATCTGTTCCTCCCCCACGTTGCCGGTGGCACACGAGAAGAGAAGGACGGCGCAGAAGATGGCGAGCGCCACGACGAGACGCGGAACCGAGAACCGATTCAGGCTGTTTGCGAACGACTTCATGACACACCTTTATTCTGAGGAGAACCGCGTGCCTATCACGCGAGGGCTTCCTCCCCTCTTACGCTATGCATGACGAAAGAGGGGCAAAGCTCTCGCTGTATCTGCGGGCGGTTTTCACAGAGGTAGCGAGTGGATCTTGGGAGGATGATGGGAGGAGATGTTCACCCGCAAGATGATGAGGTGCGCTTCCCGTACGTTCGAGCCGAAGCCGGAACGTGGTTTTCTTACAGGCCGGAAGACACTTCTTTCCTGTAGAAAACCTTGCTGCTGCGAACCTCCCCATCAGACTATGGCCTAGCGAGGTTCCTGACAAAAAAAGTGTTAGGCGGTGCTAACAACGATTTTCTGCAAGGGATTTTTCTTTTGAGTTATCTGATCCACGTTTCTTCTTTTGTGTGTGAGCGTGCACTAACAGACCCCTCTTCTTGTTGAAGGGTGTGGATAATTTTGTGAATGACAAATAAAAAAACATAGCTGACGAGGAACCATGCTAAGGGAAGATATGTCTTGTCGAGGAAGCCGTGACGAACGTAGTCAGGAACGTTTGCAATCCAAAGGATGAAGCGCAGACAGCCCGAGGCAGGCAGAAGAACGAGACTAGACCAAAGTGAATTGGTCGGAACGATGAGAGCGAGGGCTCCCAACCCCATCGTCCAAGGAATGAGGGGAAGTGCAACGAGACCAGTAGGCAATCCCCAGAGCGTGAGGGAACCGAAGGCCCATGCCCCATAGGGAGTCGTGAGTAGAGTGGCGGCGAGGGTTGAGGTGATGATTTCGCGCAAGGTTTCCGAAGAAACTTTGGTTGTTACATAGGTATCCAAGAGACGGCCAAAGGTGAGGAGGCCGGTCATGGCGAGAAAGGAAAGGGCGAAGGAAGCATCAAAGACGAGAGCCCAGGGATGCCAGAGAGTGAAGCCGAGCGCGGACATAAGGAGTAAGCGGCCGGGACGAATGAGACGGCCCACGAGCGGCGCAAATTCGACGAGGAGTCCCATGATCGCGGCACGGGCGACGGCCGCAGAGGCGCCGACGAAGAGCGTGAACAACGAGACCGCGACCATGGTCATATAAAAACGATGGCGGCGTGAGAAGCGGAAGAGCGCCAAGAACCGCATGACGACTACGACAACAATCGTCATGTTTGAACCGGAAACGGCGATGATGTGGGTCATGCCAGCGTGGCGAAAGGCGGTCTTAGCGGATTTGGACAGGTCGCGCTCACCGTACAGAATCCCGGTTAAGAGCGCGGCTTCGTCGGCGGGAAAGCGTTGCTTGGCACGTTTCGTGAGCGCGACATGTAGACGCCTCAACCAGTGACGCGGATCGAGATGATTGGCGGTATGATCGGACTCGACACTCCCGGCTAAGCCTTTTGGATTGGCGAAGATAAGACTGCGCGGAAGGGATGGTTGTGCAAGGTTAAAGCGATAGATACCGAGCAGGACCATGAAGACCATGAGCGGAATGAGGTAGAGCGTAGCAGTAGGAGCATGGAGCGATTGGTCACGGTAGATAAAAAAACTGATGACGAGACAGATGCCTAGACCTGCAAGCAGCCAAGCGTGCGAAAGTGGCTGGTAAGGAGCAAGGCTATGCAAAACGATGCCGAGGAGAAACGCGGCTGCGAGATATCCGGAGAGGCGAGAAAAGGACATACTAAAACACCCCGTTCCACGGAACAGGGTGCTTTGTCAATCCTCAACACTCACTCCCCTACCCTCCAATCCGATAATAACAGACGTCGCCATCCTTAATAATGTATTCTTTGCCTTCGATGCGGGTTAAGCCCTTCGCACGGCAACCGGCCTCTCCCCCATTGTCGACATAATCTTTCCAGTTGGTGACTTCGACGCGGATGAAGTTTTTTTCGAAGTCGGAATGGATTTTCCCAGCGGCTTGTGGAGCCGTGCTGCCGGCTTTGACGGTCCACGCGCGTGTTTCTTGGACACCGCTGGTTAAAAACGTGATGAGACCGAGGAGTTTGTAGGCTTCTTGGATAAGACGATCTAGACCGGACTCGGTTTGACCGGCGAGTTCGAGGTACTCTTTCTTTTCTTCCGGACCCATGGAAGATAGGTCTGCTTCCATTTTGATACAAACGGGGACAATAGATCCTTTTAAACCTGAAACGCGCTCTTTCCATGATCCGTCGGCGAGTTGTGTTTCACTCACGTTTACGACATACAGCATGGGCTTGATTGTCAGTGGGTTCAGTTGACGCAAGACAAGTTGCTCATCTTCACTCCACTCAAGATCGCGCAGCATCGTGCCTTTATTGAGCGCTTCGGCGGCTTTTTTGAGCACGGCTATCTCGGCTTCGAGAGGTTTTGTCATGCCGCTCCTGGATTGTTTCTCCGCATTTTGTAAACGTTTAGTGACGGATTCAATATCCGTGAGTGCGAGCTCTGTGTTAATGGTTTCGGCATCGCGAATGGGATTCACAGAGCCATCGACGTGCATGACGTTTGTATCATCAAAGGCGCGCACCACTTGCGCGATGGCGTCGGTTTCGCGAATGTTGGTGAGGAATTTATTGCCGAGTCCTTGGCCTTCGGAAGCGCCTTTGACGAGACCGGCAATATCGACGAATTCGATAACTGTTGGGACGATGCGCTGGGTTTTGTCGACCGCGCCGAGGAGGGCGAGGCGTTCATCCGGAACTTCAACAACGCCGACGTTTGGGTCAATGGTACAAAAAGGGTAATTGGCGCAATCAACTTGTTTGCGAGTAATAGCTGAAAAAAGCGTGGATTTACCCACGTTTGGAAGACCGACAATGCCGATTTGGAGAGACATACTAAGGTGGGCGCATGGTACGGGGTTTTGGGGGGATGGGCAAGAGTGGTTGGTATTTTTTTGCGCAGCCATTAGACTGGGTGCGGTCAACTTGCTGACCGAAAGCGAGGGAGTGTGCAGGTTATTAGAGTACCGTCTGATGACGGCCTCGTATGGGTCGAGATTAAACGCGAGCGCACATCATCTCGAATTGCCTTTCGGAGAGCTGAACTCGATCTCCTGAGGGGAGGTCGAAGGTCCGTCAAGTGCTATGTCGAGCCAGGAGTAGCCCCGAATGGCTCGCCTGACGGACATACCTGGCGAGACTTCGACCCAGCAGAAGCAGCAGCCATCACTCAAGCCGTGTCCTGATCTTTTTCTCTTCATCTCCGACCCTCTCTGGTCGGATTCCGTGTTTTGAAGAAGATTGACGGGGAGGCGGTTTTTTCGTACCCTCCGTCTACTCCTATGCCTACCATTAACCGAACGGATTTGCCAAAATCACAAGTGAAGTTGGAATTTGAGGTTGGATATGAAGAAGTGCGCTCGTATTTGGAAGAGACGGCTCGCGAAATGAGCACGGCTCGACCGTTGCCCGGGTTTCGTCCAGGCAAGGCTGGCTTTGAGGATGTAAAGCGTTCGTTTGGTGAAATGAAGATCTTGGAAGCCTCCTTGGAACGGATTATTCGTGCCTTTTATGCCAAGGCTATTTTGAATGAGTCATTGGATGTGGTTGGTTCGCCGAATATCCAAGTTGACCAACTCACGCCTGGACAAGCGATTAAATTCACCGTGACGGCACCGATTGAACCTAAAGTGATTGACTTGCCGGATTTAAAGAAGTGCTCGGTTGAACAAAGCGTTAAAGAAATTGGTGACAAGGAAGTGAACGATGCCGTCGAAGAGATGCGCAAGATGCGTCGCCAGGAAGTGCGCGTGGAACGCGAGGCAACCATGGAAGATTTGGTGGTCATCGACGTGTCTATGATGCGCGATGGCGTGGTGGTCGATGGAGGGACGGGACGGGATTATCGGATTTACTTGAATGAGCCGCACTATATTCCTGGATTTGCCGAGCAGCTTAAGGGTATTAAAGCCGGCGAAGAGCGAACCTTCAAACTCCCTTTTCCGGCCGAACACTATCAAAAACATTTGGCAGGCAAAGAAGTAGATTTTACGACCAAGGCTACCGGCGTGTTTGAGATGCAACTTCCACCGGTTGATGATGCGTTTGCGCAGGGTGTTGGGTTGAAGGATTTGGAAGAGCTGCGCGGGAAGTTGAAAGAGAACTTGCAAATGGAAGAGAAACGCCGCCGTGAAGAAGCGACGGAAATTGAGCTTCTTGATAAACTTGTTGACGCAACGAAGTTTACGGAAGTGCCGGAAGTGTTGGTTACAGATGAAACACGTCGCATGATGGATGAG
The DNA here is from genome assembly GCA_964438015.1 of uncultured Gammaproteobacteria bacterium. Classification (GTDB taxonomy): domain Bacteria; phylum Patescibacteriota; class Patescibacteriia; order 2-12-FULL-60-25; family 2-12-FULL-60-25; genus JAGOUY01. The sequence continues at coordinate 22,343 of CAYTIN010000013.1, forward strand.
TTGCAGCATGGCGTCGAGGAACAAGGCATGAAGTGGGAGGATTATTTATCTTCCGTCAAAAAGACGCGTGATGAGTTGCGCTTGGATATGACCGCGCAAGCAATCCGCCGGATTAAGACGGCGGTACTCGTGAAAACCTATGCAAAGGCACAAGCGGTGACCGTGAGCGAAGAGGACTTGGACAAGGAGACAGATGAGATTTTGTCTCGCATCCGTGAAAACGACAAAGAAACGCGCGAACGGATTGTGTCGCCGGAGTATCGCCAATATATTGCCATCCAATTGCGCAACCGGAAGACATTGGACTGGTTGAAGAAAGAATGTGTGAAGGAGAAGAAATAGCCGCCAAGATCATGAACGCTTCCTCGATGGGAGCGTTTTGGTATTTTAAAAAGGCTCGACTGATAAAAGCCAAAACGCGGTGTGGTGTAAGTAAGCCTATCGCGTGTCTTGCTTTTTTCTCATATTTCCGTCACTATTCCCTATCCCTTGGATGGACTGAGGGAACGCCACACGGAGGTGGTACATGATCGAAAGGTATGCAGACCTGCCGCCGGGAGTACAAGATGATGTCGAGAGTATCCTGGCGGGGGTGGTCGCAGCTCAACTGAGCCAGGTCCAGGATCTCAGAAACAAGGGCGTGCGGCTCACGAACGAGCTGCGGCCGGTGTTCACCGGAGTCCGGCTGGATCAAGACATGGACCGTCGCTGCGTCCATGAGATGACCTTGCCGGTCTACCAGGGCGGGGCCATGCAGGCACTGCATTTCACGCTCGGAAAAGTGCCCTTCCTGAGAGCGTGGGCGCAGTTTCCAGCCTTCAAGCCGATCATGGGTCGGCTCACGGAGGCCATCGCTCAAGAAGAGATCGAGCGGATCCTGCCCGAGATCTTTCACTGCACGTTCGGAGCCACACTGGTTCTCGAACTGAGGGTGGGAGACCAAGTCTACATCCTCATGGGCGTGCGGTGCAGTGCCACGGCAGGCAACTTCTCAGGTAGCAGGTGGTGCATGCCAGCGGGAGGGTACGCCGACATCGGGGAAACACCTATTCAGACCGCAACTCGGGAAGGCTCCGAAGAGGTCTGCGGCCTGCTCGGCTGCGGGAAGATCGACATTCACCCTGTTGCCGGCGTCGCCCTGTTCGCCGATGAGCCCAATACCACGTTCGCGGTTCTCGGACGAGCGCAGGCAGACAGCCTTCCTCATCTCGAAGGCGGATGGGAGTGGGGCAACAAGCGTATGGTGTGGGTGCCCTATGACGCCGTACTCGCGGACATCGGGCGTCAGCATGACAACAGCAGGATCCTCAAGGCATTCGACCGGGTAGGCGTCTCGGTCGTTTCCGATCTTCATATCGCGCCTGACGTCGCGGTGGCCATGCGCGAGCTCTACTGGGGTCTTGGCCTCTTCTCTCCCTGATTAGCACCTCTTCGTTCTTTTCCTTTCTCTTTTTGCTTGTATGGTCGATTCGATCGGCCGTAGAACTGAAAAGGGAATTTTTTGTTTGTGCCCTTTTACATCTATCTGCTATCGTCTTGGCATATGTATTTTGGTTGTCATGTATCTGTCGCGGGTGGGTTACAGAATGCGCCCTTGAATGCCGCCGAGATTGGGTGTGAGGTGTTTCAGTTTTTTTCACGCTCTCCCCAAGGCGGACCAGCACCCAAGATTACGCCGGAGATGCAGGAGCAGTTTGCCGCCAACTGTAAAACGGGTGGATTTAAAGAGTGGGTGATTCATACACCTTACTACATTAATTTTGGAAGTGAACTTGAACGCACGCGACAAAGCTCCATTCGCATTGTAAGAGAGGAATTGGAACGGGCTTCTTTGCTTGGCGCAACATATGTCATGTTTCATCCTGGGAGTGCGGGGAAAGGAGACCGTGACCAGGCACTAAAATGGACGATTGAGGGGGTGAAGAAGATTTATGATGGATACCAAGGGTCGGCGACACTACTATTAGAAATTTCAGCGGGAGCCGGTGCTGTTATTGGTGCTTCGTTTGAGGAAGTGGCACAGATTTTAGATGGAATTAATCAGCCTGAAATGGGCGTGTGTTTTGATACGGCTCATGCGTTTGCGAGTGGATATGATTTACGGACAAAGGAAGCTGTGAATAAAACATTTTCGCTATTTGACGAAGTGATTGGACTCAAACGTCTGAAGATGAGTCATTGTAATGATTCGAAAGTAGAGCTGGGAGCTAGAAAAGACCGGCATGAACATCTTGGCAAAGGGTTTATCGGGGTTGAAGGCTTTGAAGTCATGATTCGCCATCCAAAGTTGCAACACTTGAATTTTTATTTGGAGACGGAACACGATGCCGTGAAGGAAGATTTGGCGATTTTAAAGAAGTTGCGCGGGTAGCACGAGTAAGAGCTTCGTTCCTTTACTATCTTTCCGTCGTCATCCCGAACGTAACGGAGTGGAGCTGAGGGATCTCGCAGAGGAAAGGGGTATCGATCGTACCTAGGCTACCATTCCGGTCGAGATCCTTCATTGCGTCGAACTTCATTCAGGATGACGGAACCATTGCGTATGTATCTCTTATCGATTCACGTCGTACCCAACGCAAGCAAAACAGAAATCATAGGCTGGCACGCAGGAGCTTTAAAGATTCGTTTGGCTGCGCCGCCCGTGGACGGAAAAGCCAACGAGGTGCTATGTCGGTTTTTGGGAAAGATGTTTGGCATCGCACCATCACTCATTGAGATTGAACGCGGAGGAGCGTCTAAGAAAAAACGCATCCGCCTGCCGATGTCGGAGGCGGATGTTAAGGATTTGCTACGTTTTTAATCCATCCCTTTCCGTTGTTTCATGATCTCCATTTCTGCTTGTACTAATTTTGTTACAGCCAAATCTTTTACATCATCGTCCTTAGCCTCTAAACCAAGCTCTCTTTGAGCCATTTGTATGGCTTTATCCAGTATCTCATCAGGGGGAATGGGCGTGGTATTTGGATTTTTTCTTTTTAATATACGCAACTCTACTATAGGCATTAGCTTTGCTGCTTCAGCAGTGACTCTCTCATCTGTTATTCCTGTTCCTAATCGATGGCTTGCAAGACGAATAGCTTCATCCATTATCTCCTGCGGAGTAGGAAATACCTTTTCTGGTTTTGATACCTTGCTTGTTTCCATGTTCATATAGTTTTCACTATTTCACGCCGTTGTTTTCTTGGCAAAAAGAGAAGTCCGGGCCAGATGGCGACGGACGGGAGGGGGTGGTGAAGAGTGATTGACTCGATTCTATAGCGCGATGTTTGTGGACCTAATAGCGTGGATAGCGACGTGCCACGAACTGGTCAGCTGCTCCTTCGGGTTGAATAAGGGCATGCGCCCAACGGCTCACTTCGTCGTTGGTAGCCATCGGCCCCAGGATCTGCAGGGCGCGGTCTCGTGCCCTGGAGAAGTTGGGATCCGCTCGCCTTCTTCTATTGTCCGTATCTTCCATGGTGCTATGGTGTCAGTTTTTTACCTCTAAATCAAGACTAGGCACTTCATCCACTCCTCCCAAGGTCCAAGGATGGCAACGGCCTATGCGCTTGATGGCTAGCCAGAAACCTCTGACAATACCAAAACGCTCAATGGCTTCGTAGGCGTATTGAGAACAAGTGGGGTGGAATTTGCAGCGGGGTTGGCCTGTGAACTGGCGTAAAGGGCCGTGATCAAAGGAGAGGGTTTTTTGGTAGAGATGTATGAAAAAAAGGATGATGTTTTTTAACATATCCAAACCTATTTATCCATTCCTCGGTAAATCACGGACGTCTTGCGTTTGGCTTTGGGATTTTTTCTTGGAGCAGGTGGGGCTTTGAGAGCTTCGGGGATTTTTTCGAAGGTGCGTTTGATGGCGGCTAGGAGGACTTGGAAGTCGGCGTCCGTGGCTTCGGGGCGGGCGATGAAGAGGAGGTCCATTTTTTCCGGCCATTGGGGACGAACAAGGAAAAGTGCTTCACGGAGGCGGCGTTTGACGCGGTTGCGGGCGACGGCGGTTTTGAAAATTTTAGCGGAGGCCACGAAACCTATTTTGGTGGCGGCTTGACTTTGACGGAAGCGGAGCGTGAAAAATGGCCCAAAAACAACACGCCCCCTTTGGGAAAGGAGGGCGAAATCGCGCATGCGGCGCAGGCGATCGGTGCGAGGAAGCACGGGATTAGCGCTTGTTGACCTTGGCCGTTTTGATGGCGATGCGGCGGCGGCCTTTGGCGCGGCGGCGGGAAAGCACTTCGCGGCCGTCGGCGGTGCGCATACGGGCGCGAAAGCCGTGCACGCGGGCGCGGCGGCGCTTTTTGGGCTGGTAGGTTCGTTTGGTAGCCATAAGAATGCGAGTAGTCTAGGGTATTTTGGTATTTTTGGCAAGGTCAGGACGACCACTTACCAAAACTCACCCTTTCACGCTCCTCTTTCACAAAGAGAAAGGCAAAAGGGTGAGGGAGACCAGCCGAGATGGTGGTCTGAGGGGGAAGGATCGAGGAGTCGCTTATGGAGAATGATTCAACGAGGGGACTCTCCGGGGGAAGAGGGACTGTGGCGCACCGCCGTCGCCCACCAACCGCCGAGGAGCAGGAAGATGATGGTCAGCAGGATGAACTCGCCGGCACCTTCCTTGATCTTTTCGCCACCCCTGTAGAGCAGATGGCAGAGTCCCGTGATACTCAACATGCCGCTAATACAAATAAAGAGCTCTCCACCCGACACACGAGACTTTTTGCCTTTATTCATACTTGGGTTCTCCTAAGGCCTCCCATGGCTGACGAAGTGTCAGTCCGAGCTGGGTGTATAAAATCCGTGGAATTTTACACATCCAGCTCGGACTCCTTGTTAAGGAACGAACGACGAATAATAGCTTAATCTATGAAAAAAGTCAACGCGTGAGTGTCTAAGGAGGTGAGGAGTCTTTTCCTTTGAACACGGATAAGGTGTGGATAAAGTGTTGGTTTTTCCACGGGTTATCCACATGTTTGACAAAGTGGTGTAGGATTGAAAGTATCCACCTTATCTATGGACCTGCAAGCCCTTTGGCAATCCGCCCTTGGCGAGATTGAACTCACGCTCTCAAAAGCCAATTTTACCACTTGGTTTCGCAATACGTTCATCACTTCGTATGAAAATGGACGGATCGTGGTGGCTGTCCCCAATACCTTTACCAAGTCCTGGCTGGAGCGGAAATATCATGATGCTATTTCAAAGGCTTTGCGCTCGGCTTGCCCACAACCTATTCGCGAAATCCACTATCGGGTGGAAGTACGGAATACAACCGTCTTACCTATTGAGCATTTGGCGGAACCGGCCATCATCGTAGAAGCTGTCGCTCAAGAGACTGTGGAGGGAGAAAATAGTGAGTCTTTTTCCGGCATGGACATCTCGAGCCGGGCGGCGGAATTGGGGCTTAATCCTCGTTATACCTTCCCTCAATTCATCGTCGGGAAAAACAATGAACTTGCGCATGCGGCTTGCATGGCGGTGTCGGCTAAACCCGGGCAGGCGTATAATCCCCTCTTTATTTATGGCGGGGTGGGAATGGGGAAAACGCATCTTTTGCAGGCCATTGGCCATCATGTGTGCCGTGATAATGCCGGAGCCAAAGTCCAATACGTGACCTGCGAACGGTTTACCAATGAATTTATCCAAGCGGTTCGGAGTGGCGCGGCTGGTGATTTTAAAGACCGGTATCGAACTGTGGATGTGCTTTTGATTGATGATATTCAGTTTTTAACCGGTAAAGAAGGGACGCAGGAGGAATTTTTTCATACATTTAATACGCTTCATCAAAACAACAAACAGATTGTGATTGCGTCGGATCGGCCACCGAAAGACATCCAGACCTTAGAAAGCCGTCTCCAATCGCGCTTTGAGTGGGGCATGATGATTGATATCACCAAGCCTGATTTTGAGACGCGGGTAGCGATTTTGCAGGCGAAGGCGCGTGAGAAGAACTATCCTCTTTCGACGGAGATTTTGCATACGATTGCCGGAGCGATTCAGTCTAACATCCGTGAATTGGAAGGAGCACTCAATAAAATCATTGCGTATCACCAGTTTAAGAATATTCAGCCGTCCGCCGGTTCTATCCAACCCCTTTTACAAAGCTTTACCCCCACCATCACGAAACGGACGGTTAGCCCGCGCCTTTTGATTGAGGCGGTGAGTGGACATTACGATATAAGCTTAGAACAGATTGTTGGGAAGAGCCGCGAGCAGCGGTTTGCCCTCCCCCGCCAGATTGCGATGTATTTGCTCCGTGAAGAGACAAAATGCTCTTTCCCCACCATTGGGGATCATTTGGGTGGGCGCGATCATACAACAGCTATGCATGCTTGCGATAAGATTACACATCTTATCCAGAACGATACACAGGTTAAGCAGGATATTACTCTCATCTTAGAACAGTTATACAGTTCGGCACCGTAAGACTGTGGAGAGAGATTGGGAAGGTGTGTGACGCCTGTGGTCAGACATCTCGCATCTTCAGAGGTAGCGGTTCTTTCCCCATGTTATCCTTATCTATCCAATAGCTCAGCACAGGAGCTTGTGTAAGGAATAAGGAGGAATATGCCCGTCTTTATTGATTTTTCTTCATTCCTCCACATCTCCACAGGGCTTATTACTATTATTTCCGTTTTATATATTAACCTAATCCCTATTAACCATCCCCAAGCTTGTGGGAAAAGGATCTTGAAGGGAGGGAGCGGATAGGTCAGGATGAGGTATCTTGGAGGAATGTTTACTTCTTACTCTATCTCGTCATCCTGAGTGGAGTTGGACGGAACGAAGGATCCCTCGCCCATCTGATCGATCGCAAGGGATCCTTCACTACGTCGGACTCCGTTCAGGATGACGAAGAAATGGTCATGGTATGAATGTTTAGTAAAAAGAATACTATATGATATTTGCCTGTACACAAGAGAACTTGCTGCAAGGATTGTCCTTGGTAAGCCATATTGCGGGGAAGAGCGCGAACCTGCCGATTTTGGCGAATGTGCTAATGAAGGTGGAGGAAGGGAATTTGAAGTTGAGTACAACTAATTTGGAGATGGCGGTGTCGGTGATTGTGCGTGGGCGGGTGGACCAGCCCGGGGAATATACCGTTCCTGCCAAGCTTTTACAGGACTACGTTTCTCTATTGTCTGCTGGAAAGGTAGAGATGAGTGTGACGGAAGAAGGGCTTAAGATTACAGCTGATGATAAGGCGACGACGATTAAGGGAATGGCGGCATCTGAATTTCCCTTGATTCCAAAGCTAGCTCGTGATGGTGCTTACCGATTCCAAGCGGAGATTTTAAAACAAGCGATCGGACAGGTAGCGTTTGCTGTTTCAAGTTCAGAGTCGCGTCCGGAACTGTCGGGTGTTTCTTGTGTGTTTCATGGTGAGGGACGGCCTGATACGCTGCTTATGGCTGCGACAGACTCTTATCGGCTCTCGGAACGGGTCGTGGGAATGGTTCAAGGGGGTAATACGCGTTCCGCTAAGTGTATTGTCCCTGCGAGGGCTTTAGGAGAGATTGGACGTATCCTGTCGGCCTATAAGGACGATGTGGGGGTGCCGGAAGTAGTCGAGTGGTCGATTACAGAGAGTCAGTTAGTTCTCTCCTATGGAAATGTGGAATTGGTGTCGCGGTTGATTGAAGGATCGTTTCCGGATTATCGGCCTTTGATCCCGCAGCAATTTAAATCGACGTTTACGGTTCCTCGAGTGGAGCTTGCGAAGGCGATCCGGGCAGCGAGTTTGTTTGCTCGCCAAGGAATTTTTGATATTTTGTTTGAGATGAAAGTGCCGAATGTGCTGAGTGTTTCTTCTTCGGATTCCGGAACGGGGGCGCATACGACGACTTTAAAAGGTCAGTTAGATGGCGAGGCAAATAAGGTGACCTTGAATTTTAAGTATGTGTCTGATGGGTTAGCCGCGCTTGGTACGGATCAGGTGACGGTCCGGATGATTGATGCGTTTAGTCCGGTGGTTTTGAGTGCGGAGAAGTCGGAAGGGTTTACATATATTGTCATGCCTATTCGACAGTAGGATCTAGGGGGGGGGATTGCTGTGATAGAAATACTGACATGGTTAAACTGTCGGAATTTTGATATCCTAACCATGTTTATTTATGTTTATTTCTCGATTGCGTGAGCGGAGGTATGCGGGTTTTTGCTTGCTTTTGTTGATAATTGGCTTGGCGTTTGCTTTTACGCGACCTCTCGGTGAAATGGCTTTAAATGATGACTGGCTGTACGCGAGAATGGTTCGTGATCTTAATTTTTCTACGTTTAAGCCGGACACGTTTATCGTATCGATATTTGTGGGGCAGTGGGGATACGCGAAGATTCTTACCTCCTTATTTGGATTTCACTTTACCTTGCTCCGTCTCTCTACTTTTATCCTAGCGGTCATCGCTATCTTGTGTCTTTATCGATTGGTTGTTGTTCGATTGGGGGGTGGGTTGGGTTTGATTGTCTGTTTGGGTTTATTCTTTCATCCCTTGTTTTATCATCTGAGTTTATCATTCATGACAGATATTCCCGCCTTTGTTTGTATTTTATTGGGTTTGATTTGTTATTGGTATTGGTGGGAGTCGCCTCGATTGTCTCTGTGGTGGTTGGCGCAATTCTTGACGCTCTATGGATCTTTTATTCGGCAAAATTATTTTGCTTTTTTTGCAGCATCTGCTTTTCTTTTGTTTTTTCATCCTCGAAAGGATTTAAGTAAGATTAGCTTGATATACGGATTTATCCCTGGTTGTTTTTTAGCCATAGGCTTGGACCATCTTTTTTCCGTATGGGGATGGTGGCCTGTAAACATCATCTCGTTTCACATTTTTCAAGATTGGTCATCGGTTTTTAGACATGCTCGTCAGCAATTGTTTTTTGTTTGGCAGTATTTGGGTTTTTTTCTCGGTCCACTTATTCTTTTAAGTAGTTCTTCTTGGTCAAAGCCTGAGCGTTTCTTCGCTAGCTTTTTTGCCTTGATAGGTCTAGGAATAAATGTTTTTTTATTGAAGTTCCATGGAATAACTTTTCCTTTTTTTTTCAATACATGGACAGAATATGGTATAGGGGTACGATTGGATGTTTTATCTGGTATTTCGCCTACAGAGCTTTCTTGGGATGTACGTCTTTTTCTCACCTCTATCGCAGGTGCAGCGAGCGGAGGGTTGATAGCTTGCCTGCTTATCGCTCTTTGGCATTGGATTGGAAAAAAACATGAACAGAGCGCGTCACATAAAGGATTTGAAGTTTTTTTGCTTCTTGCTGCCCTCTGTGAGATAGGTTCGGTTTTGTTTTTCCGAAGTTTTGATCGTTATTATTTGAGCTTTTTTCTTCCTATCTTTTTTTTGTTTCTTTATAGTGGTCTACGGCATCCTGTTCGTGGGACGGCTGCATACCTTGCTGCGATATGGGTAGGATGTCTAGTCATTTTGTCTGTGGCTGGTACTCGATCTTATTTTTCTTTATCAAGAGTTAAATGGTTAATGGCGAATAAGTTAGTTCAGGAAGGGGTGCCTGTCTCTAATATTGATGGGGGGTATGAGTGGTTGGGTTGGTATTGGTATCGGAACGGTGATCCTGCAATTTTGCCCTACTATAACCCACAGGTTCCTTGGTATATCACAACCCTTATGCCCGATGTGCAGCGGGAGTATGTTGTTTCGTATTCTGCTGTTTTGGAGGGATATCAGCTTCTCCGTAGCTATCCATACGAAGGGTTTTTTGGTCATCAAAATTCGCTTTTTTTATTAAAGCGCCTTGAATAAGTTCTTGGAATGTTAGTTAGTAATATTGATTGGAATAGATGTCGTATCTGGAGAATTGCTGTCGTCTTGGGGGAAGCCGATGACTTGGAGTTGGTAGCCGCCGGGGGGTGGGCCGAGAGGGATGCGGAGGGAGACTTCGGTCGCGGTCGGGAGGATTTCGCTCGTGGCCAGACGGTCGACTCCATCGCTTCCAACGAATTTTACATCGAGGCGGCGATAACGTGTTGGTTCGCTTAGGCTTATAGTCACGGTTTTTGGGAAAGATTGGCGTGACCAGGTTTCGCTGGCGCTTGGGGAAATGATGAGGAGGTTTATACTTGGGTCACGTTGAGCGATTAATTGGACGCTTATACTCGCTTGACCGACATTTCCTACATCGTCGACGGCGCTTACGTGTAAGTCGTAGGTACCTGTTTCGATCGTGTTTGGAACGCGGGCTTGAATCGTCCATGGTGCGGCTCCTGAAGAACCTATGAGGGTGCCAGCGAGGCGCGCTTCGACCCGTACGATGGGTCGCGGGCTATAGACAAGAGGGCTTATAGCAAAGGTACGGTTGGTGAGGATTTGGTTGTTGATTGGGGTTTGTAGAGTGACTTGAGGACGGTTACCGGCGACGTGCACGTCATCGTATTCGGTGGGAGGGGTGCTGGTGGTATTCCAGCTTGTGCGTTGTACCCATGATTGCACGCCGGCTTCCCAACCCACGAATTCTGGGTCGTTGGCTGGATTCGTTGGTGCTGAGCCGAGTGGATCATCTTTATCGATGTAGTAGAGGATATCGTGTGCTTCGCGGTAGGTACGCGCCTCAATGAATTCCGGTGGGGTGAGGTCGGTAGCGCGCTTACCGCTGATTTTATCGATGTTAATAGTGGTGGAGGTAACTTGTCCTAGGAGGACGAGCTTATTTGTGGTTGGTGGATCGGGTGGTGTGAAACGCTCAATAGGCATGTCTTTAGTAGCGCGCTTCATATAGGCCTGCCAAATGGGGGCGGCAACAGCGGAGCTATCAGCCCCGCGCTTCATTTCTTTGTTGTCATTGTTGCCTACCCATACCACTGTGACAATGCTTGGAGTGTATCCCACCGTCCAGGCATCGTGATAGTTATTGGTGGTACCGGTTTTGGCGGCAACGGGACGGTCAGGCAACGTTAAGCTATTACGTGTGCCAAAAATGTAAGCACGCGCGTCATTATCGGATAAGACGTTTGAGATGAGGCGGGGTATCTGTGGTTCCATCACACGTGCGCCCTCGGGTTTTTGCCATTCTTCGAGGACTTTGCCGTTGGCGTCTTCGACACGGAGGATGGCGCTGGTTGGGTAGAGAATTCCTTCATTGGCGAAGGTAGCAAACGCGGAGGCGTGTTCTATGGGTTTTACTTCCGCACCTCCGAGGACGAGTGCGAGGCTAAAGCGGTTGCGTTGTTTGAGAGTGGTGTAGCCCAATGTTTCCGCAAAATCGAGGGCGCGTGAGACACCAACGAGGTACAGCGTTTTTACGGCTGGAATGTTTAAGGATCCTTGCAGGGCTTGGCGCATGGATACAGGACCGTTTTCTTTAAGGTTATAGTTTTTTGGTTCGTAGGTTCCTGTGTCTATTTTGAATGCCGTAGCTGTGTCCCAAAGGGTAGTTTGAGGGAGAAACCCTTTGATAAAGGCGGCGGCATAGACGATCGGCTTAAAACTAGACCCTGGTTGGCGGGCACTTAAGGTTACAACGTTGAATTGCCCATCGATGTCTTCAGCAAAATAGTCTTTTGAACCCACCATGCTCAAAATCTGTCCGTTTTTTGGATCGAGAGAGATGAGAGCAGCATTCGAGAATTGGTATTGTTTGCCACGAGCTTCAACGCCTTTTTTTACTTCTTCTTCCCCAGCTTTCTGTTTGTCGTAGTCTAAGGTGGTGATGACTTTATAACCGCCTTCTTCCACTCGTTTGAGGCCATATTTTTCCGAAAGGATGGCACGTACGTGCATGACAAAGTGAGGTGCTTCAATATTTCCAACCTTTTTTGGGAGGATTTTTTTGATCGTGTCGATTTGTTTGGCGGTCTCGGCTTGGTCTTTGGTGATATACCCTTGTTCGGCCATGAGATCGAGAATGTAGTGCTGGCGCACAACTAAGCGTGCTCGGTTGTCGCCGCTCCGGCCTGAGCCATAGGGAGAAAAGAAGTCTGGTCGTTGGGGGATGCCGGCGAGCAAGGCTGCTTCGTCAAGGGTTAACTCCTCAACGCTTTTTCCAAAGTAGGTGCGAGCTGCGGACTCTACGCCATAAATGGTGGAACCGTAGGGAATCTCGTTCAGGTACATCTGGAGGATTTGGTCTTTGCTGTAGGTACGTTCGAGTTGAAGGGCGAGGATAAATTCTTTGAGTTTGCGCATGGGTGAGCGCGAGTTATCAAACAGGGCATTTTTTATGAATTGTTGAGTGAGGGTAGAAGTACCTTGGAGGCGTTGAAATTTGAGGACACTCATGATGACGGCGCGTACCAAACCTTTCCAGTAGATGCCGTGGTGTTCGTAAAACCCTTTGTCTTCAATGGCGATCGTGGCCTGTTGCATGTGTTTGGGAATGTTTTCAATTTTTACCAGGGTACGTTTTTCGTCGCCGTGGATTTCTTGGAGGAGATGGGTGCCGGTACGGTCGTAGATTTTGGTGGATTGGGGGATTTGGCGGCTGCCAAGGGTGTTTGGATCGGGGAGGTCACGGCTCACCCAGGCTGCGAAGACGGTGAAGCTGAGGATGGAAACTCCTATGAAACCGGCTATGACAAAAATGAGGGTGCGGATGTTGCGTGGGTTGGTAAAAAAACCTCGCAGCCACGAAGAACGGTGTAGTCGATCGGTTGGTGGGTTAGAAGAGGTCCGTTTATGAAGAAATGGCATAGATTATTTGGCTAATATAAGGCAATTTTTACCCTTGACCCATTGACAAATCGACAAAAATGGAGTATGATATTCCTTCTGAGCCTTGAAAAGATCTTAGGAATGCTTGCGTTCTTAAGCCTCTTGGCAAGGTTCTTTTAAACCCCATGTCTATTATCTTCAATATCACCCGCATCGCCTTAGCGTTATTCTCCCTTGTTTCCTTGGTTGCGTCTAGCATATTGCCAGCGACGGCTAAAACGGTCGCCGTGGCCGACGCTTCTTATACGTCTACCATGTCAATTGTGAGCCGTGCTTGGGTCGAACAGCAAGAAGTACCGGCAGCTGAGTTGGTGGAAGAAGAAAAACCAGAAGCCGTGCAGGCTCCTAAGGTCTTGAAGGTGCTTTACCGTGAAGTTACAGCCTATACATCTGATGTGGCTGAAACGGATGATTCTCCTCGGGTGGCGGCGGATGGATCGATTGTGTTTGATGGGATGGTGGCTTCGAATGGGCTCCCGTTTGGAACCAAGATTCGCATGCCTGACTACTTTGGTGACAAAGTGTTTGAGGTGCGCGATCGCATGAATACACGTTATCCTACCCGTATTGATATCTGGATGGAGAACAAGAAAGATATGTACCAGTGGGGGTATAAGCGCAGCGTAAAAATTGAAGTCATCGAAATGGGTGATAATAAGCATCGTTGGAATGATCCGGAAATGAAGGAAGCGCGTAAGCAGCTTGCGATGAAAACGAAATAACCCTTAAGAAACACTCCATAATTGGGAGTGTTTCTTGTATGGTAATTTCAACCCCTCAATGCACCACTCCTTGTCCACAGGCCTCTGCCATGAC
>CAYTIN010000014.1:0-35478 GCA_964438015.1 uncultured Gammaproteobacteria bacterium
AAGTCACCAAGACCGTATTTCATTGAAAAGTCGCATTTGCGATGAAAGAGACCGTTGAATAGCCTTCATGGTGCGAACACTCTATACTGGATACCGTATACTCAATACTCTTTATGACCACCTCAAAAAAATCTGGATTCGTGACCCTTGTCGGCCGTTCAAATGTTGGCAAATCAACCCTGCTCAATGCTTTAATCGGTACCAAAGTCGCCATTGTTACTCCCAAACCTCAAACTACGCGTGAACCTGTGCGCGGCATTTTTAGTGAAGCCCGTGGCCAACTCGTCTTCGTTGATACACCTGGTGTTTTTCTTGGTAAACGCGACCTCCTTTCAAAGCATTTAAATGAAGTTGTCGATTCCCAACTTGAAGGTATCGATGCCATCGTATACGTCGTTGACCCAAGCCGTGAGCCTGGACCGGAAGAAGAACTCATCCAACAAAAACTTCGCGCCCTCACGACACCAATCCTCATGGTCATAAACAAAGCAGATTTAACCGAGGCTCAGCGTCCGTTTTTAGATGCGGCGCGGGAAATGAACGTCGGCCAGTTAAGTACGCTTGAAGTGTCTGCGTTACGCGGCACCGACGTCAATCGTCTCATTGATACGCTGTTCGCCATTGTTCCGGAAGGCGAGGCCCATTATCCAACAGAACAGCGGACCGATCTCACGCACCCGCGTTGGCTCGCGGAACTCATTCGTGAAAAATGCTTTACGCATTTGCGTGAAGAAGTTCCCTATTCGATTCATGTCGAAGTCCAACAGCTCGAGGAACGAAATCCAGAACTCATGTATGCAGCGGCCATGATTTTTACCTCAGACGAACGCTATAAGCGTATGGTGATTGGGGCAAATGGAGGCATGCTAAAAACGATTGGTAGCGAAGTCCGCAAGGAATGGCAAGCGGCTACCAATCGTCGGTTGTATCTTGATTTACACGTTGACGTCGACCCTAAATGGATGATGCGTGTGACGCAGCAGATGTAGATATTACTTTACGCCAAGAGAAAAACGAACTTGCACAGAAGAGACGCCGGGGATCTGCCAACCATAGTCTGCAAGATTGAGAGGAAATGTCCCTTGTAAGGCACCTCCTTCTCGCGCAAACGGAATTTGGATTTCTTTACTGGCTCCATGCAGGGTTAAGGTTCCGACAGCGATAGCGCCTCGTTCTTGGCCACGATCGACACGCGTGAGCGTAAATATAGCCTCGGAAGCGGTTCCTAGGCCATTCAAAAGACGCTGGTTGGTTGATGCTGAGCCGGTATTGACGCTTTTGAGGTCAATCGTGACGGTTCCCGCGCGCCAACCGCGATTCTGCACCAGCACATCGGCAGTCATCTTATCAAACGAGCCGCGAACGACACCCGCCTCCGTCTGCGCTTCAAACGTCAATGAGGTTAATCCCGGATCAACGGCGTCCTTGGCTTGGCCGCTAATGGTGACGGTTGGGCCGTTTTTTTCTATATGGACGTTCGTGACGTTTGGTGCTTGGGGCGTGGAAGTTGCCGCCGTAACGGGCTGCTCAATCTTCTTTTGGGGTGCGGCTGGAGGAATCGTGGTGTAAGCGACATATCCACCGACGCCAAGCATGAGAAGAATTAGCAGAAATAATTTAATATGTGAGGGCTGCATAGAAGAAGGTAATTATAGATCTTTTGCTTGTGCGCTGGTGACACGCTTTACCTCATAACCAAATAATTTATTCCAATCAAGCGATCCTTGGGCTGCGGTAGCGGCTCCGGGAAAGACCGGATTCACAGTCGCTTTGAGGATTAGAGGGTTGTCTTGGTTGGCGAGAATCACGAGTTGTCCAAACGCATTCGTTGCTTTCCAGACTTTGACGGTCCTTTGCTTGCCGTTCACGGTGAGTGGCCAATCGGTTACGGGACCTTCTAAACGCAAACGCACAGGATTCTGTCTATCCGCGACTTGAGCGGCTTGCGTTCGTAAACGTGAAACCGCATTGATCCAGTCCTTCGATGATTGGAGGAGTTGTGTAGCTGCTTCGCCGGAAACATCAAAATATACATTAGTGGAGCTGGTCCGTTCGAGCTCAAGGTAAGCGTTTTGTGACAACCAGATGCCACTTTGTTGTGTATGCAGTTCGAGGACGCCCGGGGTCCAATAGGCGGGCACGGACAAGGTTTGGCTATCAAGTAAATCAATTCCCGTGACGTTTCCACGTGCACTGACCGTTTCCATACGAACCGCCGGGGGCGGCGGATAGTCTTCGCCTTTTTTGCGGTTGGCGATCTTTTGTTCGTAGGCGGTTCGAGCCTTGGCCGATTCTTCGGTTTCCTGCTCTGTTTCGGCCGTCCACGAGAGACTCGCTGTTTGCTTTGGCAAAAACTCATCAATCGTCACGTTGCGATCAAGGTCTTTTTCCTTCCAAAGGACAGAGGGAAGACCTCCGAGCCCAAAGAAGGTTTGGCCGACATCAAAGGCGTCTCCTTTGGTAAACACCAGACGGCTTGTGAGTGCTTCCGGTGAGACCGTAGAAGACGCAGAAGGAGAGGGGGAAAGCGAAGACCAACAGCCGGCTCCCGTAAAGAGAAGCGCGCACAAGGCACCCGCAAGAAGAGGACGAATCATATTACGTATAGAATACGGATAGGAATCGGGAATGTCGAGCCGTAGACAGTTTGCTGCTTGTAGCGTATAGAGAAAGGGTGGCTCGGGCCACGTATTACTCATGGCTGCTCTTATGAATAACGAACCAAAACCTCTTCCCTTTTCCGGCGGATTAGATGGGATCTCGGAAAAGACCCTAACCGTCCATCACGATAAATTGTACGCCGGTTACGTCGCTAAAAAGAAAGAAATCCACGAAAAACTTTCCACGCTTTCGCATGGTGGCGATGTCTCGAGTGCCAATCAATCGTACTCAGAACTTCGTGGGCTTAAAGACGGCGAGACATTTGCTGTTAACGGCGTTTACTTGCACGAATGGTACTTCGACGTCTTAGGCGGCGACGGCAAACCTGCAGGTGCTCTCGTTGACGCTCTCACGGAAAAATACGGCTCGTTAGAAAACTTCATAACGTACTTCTCTGCTTGTGGCATGGCCGCCCGTGGTTGGGTGGTACTCTGTTGGGACACGCATGATGAGACACTGCGCATTTACAATGCAGACGCCCATAACCAAGGCGGCGTCTGGGGCTGTATGCCCATCCTCGTATTAGATGTTTACGAACACGCCTACTTCATCGACTACGGCTCTGACCGCAAGGCCTACATCGCTGAATGGTGGAAGCACCTTAATTGGGCTAAGGCAGACGAGTTGTACGCCAAGGCAAAACGTTAATTAATAAAGGCGAGTAGTGGAGTAGGCGCTTCGCTTAGTAGGCGAGTAGCCTGATGATAAGCTACTCTCCTACTCCACTACTCACTACTCTCCTACTATATGATCCAAGTCGGCACCAAAGCCCCTGATTTCTCCAACGTTACTACCTATCATCAGGGCAACTTCACCAAAGTCAGTCTGTCTGACTATAAAGGCAAATGGTTGGTTTTCTTCTTCTACCCACGCGACTTCACCTTTATCTGTCCCACAGAATTAAAAGGCTTCTCGCAACATGGCGAAGAGTTTAAGAAATTGAACTGCGAAGTCCTTTCCGCTTCAACAGATTCGGAATGGAGCCATAAAGCCTGGTTTGAACGCGACCTTCCGGACGTGAAATACCCTATCTTGGCAGATACAACCCACAAAGTCTCACGCGACTACCAGGTCTTTAATGAACAAGATGGACTCGCCGAACGTGGCCTCTTCATCATTGATCCAGACGGAATCATCAAATATTCTTTAATTAGTTCCGGCTCGGTTGGCCGTTCGGTCAAAGAAGTCCTCCGTGTTGTCCAAGCGCTCCAAAGTGGCGACCTTTGCCCGATGGAATGGACGCCGGGAGAGAAGACGCTTGGGAAGGCATAAAATAGGAATTAAGACAGAAGAAACACCTTATCTGCGAAGATGAGGTGTTTAATTTTGGCTTATTTTAGCTATTTTAACTTGTATGTAGATTGACAATGACCTTATTTTTTAGTACACTGCTTCTTTCAAGCTGGTAATATACCAGCCTCTGAAGACAAGGAGATCTCATGCCCCCGACGCGTTGGCCCGTTCTCTTTCTTGCTTCCGACCACGAAGACCTGGTACCGCACAGGTCATACAGCAGCCGCCTCCTCGACCCCGACGAGACGCGCGAACTGATCGCACAGGGCGTGACCCTGTGCAAAACCTTCGACGAGCACCTGCTGCCGAAAGTACAGGTCGCTCTGGACCTGTCCGACAGGGTCATGTCGCTCGCCGTCAAGCCGTCCACGAGGGAACAGACGGTCACTAAGGCCGACCAGGTCTTGTGGGTTAACAGCTGCCACGGAGTGCTGAAGTTCCACCTCTTTCACTTCTAACGCGCACCACGCACGGCAACTGAGCGCCCCGTCCCTTGGACGGCTCCTCGCGCTCTCGCTGTCCGGGTGCGCTCTTTTGCTTTTTATACCAGTGGTGTCAAGTCCGTTTTTTAGCTCAAGCGTTAGCTAAGAAATAAAAAAATCGGCGTTCTCTTTGAAGGTGGACTTGACACCAGCCTTCTCTAACACCGATTTTTTTTATTTGATGGGTTACGCTGCCATCGCGTGGCGTTGATGCATAATCACATCTTCCAAGGCCTGCTTGTTCCAGCCGACGATGATTTGTCCGTTGATGTCGATCACGGGGACGCCCATTTGGCCTGAAATCTTTACCATTTCTTTCGCCGCTTCCCCGTTAGCAGCTACATCAATTTCTTCAAAGGGCAATTTTTGTTCCATCAAATAATCTTTGACAAGTTTGCAATAAGGGCAGGTGGGGGTGGAGTAGACTTTGATTTTCATAGAAGGTTCGAAAAAACGATATACAGACTATGATAGCAGATCTCCTCCCCTTGAACGAGGGATGCTGTGTATAACCTTCCCCAGCTTGCCCGCAGCTTACTCACTTGCGCCCCTTCGCCAACCCTCCTAAGATGCGCTGGTATGGCCAATCTCGAACGACTCACCCCTCAAAATTTGGAAGCTGAGCAATCGTTTCTTGGCTCGCTGTTACTGGATAAAGACGCCATGATCAAAGTGGCAGATTTACTGTCTCCGGAAGATTTTTATGCAGACAAGCATCGACGTATTTATGAATCCATGTTGGATTTATACCGTCGCAATGAACCGATCGACCTCCTCTCACTAGGCAATCGCCTGACAGAACGTGGGGAGCTCGAGCAGATCGGCGGAAGAGCGGAGCTTATCGCCCTTGCGAATGCCGTGCCAACCGCGAGTCATGTCGTCCACTACGGTGAAATCATTCAAAAGAAGTCCACCTTACGCCGACTTTTGCAGGCGGCTGGCGAAATTACTGCTCTTGGGTATGAAGAAGCGGAGGATGTGCAAACTGTGCTCGACCAAGCTGAACGGACACTGTTTGATGTTTCGCAACGTTTTTTAAAGCGCTCGTTTACAGCCATCCGCGATGTACTTGCAGATGCATTTGACCGCATTGATGAATTACATCGCGAAAAAGGCAAGTTGCGGGGTATTTCGACGGGCTATCCTGACCTTGACCAACTACTGGGAGGTTTGCAAAAAAGTGACCTTATTATCCTAGCCGCTCGTCCTGCTTGTGGAAAAAGCTCTTTTGCTCTGGACTTGGTTCGTCATGCTGCCGTCAAAAGCAAAGTCCCTGTCGGGCTCTTTTCATTGGAAATGTCTAAGGAACAACTGGTGGATCGTATGATTTGTGCCGAGGCGAATGTAGACCTTTGGAAAATGCGCACAGGCAAACTTTCTGAAGAGCCTGGGAATGACGATTTTCCACGCATCGGCCACGCGCTTGGTATTTTGTCTGAGGCACCTATCTACATTGACGACACAGCCAATGCCAACATCATGGAAATTCGTACCAAGTGCCGAAGGTTGCAGATGGAACATGGGCTCGGAATGATCGTGATTGACTACTTACAGCTCATGGAAAGCCGGAATAAAAGCGGGGGCGAAGCTAATCGTACCCAAGAAGTTGCAGAAATTACACGTGGGTTAAAATCCATTGCCCGTGAGCTTAACGTACCGGTTATTGCCCTGTCCCAGCTCTCGCGCAGTGTGGAACTGCAGAAGCCGGCTATCCCTCGCCTTGCTCATTTACGTGAATCAGGATCCATTGAACAAGACGCCGATATCGTGATGTTCATTTATCGCAAAGCGGCGGATAGAAATTATCGACCGGAAGACTTGTCGCCCGAAGAGCAGAATCTGGCCGAAATCCATATCGCCAAACATCGTAATGGCCCGGTAGGCGTTGTTAAACTCTTCTTTGACGCCGCCCGCACCAGCTTTCGTTCCCTCCAGAAATCGCCTATGGGCATGCCACCCGGCATGAACCGGCCACCCTTGCCACCGGGAAGCGGAGGCCCCATGATAGGGGCGGGAAATCCATTTTAAAGCATCATCTTTCATTCATTCTCTATACTCATTTGTCATCCCGACTGGAGCGGAGCGCAACGGAGGGACCTCGACCGGAATAGGTAGCCCTGTACGACCGCTACCCGCTTCCGCTGCGAGATCCCTCGGCTACGTCGGACTTCGCTCGGGATGACAATACAAATAAAGTTATGTCCATGTTCTCTAAACTCAAGCAATTCAAAGACCTCAAAGACCGTGCCAAAGAAATTCAAAGCGCCCTCTCCCAAGAAACAGCTGAAGGAACGGCCGGGTGGGGTAAAGTAAAAGTCGTCATCAATGGCAACCAACAGGTCTTATCTGTGACGATCGAAGAAGGGGCGATGTCTGACCGCGCAAAACTTCAGGAGCTTATTGCCGAAGCCACCAATGACGCGATCGGCAAGATTCAACGTGTCATGGCAACAAAATTGAAAGACATTGGAGGGCTTGATTTGGCGCAGGAGTTTGGGGATGCGATGAAAAGTTAAACGAACAGAGAAGTAGAGGAGTAGGCACTACGCTAAGTAGTGGAGTAGCAGGTACGTATGCCATTACCAGAACCGATTCATGATGCGGCGGCAGCCTTTGATAGCTTGCCCGGAGTTGGTCCTCGGGCGGCTTTACGCTATGCCTACTGGCTCGTGACACAACCGCGTGAGAGCATTGAACGCTTTGCGCGGAATATCCAGAAACTCGCTTCATCTATCTCGCACTGCTCTGTCTGCCACCAATGGTCTGACCGTTCGCCCTGTTCTATTTGCACTAATCCTGGACGTGATCAGGTATCACTCTGCGTAGTTGCGACCAGCCAAGACGTGCAATCTATTGAAGAAACAGGGGTATTCAAAGGGCGCTATCACGTCTTGGGAGGAACGCTCGATCCCATTGAAGGAAGAACGCCCGATACGCTTACGATTGGTTCGCTTTTGACACGCGTACGTGACACGTCTTCGACCATCCGGGAAGTTATTCTCGCATTAGACGCCGACCTTCCGGGTGATACGACGGCCCTGTATTTAAAAAAGCAGCTCGCTCCTCTTTCTCTTAAGATCACACGCTTGGCTCGTGGCCTACCCACAGGCGCCGCATTGGAATACGCAGATGCGAACACGCTCGCAGATGCGCTCATGAATCGCAAGGAATCGTAAATAGTATCGGGTATCCAGTATCGAGTATCGACAATTTAGAAGCGAGAAACAATAAAGACGGACCAAAAGTCCGTCTTTATTGGGTGTCATTGGTATTCCCTATTCTCGATACTCGATACTTTCCTTTATACTGTGGTTATTTTGACCTTGGTGAAGGATTGGCGGTGTCCGGTGCGACGAGTGTAGCGGGACTTGGCTTTGTACTTCACAACCTCAATTTTAGCTTCACGGCCTTGCTCAATGACTTCGCCGGCGACCTTTTGGCCCAAAGAGGGGGTGCCCAACGTCACGTTCTCACCTTCGGCGGACATCAGGGTCTCAAACATGACTTTATCGCCTACTTTAGCGTCAAGTTTCTCGATTTTAACAATATCGCCTTGTTTTACGATATATTGTTTTCCTCCGGTGTGAATCACGGCAATCATAGGGAATAGAGCCAAGGGTTTGAAAAGATGGGCTAATCCTACGTGAATCTCGCCAACTTGTCAATCCCCTCCCCACGCCCTACCTTACCCCTTGACAAGAGTGACGTTTTATGGAACGGAGTATAAGAGAGACGTTCATTCTTTTTCATCATCATTATGTCCACCCACGAACCAACCCTAAAAGACGTCATTGAAGTCCTGCAAGGCTTTTCTGAGCGCATGGACCAGCGGTTTAATGAACATGATAAGCGATTCGACCAAATTGATCAGCGATTCGATCGCTTAGAAGCTCGCGTAGGGATCGTCGAAGATTCCATGGTCACAAAAGACTATTTAGACGAGAGACTGGCTGACCTACGCGGAGATTTGGTTGTTCTCGTTCGTAAAGAAGACCGTAAGCTCGGTGCGTTAGTAGATGCCTTGGTCGAACGCCACGTCCTCGACTCACAGACGGGCGCGCGGATTTTGTCGCTGGAACCGTTTGCGCATTCTTAAGAGAAAATTAAAACGGCTGTACAAGCCGATAAGTCAGGGAAAGAGCTTCAGCAAACCCAAATCGAAGGCCAATCACCGATGAAAGAAAGAATAACGATACTCATTACTCGTGATCCACACTGGACACACATAGCCGAGTTAATGCGGTTAATGATGGCCTGAATGTGAACAGCCGCATCGGTAGGGGTTTGAGGCACCGGATCTTTATGCAGTGCCGTTTTGCCCGTACGCGTCAGTTCGTACTGGGCAAGTGCCGCCAACATACGAATAACTTCATCCATCCCGTAAACACAGTGAAGGGAGGGGTGCCGACGAACCTCTCGTGCCAAGAGTCCTCGGTATGCTCGTCCTGAGAACGGCGCGTCTTTATCTTTTGAAAGACATTTGATAACTCTGCTCAGGAACTGGAAGCGCGTTTGCGACATGGAACACTCCTTTTGACTCCACACACCGCATCTGAAGGTCTTTGACCCCTACTGCTTATCAGACGTCTGCCCGATTTGCAACTGGGGCACCTCCGTTCCTATCATCAATCCATATGCTTCCGCTTGTCCGGCCTTGAGCTCAAGGACACGGTCAGCAAGCTGGTTCGGTACATGACTAGCCGGTTCTTCCTGAGGGAAGCGAGGAGCACGAAGACGAACGATTTCAACCACTCGCGAACCGTTTAACCAAATAATATCTAGATCAAAGTGCATACGTGGCATCCAAAATCCATACCGGTCTGGTTTGGGAAAGATAAATAACATGCCGTGATCGGTACGCATGGAAGGTTGGTCACTGAGGCCTTGCTCACGTTCTTGGGGAGTGTCGGCCAGTTCTATCCAAAGAGGACGATTATTCAGACGTACCAGCTGCTGACCCATATTTTGAGTATGCTCACGCCACAGACCCAGGATGGACCAGACGGATATGCCCATCGTCACCAGACAAGCGGAGAGGAACGAATACTTACGTGCACGGGCAGATAAAGCAGAGCGGAGATGAGTGAAGAACGCGAGCAGAAACGTGAGCGCGACGAGACCAACCATCAGAAAGATCTTGCCTCTGGTCTGAAGACCGAGAGCCGACAGCCCGAATACCAGAGCCAACATCCAAAAGAGTGCCGCCACTTGCCGTTGAGAGAAGCCAAGACGCAGGAGCTGAAAGTGCAAGTGTGCATCATCCCCGTGAAACGGCGAACGTCCGGCTCGCAAGCGGATGACAATCACTCGAAGGAAATCCACCAAAGGAATTCCCAGGGCCATGAAAGCGGTTGCGACTTTGGCACCGGATACAATCGCCAAAAATCCGAGGCTAAATCCCGCTAGCGTACTGCCTGACTCACCTAAAAATTGACGCGCAGGAAAAAGATTCCAAGGCAAGAAACCGGCGAACGCCCCTAAGACGATTGCGGCGATAAGCACGATTTCTGGCTGATAAAAACGTGGGCTTACAGCCAGCAGGATGACCAAGAGAGTACCAATAATAGTCTGCCCCGTGACGAGCCCGTCTAACCCATCCAACGTTTTGGTGGCATAGGTTACTCCCAAGAGCCAACCCAGCGTCAAGGCATCGGCCGGGAAGACGAAGTGAACGGCCTGTCCAAAGATGGTACTCGACCAGTGCCACCAATCAAGGCTTAATACGCCTCTGTTCGTCAGACTAGAAACTTCGAGGATGCTCGTGCCTGTGATCATGACACTGAAGGCCGCCGCGATTGGAAAGAGAATCTGCATCCAAGGAGGAAGGTCGTACCGGTCATCTAAGACGCCGCCTATGAGCAGGATTCCTATACCAAGCAAAAATCCCAACATTCGCTTAGAGAAGAGTGGATCAAACAAGGAAGGATGGAGACCGTATACGGTGATGCCTGTGACCAGTAGGATCGTTAGCCCGATGCCGAGCCCGCCTAAGAGCGGTGTGGGTCGTGCATGGATCTTCCTCCCTCCTCGAACGTCATCGATAGCTTCAAATCGAAAAGCCAGCCGACGTGTGGCGTAGGCAGCAAAGAAGGAGACGAGAGCCGAGAGAAGAACGATGGACAGCATGCAAACTAAGAAAAAGAGCGTACAAGTTGCTTAAACTGTTCCCCGCGATCAAATTCATTTTTGAAGAGGCCGAAACTGGCACAACCGGGAGACAAGAGAACGATGTCACCCTCTCGGCTGACGCCTTTAAGATCCTTGAAGATTTCTTTGAGGTTAGGAGCTTCTGTCCAAGTCACACGAGCTTTTTTAAACGCGCTCACGACTTTATCACACGCAGTCCCCGGAAGGAGATAGACATTTGTCTTCAACCGTTTTATGAGACGAGCTATTTCTTCAAATTCTAACTCTTTATCCGCTCCGCCGAAGATCAAGTGGATCGTTGATCGTTCATCGTTAATCATTGGCTTTTCTCTGAGGGCTTTTAAGGCCGCAATGGTCGCATCCGGAGTCGTAGCCGTGGTGTCGTTTATATAATGAACCCCATTTATAACAGCCACTTCTTCCAATCGATTCGGTAAACCGGCAAATGTTTGTAAAACTTGCTTGATGGTTGATGGCTCCACTCCAAGACGGAGACAGAGTGCCACGGCTTTTTGAGCGTTTTGTTTATTATGTTCGCCAAGCAAACGCAGCTTAGTTGTTTCGACCAACTTGACGGCTTCGTCCTGTTTTCGGCCGACGCGGATCACTTCGCCCGGAGCGCTTTGGGCATAGGGGTCGAACCATGTATCTGATGGCAGGATCACCACTCCGTCTCCCGTTTGATGGCGGAAAATTTGTGCCTTTGCTTCGGCATACTCTTCCATGCCGGGATAGGTATTCAAATGATCGCGCATCAAATTCGTCCAGACGGCGTAGGGCGGAGAAATGCCTTTACGACCTGTTAACTCAAGTTGCCAGCTACTTAGTTCGAGCACAACCCAGTCGGTTTTTTTTACCTTGGATAAAAATGCTAAAGGGGAGACTAAGATATTCCCCCCCAGCCATACCATCCTGCCGTCGGCTTTGAGCATTTCGGCGATGAGGGTCGAAGTAGTACTTTTGCCGCGCGTTCCGGTAACGCCGATCACAGGAGCAGGACAAGCTGCCAAAAAGAGAGATATGTCGGATTCGATACCTTTTCCGAGACGGACAGCTTCTTGGAAGAACGGGCTATCGGGACGCACGCGCGGATTTGGAACGACGATATCCGCCCATTGAACATCTTCCAAGCGATGTTCGCCAAGGACAAAATGGACATTCTTATATTTTGACAACCGTTTTACGTTCTCTTTGAGATCTTCTTTGTTTTTAAGATCAGTAACCATGACCTCATCGCCACGTTCGGCAAAAAATATGGCGGCTTCTATACCGCTACCTTGAGGATATTGGCCCAGGCCAAGAATGAGGACGTTCATAAGCTACTCCTCTACTCTCCTACTTACTACTCAACTCTCATTAGTTTCCCCGTAAGGACAAATCGTAACGAATCTCTTCCAGCTTACGAAGATTTTGCTTTGATTGGTCAAGCTTCGTACGTAGGCTTCCCGTGAGATCCATCTGCATAAGCAACTCGACCACCATACGCACATCTTCAAAGATGCGCTCGACGGTTTCATGGTCTCCATCAGTGGCATGCAAAACCGAGCGACGAACCAACTCCCCCGTCATGTCGGAAAGGCCGCCGAGATAAATCTCCGCGTCATCGGCGATGCCATCGACTTTGCCGAGCTGACCGCGTTCCAGGTATTGTCGAAGAAGATCCGCTTCGGCGTATTCTTCTTGCGCCGCGCGCCAGCTTCCTTCTTGAGCTAATTTGTTTACTTTTTTTACAATTGCTGCACCTAACCGTAGACGCTCTTGCGCTAAGTCAAGCTGTTCGTGTGCCGCCTGCTCATCATCGCGATGAAAGGCAAAAATGGCACGCTTACTAGCCGCCAACGCTTCGGACGCGATCTGCTGCAATTCACGGCGGCTGCGGTCCACGAGTGCCATCCGTTCGAGCATGGTTTTGGCGATGGAAGAAGAGATCATAGTTGGTAAGACTCTAGCAAAGACGAGCGTGTCCGTCACGTCTGGCCAAGGCGAGTAATACCATGAACAAACTCACTCCGATGAGAACTGGTATCGTATATCCATATCGGAAACAGACAGCTGTCCAAAACCCCAGCGTTGAGATCAAAGGCACCATCCAATAGATGAGAGGGCCGCGTGACTCAGGTAAGGAGAGATGGGTAAGCCGGGCTCCCATTGAACCGGAGAGGACCCATCCGGCAAAATTTGTCCATGGGACACCAAAATATATCCCACTCGCTTGATATTTCCAGAGGCTCAGTGCCACCGCTCCTGGATCGAGAACAAGATCGAGAGTAACTAATATTGCTGCCGCCCACAAAATACGCGAGATCCTACCCTCAGTGATACGTATGGCGAGTTGCCAAGCCCCGATCATGAGAGGGATCCAGGCAAAGGGAAGGAGCCAGGGAACCCCACCAATGAGGGGCCCAAGACCTGTTAGATAATGAAACTGTCCGTAGGGAAATCCTGTCGCCACCCCGATCCGTTCAATTCCGTACGCAAACAAGGAAAGCAGGACGAGACTTTGGCAAGCTTTTTTCCATCCATAATAGGTTGTTAGCAGATAGACCGGGATGAGCGAACTCGCGCAAAGGAATAAAGCGGCAAAGAGCGTAAAATCTTGGTTTCCGCGCCAGGCAACGGCCATCCAGCCACCAAAGGCTGAAATAATGAACAGCAGGACGAGAAGAATGATTCTGTTCATAGGAGGTTTTGAGAGGTAGGATAGCACTATGCCTTTTTTCCTGAAATCTTTTTGGAGCGAGTTACGCTGGGTTGTCCGTGTCAGCCGTCCACGTTTTTGGATCTACCTGTTTGGGCCGTTCTTGATTGGGATTATCTGTGCTTTACGAGTTACGGGATTCGACCAGTTTCCAATGAGCGAACGATGGGTAACCATTAAGGAAGTTTCCTCTATTCTTTTTTTGTTTGTGACCGAGAGCCTTCCACTCCTCGCCAGAGAACAGCCCATCCACCTTCTTCGGGGAATTGGATTACTCATCTTGGCCTTCGGGTATTTTCTTTTACCTGGCAATCTTTGGCTGTACGGAATTAATGATGTATGCGACAGAGATACGGACGCCCTGAACCCAAAAAAAGAAGGGTACGAGCTTCGCATCCCTGCGAGACGAAGATGGCGCTTGCTTGCCTGGACGATCTGTCTCCAACTTCCTTGGGTATGGGCGAGCGTAACCACGCTCATTATTTTTCCGCTCTCCTGGTTTGCTAGATGCGCCCTTGCTCTGGTTGGCTTTTTGTTCCTTTCGGTTTTTTATTCCGCGCCGCCTATCCGCGCCAAAGCTCGACCATTTTTAGACAGCGTCTTCAATGTCCTGTACCTATTTCCCGCCTTGGCCAGTTACTTCTTTTTAACAGACTCGGCGGGCATAGGCCGACCCTCCTTTCCCTGGCTCCCCTTTTTTGCCGGTTGTCTGTGGTGCATGGCTATGCATGCCTACAGTGCCGTTCCAGACATTAAGGCTGATACCCAAGCCGGACTACAAACGATCGCGACACGACTCGGATCCTTTTCGACGCTCATTCTGTGTCTAGCTCTTTATATAAGCTCTTCCATCCTTGGGGCAATGGCCGCACCCACGCCTATCTTGCGCTATATTCTGCTCCTACTTGGGTTGCCTTACGTCCTTCTGATCTGCTTGTCCCTCACACGTCAAAACGATCTCTTCCCTATCTATAAGTGCTTTCCATGGGTAAATACGTTTGTGGGCACGGCACTCTTCTTTGCTCTTTTGCTTTTTTAAGCAAGGAGAGGAACTCAGATCGAAGACAACGGCGCTCCACTCTTATCTCCCATCAACCGTTTCAAAACGAGCTCAGCACTAATCAGACAAATCGGCATGCCAATGCCTGGATTGGTATTTCCGCCAACATAATAAAGATTTTCTACCTTTGGATTGATGTTATTCGGACGAAACGTCGCCGTTTGTTTCAGCGTATGTGCGAGACCGAGTGCCGTCCCTTGGAAGCTGTTGTAACGTTCCGCGAAGTCTTTTACGCAGAAGGTTTTTTGATAGACGATACGAGAGGAAAGGTCGGGAATATGCATCGATGTTTCCAATGTTTTTATGATACGTTGCGTTTCACGTTCAAGATCTTCGGGAGCATATTTGAGACCCGAGGCAATAGGAACGAGGACGAAGAGATTTTCCATGTCCGTCGGTGCGACCGTCGGATCCGTTACCGAAGGTGCGCAGACATAGATGGATGGATCTGTTGGCCACTGAGGCTTATCAAATATTTCGGTGAAGTTCTGTTTCCAATCTTTTGAAAAGAGAAGGTTGTGGTGTGTAAGAGAAGGGATCCGGCCACGGACACCGAGGTACAAAATTAAGGCGGATGGAGCTAGGACGCGTGAATTCCAGTATTTGTCGTTATATTGTCGGGCATGACGAGGAAGTAGTTTTGTATCGGTATGGTGGATGTCGGCATTTGAGACGACGAGGTCGGCGCGGACTTCTTTTCCATCCGCGAGACGAATGCCGACGGCATGGCCGTCCTCGACGAGAATGCGTTCAACCGCGGCGTTTACTTGAAAGGTCGCTCCATGTTTTTCTGCGAGACGGACAAGCGCTTTCACGATCTCGTAGATACCACCTTGCGGATAATAGACCCCCATTTTGAAATCAATGTGATTCATGATGCTGTAGAGAGCAGGCGTGTCGTAAGGAGAACTTCCGAGGAAAACGAGTTGGTATTCTAAGATTTTCTGTAAGGCGTTTGTCTTAAAAAAGCGACAGATATAGTCGTGCATGTTGGAAAAGACAGACAAGCGACGACCGTTTTTGATCGCTTCCCACGTAAACAAATCACGCAGTGAGTCGTAATTTTTATACATGAAGGAACGCTTGGAAATCTCGTATGCCTCTTCTGCACGATGTAAGTAGTCGATGAGAGCTTGAGAGGAACCTGGTTCGAGTGCTTCTAAGGTAGCTCGATCACGTTCTATGTCTGAATAAAGGTCGACTTGTTTACCTTCATCTTTGAAAAAGATCCGGTACGAAGGTGCGAGACGGATAAGACTCAAATGATCTTCTACACGTTCCCCCATCAAGGCAAAGAAATGCTCGAAGATATCGGGCATGAGGTACCATGATGGACCCATGTCAAAACGAAAACCCTCGGCCCCGAAGACACTGGCACGTCCGCCGAGTTGCTCGTTTTTTTCGAAAACCCGAACGGAATAGCCTCGCTTGCCAAGCAAGCAGGCGGTCGCTAGGCCGCCGATGCCGGAGCCGATAACGATAGCGGATTTCATAGGATGCAGCGTATTTTCTCAAACATCGTCGTCCTCGCCCTCTTACGGAACACATCATACCCCTGTTCCTCAATCTTCCTTAAAATCATCCGATACAAATCACTCCCAGCCTTGACTCCCCTTCTGCCGCGCGGATGCAAGTATTGGATCCCTTGGTTCGCTTCTTCATAGAGCTGGTCGGCCCGTGCGATTTGGAATTTCATCCAGTTACTGAATCGGTCATCGACCGTTTGCCGCTGAATATCCTCATCACTGAGTCCATACTGATGGAGCTCATCTTGAGGGAGATAGATGCGTCCGCGCTCTTTCCAATCTTCCCCAACGTCACGGAGGAAGTTGGTGAGCTGCATGGCATAGCCCAGCTTTTCGGCGTATGGAAGTGCTATAGGGTCAGAAAAGCCAATGACGTATGTCATCATGAGACCTACGACTGCCGCCGATCCGTACATGTATTCTTCCAATTCTTGATATGTTTGATAGCGGGTTTGCGACAAGTCTTGCTCCATTGCTTGCAAAAAAGCGTCTGCGTATGTCTCAGGAATACGGAAGTGCTTAAAGATCTCACGCGAAGCCTTGATGACCGCATCGTCGACAGACTCTAATGAAGAGTGCTGCCAGGCTTCTCGCCAGACACGCATGGCATCCTGCGCAGAGAGTCCGCCCGTCATGTGCGCGACGTGATGACGCTCGATCAGTGCCCGCGCCCCTTCTTTACTATCAACGATTTCGTCAGGCACACGAAAAAACGCGTACAAAACATGCGTCGCCTCACGCATCTCTCGAGGAAAGAGTCGAGTAGCCCAATAATAACTGGTGCCGTATTCATGGTGAATGCAGCGGCAGGTTTCGAGGGCGTCGAGGAAGGTCATGTATCGACTAATGCGTTCGTTCGCGGATAAATTGCACGAGCGCTTCTAGTTCATCGGTCTTGGCTTTTTGTTTCTTTAACCCTTCTAAGGCCTGTAATGCGTCATCAAAAAGTTTGTTCATCCGTTGTTTTCCGGCCGCAAACGCGCCTGATTCTTCAAACAACATGTGCACCATTGGACGATCGTTTTCTGTGAGTGATTTCCCAATCAAGCCGACGAGCGTTTGCTTTTGCGCTTCACTACCGTTTTGGGCGATATACTGAGTGAATACGGTATGTTGACGTTCGCGTAAATCCGTCAAAACGGCTTTACCCGTCTGTTGGGCACTTTGGGTTAGGTCAAGATAATCGTCCTGAATTTGGAAGGCTAAGCCAATGGCGGTCCCAAAGGCGTCGCAACCATTCAAGATGCGCTTGGAAGCCCCTGCCAACACCGCGCCGATGCGGAGCGGGCGCACGAAGGTGTAGCTCGCAGTTTTTAATAACATTTTAATATCGATTAGCTCATCATCGACGACGGAACGCGCTGCGGAATCGATATCCACCATCTCCCCGATCATTACTTCTTGGACCATGACGTCATATTCATCCAAAGCTGCTTTTTGACGACGATTCGAAACTCCGCGGACGCCATGACGCAACATCCGATTGGCAGCGGCATGCAGTAAATCTCCCAGCAAAATGGCATGACCACGTCCAATATGAGCCAGATCTCCGTGTCTCAGCTGCTGTTTTAAAATGTCGTAAGCAAAACGATGCAACGTCGGAACACCATGGCGTTCGGTGCCGTGATCAATAATGTCATCGTGGACAAGGGCAAAGAGATGAAAACATTCTAGAGCGGAGACGTAACGTAGGAGATCATCGGTTATCTCTCCGCCAAGCATGGTATAGCCTAAACTCGCAACATACGGACGGACACGCTTGCCGCCGGAAGCGACCAACGTCAAAACATGGTGAGATGTTTGGATAAGAAATGGATCTTCCGACAAGCTGGAAAACGCCTCGACCTGTCGGCGCATTTCCTCCAGAAAAATGGGGTCGAACTGCGTCTTAAACGCTCGGATACTCATACTAGGAGGAAAGATGGTGAAGGATACGGGTCGCAAAGGCCGTTCCGTCGTCGGTTGGGAAGAAGGCGTGCGCCCGTTCTCCCATGGCAATCCGTTCGGCTCGATCCTGCAAGAGGAGCTTGGCGCTCGTCAAAACCTCTTCATCAAAGCTTGGTGAGGCTTGATTGTACACCAAGACCGCTCCGCGTTCTTCAAAGGCGTGTGCATTGGCTTCTTGATGCGTGTCGGGAATCGGGACAATAATGGAAGATTTTTTTAACGCAGCCGTTTCCGAGAGCGTCCCCATTCCCCCTCTCGTCAGTTCCAGATCCGCCACGGCGTGCGCTTCCAACATTTCTTCGACATTCAAGAGAGAACGAACCACGTAGCCTTTTCGCTGCTTATGTTGGAGATGTTCGGCCTTTCCTCGACCGGTCACATGAATGACTTGGGTAAACCGCAACCATTGATCCAATGTCCGTTCGATAAAAAGATTAAATGCTTGGGCCCCTTGGCCACCGCCATACACCAGGACGATGGACTGATGAGGATCGAGGCCAAAGGCCTTGGCAGCGGCTTCACGCCTTGGTAGGTCTTTTAGAGTATAACGAACAGGGGTTGGAGCCGGTTCATCCTGCACCCCTTCTCCAAACGGCCGCTTCGCATATTCAAACGAGGTGGTAATACTTAAACAATGACGGGCAATCAAGCGGTTGGTGAGGCCAGGCTCGAGGTCGAGTTGATGAGTAAAACAAGGGATCCTGCGAGCCGCGGCCGCTTGGATAAGAGGGACGGCCGTAAAGCCACCGACGGTTATGACCGCTTTAGGATTTACTTTGCTCATGAGGGATCTCGCCTGCAGACGTACGCGTAGCCAATGCCACGGAAAGGTAAGCCAGGCGATAGAAGGGTAGCGAGGCCATTTAGCAACCGCGACAGAAAAAAAAGGAATGTGTTCAGCTTCGATCAGGCCTTGTTCAGGTCCAGCCGGTGTCCCAACCCAGACACATTCGACCTTGGAGTTGAGTCGTTTTAACGCGCGTATGGTAGCCAAGAGCGGGGTGACCGGCCCCAAACTTCCACCGCCAACGAATAAGATCTTCATACATTAGCCGCGACGAGACAGTTGTTCCCGTGGAATCCCCGCCACAAGACCAAGTGCAGCCAAAATAGCCACCATCGCCGACCCTCCATGGGAGATAAAGGGAAGTGTCACACCCGTCATGGGCATGACCCCGGTCATAGACCCAATATTCAAAAAAAGCTGCACCGCGATCCAGACGCCGACACCGGCAGCCAAATAACGACCAAATGGGTCGCGCGCTTCACGTGAAATCTTGAAACAGCGCCAAATTAGCGCCGCAAATACCGTAAGCAAGAGGAGCATGACGATAAACCCCATCTCTTCTGCGATCACCGCTGAGATGGAGTCTGCTTCTACTTCCGGGAGGTAAAGGAATTTTTGGCGCGAGTGTCCGTAGCCGAGGCCAAACAGCCCACCAGAACCAATCGCCAGGATAGCCTGGTTAATGTGATAGCCGACCCCGAGCGGATCTAATTCCGGATGCAAGAAGGCCATAAAGCGTGCCGCACGATATTGAGAATGGCGAATGAGGAGCGTTAAGAGTCCAATCCCTATTACCGACAATCCAACAAACCAAGCCACGGGGGCACCTGACAAGAAGTATATGAATAAGGACATGAGCACAATCACGGCCATGGAGCCCGTATCCGGCTGAAGAACGACTAGCAACATCACCGATCCAAGTGCCGCCAAAAACGGCAGTAGGCCATTTTCCAAGGTATAATGATCACGCTGACCTTCCCGATTTGCAAGCCAAGCAGAGAGATAGATGAGAAACGTAAGTTTCACTAATTCCGTGGGTTGTAAAGTAAATAATCCTAAATGGATCCAGCCGCGCGCACCGCCTAGCTTGAGTCCAATGCCGGGAATAAAGACCAGCACAAGTGCCACAAGAGTCCCTATTAACGCTAACCCCGCGAATCGTCGCCAAAGGCGATAGTCGATGACAGCAAAGAAGGCAAAAGCAACTAAACCAGGCAAAATGCCGTTGGAAAGTTGGTGCTTTACAAAATAAAGACTTGACCCTGAACGAGAGAGTGCAACGGGACCCGTTGCCGACAACAACATAATAAGTCCAAACACAAGCAAACCTGCCGTGATCCAGAGGATCGCTGGGTCGAGAGCACGAAAACGGTCAAGGGCACGCATGAATAAATGAACTTAGAAACGGTCGATGAGTGCCAGCACTGATCCAATTCCAGCACACACAAAAGAGATCAACCAAAAGCGCATGACTATTTGCGGCTCGGTCCAGCCAATGGCTTCAAAGTGATGATGGACGGGAGTGCTATGAAAGATCTTTTTGCCACGGAGTTTTTTGCTTGTGACCTGAATGAGGACAGATAAGCTCTCAATCACAAACGGTAGCCCAATAATCAATAGCAATAGAGGTTGATTGGTCATGAGCGCGACCACACCCAGGACCGTGCCGAGCGACATCGCTCCTGTGTCCCCCATCATGATAGATGCCGGGTTGACATTAAACCAGAGAAAGCCGAGTAACGTCCCAATAATCGCCGCGCACATGGTGGCCAAATCGGTTCGGCCTTGCGCCCAGGCGATGACTGCATAGGCTCCAAAGGCCGTAAGCATTCCTCCGCCGGCCAGCCCATCGAGACCGTCTGTTTCGTTGACGGAAAGAGAGGTAGCAACGATGGTTAAAATAAAAAAAGGCACATACCACCAACCGATGTTATACGTCCCAACAAACGGAATGTGCAATTGATCCCAGCTTAACTTTGTATAAAACCACCACGCCCCTACCACGGCGATAAAGGTGTACGAGAGAATGCGATGACGCTTACGCAACCCACCTCCACGAGGACCAAGACGCTTTACATTCCAATAATCATCAATAAGGCCAATGATAGCAGCCGCAAACATAAGTCCGAGTGGCAACCAGGTTTGACCACGAGATAAAAAGGAGATGTTACAGGCAAGACTCCCCTCACCCATCAAGTTACAGGCCTCACCGAATACGAGGGCGAGCAGGACGACTACTCCCCACATGGCGATACCTCCCATGGTCGGCATCCCTGCTTTCGCTTTATGCAAGGTCGCCATCACAGGCGCACTCTCGAGATCACGAATGTTTTTTCCCATCTTAGCCGCTCGCAAGAGACGGATAAGTGCTGGCATGAACAGAAAGACGCAGCCAAAGGCAAGAGCCATCATGCCCAAAGGACGCGCAACAAAGAGGGTGGGGTCAGTCATACTCGCTTCTCACTGGTTTATGCGTACAAGATGCCATAAAGCCACTATCCACGGAAGACTCCAGAGAGGGGCGAGAAGGAGGAAAGTCCAAGCTTGATAAAGATCTTCTCGGTACACGCCAAAGGCCCAGAGTAAGTCTAGTGCAACCATCACAAACCAAACGAGTGGAGCAACAAGCAACCATCCCCAGGATCCAAGGGCGTCAATCCCGACATATACATTGTAGTGCAAGACCAACTGACCATTGCCGGCATAGCGTAAAGGGACAATCCTAGCAATAAACCAACTTATCCCTAACATCATAAATACCACCACTAGAACGGTTACCCCCTTCACCCAGGGATCCTGCCAAGCGCGCTTAGCAGAAAATAGCCACGATTCGAAGGTCATGTACGGCTTAGTTTACCGAATCAGGCCAGAAGTTTCTATACCTATAACCATTATTCAACTTGCACCACCTCTTTCACTTCGGGCACCATCTCCTTAAGCGTATCTTCAATGCCCGCTTTTAGGGTCATTTCTGACATCGGGCAGCCCACACAAGCACCTTGCATACGTACCTGTACTTGGCCGGTTTCCATGTTTATATCGACTAACTCGACATTCCCGCCATGCATAGCCAACCCTTGACGTAAGACCTGGAGAACGTTTTCGATATCTTGCGACAGCTCTTCCTTGGTTTTGGACATATTTGGGTAGATTAAGCCAAATCAACCTCCTTGACAAGCCGGTCAACTTCCTCTAATATAAGCCCATATTTTTGAGCTGGGTGGGTGTGTACGTTACTCCATTACCCACCTACTCACTACTCTCTTCCCTCATCATATGGCTCACAAAAAAGCAGGTGGTTCTACCGCCAATGGGCGCGATTCCCATGGTCAACGTCTGGGTGTTAAAAAATATGCCGGCGAAGTGGTTCGCATAGGTAATATTTTAGTGCGCCAACGCGGCACCAAAGTCCGCGCCGGACAGAATGTCGGCATTGGCAAAGACGATACCTTGTTTGCCTTAGCAAACGGCATCGTCAAATTCACCAATCGCCGCGTACGCCGATTCACAGGCGCCTTCAAGATGGTGAAGTTTGCGAACGTGGTGCCAGCAGGGAAATAATCAAACGATAAAACAAAAACATTCCGAGCGGTCTCGGAGTGTTTTTGTTTTAATCTCGAACAAGTCTTTTCTGTCGACCCCGTGAAGACGAGGACGACGGAAGCGTAATCAGGAACGTCTTAGCGAATCGCTGCCGCCTTTACAAACCCTACAAACATAGGATGCGGCCTAAATGGTCGTGACAAGAACTCTGGATGGAACTGGCTGGCCATGAAAAATGGATGGTTGCGAAGCTCGATAATTTCAACGAGTTGGCCATCGGGGGAGAGGCCGCTTGGGATCAAGCCCGCTTCTTCCAACTCATCACGATATTCGGGGTTGCATTCGTAGCGATGACGGTGACGTTCCACGATTTCATCTTGGCCATATAATGCCTGTGCTTTTGATCCTGATCGTAACAGACAATCATATGAACCGAGGCGCATGGTGCCCCCATAGTGTTTGTTTTTCATGCGCTCTTCTTGCTCGTTCATGAGATGGATGACGGGATACGGTGTCTTGGGATTAATTTCCGTCGTGTTCGCTTCTTTTAGATCGAGGACATTGCGAGCAAATTCGACGGTGGCCAGCTGCAATCCATAACAGAGACCAAGATACGGGATTTTCTTTTCACGCGCATAACGAATCGCAAGTAGCTTCCCTTCAATACCACGCGTACCAAAACCGCCGGGAACGAGGATCCCGTCGAGACCTTTGAGGACATCGGAGACACTCTTTGGATTCATCTCTAGCTCTTCCGCGTTGATCCAAATGATTTCTGGTTTGCGTTGGATCGACCAAGCCGCGTGTTTGACGGCTTCGAGGACGGACAGGTAAGCGTCAGTCAAGACAAAGTCGCCGGTAGAAACGTACTTGCCCACGATGCCAATTTTGACTGGCTTGGTAGAAGATTGGATACGCTGCCAAAGTCCCTCCCAGGGAGCAAGATCCGCTTCTTTTTTTCGTAATTTGAGTTTTTTAACCACTCGATCAGCCAAACCTTCATGTTCAAGGTTAAGAGGGACTTCGTAAATGGAAGAAACGTCCGGTGCGCTCATCACGTCCTCTGGCTGCATGCTGCAATTGACGGCTATTTTTTCTTTCCGTGGACGATCGATGGGGTGCGTTGAGCGACCAATGATGAAGTCCGGTTGAATACCCGTGCCATTTAAGGTACGCACCGCATACTGCGTCGGCTTACTCTTCATTTCACCGAGCGCGCCAGGGACAGGTAAGTAACTTACCAATCCGACGAGGACATCGCCCGGCGTTTCGCTCTTCATCATGCGGGCAGCTTCGAGATACAGGACATTTTGATATTCGCCGACGGTACCGCCGATCTCAATAATCGTGACATCAGCATCATTCAATTTCGCGGCGGTTTTAATACGGTTAATGATTTCGAGGGGGACATGGGGCACAACTTCGACGGTTTTGCCGCCGTACCCCAAGGCACGCTCGCGTTCGATGACGGATAAGTATACACGACCCGTTGTCATATAGTTGACGCGGGTAATATCTTCATCGAGGAAGCGTTCGTAGTTACCAATATCTTGGTCTGTTTCATCGCCGTCCGAAGTCACAAAGACCTCGCCGTGCTCGACGGGATTCATGGTACCAGCATCAACATTGATATACGGATCGATTTTTACGGCGGTTACGTGTAGGCCACGCGCTTTGAGTAAAGCCCCTAAAGAAGCAGACGCAATCCCCTTCCCTACGCCTGACATAACCCCACCAGCAATGAACACATAGGTGCGACGACGTTTCATATTCGGCGATGATAGCATGCCGACCGCCCAAGGGGAGGGGGCGTGTCAAAGGGGAAGCAGCGAAGGCTCTCCTCGACGTTTTTTGATTTTGGGAGACGGCTGTTTTTTTCTATCCCGTCCTTCCTCTTTCGTCATTCTGAGTGAAGTCTGACGGAACGAGGAATCCCTTGCGATCGTTTTTGACACTTTAGAGAAACCACTTCCCTGCATCGAACGGAAAGGGATTCTTCGGCTCCAGCCTATATTTTCACGACAGTGGTTTTCACCTCAGAATGACGAAGGGGGAAAATTAAGATATCCAAAAGGAGGATTTATTTCCCATACCTCCGCTGCCTCCCGGCATACTCCTCGAGCGCAGCGTCCAAATCTTGCTCAGAAAAATCCGGCCAGTGTTTTTTGCACCAATAGAGTTCGCTGTACGGTGCTTCCCATAAGAGGAATCCGCTCAAACGCTCTTCGCCCGAAGTGCGAATAATCAAATCTGGTTCTGGCATGTCCGGCCAATACATGGCAGAAGTAAGCTTCGCTTCGTCGACTTGTTCAGCCGGTGTACCTGCTTGCATCAAACGTTTGACGGCGTCCACGATTTCACCTCGACCACCATAATTCAAAGCGATCACAAGGGTCATCTTTGAATTGTTTTTTGTGCGTTCTTCGGCGCGTTCGATACCTTCGATAATGGACGGACGTAAACGGTCACGCTGGCCGATAACTTTGAGGCGGATGCCTTTTTTATCGAATTCATCGACGTCGTTTCTTAGCGCCCACTCGAGTAAGTCCATGAGGTACCCAACCTCTTCTTCCGCGCGCTTCCAATTCTCCGTCGAAAAGGCCCATAGAGTTACGACTTCGAGGCCACGCTCCAAAGCCCAATCTCCGAGCTTTTTCACGGTTTGATAGCCACCACGGTGTCCCTCTAGGGTCGGCAAGCCACGGTCGCGCGCCCAGCGGCGGTTGCCGTCCATAATGACGGCGAGATGTCGGAGAGAGGGCGTACCCATAATGAACTGATGATAAAGAAAAGCCGTTTCCTGCGCAACCCTCCCCTCCTCTTTGCTGAATAGAGCTATTTCCGCTAGGCTATGGCCTATGCAATTGATTGATGGAAAGGAATTAGCCAAAACAATTCGCGAGGATGTCTCCCGACGCGTTGCCAAGATGGATCGTGTTCCTTGTTTATGCGTGTTACTAGTAGGCGACGATCCGGCCTCGCACTTATATGTTTCCCTTAAACAGAAGCATGCCGAGGAGGTTGGCGTTCGCTTGGAACTTATTAAGAAGCCGGCGAGCGTATCTACCGAGGAACTCATTGCACAAGTGGAAGACTGGAATGCGCGTAAGGGGGTGGATGCGATCTTAGTCCAGCTCCCCTTACCGAACCAGCACGATGAGAATCGCGTTATTGCCGCCATTGATCCAAAAAAAGACGTGGATGGATTCCACCCCGTCAACCGAGAAGCACTTTTACAAGGAGAGCCCATTATTGTTTCTCCTGTGCATGAGGGGGTCTTACGCCTTATCGCTTCGACACCCATTGAATTGACAGGCAAAACAGCGGTCGTGATCGTGAATTCAGCGGTATTTGGCGATCCGCTCGTGAAGCTTCTTAAAACTACGGGGCTTTTCGTACATTGCATGAAACCGGATGAGATCGATACCCAGACCCTACGGCGAGCCGATATTGTGGTGATTGCGATAGGACGCGCGAAGTTCCTGCATGCAGGAATTACGAAAAAAGAAGCCATTATTATCGATGTCGGGACAAACCAAGATCAGAACGGGAATCCGTGTGGGGACGTGGATATGGCGACGTATGAACCCTATGAAGCCTGGGTGACGCCGGTACCGGGTGGGGTAGGACCCATGACCATTGCTCTTTTGCTGTTAAATGTGGTGAGGCTGGCAGAAAAGAGGGGGTGACGAAAGAAGGTAGCACCTCTCCACACATGACCTATGCTGGGATACCTGATTAGAAGTGCTCATTGACAATCCATCTGGTGATCTTTAGGCTTATTATAGCTGCCTCATGCAGCAAGAAAGGAGGTGGAACATGGTGCCCGCAAACCCTGGATGCTCGTATGATCTTTTTGATCTTTTTATCCTGAAGGTCTTGTAGTGGGCCTTGAAAATGACTCAGGGGAATATTTGTCAGGCCACCAAGCTGCTCCGAATGAACAGAACGAATTTCTATCGCTATCTCGAAAAATACGATATCAATCACACCTTGCTGCAGCACGCAGCATTGGAAGGTGATCCATACAGCCCGACACCTGAGGAGGAAAGTCTTTCCTTCACAGGGCGACTGAATAGACATAAGAGGCTGTGTATCGCAGAAGCCTTGAAGCGCGATAAAAACAACAAATCTAGAGCAGCGCGAGCACTCGGCATCACTCGCCGTCGCGTGACATACGCACTCAGAAAAAGGTCTCGCGCCAGTCCCTGAGGGTAGCAACGTTCTCTCTCTTTTATTTTTTTATGCTTTACCTCATGCATCCACCATGCGTGGGGTTTTTCTTTATTTGGTATTAGACCGTTAGCCCTTCCGGGAGCGATGCAGATAATACCTGTTTGCGACGATATGCCCCCGCTGCAAAAACAGCGATCGCGTATATCCCTAAAAGGATAAGACTTTTTGCGTTTAATTGACTCCCAACTTCTAAGACACTCGCTTTTGTCATCCAGAGATAGAGGCCTATTTCCCAAAGGAGACCAACCACAAGAAATATCCCTGTGACCATTCCAACCTGTAACCAAGTCAGAACACGGCCACGCATGGTCCAAAGACCGAAAAGGAAGGTAATAATAAAATGGAGAAAGTAGGCCAAGACAGCGACCGTCCATTGGGGTAAGGGCGTAGGGTCAAAGCGGTTGAGGGCGATGACCATGGCGAGGATTAGAATAAATCGCGGAACCGTGAAGAGGAAGGCGCGTAACAGAAGGGGCATATACAGAGAGTATACAGTATTGGGTATACAGTATCGAGTATCGAGCTCACGATCTTACTCCCCTCCTCTGGCGAGGAGGCAGGAGGAAGAGTTTCAAAGCCCTAACCCAATCCCTGCAAATACCTCAACAACGTCCTTACTCCATGCCCCGTTCCTCCGTACGGAATGTCGGGTCGAGTTTCTTTTTCGGCGTAGGCAGGACCAGCGATGTCGATATGCGCCCAGGGCGTTTTGCCGACGAAGTGCTGTAAGAAAAGTCCGGCGGTAATAGCTCCAGCTGGACGACCACCGATATTTTTAATATCGGCTACTTTTGATTTTATCAATTCATTGTACGGTTCATGCAGTGGTAGTAGCCAGAGATACTCGCCTGCTTGCTTGGCGGCAGCCATCAAACGGTCGGACAGTTTTTGGTCTTTGGTCATGAGGCCCGAAATATCGTCTCCTAAGGCGACGACACATGCACCCGTCAACGTCGCCAGGTCAATCATCACGTCTGGCTCGAACGTATTCGCGTAGGACAAGGCGTCGGCAAGAGTGACTCGGCCTTCGGCATCCGTATTCAAGACTTCGATGGTCGTTCCATCCATCGCTTTGACGACGTCGCCGGGGCGATAGGCATTGCCGGATGGCATGTTTTCGACGGCGAGAAAAATGCCGTGGACCTCGATGTCGAGGTCGAGCTTGGTGATGGCTTGGAAGACTCCCAGGACCGCTGCTGCTCCCGCCATGTCCATCTTCATAGTCATCATGCCGTCAGCGGGTTTGATAGAAAGACCACCGGAATCGAAGGTGACAGCCTTGCCAACCAAGGCAATACGCTTTTTGGCTTTGCCTTTTGGACGATAGACGAGATGTGCGCCTTTGGAGCTATTACAAGAACCACGACCGACGGCGAGTGCTGCCTGCATGCCTAACGCTTTCATCTTTTCTTCATCGAGGATCGTCAGCGAGATTCGATTGTTGTCAGCGGCAATTTGTTGTGCAACCGTGACGAGATCGGCTGGTAAAAGATGGTTTGGAGGCGTATTTACCAAGGTTCGAGCCAGCATCGTGGCTTGGGCAAAGACCTTAGCCTCTTCGACTCCTTGTTCAATCGCTTTCATCTTTGTCCGATCGTGATTAATGATCGTGATGCGCTCCACTTCCTGCTTCTCTTTATTCTGCGCCTCATGGATGCGACCTTTGTACTCATGAAACACGTACGAACCGAGCCAGATGCCTTCAGCAAAAGCCTCGGACAGGTCACGGACGGAAGCACCTGTTACAGCCACATCCGGCCAAACAATGACGACGTGTTTTGCCTTCAGGTTCTTGGCACGCTTAGCAAGCTGAGCCCCCAGTTTTCGATAAGCATCGGTATCAAGCTTGGTTTTTTCTCCCAGACCCATGACCAATATTTTGCCCGCGTTTGCACGTCCCAACGATGGCAATAGCACGCTTTCGTTGGCTTTACCGACAAATTGGTCCTGTTTGAGGAGTTCGGTGAGGGTGTGGTCAAGATCGGCATCGGTCTTGGTTAGGAATTGATTGGAAGAAAATGGACTTCCTTGGGAATGTAGTATGAGGAGCACATCTGCCCGTATCTGAGAAGCAGATCCCCGTTTTATATCAATGGTGAGCATATAGAATGAGCCTAACGAATCGACGCCGCGGTGACAACTCCAACAAAATTATTAAGCGCTCTTGCCTTGTTCGTGCTATACTTTCGTCACTTTATTCTTTTTCTTTTATGAAGACACATTTTACTTCGTTCGTTTCCGGGTTTGCCATGAGCTTGATGCTTGTGACACCTGTGTTAGCCGAGACTCCGGTCAACGTTAACGATCGCGCGCACATTCTCCGTTGTAGCGAGCAGTCCGTTGGGAATTATCGCGTTTTCCTTCAGGAATCCTTAGAGGACATGCGTAGTGCGATTAGAAGTCAGTGGAGACGTCAGGCCGACTTTCGTATCCGGGCGGCAGCGGTTAACCGTCGTACAAGTGTAACTAGTGCGCTCCGAGTTGCGGAGACTCAGCTTGAGACCGCTCTCGCGCAGTTTGTCACCACCCAGCAGAATGGCATTAATGCCGATGTTAGTGCCACGGTAGATATTTTTGCCCGTCAAAATGAAGCTCAGGAAGAGGCTGGCTTAGAACAATGGACGAACCGTTCGGTCTCATTTCAGGCACTTGATGCGGCCTTGGCTCGTTCAGAACGTACGCTCCGAACATATGCCAGCACCCGTGACCGTGCGATCATTACCCGCGTTTGGAATGATACTCGTCGCCAGGTGGAGAATGCTTTTTCACAAGCACGCGAAGAAACCCGTGGGGTCTTCGTTGAGGACATGAACAGCTGTATCTACGGAGAGATGGCCGATGTAGAGCAGGACGATGCTCAAACAACCACTTCAGACAATAACGAACCGCTATCCAACAACGCTGCCACAACACCTGCTTTTGTTGTTAATGATATCAAAGTTGATGCGGTTTATGGTGCCCTCTCCGCCTGCTCTCAACGCATCACTTTTCGTAGCCAGATACAGGGTAATCATCGGGGCGAAATGCGAGGCTATTTTCTGTACTCAGACGGGCAACGATCGGAGAACATGACGGGCGTAACCAATGCGACCGGTTTTGTCGCCCTACAACATACCCGCTCGCTCACAGCCGCCGATAACTCACCCTTGAATATTCGCGCGAAATTTATTGTTACCGGCCCCACACAAAAAGAGTCTCCTGAATTCCCTGTGACAGTGGTCTG
This sequence comes from uncultured Gammaproteobacteria bacterium, assembly GCA_964438015.1. Classification (GTDB taxonomy): domain Bacteria; phylum Patescibacteriota; class Patescibacteriia; order 2-12-FULL-60-25; family 2-12-FULL-60-25; genus JAGOUY01. The sequence goes on from CAYTIN010000014.1 coordinate 29,604, forward strand.
CGCTCCTGATTCAGCGAATCAACAACAGCCACCATTACGCGCAGAAGCAACCGTTGCGGTTCAGGGGCCAAGTACGATTCGTACCTGTGGTTCCTATCCTTTCTCGTTCCAAGGTACGATTACTTCGAACGCGGCCGGTGTTGTGCAGTACTATTGGCTAAGAAGTGACGGCTCACGTTCCACCACGGCTTCCGTCACCTTTGACCGAGCGGGGAGCAAGACGGTGTCGTATGAGTGGCCATTAACAGCCGCCGCAAATGGGTTCACCGGTTCGGTACAGCTTGTGATTGTTAGTCCTAATGTGTTCTCTAGTCCACCAGCATCGCTTAGCCTAGCGCAAGCCGTTTCCTGCGCCGGGAGCCAGAATAACAACACCAATACCAATAACGAACCGACGGCACGGGCAGAAGCTGCTGTGAGATTAGATGGACCAAGTACCATTACCACCTGTGGAACCTACCCATTTACCTTCTCTGGAACGATTACTTCCAATGTGGCCGGCTCGGTGAGCTATTACTGGATGCGCAATGACGGCCAGCGCTCTCCCACCCAAACGGTGAATTTTTCTGGAGCAGGTACAAGAAACGTCGGGTATGAGTGGCCATTGAGCGGCGACTGGTCTGGATCCTTAAAACTCATCATCACGAGCCCCAATCAACTCGAAAGCTCTCCCGCAACCTTTATCCTCGTGCAAGCCTCAGCCTGCGCCGGTGGTCAAAATACCAGTACCAATACAAGCAACAATAATGAAGCACCTCTTCGTGCTGAGGCAACACTAAACGTTCTTGGGCCAACAATCATTACTACCTGTACCCAGTATCCATTTACTTTTCAAGGCACCATTTCGCTCAATCGAGCAGGAACTGTGACCTACTATTGGCTCCACGAAGATGGTACGCACTCAGAAAATATTTCCTTAAGCTTTTATTCAGCCGGCACGCAATCCGTGAGCCATCAATGGACAGCTCAAACAGCTTCATCTCCCTACACGGGTAGCGTACGACTCATGATCATAGATCCAAATATTACGAATGCTCAAGCCTCTTTTACCCTTTCTCGCGCCGTAAGCTGTGCCGGCAATCAGAGCTCATCTACTAACACCTTAACTAGTACTGATTCCTCATCCTCCGATCCTGCAGTCACCGCCGTTACCGCAACCTTAGACAGCCCCTCAAATGTCACCGCATGTGGAGCTGCTACATTTGCCTTTAAAGGCACGATTTCTGTTAATCGAACCACGGAAGTACGTTACCAATGGGAACGGAGCAACGGCTTGACTTCACCGGTTCAAACTCTCTCGTTTGAAGGTCCCGGCAACCGAACTGTGACCGATACCTGGGTCACCGAAGCCAGAAATCTCAATAGCTTTGCCCGATTACATGTGTTGTCACCTAACGACATGATGTCAGGCAACGCAAACTTCACCTTGACTCAATCTTGCAGCTAGTCCTGTTTCCATCTGCAGGCACAAAGTCCCGTCACAAACGGGACTTTGTGTTAGAATGGAAGGACAAACTCTTAATCGAAGGCTCTTGTTGACCAGCGAGTCTTCCCTTCATCCTATGTTCGACCATGTAGGGTATCGCGTGAGTGACATGACAAAGAGTAAAGCATTTTATGAGCAAGCCCTCGCTCCCCTCAAGATCAAACCTCTCATGGGAACAGATGGCCAGTACTGTGGTTTTGGGGTAGATCGTCCCCAGTTTTGGATCTCCCAAAGCAACGCAGAGCGGCCAGCCGGCAAAGGTACGCATGTGGCATTTGCCTGTGAAACCCGCGCGCTCGTGGATGCATTCTACCAAGCGGCCATGGCAGCCGGAGGGAAAGATCATGGCAAGCCCGGTCCACGGCCGGAATATCATAAGGATTATTACGGAGCGTTCGTCCTTGACCTAGACGGGAACAACCTTGAAGCCGTGTGTCATAAACCGGAGTAACAATACCTTTAACAACAAACCCCTCTCATAAATGAGAAGGGTTTGTTGTTAAGACTACTAGCTCCTAGAGATTTATATCCACTGAGGTAGCTGCGCTTGTTTCCGCACTCGGACTAAAGGAGGTGGCGGAAGTGATATCAGCACCGAAAGAATAATTGCCGTAGAACGTATCTGCTACATCGTCTACGTTTCGATTCCAATTCGACCCATATAATGCACGCGCGACGGCTTCCGTGGTAAGCCAGCGTAAAATCCCACCACGCGATACCGCAAAAACTTTATTGACTGTGGTAAATTTTACTAAACGAACACCGGGGCGATACGTCACGTTGCGGCCCAAGGTTAACGAAGCAAGAAAACTGTCAGACACTTCGCGAACCCGCGAGAAGTCATTATACCAAGTGAAATAAACTTTTTCATTAGGAAAGGCATGACGACGTCCGTCCTGTCCGTAGTAGTAGACAGCTTTACAAGGATGATCGGCCGCTACGACCTGGTTAGGGCAACGAATTTTTACCAAATTTCCGGGGGTCGCCTGTGCGGAAGGACTAACGATCGGATTCCCTACCGGTACAGAGGGCGTGGTTGGAGTGGGAGTAACGGTGGCATTCGTAACGGAGATGAGCTTACTTGCCGTACCCGTATTCCCTGCCACATCAGAACAACGAATATAGACCGTGTAGGAACCCGCTGCATTAAACGTCTGCTCTAAACTCGCTGCTCCATTCGTGGCTGAGCCGGTACGAGCCATCACCACGCGTTGTCCACTTCCCTGCTGCAAGTCACAGAAATAAACTCCCACATTGTCTGAAAAAGTTGCGCTGAAGGTAACGGGCACTCCTACGGTGGCAGATCCTGGTGTAATATTTCCAATTACAGGCACCGTAACATCAACTGCGGGAGTTGATGCGGCAGAAACGACGATGGATTTACTTCTGGTGCCGGCATTTCCTGCAGCATCCGTGCAACGGAATTGAGCTGTGACCGTACCTGCGGCAGTAAAGGTCTTTGTGAAACTCGCCGTTCCGTTAGTTGGAGAGCTGCTCAACGTAGCCACGCTGCTATTATCACCCTCTTGATAGACACAACCCACTACTCCAACCTCATCCGTATATCCGACGCTGAATGTTACAGAGGTACCAACTGTAGCCGAGCCAGGCGTAAGAACACCCAACACAGGAGCGGTGACATCTGAAGCAACAGCTGCGGACGTTATTACAACGGACTTAGAAGCACGCCCCACATTTCCAGCAGCATCGGCACAAATGAAGGCGACATTATAGGTACCTACGGCAGCAAATGCATGATTATATGTGAGCGTTCCCGATCTAATAGGACCGAAGAATGGGATGCTCTCAGGAGTATTGTTATTAACCTGAAGTTGGCAGCTTTGAACGCCCACATTGTCAGAATAATTAACCGAGAATCCGATAGCCGTATTCACCGCTCCTGATGAAGGGGTGAAGCCACTTAACGTAGGAGCGGTAGTATCTGGGTTAGGCACAACGTTTACCACTACCTCACGGGTGGTAATAGCACCTTCTGAATCGCTACAAGTTAATTTAACCGTATGCGAACCTAGCGTCGTGAATCGCACCGATGTGTCCCATACCTGATTGTTTGATGGACCGGTGGATACGGCGGGAGAAAAATTCCCATCAACGGAGTAAGTACACCCATTCACTCCTCCATCATCCGTTACACGAGAACTAAATGGTGTTTCAAAATTTATGATTATTTCACTTGGCTCCATGGAAACAATGACTGCTGGGGAGTTGGCAAGTGCACGCGGCGCATATCCAAAACATGCAGCCGCAAAGCTCGCTATCGCAAAGGATTGAGCAATTGTCTTTTTCATAGATTGAATAAATAAATACATCTGAATAAATCCTCTGTCAGTAAAGTTTTACTCATCGACGCTTATTCATAGCTTTACATTACTAGCCAAATAACTCAAGAGAACGCAAGATACCTACTCCCCAACGAAAAACACGACTCGTGTTGAGTCGCGTCTTCCATGGTGCACCCCAGACGATTCGAACGTCTGACCTCTTCCTTCGGAGGGAAGCGCTCTATCCAGCTGAGCTAGGGGTGCGCATCGTTTGGGGGGATGGTAGCGGGTTTTGGTTTGACAGGCAAGCGAAAATTTTCTACCATATCCGCGCTTTAAGAAAGGTAAATAAGACGCGCAGCGGTAGCTCAGCCGGTAGAGCAGGGGCCTCTTAAGCCCAAGGTCCTGGGTTCGACCCCCAGCCGCTGCACCAACGAAGATCCCTCCGTGACGGAGGGGTTTTTGTTTTGATTTAATAATACTCAATCCTTCAATATCATGGGTTCATTATATGGAAGGAATGAGCGGCATCGATGATGCCGAGAGAGCAGTGGATAAAACATCTATGAAAGAACTCTACATCATCACAGAAACTTGCGCAGCTTGTTCATAGCCACAGCATGGAGCTGAGATACTCTAGGTTCTGAAACACCTACCGACTGAGCCAGATCTTTTCCTGTGAGACCTTCTCGATAACGCATGACGATGATTTTCCGTATACCTTGAGCATTTGGGTCTCCAACAAGAGCCTCATCCAACCTTCGCAACAACTCGGAGAGCATAGTGGATGGTACCCTCTTTTTTTGACACCTCAGCCCTTGCAATATTTTGATAAATGTTTGTCAATGCGCGGGACATGCTAGGTTCTTTGGATATCCTTGGCCATTCTCAAATTCATGGCACAATATATTAGTCCCGAACAACGGGCAAAGATCATTTCCTCTATTAAAGAAGATGGAATGAGCATCTTAGACGTATCGAAGACACATCGCGTTGCAGAAAAGACGATCCGCAAGTGGCTGCGTCAGCAGTCACGCAACGCTCATACAAGCTCAACCGAAGTTCAACGCCTCCGACAAGAAGCGCAAGAACTCAGAGCTATCATTGGCAAGATCGTCTGGCAACAGGAGACGAAGAAATCTAAAAGCACCCTTCACGGCCCGTGACCTTCTCTTCTATATGAGTTCGAAGTCACGCCTCGCTCGTCATCTTGGCGTCTCTCGTCAAAGCCTCTACTACACTCCACGTCGTCCAAAACGTGATAAGGAATACGCCATGCAGCGTATTCCTAATCGCCTCGACACGATCCTGCCCTGCAAGCCGAATACGGTCTGGGCCGGTGACTTCACCTACCTCTGGTTTCATGGTCGCTATATCTACCTCGCGATGGTGATTGATCTCTGCACACGAGAAATATTAGCGTGGCAGATCGCGTTGCACCATACCAGTGGACTTGTGGTGGATGTGCTCAAGGAAGCCCTGGAACGACGGGGAAAGAGTCCCAAGGTCTTCCACTCAGACCAAGGCAGTAAATATGCGAGCCAGTCTTGTGTACAGCGGCTCGTGAAACATGAGATCCAACCTTCCTGGAGTCCAAAAGGGAAACCGTGGATCAATGGTCGACAAGAATCCTTTTTCAGCTCGTTTAAACTCGAGTTTGGGAAAGCGCATCGCTTTGTCGGAATCGACGACTTGATCGAAGGGATCGGGAAGTACATCCACTACTACAACAAGGAGCGTATCCATGGTTCCTTGAAGATGCCACCGCGCACCTACTACAAAAAAGAGGATGGGCGAAACGCAGAGTATTAAAACAGAAATCGAAACGCACCAACTAACAAACCTAATTAGGCTCAGGATTCCAAGGGTCTAGCATGTCAAAAGAAAAGGGTACCATCCATCCAGAGATACGCACACTGCCAACAAATTGCCTTTCAACACCTTAAATCATCCTCCCCCGGCGGTTTCGGGACGGTCATTCGTCCTTGTTATTCCCGCCAGAGCCAGATGGTTCATGAAAAACCCTTTGGTCCTGACGGGAATACACACGAAATGATGGTAGAATATCTCACAGGACAAGTCTTTTGTCAAGATACAAAAAGACCTC
>CAYTIN010000015.1:0-33735 GCA_964438015.1 uncultured Gammaproteobacteria bacterium
TTTATGGGCATGATCTCTATTCTAGCAGAGGAGATGCTGGTCTAGGGCCTTAAAGAATTCTAATTTGTGTTCGAGAGCTTGAATTTCTTTGTCGGCAATAGTTAGGATATTCGCAATCATGTATTGTTCGTCTTTTGACGAAGGTACTTTAATCTCAATGTCTGAAAGCTCAGTACCAGATAGAGAGGGTAGTGCCGCCGTGTTTGCGTATCTACCAAGCTGCAAGACAAGGAATTTATAAAAGATGAATTCATGATTGAGGTCGTGTATAACAAAACCCATCATATTGTTATCAAGGCAACTGGGCCGAGTTAAAATCCTTTTCCTTTCGAGAAATAGCGCTGCGCCAATTTTTGCAAAGACTATTGTATTCTTGGGGAAAGCTACAGCATGAATTTCTTTTCTAACATCTTCGTCAATCCAGTTATTCGAAGCCAGCATATAAATATCATTACCTGCATTATTCATGTCAGAAACCTTGAAAAAGGGATACCTACCGATTGTTTTTCCTTGAAACTTTTCTGGAAAGCCACTCCCACCCTTGAAAGTGCCGATATCTTTAAGTTTTATGAAACTCCAACTCCCGGTAAATTCGGGTAAGCGTATTTTTCCAGAAAGCACTCCATGCATTAAGCCTTTCCTAGTATCTTTCTTCAACTTAATCTTCCGTTTCAACTTCTCAATCGCCTGGTCCCATGTTTCAAGAACGGCAACTATTCGGTTTTGCTCCTGAAGCGAAGGAGCAGCAAGTGGTAGGCTTTTCAGAACCGACAAGCTAATTCGCTTACGTGTTGAGCCAGTACTCACCCTTTCTACGCAAGAGCGAAAAAACTTTGAGTTAATTGCATATAAAACAAAGAGTGAATTGAAATTCTTTTTATTGGGGGATAGTCTGATTCCATCAGAGGCCATTAGATAACGTTCGTCGAATGAAGGGATTAAGCATGCGCGTGCCACAGGATCACCCATTTTTGAGAGGATAATTTCGCCCGGATAGATATTACAGCTCAAAAGTTCATCTGCCTTGGATGCTGAGGTAAAAATTCTATAATTGTCTATAAAATAACCATCGCCAATGTTTTGTAACTGTATAATACGAACGCCCTCATCGGTATAATCATTTTGTTTTAAATTTGAACCAAATGGGCCACCGGTAAAGCCCCACCTTTTCTCTGGATCCGCAACGCTTCCCAGGGCTGCCAGTTGCCAACCATGTGGAATGGCCTTCTTGTAATTTTTGATAGACATAAGGAGATTCTCTTCGCTATGTATGGCTGTGGATAATTATTGACCAAACTGACCTTTTCATGCTATATACGTATTGGAGCTTGCACGAAAAACTTTCAAGGCGCTCTGGTGTTCCCCGGGGGATCCTCGGGCTTGAGCCAGAGAGAACGACCTTGTTAGATGCAGCTTCATCAAAAATCTCGATCAATCGATCGGGCTTTTTATTATTCAAAATAGCGCGCAATGGCATAGTGTCATTTTTGTTTGAAAAGCTCGATCGGTGTGCCAATAATGTTCCCCTTCAGAATTTCGTAGTACTCCGACCCCATGGACTTGTTATTTAGGTAGGCAGCAAGCGCGCCAACAATCCAATCCGCTATTTGGATATTTGCATCAGATGCTGAGTCTACTTGTTTGACGTCGATGAAAGAACTGGCTGGAGCAATAGGTAAAAGACGAGCTTGCAAAATAGTAGCAAATTCTTTTTGTGTTAACCCCTTGAGCTTGCGTTGATCACAACGAACAACAAAAGATGATTCAGTGATAGGAAAGTACGACTCTAAGATCTCTCCCAAAATCTGTGTGTAAAGATATCCTTCGCGCACACCTCTATGATCATAAGAGGTGTTTGGTAGACGTTCACAGCGCAAATACCCAAACCGGATACGGACATCGAGTGAACTTATGTACGTAAGCGTGCGCTTTCGCAGATCGTCAGTTATACCCGTTTCAGAAAACTTAACCTCAGTTTGGTAGCGTTTCTGTAATGGCATTTTGTTACGAAGCCATTTTCGGAATGCTTTCGCTGTTTGTCTTGGATCACCAACAGTAAATGAACCAATCACGAAATATGTCTGTCCATTGCTTGGTAGAAACGTTCCACTCTCATCAACAAAAACCACCGGCATATTACTTTATCCCAAGCTCATTCAAGTACTCCGCCATCTGCTTCTCTAGCTTCTGTAGTTCTGGCTCCAACGCCGCCAATTCCTTCAAATTTGCAGAAATATCAATCTCCACCTCTTCTTCAAAGGTATCTACGTAGCGTGTAATATTAAGGTTATAGTCGTTTTCCTTGATTTCTTCTGGCCCAACCAAGCGAGAAAATTTTTCTTCCTCCTTTCGATGAACGTGGGTCACCACGATCTTATCAGCATTCTCTTCCGTAAGGGTGTTCTGTTTTTTGCCGGGCTTAAATTCCTTTGAGGCCTCAATAAAAAGGATATCTTTTCGTCCTTCGTTCGCTCCACCTTGTTCACGTGATCGATCTAAAATAAGAATAGCAACGGGAATGCCTGTTGTCTGAAAGAGGCTCGCTGGAAGACCGATAACAGCGTCGATAATGTTTTCTTCGATAAGCGATTGGCGGATACGCCCTTCGGCGCCGCCTCTAAATAAGACGCCATGTGGAACAATCACCGCAACGCGTCCCGTTTTTGGCTTGGCCGTTTCAATCATATGCGTAATAAACGCATAGTCGCCCTTTTCCGCGGGTGGAATACCACGGTGGAATCGCTTATATTTGTCGCTCTCGGCATTTTCTGCGCCCCACTTCTTCAAACTGAACGGAGGGTTCGCCACCACCACGTCGAACTTCATCAAATGGTCATTTTCGGTCAGAAGGGGATTGTTGAGTGTATCTCCCCATTCAAGACGTGCTGTATCCTTGCCGTGCAAGAACATGTTCATTTGGGCGAGATGGTACGTCGATCCCGTGCTTTCTTGTCCGTAGAGGGCATAGTTTTTTGAGCCGAGTTTTTCTACCTCTGCTCCAGCTAGCAAAAGAAGGCCCCCTGAGCCCATGGCTGGGTCGCAGATGCGATCACCTTCCTTCGGTTGCGCAAGGCGAGCCAGAAGTTTTGCGACAGGAGTTGGGGTGAAGAACTCTCCCGCTTTTTTTCCTGCATCTGCGCCAAACTTTTCAATCATGTACATGTACGAGTTCCCAATGATATCTTCATTGGTCTCGGACAGGTCAATTTTGTTGAAGTCTTGAATTAGATGACGGAGCATCTTGTTGCGCTGTTCAAGCTTGCCGAGCGTGGATTCCGAGTTGAAATCCACACTGAACACGCCCTCAAGCTTGGAGCGATTTTCTTCTTCAATGCGGTGGAAGACTTTATTCAGTTCTTCCCCGATGTTGTCTTGTTCGTGGACGCTGTAGATGTAGTCAAACGATGTTTTTGGAGGAAGGTAGAAGCGATCGAGCTTCATTTTTTCCTGGATGCGGACTTCGTCATTGCCGAAGCGCTCTTTGTTTTTCTCGTACTGTTTTTTAGATCGATCGCTGAGATATTTAAAGAAAAGCATGGTCAATGCATAATCCTTGTAAATGCCAGCATCGACGGATATGCGAGAAGAGTTTGCCGCTCTAAATACGTCAAAGGACACCCTTTCATACCCCTCAAGGATATGTATTCGAGGATGATTTGGCTTGGGGGTGGTGCATTGATGTTAGAACTGGGGAAGAGGGGTGTCCCATTGCTTTATTCCCAAATAAGAGTATACTCCAGCAGTTATCCCTCTATCCTTATCTTCAATAACAACCCTATGTTCATGAAAAAAAGCTACGGCGGCGGTGCCAGAGGCGGAAAAGGCGGCGGTCGGTTCGGAGGTAGCAGCAAACCTTGGGAGCGTGGTTCACAAGGGCGCGACGGTGGTAGACCCATGATGCATTCCGCCACCTGTGACGATTGCGGACAGCGTTGCGAAGTCCCGTTTAAACCAAACGGAAAAAAGGCTGTATTTTGCAGCAATTGCTTTAACAAAGGGGGAGAGGCGGAAGGCACTCGCTCCGAGCGTCCCGCCTATGCCGGACGCGCCCAAAGCAGCGGAGGAGGAGACCAATATCGCGACCAATTACGTGAAATCAACTCCAAGCTTGATGCCATTATCCGTGCCTTAGAGGTGTAAAAGTAACTTCTGCAATATATCCAGTAAACCCTATCTTACACGGATAGGGTTTTGCTATACTGTTTTTCATATGAACGTTTTACGTAATTTCAATAGCCAACAGGTTCGCGTCATAAAGGTGGTTGGTCTCGGCTTAGTCGGCGTTGTACTGATTGCCTTTGTCCTCCGCCTCCTGGGGTCGAGTCTCGCTCCCTGGTTGCCGGCAGGATATGGCGGGATGGGAATGGCTCGCACTGCGGCTCCGTCTATGGCGCCCATGCCCTATGACAAGGCGATGGTGGCGGATAGCTATGCGGCCGGAGGGATGCCCGAGCTCTCAGCAAGAAATGTGGCCCTGCCTATGCCGCCAACCGCTCCCGGTTCCGGCGGAACGATGGGGAGCGATGCTGAAGCATTTGAAGTAACGACCTATAGCGGCAATATCCAAACTCGAACCTTGCCAGAGACATGTGGCAAGATTGCGGCATTAAAATCCAGAAAAGAAGTCATTTTTGAAAACGCGAGCGAATCAGACCGTTACTGTAACTTTGTCTTCAAAGTTGAGCGTGGTCATGTTACCGAAGTAGTAAGGTATATAAAAAACTTGGATCCCAAAGATTTCACCGAGAACACCCAAACGATACAGCGTCAGGTTGATGATTTTACGAGCGAAGTGGAAATACTCACCAAAAAGAAAGAGACTATTGAAAAAACGTTGGACAGCGCTACGCGCGCTTACGACGAAATCACAGGCATTGCGACGCGAGCACAGGATGCAAATAGTTTGGCGAACATTATCACAAGCAAATTGCAAATCATCGAACGTTTAACGCAAGAACGAATCAATATCAGTGAGCAGCTTGATCGGTTATCACGCGCCAAGGCTGAGCAACTCGATCGACTTGAATACACATCATTCACTATCAGTGTCTACAAAGATACCTATATTGATGGTGAACATTTGAAGAATTCCTGGAAGAATGCGGTTAAGGGTGTTGTGTATCAATTAAATCAAACGATCCAAGACGTGAGCCTGAATCTTGTTACATTACTTCTCATTGCTGCTCAGTACATCCTATACTTCTTTATCGTCCTTTTTATTGTGAAATATGTTTGGAAGACCGCAAAATATCTTTGGAAAAAGTAGCGCACGAAATCCTTCTTGACGCCGATGCGTTTCTTAGAGAAGGTTCGAATATGAAGTCAAAACTCTCTCTTTCGGAAGAGCTGTACGCAGTCATTTTGAGCCTCAAAACCCCAGATGAGGCCAAACAGTTTTTTGGTGACCTTTTGACGAAGGAAGAGATTGAGGAGTTTAGTAAGCGCTGGCAAGTGGCACGCATGCTCGATGAAGAAATTCCTTACACGCAAATTCAAGATAAGACCGGCTTAAGCTCGACCACGGTCGCCCGTATCTCGCGTTGGCTCAAACAAGGCAAAGGTGGTTATCGCCTTATGCTCGACCGAATTCGTCATGAATACTCATCTGGAGAATGATAATGATCATGAACATCAATAAAATAAATGCACATGCGTCTCATTTTTTATCGACTACATTCGACCGTTAAGGGGTGCTTCCAGGGGTGGAATCTGGTTGCTCATCTCATCGCTACAGGGTTTACTTACCTGATCGTTGTATCCGGTCTTGATTGGAGCTTCTTTCTTTTTGCGCATAACGCGTCTCTTCGCTATTACTTCTTCCCGGCCATCATTATTGGGGCATTATTGCCCGTAATAGGACCTCTTATCGTACTATTGGTGGGTTCCTTAAAAAAGCATCAAAAGACAATGAATACCGCCTGGGCACTCGGCCAAGCAGCTATGCTCGGCTTGTTTGTCTCTGCCGCATATAAATTCTTTACCGGGCGATTACAGCCAAACCTAAACGATCAATTGGTTGATATCAGTCATCAGTTTCGCTTTGGATTCTTTCGTGGTGGGGTATTTTGGGGCTGGCCATCGTCGCACACGACGATTGCCTTTGCGATGGCGGTGGCACTTATCTATTTGTATAAGAAGAATAAGACAGTCACCGTTCTCGCTCTCCTCTACGCGTTCTTTATAGGCATCGGTGTGGCAGCCACTAGTATCCATTGGCTGTCTGAATTTGTCGCCGGAGCCATCATTGGGAGTGTTATAGGGTGGCAGGTAGGAAAGAGCTTTCAGACCCGTCTTCTTTCCCTAAAGTGATCTCGCTCTAAAAAATGTAATCAATGTTCGCCTGGGAAGTGGGCGAGGTATTGCTCTTTTTTGCCAACATGGTAAGACAAAAGAGGAACCTTTGACGGAGGAAAAGAGCATGAAACAATTTCTCTGCTTTCTGGCTCTGCTCGCCGGCTGTGTACCGTCATACGGACAGCCGCCACCGTTCATCGTGACGACGGGGACGCCGTGGGGGACGTATTCCTCGTACCCCAATCGCGAACTCGGGTGGTACTGTTCCTGCGGAGACAGCGGGTTCTGCCGCTGTCCGGGCTACGCTCCCACGATCTACATTGGGACACAGCCGCCCAACCCGCGTCCGAACTTCTTCTACGTACCCTGTCCCGGTGGAGGAGTCGGTCCGTATACGACCACCGAGCAAATGCTCGGAAGCTGTCATCCTATTTACAACTAGTAGCCTGAGCCTTTCTCTCTTCTAGAAAGCTCTTTTTTGTTTACATAGCCAATATATTACTTAAAAAAAGAAGAACGCTCCGATGGGAGACGTTGGAAGGAGGGGTGCTAAGCATTATGGCGGTGACGAAAGATATCGCGTACATGAAAGATCAGCGAGGCGAGGGCAAAGAGGGTTGCAATGACGAAGGTCGGAGTAACAAAGCGTGTAAAGAAGGGGCTTTGAGTGAACACAAACGAAACCCCGAATCCGTGCGCCCACGTTTTGAGTCCGCCCCAACGATTGGCGCGAGTATCGATGTGATGCCGATACTTGTATCGATGAACCACAAACGAGGTGGCATCAAACACGGTAACGACGACTTTTACCCACAGAATAACTCTGTTTGTACACCCCACCCAGAGACACAGGAACAGGAACAGTTTGTCCATGTCCGCATCCAACAGAGCACCTTCCTCAGAGGTTTGATGACGGATGCGTGCAACCATTCCATCGAGTCCGTCAGAAAGATACGCGATGATGGCCAATACCGTTCCTACCCACGGAACATCGCGATAGATGATGATGGGAATGGCGAACATCAATCGACCGACCGACAGGTGGTTGGGCTTCACCCACTCCGGAATGATGTACCGGCAAACGAGCTGACCGATATGGTCATCGAAGAGGCGCATCCTTACCCTCCTTTCTTGAGGCCTCAAAATAAAAACACGCCCTGCCATTTCTGGCAAGGCTATGGTTACGTTGTTAGACAAACCAGCGTTTGAACCATTCGATAATCGAGCGGAAGAACGTTTCAAGCCTAGAAGGTCCTTCGACTTCACGCGGATGTGTGAAAATAACTGTCGGAACTCCATCCGCTTCCTTGCTGTCAGAATTATAATCGTGCAACGCTTTCATCATGACTTCGTAGGGGTAGCGCCGTCGTTCGCGAGCCGGATCATTCACGATAAATTCTTTCTTCTCGTCGTCATAGCCCACGATAACCCCTACATGGAAAGAGTCTTTGCCGGGCGTCTCTTGATAGAACTGGAACATGTCTACCAGAAAAATCACCGGATGTTGCGCGTCCAGTTGGTCCCGGATGTCTTCTAAACTCGGTTGCCTGACAACCTCCGCCTCAAAGGAGGATTGCGCCTCAATGGTCTTCATCGTCTCTTCGGCATTCGTATCATCATTTTTTCCAAATGTCTTATCTTCCCAGTCTATCATGGCCTGCATGCGTTGTTTGGATTCCGTCACCGGGATGGTTGTCTTCTTTTGGTAAAACCCTTCCACCATGGTGATGCTTGCTTCCTCGCAGGCTTGGTCCCAAGGACGAACCCAGTCTCCCGTTGGAACTTGGGAAACATAGGGAACAGGTAACTCGAATGCACCATTTTCTTGTGTCTGTGCGTATACATCCGATGTGCCACTCACGAACAAAGAGAGAAGGACGAGTAACAGCGTTGTGGCAGGATAGGACGACATAGATGTATTTGTAAGGAGTAGATCCTGTTCTTTTACTATAAGATGCCCATTCAGTCTGTCAATCAAAAAGCAGGAAAGAACATGGAATCATAGCCGCTTGACGGAACCAAAAAACCTTCATAGAATCGTAAGACACTTACCTTTTTGTTGTTTATCTTATGAACCGACAAGAACGCTTAGAACAACTTTTCCAAACGCTTGATACGATCACTCGCTGGAAAGCCGGACGCGAGCGCCGCGAACCCAGCCTGCCAGGTCTTCCCACCCAGACTCGTCTAGCGATATTGCTCGCCATTACACACGGCGAAGTGCAAAACATTAAAGAGTTAGCGCAACGTTTTAGGATGACTTCGAGTGCCGCCACCCAACTCATAAATAGCTTGGCCGAAGACGGTCTCGTGACACGTAAAGATGACGAGACAGATCGCCGTAAAACGTTGTTACAAGTCACATCGGCAGGTAAGAAAACGCTTCAACTAGCGAAGAAGCGCTGCACGAATATTTTGTCAGATATGTTTGCTCCTCTTAGTGAACGTGAATTACAAACATTGCAAGCGATTCAAGAAAAAATTGTTCAGCATTTGAAATCCGTATGGAACGAAGGACCACTCGAGCCACAGGAATAAAAGCAAAGCCAGCCTTGGGGGAGGTGCTCAAGCCTTATACGGGCTTGGTGGTATTGCTCGTGGCGTTCGGCTTAGTGAGTAACGGGTTGAACCTGGTTTTACCGAAGCTCATAGCTACCGGCATTGATGCCTATACTCAAAACGCCTTGGTCTTACGTAAATTGGTGGGAGAATTTTTAGCCGCCGTCATAGGCGTGCTTGTGTTTGCCGGGTTACAGACTGTGATCCAAACGTACGTGGCCGAACGTGTTGCTCGTGATTTGCGCGAAAAAATTTCTCTCACCATTTCACGCCAAAGCTATCTTTCGATCCAAACGGCGCAACCCGCAAAGCTACTGACCAACCTTACGGCCGATGTCGACTCGGTCAAGCTCTTTGTCTCGCAAGCCGTCCCGTCGTTAGTTTCCTCACTCTGTATCATTGTGGGCGCCAGCATCTTGCTCCTCACTATTCACGTCCGTTTGGCACTGGCGGTTTTGCTCATTCTCCCCCTCATCGGCGGAACATTTTTCATAGTCTTTGGAAAAGTTCGTGAGTTGTTTAAGGCAAGTCGTGAAGTTATTGACTGGCTAAACAAAGTGATCAACGAAAGTATCTTAGGATCAGCCTTAATTCGTGTTCTCCACGCGACCGACAAGGAGTCAGAAAAATTCCTTGATGCCAATACCAAAGCCAAAGACTTGGGCATGCGTATCCTGGCACTCTTTGCCGGGATGATTCCTGTTATTACTTTTCTAGCCAACCTGGCGACGCTGGTCATTTTGGTTTTAGGCGGGAGGTTCGTCATCAATGGTGGTCTGAGTCTTGGGTCGTTTGCCGCTTTCAATAGTTATTTAGCCTTACTGATTTTCCCCATTTTTGTTTTAGGGTTCATGAGTAATATCATGGCCCAGGCAGGCGCGGCCTATGAGCGCATCGCCGAAGTCATCAAGATGCCTTCGCTTGAAGAAACGGGCGCATCAGAAGCTTCCTTGAGCGGAGAGATAGAAGGAAAGGATATTACGCTTACCTACGGCGAAAAATCCCTCTTAAAAAACGTTTCCTTCAACGTGAAGGCTGGGAGTCGGGTGGCTATTATCGGACCAACCGCCGCAGGAAAGACCCAACTCTTATCTATTCTGGCCGGACTCGTGCCGCCTACCTCCGGTTCAGTAACGTACGATGGTCAACCTTGTGCGGCGTTTAAGGCCGAGCATTTTCATCGTCAGCTCGCGATCGTTTTTCAAGATAGTATTCTATTTAATGTCTCATTGCGCGAAAACATCGCCTTTAGTCCCCATGCTACCGATGCTTCCCTTAAGACCGCCATTGAGACGGCAGAGCTGAGCGACTTTATCCAGTCTTTGCCTCAAGGGCTGGATACGATCGTCTCCGAGCGAGGAACAAGTTTATCCGGCGGCCAAAAACAGCGCATTATGCTGGCGCGCGCCTTGGCCATGAATCCCCGCGTATTGCTGCTTGATGATTTTACCGCTCGCGTGGATGTGCCAACTGAAGAACGCATTATCGGTAACCTACAAAAACATTACCCACATCTCACCCTCATCTCCGTCACCCAAAAGATCGCCTCGATTGAAGACTACGACCAACTCATCCTTCTTATGGAAGGCGAGCTGCTCGCGGCTGGAACGCACGCTGAATTATTAGCAGCTTCTCCCGAGTATAATCAACTCTATCGCTCGCAACGGAGTACCAGCCACTATGAAGTACACACTCACAACTAAAACCACTCCTGGTGCTGGCACCCAAAAGACGTCTCTGAGTGAGGCGGCGCGTAACCTAGCACCCTTATTGGCGGACGAAAAACGTCCACTTCTGGTTGCGTTGGGCAGCATTTTGTTAAATGCTGTCTTAAACTTATGCGGACCTTTACTCGTCGGCCATACCATTGATACCTACATCCAAGCGAAGCAATACACAGGAGTCTTGGTATCTGCCGGAATGTTGTTGGGGATGTACCTCATTGCTCTTGTAAGTGCCTACATTCAAACGTCTTGGATGGGGGGCGTGGGTCAGCGCGTCCTCTTCAAGTTGCGCAATGCCATCTTTTTGAAGTTGCAAGAGTTGCCGGTCGCCTTTTTTGCCCAAAATAAAGCCGGGGATCTGATCTCTCGTATCAATAACGATACCGATAAGCTGAACATGTTTTTTTCACAGACACTGATGCAGTTCATCGGCAGCATGTTCATCATGCTCGGGGCCGGCATCTTCCTGATCGTCCTGCATCCTCGCTTGGGTCTCGCGGCCCTCTTGCCTGCTCTCCTGCTCTTGGTCTTTACGCAAGCTACATCTGCCTGGATCAAGCGTCAAAACACCAAGAGCTTACAAAGTACCGGGGGATTAAGTTCTGAAATTCAAGAAAGCTTACAAAATTTTAAAGTCATCGTGGCCTTCGACCGTCGTGATTATTTTCGTAAGCGCTTTACGGAGATTAACCAACAAACCTATCAAACCGCCATCGGAGCAAGTTTAGCCAACACTCTTTTTACGCCCGTCTACGGTTTTTTCTCAAACCTCGCACAGCTCATGGTCTTGGCCTACGGCTTGGTGCTCGTTCTGCAGGGGTCATTTACGATTGGTCTCCTAATCAGTTTTCTTGCCTATGTCAACAACTTCTATTCGCCTCTGCGTCAACTGGCCGCTCTCTGGAGCAGTTTTCAGGTTGCATTAGCCGGGTGGGAGCGTGTATCAGAAATACTAGCTTTAAAGACCGATTTAGAAACGATAAAAGATCGTGCGCTTCATCCTCCTTCTCCCTCGAGCGCAATATTAGCGTTTCAAGCCGTGTCTTTTTGTTATCCCGATGGGAAAGAGGTTTTACGCAATATCTCGTTTGCTCTGGAAAAAGGCAAAACGTATGCTTTGGTTGGACCCACCGGTGGGGGGAAGACTACTACCGCCTCTCTCATGGCACGTCTCTATGATCCAACCGACGGGGTCGTTATGTTAGGGGGAAAGGATATTCGTACGTACACACCCGTGGAACGAAGTCAGAAGATTGGTTTTATTTTACAAGAACCGTTCTTATTTAGCGGAACAGTCGGGGATAACCTAATCTATGGAAACGCGGAGTATCAAGGCTATACGTTAAGTCAATTGGAGTCGCTAATAAGCGAGCGTGGACTAAGCGCGCTCATTCAGCGCTTTGAGCAAGGTCTCGCTACTCCTATCGCACAAGGCGGAGAACGGATGAGTTTAGGGGAGCGGCAGTTGATTGCCTTTATGCGTGCCGTCTTGCGCCGTCCGGATATCTTAATCCTTGATGAGGCTACGGCTAATGTCGACACCCTTACCGAGCAATTACTCGAAGAGATCCTTAAGAACCTCCCTCATGAAACGACACGTATCATCATTGCTCATCGATTAAACACCATCGAACATGCCGACGAAATTTTCTTTGTGAACGGCGGAGAAATGACGCCCGCCGGTTCGTTGGAACATGCAGTACAACTGCTCATGCAAGAAAAACGTGCAAGCTAGGCTGGTGTTGGCGGGATAAGCTCGCTCCTGGTCCGAGGGCGTTTTTCCTCTCTCTTGTCCTCTTTGAACGGACTGACTATGATAGCGCCCAATGTCTATCCTTGTTTCAGGCTCTTTAGCCTACGATTATATCCTAGATGTGCCGGATCAGTTTGCTGACCATCTCTTGCCCGACCAGCTTCATATTTTAAGCGTTTGTTTTGCTGTCAAGCGTTTAGAGCGAAGTTGGGGTGGAACTGCTGGTAACATCGCCTATGCTATGCGGTGTTTAGAAGCAGATCCGACCATTCTTTCTTCGGTCGGCTCTGATGGAGGAGCATATCTCGAGCGATTACAGCAGCTCGGCATACGTACGACCTCTATTTATCAGGATTCAACCATCTTAACGGCCGCAGCGCACATCATGACGGATAAGGCAAACAACCAAATCACCGCGTTTTTCTCCGGACCGCTTGAAAAAACCGGGGTCATTTCCTTAAAAGATCAAAAACGTGACACATCTTCCCTTGTCCTCGTTAGCCCCAACCCTAAAGAGGTCATGGCAAAACATCTGCTAGAAGCAAAGGAGTTGGGAATCAAGGGTGTTTTTGACCCTGGTCAACAGATCACCACTTTTAGCCCCGATGAGTTGCGTACAGGTATCGAGCACGCCTGGGCGGTTGTCGGTAATGATTATGAAATGAAGCTACTTGCGGAACGTACAGGGTGGTCCGTGCAAGATGTGCTAAGGCATGCCTTCCTCGTCATAACCACCTTAGGTGCGGAAGGTTCTCTGATCCAAACCGCCGCTGGCCAAACGATCCGTGTCCCAGCCTGTCCGCCGCGCGAGTGCGTGGATCCTACCGGCGCAGGCGATGCCTTTCGGGCAGGATTCTTTGTCGGCTACGACCAAGGCAAAGATCTCAAAGTCTGTGCCCAGATGGGGAGTGTTCTCGCCACCTACGCTATTGAAACGTATGGCACGCAGGCCTACTCTTTTACTAAGGAAGAATTTGGGAAGAGGTATGAGCAGGTGTATGGGGAAGAAGTGAGTTTATAATTTTGAAAATTTTCTTTCCCATTTCTTTCTCATGTCATCCCGAGCGAAGTCATACGGAGCCGAGGGACCTCGCAGCGGAAAGGGGTGGCGATCGGGAAGGATACCTGTTCCGGTCGAGGTCCCTCCATTGCGCTCCGCTCCGGTCGGGATGACAGAAAATAATTGAAGAAATATATTAATTAAATAGTATGTCCACTAACCAACCCTACAAAGTTGCTGATATCGCCCTCGCTCCTTGGGGTCGACAAGAAATTATTCTGGCCGAGAAGGAAATGCCTGGCCTTATGGCTTTGCGCGCTCAGTATCGCGAGACCAAGCCTTTAAAAGGCGCACGTATTGCTGGCTGTCTGCACATGACCATTCAGACCGCCGTTTTGATCGAAACGCTGATAGAGCTTGGTGCTGAAGTGCGCTGGAGTAGCTGTAATATTTTTTCGACGCAGGATCATGCCGCCGCTGCAATTGCCGCCGCCGGAATCCCGGTCTTTGCGTGGAAAGGGGAGACGGAAGAAGAATATTGGTGGTGCGTTGAAGAAAGTCTCAAGTTCCATGACGGAAAAGGCCCAAACATGTTGCTCGACGATGGGGGAGACTTGACCGTGCTTGTCCATGAAAAACATCCGGAGATGTTATCGGATATCAAAGGTGTTTCTGAAGAAACGACGACCGGTGTCCACCGTCTCTATCAAATGATGGAGCAAAAGACGTTGAAGCTCCCTGCGATCAATGTCAACGATTCCGTCACGAAATCGAAATTTGATAATAAATACGGCTGTCGTGAAAGTCTGGCCGATGGTATCAAACGCGCCACGGATACTATGATTGCCGGTAAAGTCGTAGTCATAGCCGGCTTTGGTGATGTCGGTAAGGGTTGCGCCCAAAGCATGGACGGCTTCGGCGCACGTGTTCTCGTCACAGAAATTGATCCCATCAACGCTTTGCAGGCGGCCATGGAAGGTTACGAAGTTGTGACGATGGAAGATGCGGCCTCGATCGGTGATATCTTTGTCACGGCCACCGGTTGTTGCGATGTCATCACAGGTGAGCATATGAAGGTGATGAAAGATGGAGCCATTGTCTGCAACATCGGCCACTTTGATAGTGAAATAGCCGTCGCTTGGCTCATGGACCAAAAAGACGTTAAGCGCGAAACGATCAAGCCTCAAGTTGATAAATTCACGTGGCCGAATGGCAAGTGCTTGATCCTCCTGTCGGAAGGCCGTCTCGTAAATCTCGGAAATGCACATGGCCACCCCAGTTTCGTGATGAGCACTTCGTTTACTAACCAGACGCTCGCTCAACTTGCGCTTTGGACGAACGACGGTCGTTATGAACACGGCAAAGTATATACACTTCCAAAAGAACTTGATGAAGAAGTGGCACGCCTTCACCTATCGAAGCTTGGGGTAAAATTGACTGTGCTTACAGAAAAACAGTCCCAATATTTAGGGATTAATCACAAGGGTCCTTATAAACCCGAACAGTATCGGTACTAATCCTTACTCAATCCCCAAAATCCGATACCTCGTCACTCCCGCCTCTGTCCGTACCTCCACTTCTTCGCCAACCTTTTTCCCAATCAATGCCGCTCCAAGCGGCGACACCAGCGAAATCCGTCCTTGTGACGGATTTGCTTCTTGTGGCCCGACAATCTGAAAGGTTTTTTGTTTCCCATTTACTTCTACCGTGACCGTCACACCTAAGCGTACGGCTCCATCACTATCCGACTCATCAATAATCACTGCATTCTTAATTCGCTCACCTAAGGAAAATTGCCGACCATGTGCACGGCTCAAACGCGCCTTGGCTTCCATGTATTCCGCGTTTTCGCTCAAGTCTCCCATCGCAATCGCCCGTGCCAAATCATCGGCCATTTTAGGGAGTTGGGCTTTTAACTCAACAAGACTCCGTTTGAGTTTTTCAAGGCCGGTCGCCGTAATATAAAACTGCTCTTGGCCTTCGTCACGCTTTTTCAGTAGTTGGGCTCGTCGCTGGGGGAGGCGCATAGAATGAGGGGTATGGTAATGAGTAGAAGCCAGTAAAGCAAACCTTTTATCCTCGTCATCCTGAACGCAGTCATACGGAGTGAAGGATCCCTTGCGATCGGTCGGATGGGCGAGGGATCCTTCATTTCGTCCAACTCCATTCGGGATGACAAAATAAAAAAAGCTAGCTCATGCAAGGAGTTGCAAAAACCCCTTTTCTCTGGTTTACTGGTGGCTCTTTATGGCTAACGACCACGGCAACGTCCTCATCCGGTTTGATAAGGTTTCATTTCATCATGATGAAGATCATCCTATTTTAGAGGAAGCGAGTTTTTCCATCCGCGAAAACGCCAAAATCACCCTGATGGGCCAAAACGGTGCCGGCAAAAGTACGATCTTTAAGCTGCTTACGGGCGTTTATAAGCCTAATGAGGGTCAGATCCATGTGCAAAAAGACGCATCCGTGGCCATCGGTCTTCAGGTTATGGCCCGCGAACACATGGACGAAACCGTCCGTGAATTCTTTGCTCATGCCTTTCCGGAAAAACTCTACGATCTTGATGGCCGCATCAAAAACGTTTTGGAAACAGTTAATTTACACGCACCTCTCGAAAAAAAGATCAAAGACTTTTCCGGCGGCCAACAGGCACGTCTTCTCCTTGCGTATGCGCTGATTCAGGAACCGGATATTTTATTATTGGACGAACCTACCAATAACCTCGACCGCGATGGCATCGACCACCTGACGGCCTTCCTCGTCATGTATCCCAAGACCGTTGTCGTCATCTCTCACGACGCCGATTTCTTGAATGCCTTTACCGAGGGCGTGCTTCACTTGGACGTATATACCCATAAAATGGAGCAGTACGTGGGCAACTATTTTGACGTGGTCGAAGAAATCGCCGCTCGCTTGGAGCGCGAACGTATGCAAAATGCCCGTCTCCTCAAAGATATCCAAGATCGTAAAGATAAGATCAACTTCTTCGCTAATAAAGGAGGGAAGATGCGCAAGCTCGCGAGCAAACTCCGCGACCAAGTGGAAGAAGCGGAAGACGAAATGGTCGATGTCCGGCGTGATGACAAAACCATCCGCGACTTTACGATCCCGGCCCAGGACTACGCCGAACCCGTCATAACCATGACGTCCATTTCGATCTTAAAAAACCACGAACCCGTAAGAGTCGATGTCGATATCACGCTCCGCAAACGCCGCCGCTTATTGATTGCGGGGCCAAACGGGATTGGTAAAAGCACGCTTTTAAAAACGATTGCCGCCAACGAAGATCCGGGCATTAAAATCGGCGAAGGCGTCAAAATAGGCTACTATCGGCAAGACTTTTCCGGTCTCAATTTTGACGACACCGCCTACCAAGCCCTCGAATCCGTCATGGAAATGCCTTCCAACGAAGGTTTGCGTGCAGTCGCAGCCGAGTTTTTAATCACTTCTCACTTGCTAAAAAACAAAGTAGGCTCGCTGTCCGAAGGCCAAAAAGGCTTGCTTTGCTTTGCACAGTTCGTGCTGCAAAAACCCGGCCTCCTCATCCTCGACGAACCAACCAACCACATCAACTTTCGCCACTTGCCCGTCATTGCCAAGGCTATTGAAGACTATAAAGGAACGTTGATCCTCGTGAGTCACACCCCGGACTTCGTCAGTCAGATTCATTTTGACCAGGTCTTGGATTTGGGAGCGTTGTAAGTTCATGTTTGCCCTCTACTCCGTCATCCTGAGCGCAGTCATACGCAGTGAAGGATCTCGACTGGAACAGGTAGCCTCCGTATGATTCGTTACCCGTTTCCAAACGAGATCCCTCATTACGTCGGACTTCATTCGGGATGACGAAGAAGAGAGGGATTGATGAGTCAAAAACCTGAAACAGATTCTCCCGCTAACCTCCCCGTTGCCCACGAGGCCTGTAAATTAAACCCGCCGGTGTACCCGTCTACATCAAGTAATTCACCGGCAAAAAACAAACCCGGACAAATCCTCGACTCCATCGTCCGCGGGTCAACTTCCGATAAAGGAATACCGCCTGCTGTCACAAATTCATCGCCTGCCCCACGACCGACAACATGTAAAGGGATGGCCTTCAACCATTCTGCGAAGCGGAGTAGGTCTTTCTTGCTTACCTCAACCGCATGCTTTTCCGGAGGAATCATGGCTTCCTGGCAAGTAATTTGGGCCAGCGATTTTGGCATCACAAATCCTAGGACCGTTATCATCTGCTTTCTTGGATGCGTCTGAATGGCGTGTTCTATATTCTTACGTACCTCTTCAACCGAGAGGGTAGGGAAGAGATCGATATGAATAAGCAGGGGATGCTGAGCATCATAGGCTTCAAACGCGACCTGGGCAGAAAGCGCAAAGACCGCCGGACCGCTGAGTCCTTTGTGGGTAAACAAAAACGCGCCCGTAAAAGATGGTTGACCAGTCCGTTCGGTCGTAAGCGTGGCTTGTTCGAATGATAGGCCGGACAGTTGATGTGGCCAGGTTTCGCGCGTAAAAAAGGCATTCAAGCTAGGGGCGAGGTGAGTGATGGTGTGTCCAAGAGCTTGGGCAAACGCATAACCATCACCCGTTGAACCGGTTTGGCGATAAGCTTGGCCACCCGTCGTCAAGATAAGTCGATCAACAAGAACCGGCTCCGCTCTATCTTTTAGGGTCAGTTCGAAAATCTCCTCACGTTTTGCGACGCAAGATACGTTTGCTTTCAAATAAACCCGAACCTTCGAGGCCTCGAACAACCGGTCAAACACTCCTACGATGTCTTTTCCATTGTTTGATTGTGGGAATACCCGCAAATCTTCTTCTGTCTTAAGTGGTACACTATGTGCTTCAAACCAGTCGTAGACGGCTTCCGGGGGGAAGTTGTACATGGCTGATGATAAAAACTTACCTCCACGAGGATACTTGGTGAGCAGCGTCCGTACATCGCGAATGCCTGTGGTGACGTTGCATCGTCCACCACCGGAAATAATCACTTTTTTTCCAAGACCATCATTTTTTTCAAACAACAAAACCTCAGCACCCGGACTGCTTTCCAAGATCGTAGCCGCTGCCATAAGCCCAGCTGCGCCACCGCCCACAATGCCAATCTTCATGCGGGGAGTTGTAGCATGAAACGTCCTCAGCGTCATTAGTATCTTTAAATTCGTCATCCTGAACGGAAATCTATTCCCAAAAGATATGCTTGCAGTGAAGGATCCCTTGTGGGGCGGGGATGGACGAGGGATTCTTCGTTACGTCGAACTACGCTCAGAATGACGAAAAGTAAGTCGAGACCGCCTATCTCCCACAGCTATTCCCTTTTTTTAAACCTTATAGTAAGGTTCCCATTAGCAAAAAGCGCCCAGCGAGGAGAGTCGTCGAACTTCCGCAAGCAGGCCAACATTTGCGGATTATTCACCTCTTCTCTCATAGAGTATATGAATGGAGTTATCAAACGCCTCACGGACAAAGGCTTCGGCTTTATCACCCCTGAGGGCGCAGAGAAGGACGTATTTTTTCACGTCTCTGCTCTCGTCGATGTCTCATTTGACGATCTTCGTGAAGGCGACAAAGTCACCTTCGATACAGAAGATTCCGACAAGGGTCCTCGCGCCGTCAACGTGAAACGCGCTGACGACATGCAAATGGCCGCGTAAGCGACCAGACGCATAACAAAAACCACCTAGCTTTGCTAGGTGGTTTTTCTGTTTTTCTTTCCTCTCATGATTCTCCCTGTTTCGTCATTCTGAACGGAATTCGATGGAGTGAAGAATCTCGACCGGAACAGGTAGCCTCTGTAGGATAGCTACCCGTTTCCAAACCAGATCCCTCATTACGTCAAACTTCATTCGGGATGACAGAAGGCAAAATAAAATACTCCCTAAAATGCAAAACACACTCGAGGATGAGTGTGTCGCGATGCGCTTTCTTGGATGGGTGCGCTGAGACCCGAGGTAGGACCGACGATGCCGTCGGTAGGGGAAGGGACGAAGGGGCGGGGTGTGGGGGAGGGGGATCAGCGGGTGGCGAGCATCCGGGCGGTGGCGTCGCTCGCGTGCGGGTCGAGCCCCACGAACTCGAGCTTGTCGCTGATGTTGCGCCAGAAGGCGGTGAAGACGACGTCGCCATGCCCTCGGAGAACCTGGTTGCGAGCCGCCGTGTAGGCACTGCCCAACCAGATCCAGGCCGCGAGCTGCGCACGATCCTCCGGAGCGATCGTCCGCTGCGCCGGGGCGTCGCTGGCATGGCCGTGGTGCCTGTGATGCCTCCCCGCGTGGTGGTGCGTGGAGGAGGCCAGAGCGACCGTCCGGAAGCAGGCGACGCGCTGGCTCCCGTTTCGAGTTCCGAAGATGTGCTCAACGGAACCTTCGGCGCAGGGCCGGGTGTAGATCCGCGCCCGCTCGGACGCGATCGCCTCGAGGCGCGCGACGATCTCCGTGGCCGTGACCGTCTCCTGGTTGCGAGAGGTCGCGGCGATCACGGCGGGCATGTTCTGCCCGCGTGCACTGCGCATGCCGATGGAGAATCCCGCGACTGCGGCGAGAAGTCCGAGAGCGAGAGCGAGCGCGCGACCGAAGGGAACCGTGACGTTGAGCGTGTTCATGAGAGTGCTCCTTTCAAGAGCATGGAGGTTGCGATTCTGCGAGAAATCGGTCCCTGTCGCCAAAGTGCGATGGGCTGCCGGGGCGTGCGTTCGACTCTTTTTCTTTGTTTTGTAGAGTCGACGTCAGGCCGAACAGCTCATTGCAATTTCACCTCGTTTTCTTCCCAGTTGTAAGGTCCAAAGCCGTTTCATCCTTAACAAGATAGTATGCCACAAATTGCCGCTTTTGTCAAGGGAAAGAGGTGATATTTTTGGCTAAGATTGGCTCAATAATTTTGGCTTATGTTAGCCATATTTCGTATATTCTTTTACACGTTGACAAAGGCTGCTCAGTCGCTATGATGAATAGATAATTCATCTAACTTCCCACTCCTATGCAAGGATCCAATTGTTCGGGTTCCGCTCAGACGGCAAATCCAGGTCAAGACACGCAAAACCCACCCGCCC
The DNA here is from genome assembly GCA_964438015.1 of uncultured Gammaproteobacteria bacterium. Lineage (GTDB taxonomy): Bacteria > Patescibacteriota > Patescibacteriia > 2-12-FULL-60-25 > 2-12-FULL-60-25 > JAGOUY01. The sequence goes on from CAYTIN010000015.1 coordinate 20,376, forward strand.
AAGGTACACAATGCCAAGGCGGCAAGTGCGAAGGTAAGAAGGAAGAAGCTGCTTCTTAAAGATTTCTAGAAGCAAAAAACGAAAAGACGGGTTCAGCTCGTCTTTTCGTTTTTCTCCAAGCTGTTATGCTGTGCTTATATGCCTGTACCGACCCTTGCAGAGGTGGACGCCTACGAAGTCCCCAAGCTTCTCGTTCCACGTATTGCTAAAGAACATCATCGAACTGTGGAAGAAGCGACCATGATGGCGCGTGAAGCCAAACGCATGTTGTATTTGTGTATCGTGTCAGATGAACCTATCGCGCCCTCTGATATCGTCGACGAAGCCTGGCACGAGATGCTCATGTTCACGCGCTTCTACAAAGATTTTGCCACCTTCATTGGCGGATTCATCCATCACGATCCCACAGATCCGGGCATGGCGGCTTCGGAACTGTCTGCCCCTGCTTCTATCGAACCGGTACCCAACGAAACACCAACGTATACCAAAATGAAAAAGAATTACGAGAAGTATTTTGGCGAAAAGCCTGATCCTAAGTATTGGCCATGATTCTATGTCGATGATCTTTCAGGTTTTGTGTGGGACGTATGCTATTTGTTTAGCGGCGACGCTTGTCTTTTACCGCCTATTTCATCCTTGGCGTCTAAAAAAGATTGGGTGGTCGGTGCTCATCACTCCATTCGCTATGTTATATAGCGGCTTGGCACTGGGGATTCCCGCGGCCGCTCTGAGCAATATCGGGGTTGATGAAATGGCGATTCAACATGTGTGGGATGTCTATCTGGTGGCTATTTTTCTCACCCCGGTAATCATCCATCTCCTATGGTCCAGGAGCGAAGGTAAAACGTCACCGCTACCGGGTTCGTTAGAGCGTTGGGCGGACAAAATCGGGAAAAGTATTCTTGGGGCGATATTTATCTTAATCGTTTTTAGTTTGGTGGCTGATCGTGCCAGCCAGGTAGCTGGACATAACTATCATCCCGTCGTAGAAAAAATAGGGATATTTGTCGTTTTATTGGCAACGTCTTTACCTTTGCTCGGAATCGCCTACATCTTTTTTTATGATGAGCCTTGGCTACAAAGGTTATTGGAGGATAGGGTGATGTTCAGACGCGCTCTATTCGTCCTGCTGGGTGTTGTATCCGTGCTTGGGGTGGGAGCGATTGTCTTACAGACATTCCTTAACTGAATAATATGAAAGAACGTTTTAAACTCATTGCTGCCGGCTATCTTATTTTGACCAAAGAGAATAAAATCCTTCTTTCACGTCGTCACAACACGAATTTTTGCGATGGAATGTATGGCTTACCTTCCGGTCATGTAGAAGCGGGAGAGAGTGTACTCACCGCACTGGCTCGGGAAGCGCGAGAAGAAATCGGGGTCGAATTCGTTCCTTCCGCAGCAGAGCTTGTACACATTCACAGTCGTCAAGCAAGCGATGGGCACCGTCTCGACGCATTTTTTAACGTAAAAGAAGTAAAGGGAGAAGTGCGTAATCTTGAACCGGATAAATGTGATGACTTGTCATGGTTTTCTTTGGATGCCTTACCGGAGAATGTCGTGCCGTATGTCCGGCGGGTTCTGGAAGCTGTTCAAAAAGGGGAGCGGTATAGTGAGAGCGGGTGGGAAAATAAAGAGAAGTAGGAGCGTAGGCCAGCTCAGCTGGCTGGTCAGTAGGAGAGTAGGTGAGGAAAGAAAAAGTGTTCGGAAGGCGGGCTTTGTGGTAACGTCGATATATATGTTGTCTATTAATAGCATTGCACCGTCGTTTACCCTTACGGCTCAAGATAATGCGTCCTACTCCCTCGAACAGTTTCGGGGGAAATACGTCCTACTTTATTTTTATCCAAAAGATGATACGCCGGGATGCACCAAGGAAGCTTGCATGATTCGTGATCAGTTTGGCGAGTTTGAGAAACTTGGCATCGTCGTATTGGGTGTGAGCGCAGATTCGCCTGAACGTCATAAGGAGTTTGCGGACAAATATCATCTGCCGTTTCTGCTTTTGGCGGATACTCAGAAAGAAGCCATAAAAGCCTATCAAGCGGATGGCCTCCTATTCACCAAGCGTATCTCTTATCTGATTGATCCAAAGGGAGTCATCATCAATGTATATCCCGATGTTGACCCCGCTATTCACGCCGGAGAAATTTTGAAGGATGTTCAAGGGGTAATGTAGAGGCGGACCCCCGTGTCCGCCCGAGTTTTTGCACGTGTCGACACGGGGGTCGACCACTACTATGTCTGCCAAAATCACCTACCGACTTGCAAATCAAGAAGATGTAAAACAGATCCAACGTTTACAAACGCAACTGAATGAAGCGCGTGAAACGTTGTTTTCCAAACAAACACAAAAATTTCATGCTCGAAAACGTGCAAGTTCATTAATCGACCTCAAGGATTTGGAAAAGGATCTTTTTATTGTGGCAATAAATGGAGAAGATATAGTTGGATACGTCTGGGGTCAATTGGCGGAACGCCCATCGTCTGTTTTGTCACGCTTGGGGTATATCGAGGAAGTTTGCGTGGATACAAGCGCACGTGGACAGGGGATTGCGAAAGAGTTGTTAGAGCGTTTGGCTGGGCTTGCTAAAGAAAAAGGTTGTGACCATATGACCACCCATACGGATGCGGAGAATATGGCGGCACAAGCGTTATATGAGTCATTTGGAATGACGCCGGCAACGGTGGAGTTTTGGAAAGAACTGTAGATTCTGGATATTCATTTCCTCCCCTTACTCTAAGGGGAGGCAGGAAACAACCTAAATAAAGATGCTCAGGCGGCGTTGTTGTTTTTAGTGGACTTTTTATTCCCCATTCTCAATACTGTATACACTCCGCCAGCTGGCGGACTTGATCCTTTTTATGCTTCCCGAATACGTCGTCCTAGTCGACGAACAAAACAATGTTCTCGGCACCATGCCAAAGTCTGAGGTGCATGGGCCGCAAACGCCTCTGCATCGCGCCTTTTCATCCTTTATCTTCAATGGCAAAGGTGAACTCCTCTTGCAGCAACGTGCCCATACCAAAAAAACCTGGCCCCTTGTCTGGTCAAATTCCTGCTGCGGTCACCCGACGCTGGAAGAATCGCCTGTCGAAGCAGGGAAGCGTCGTATTGGATTTGAGCTGGGATTGGAAATGGATGATCTCATAGAAATCGCGCCCTATCGCTACTGTTTTACGCGCTATGGAGTGATGGAAAACGAAATATGTCCTATCATCGTCGCCAAAACAGAGCAGACACCCATTCCAAATCCAGACGAAGTCGAAGCCATCAAATGGATGGATTGGAAAGAGTTTATCCAAGAAACGCGTGAGCATCCGGAGAATTGGTCGGAGTGGTGTGTCGAGGAGGTTGAGATTTTATATAAGAGTCAGAAATTTCGTGAATTGTGGGAGAAAGAGTGGGGATTAACGAAATTTTGGAATTAATTTTTATGATGGAAGGATTTCCTTCAACGGCATTGAAGCCGTACGAGCTGCCGGGCTTACGGGCATTTGAACGAATGCGGTTGTCTCGCAAGGAGCTTTTAAAAGAGTGTGACGCAATAAGTGCACAATTACCCCATAAAGAAGCGATAAGAGCTATCCATAAAAGGATTGAAGCGTGGATGAACGAAGAGGAGGCGTCTGGACGATATATTTGCGTGATGGACCTAATGCCTAAGTCGCCTCGTAGGCAGACTGGAGATAGATTATTCTTGGGGAGTGACGGATCTTCATTTAGAGTTGCAGAACCTGAGAGATATGATAGGTATAGATACGTAAAGAGCAGTGTGGCGGAGCCCATGCGTCAAACATTCTTCCTTGCCCCTGATGAAGCTGAGCGTATGGCTGCGGATACCTTGCAGATGACGAATGTGGAAAGTCTTTTTGAAAAGCAGTGGAAATACGTCCTTCCGGAATACGGGATGAAGCCTTTTCAAGTCGATGTAATCGATTTAAAGGAAATGGGTGTACAGGCCGAAGTGTTTAATGACAAAGATAAAAGAATATTTGCCATCGTCACAGGAAAAAATCGTATGTTGGACGACCAGGGTAAGCAAGCAGCCTGTTTCTTCTTATCTCAACGCCCTATCCTCGAAGTGAGGCGTGCTGGTAGCAAATCTCGACAAAAAACCAAAATTCCGCAACCATAGTGTCCATGTCTGCTTTATTGCCATTAGCAATCAAAAATCTCCACGACACCCTTTATCTCGCGCTTGAATATAAGCCGCAGGATGCAGCCTTGGTTTTGTTTGATGAAGAATCCGCGTTAACGCGTCTTCTGGTCGAAGCCTACCGAACGATTTTGCCGACAGCGGAATTTTTGCGGGTGGCCGATTCTACGGGAGAAGCGATACGCGCAAAGTTCAAAGCTATGCCAAAAGGCGGAATGGTAATTCTGGTTCAATCAACCAATTTTCGTTTAAATGAATTTCGTTTTCGCTTGGAAATTTTTGCGTGTGGTTTAAAAACCATCGAGCATATTCACTTAAATCGCATGTCGGAAGAGCAATGGCAAACCTATCTTGAGTCGTTAGCCTATGACCCAAGCTATTTCCGACCCCTGGGTCATGCCCTCAAGACACGCATTGACCAGGTCACGCATGTCCGTGTCGAGTGTGGAGAGGCGCGTCTTGAATATGCTGGATCGATGGAAGAATCGAAGTTGAATGTTGGGGATTATGCCGGAATGACAAATGTGGGCGGTACTTTTCCCATCGGCGAAGTTTTTACTGAGCCAAAAGACTTAACCAAGACCAATGGGGACGTGCTGATCTACGGTTTCGCCGGAATGGACCATCTGGTGCAACTTCACGAGCCATTTCCCGCCACCATTCGCGAGGGTATTTTTTACGCACCGCTAGCGCCGCAAGCCTTCCAAGAAATTCTTGCCATGATCCGCGACCAAGAACGTGTCCTCGTCCGCGAATTCGGTCTTGGACTCAACCCCGCTATGGGACGCACGCGCATGGTAAATGACATCACTGCTTACGAACGCATGACCGGACTGCATCTTTCGCTTGGAGAAAAACATGGGGTTTATAAAAAACCAGGCCTAGAACCAGGTAAAACCCGTTACCACGTCGACGTCTTCGTGGCGGCGGATCGGATTCTTATTGATGATGAAGTGGTATTTGAGAAGGGGAACTATTTAGTTGGGTAGTATGCACACGGTCGAATCTCTAAAAGCCATCTTAGCTCAGCACGACCGCCCCGGGCTGGCGTTGGATATTGACGACACGCTTTGTCACTTAGGGAGAAAATGGTATGACACGATGGTTGAGATTGCCGGGCATCCAGGTCTCACGTACGAAGAAATTACCCATAGCCACAGTGGGGGATTCCAGCATGTACCAGCTTGGAAAGGGCATCCGGGGATTGAAGCCTGGATCCAAAAAACATTAGTCGATCATGAGCACTATCTTGGATTGGAGCCTATAGAACAGGCCAGAGAGGGCGTACAGAAAATATCTGCGCTTGTTCCTGTGCATGCCTACATCACCATGCGTTCGCTGGCTGTTATTGATGCTTCACATGCATGGCTGCGTCGTCACGGATTTCCTGACTTACCAATCTTGTCTCGTCCATTAGATGTTCCCAAGGAACGTATCCATGCATGGAAGGCTCAAGCACTGGCGGATTTATACCCGACCATTCAGGGGATCGTAGACGACGATCCGAATGTGGTCATGAACCTCCCGCCCGGGTATCAAGGGACGATCTTTTTATACGGAAAAACCTCTCATCCAAGAGCAGATTTAAGCATTATTCCCTGCAAAGACTGGGATGAGGTTTATACCAAGGTGCAAGGTATGACGAAGGGTTAAAAGGCCCAACCCTTCCCTATTTTATTATTTTGTGCTGACATAAAGGAGCGTACATTCAACCGCGAAAGGAGTACATATGCCCGACCAATCAGGGCCGCGCCCCACGGCAAGGCTGAGGACGAAGCTGGGCGGAACAGGATCGCACGGAAATGCGCCTGTAAAGGAGCAGGATCGTTATTGTGACTGCCCCTCTTCGCCGCCCGCCAGCGATGATCACCGATTCTGCACGAGCTGTGGGGGTAAGCTCCGCTCATCATCTGGACCTACGAAGACGGTTGCACCTGCGCCGGGGGAGGTATACATCCAGAGTGATGTCCTTTCTGGCCATGCCGCCGTGCTTCCGTCGCCGCCTCCTGTTCCACGCACGCCGTCCAAACCAGTGAGCTTCCATGGCGAAAACAGACCAGAGCTGTTCAGATACGAGCGTCAGCAGACGACGCTCGGTCAGCAGCTCACGGGACGGGACGGTGATACTCCGGAGAGACGAAACTTTCGTCGTCTGAGGCTCTGGATCTTCGGGGTTCCGATTGTGCTTTTCATTTGTTTCGTGATTCAGGTACTGCGTCTGTACAGGCACGATATCGCGAACTGGGTCGAGCATCGGATGCAAGCGGAGACGACGACACCGCAAGACGAACAGCCGTAAATTCTCGCCCTTTCTTCTTCCTTCGCCTTCCGCCTCGCTTTCTTAACGCCCGCGGAGGCTCTTTTTGTTTAGACTGGTCGGACTCTCTTCCATTTTTTTATGATTTGTGCTCAAATGGGACTGCCAACGTTTCCACAATGAAAGGAGGAATCACGTGGCAGATTCAGCACGGCTTACAACCACCGCTCCAGGACAGAGGGTAGATCATGTGCCCGCTCCATCGCGCAAGGAGTCCTCACAGACGCCGGTGCGGCTGGGTGAGTATACGGCAGCGACACTGGCGCAGCTTCATGGCGCGACGATCACCAAGCTCTTCGAGGACGCAACGGACGAAGAGCTCGCAAACGTCAGGTACACGCTGTTCGCTGGGCTCTCGGACGCTCAACTCGAGGCAATCCCTGTCTCCGCTGTTCGTCGAATCAGTGTCAAGCATCTCTTCCAAGGTGTGGACCAGCACAGCTATGTCACGGAAGTTCCGGGTCGTGTGCTCAAGAAGTGGGGGATCGCCATCGCCGTACCTCGTGCGGGCACGATGATTGCTGCCAATGAAGCAGCGCAAAGGTTGCTCGTCACCCAGGCGAAACTGGAGGAGCGCGAACGCCTCCATTGGGTGCTGGCCTCTCTCCTCACCCTCGCTGCATGCATCGTGTTCGCCCTCCTCTGGAAGATGAAAATCCTTTAATTCTAAACTCACCCTTTCCTACCCCCTTGCCTCCCCGCAAGGTCTTCTGTTTTTTAAGTCCTGGACGTATTTTTTTAAGGGGTTTATGATGAATTCATGGATGACCATCAAGGCAGGCGGGCGTTGCCCATTGACGGTGTGCGCTTGATTGCAGAGCCAGTAAAAATGGTGCCAAAATATTGCACCAGCGTGTTATTTTCTAAGTTGCAAAATGAGCAACTCATCATGACGTTCGTATTTGGAGAAAAGCGTGCGGACGTAGAGGATGATCCCGTCTTGATAGAGCGCATCGTGATTCATCGAGAGCATGCGGAAAAAATGGTACAAGCCTTAAATCAACTCTTACAAAATGGCTTATGATCATCTCCTATGTCCAGCCACCGACGGCAACCATAGAACCACCAATGGCGGCGGCTCATGAGGGCGAAGGGTCGAGAGTTGTAAAAACGATCTCCAGTGATAATACGCCAACCACCCTCGCGGCTGTCATAAAAGAGGCGTTAGAATCTTCGATCCGCCACATGCGCCGCAGTCGCGCTTCCCTCGAAAAACAGTACCCGGATTTAGGAAAGTAAGGTATGTCGCCCGAAGAAAAAGAATTGGTGCAACTCGTGTTGCAGTGGAAGGATGAAATTAAGCAGTTAGTCGATAGTACGGCCAAGCAAATAACCGCTCTCGAAGAAGCGCGCAAAGATTACCAAAAGAAAACCTGGTTTGAAGCAAACAAAGACTGGATCATGCCCATCATTTTGCCGGTCGTGATTTTAGCGGTGGCTGTGGTGGCATTTAAGGTTTCGGGAGCGACAGAGATTAGGATAGGGGATGTCGTGGTGTCTAGGGAGAAGTGAGTGTAGAAATGTATGACAGCATCCTCTTCCCCCTTGGCTGATCGCATGCGGCCGCGCACGTTGGATGAAGTCTATGGGCAAGAAAAACTCGTCGGAGCAGGTACACCTCTTCGTCGGCTGATCGAGCAGGACACGGTTCCCTCCATGATCTTTTGGGGGCCGCCCGGCTCAGGCAAGACCACGCTTGCTCACCTCATTGCCGTCAGAACCGGTTCGGTTTTTGAGCAGGTCTCGGCAGTGATGGCGGGTGTCGCTGATGTCCGGCGAATTATGAAAGAAGCGGAAGAGCGTCTAGCTACAAAAGACCATGCACGTCGTACCATTTTATTTGTTGATGAAATTCACCGATTTAATAAAGGCCAGCAAGATGCGCTGTTACCATTTGTTGAACGGGGAGTTGTGACCTTGATTGGTGCAACCACGGAGAATCCAAGTTTTGAAGTGAACCCAGCTTTGCGTTCACGCTGTCGTGTGTTTGTCCTCGAGCGTCTTTCTGATACCGCCTTGCAAACGATCATCGAGCAAGCACTCCATGATAAACAACGCGGGTTAGGAGGCCAGCAAGGTGTTATCGAAGCGAAAGCGATTGAGATGCTTGTTATGTTGGCGGACGGAGATGCGCGCCAAGCACTTACGGCACTTGAGCTGGCTTTTTTATCCGCTCCCGCGGAAGAAGGGGGCGCGCGTCGTATCACGGTCGGACATGCCCGCGCGGCTCTGCAACGGGCCCAATTTACCTATGATAAAGGTGGGGAAGAGCACTATAATGTTATCTCAGCTTTGCATAAGTCCATGCGTGGTTCAGATGCGAACGCTTCGCTCTACTGGCTAGCCCGTATGCTTGAGGCAGGGGATGACCCTCTATACGTTGCGCGTCGCCTGGTTCGTTTTGCTTCAGAAGATATTGGGTTGGCAGATCCACAGGCCTTAGTTCAGGCTGTCGCTGCCTATCAAGCCGCCCACATGATCGGCATGCCTGAATGTAACGTCATTTTATCGCAGGCTGTCGTGTATTTAGCCAAAGCCAAAAAATCAAATGCGCTCTATGTAGGCTACAAGCATGCGGCAGCCGATGTACGTGATCTTCCCAACGAGCCTGTTCCCTTGCACTTACGCAACGCCCCAACCGGACTCATGAAGCAACTTGGCTATGGAAAAGGATATATTTATAATCCAGAGGCAAAAGGAGAAGTGAAGCAAGAATATCTGCCGGATCGATTGAAAGGGAAGAAGTATATTTAATGTAGTGAGGGATCCATGTTCGCTCAGTTCCTGCACGAGTCGACACGGGGGTCGACCACTGCGGGGCCTGGATAGCCGAACCGGGCGAAACACGCTAAAATAGCTCACGATGTACCGTTCTTCTCCTACCTCACGCAAACCAACCAGTCGAAAAACTGCCTTTGAGAGCCGTTTACCGCTTGGGATGGCAGGATTAAGTATTTTGGGGTTGCTGTTGCTCGGCCGCTTATTTCAACTACAGGTTTTAGAGGGTAAAACCTATCAAGTGTTAGCGTCCGACCAGCACACTATCCAATCCGCCTTGATTCCCAAGCGTGGAACCATCTTTGTACGGGAGCGTTCAACGGGCGAGCTCCATCCCTTAGCCCAAGACCGTGACGCGTGGCAAGTGTTTGCCATGATCCGAGAGCTGGGTGATGTAAGCTCGACCGCAGCTGGAGTAGCGAGAGCTCTTTCTCTTCCATTCGATGAAGTATTAACAAAGGTAAGCGCAACGGGGACGAATTACGTCGTGCTTGCAAAAGACGTCTCCCTCGAAGCCGTCGATGCGTTACGAGCACAAAAATTAAAAGGAATTGGGATAAATAAAACGTCTCTCCGTTGGTATCCCGAGCAAGGGGTTGGTGGTCAGGTATTAGGTTTTGTCTCGACAAATGATAAAAACGAGCGAGTGGGAAAGTATGGTCTTGAAGGGTATTTTCAATCTGCGCTCGCCGGTCAAGCAGGTGAAATCACCACCGAAAAAGATGCGGCGGGCCGTCGTCTCACGATTGCCAGCACCGAGTTAAAAGAGGCAAGAGATGGGAATAGTGTTGTGCTTACCATCGATCGCGCCATCCAATACGAGGCCTGTGCTAAGATCCAAGAAGCCGTTGCGCGTTTTGAGGCTCGCAGTGGAACAGTGGTAATCATGGATCCGCAGACGGGGGCTGTGCTGGCCATGTGCTCGTTTCCGGATTTTGACCCAAGCGAGGTTGGGAAAGTAAAAGAAATAAGTACGCTCAATAATCCGGCTACCTTTTACCAGTATGAGCCGGGATCAATTTTTAAGCCTCTCACATTAGCGGCGGGGATTGATGCCGGAAAAATCAATCCAGATACAACCTATACAGACACAGGGGTGGAAACCATCGACGGCTTCCCCATCCGTAATTCTGATAAAGAAGCGCATGGCGTCCAGACCATGAAAGAGGTTCTAAGCAAGTCATTGAATACCGGCACCATTTTTGTCCAACGTTTATTAGGCCGCGAGCTTTTTCAAAAATATGTGAAAGAGTTTGGGTTTGGAGAAAAGACAGGGATTGAGTTGAAAAGTGAAGTAACGGGAGATATTGATTCTCTAGACCGTAAAGGCAAGGTATTTGCGGCGACCGCTTCCTTTGGGCAAGGAATTACGACAACGCCGCTCCAAATGGTGCAAGCGTTTGCGGCACTAGGCAATGGAGGGAAGCTCATGAAGCCATATATCGTAAGCGAAACAATCCAGGCGGATGGCACGCGCGAAGTGAATAAACCTCAGGTCATCCGTCAGGTTATCCAGCCACAAACGTCTCGGCTCATCACCGCCATGATGGTAAATGTCGTGGAAAATGGCCACGGCAAGCGCGCTGGAGTACCTGGCTATTTCGTGGCGGGAAAAACGGGGACCGCCCAAGTCTCTAATCCAAATGGAAAAGGATACCTAAAAGACGAAACGATCGGCTCATTTGCTGGCTTTGCTCCGGCCGATAATCCCGCCTTTGTCATGCTCGTAAAAATCGACCATCCTCGCACGGTCCAGTTTGCCGAATCCTCTGCCGCCCCAATTTTCGGAGAGCTGGCTGCGTTCTTGCTATCCTATATGCAGATTCCGCCTGTCCGGCCGATCAAGGCACCGCCTCCAGCCCCTGTGTCTACACCCATTACAACACCTACGGTAGAATCAACACCAACCTCAACCCTACCAAAGCGTTGAGTTACCGTTTGTGGATATCTCCTGTATAGACGGCTTCAAACGCTGAACCTGGAATCTCTTTTAGTTGATTTAATTCTTCATCATTCCAGCGTGAATCGGTAGCTCCGGTAAAAAACCAGGGTGAACCATTATCGGCAAGAATCATGCCGTATTTTTTCATAGCTACAGCAATGATCCGGGCCTGACCTGTGAGACGAGAGATGTCGTAATCTGCCTTCATGCGTACGCGCAGTCCCATAGGAGGCAGAGAAGGATCATCTGAGCCGACGGGATGCGTAGCGGGATAAATCCAGCCGTCTTGGGCATCATCCGCCGTAAATCGGATAGCATGATTGACGGCTCCAGCGGCAACCTCCTCATAGCGGACAAGACCAGGGAGAATGGGGAGTCCGGCCGCATCGGCGGAGGTCCAGGTGTCCGGCCGCAAGGCGTTCGAACGCAAGTCAAAGATCGCCCCGGAATCGGCTGACCAACCACTCCCAGTTTTGCGTGCATGATAAAGCTCGTACAATTTACACGCGCCGGAATCCAAAACGAGCACATGTGCATCTCCTGCCGGTTCTTGTTTGGCATTCGAAGGAATAGGGTAAGGGCCTGGGTCGCTTTCGTCGCCATACGCCGTCCATGTGATGGGGACTTTAGGTTGATTGCCAGGTACGACGTTAAAAGGGATGCCGTATTCGGGGTTCTCGCCAAAATCAGCATGCAAATACTCATTTGCTCCAATTGAACGAATATAGGCCGCTGAATTTGGATGAACAGGTAAGCGAGAAATATCTTGGTTCCAAGGATTATCGGCTGGAAAAATTTGGCAACCAGCGATCATGGGAGGGGATGATGCAGGAGACAAACTGGAGGTAGGAGGAACGGATGGGGTTGGGTTGGGGAGAGGAGTAGGAGCGGGGGAAGAAGGGGAAGTGACGTTCGAGGATCCTATTGGAATCAAGCGGAGATTTGCATCCGTAATCCCAAGACTGCAAGTTCGCATCACTTGATACGCCGCCGCCCCATCACGTAAATAGCGGACGGACAAATCTTTTGGACAAATGTAATACGCTTCGCCATGTTCCTCGACTTGTAAAAGAATACGCCCCTTGAAACGTGTGCGAAGAGCATGATCCCAGGTCTGCAATCGTGTCAAATTGGCATTTGTAATTCCAAGTCCAAACTGCCGCATGATTTGATAGGCGGCATCACCATCACGCAGGTAGTAACGCGCTTTGTCGACTGGGTAGACGTACCAAGCCTCGCCATGGGATTGCGTTTGGAGGAGGACGTAGCCTTGGAGGCGTTCGGCGAGGGAGGAGGCTTGGGTCGGGGTAGCGAAGGAAGGGGCTACAAAAGCGATAAGAAGCAAAAATAAACAATAAAAATAGCGCATATATCTATACTATGCGCGTTTCTAAAACAGGCGTCTATAGAGGTTGGAGGGGGATAAAGGGCGAGGTTTTTTGTTTACACGTCCAGGCTAAGCACCTTAGAGATAGCTGTAGCCAGCTTTTCGACAACTCGTTTGTCGAGCGGCGGCATGCAATGCAGCGCACATTGCCTATCATGCAGGTTGAGCACGTACGAGCCTTGCATGATGCGGCCCGCATTCCGCTTCCCAAAGCGTTGGCGAAAGAGGGCTTCTGCGTACGGGTGAAGGGATCTACATGAAGAACATGTCCTCATATGACGCCGCATCATTTTATACGGCTGTTCATGACACACTACGGCAAAGAACTCCTGCGCCCTGAGCTCAGCATGGCGATAACGACGACTCTTAAGAATCCATCCTCTTCGAGGGTTCTTAAAACGAAGTTTGGCTGCCTCACTGAGAACTCCTCTGAAGAAAGTTTTCCATTGTTCAGTTGTAAAATGAGACCTGCCAATCAATTCCCGAACACTCATCTTGCTTTCTCCTTTGGTTAAACAGTTTCGCAAAAGACATATATCATAAAAATGACGAAAAAGCAATCAAGCCCACGCCAGCTAGTTTTCTCGCTGGTCGGCGTTTTTGATAGATAAGTGAAAAATATTCCATGTATGAGTACCAACTTTTTGTCAGCCCGTTGGCACCCAGATCTTCTCAGAAGCCCTAAAAACGCAAAAACACCAGTTTTCACTGGTGTTTCCGCTGGTAGCTCGTAGGGGAATCGAACCCCTATTTTCCCCGTGAGAGGGGGATGTCCT
>CAYTIN010000016.1:0-32420 GCA_964438015.1 uncultured Gammaproteobacteria bacterium
AACCCCTATTTTCCCCGTGAGAGGGGGATGTCCTAGCCATTAAACGAACGAGCCACAAAAAGTATCGTGTATCCGGTATCGTGTATCGAGAATGGGAAGTCGCCTAGTGGATGTATCCAGTATACTCGATACTGGATACGCGATACCCGATACTGTTACTTTGTCTTCCATCGTTCTTCTTGTCGACACAAGAGTTCGCCGGCTCGCTCCGGCTCGGCCATCAAGGCTTTGACGACGCGTTCCATGCGTACTCCTTTTGAATCGACTTTTCCTTGCGAAGCTTTTGTAAATACCACGTCGCCGGGTTTCACGTAGGCTTCCAAGAAAGGTATGGCGTCAAGCGTATCCTCCAACGGTCTGACCTGCTCTGCCGTCATCCCATTGGCACGTGCGCCCTCGGCCATAACGCGGGCAAAGGTACCACATGGAAGGAAAAGATCAAGTTTCAAGCGAGCAGCCTCAGCCCCGATTTGGCGATGGGCTGCTTCTGCTTCAATGCCTAATTCGCGCATTTCTCCAATAACAGCGATGCGTCGTTGTGCTGGCCGAAGCTCCAAGGAAGCCAAGTCACGCAAGCCTGACATGACAGATGCGGGAGCGGCATTATACGAATCATCTAAGAGAGTTATTCCATTCTTTCCTGGGATAATCCGGACGCGTCCAGGCAATGGAGTAAAGTGCTCTACAAGCATCTTCTCTGCGCCGTCTTGCAAATCCAAGGCCTCCGCGACCGCCAAGGCAGCACATAGGGAGTAGGCAAGCGATCGACCAAAGATGCCGGGAACCGTAAAAGACAGATGACGGTGAAAATATTGGATCTTCACTTCCAGCCCCTCTGGGACAAGTCCGACGGATGTCTCGCGTCCAGTGACTCGCGAAGAGAGAAGGCGCACATCGGCGACATCTGTTTCTCCATAGGTGACAACATGTGCCTGTGTCTCATGGCGCATGGCAAACACGCGCGGATCGTCGGCATTTAGAATAACCGTGCCACCTTTTGGAACGACGCGGGCAAGCGTAGCTTTCTCGTGCGCTAGTGCTTGGACGGAAGGGTAGTTAGCTAAATGGACGGGGGGTAACGAAGTATCTTCGCTGGTCACGGCAGTAATCACCGTAATCATTGGCGGGGCAAGCGATGTCAAATAGGCCAAGTCGCCGGGTTTATCTGCGCCCATCTCTAAAACAAACGTACGGATTCCGGTTGTTTTCCAGCCGTGTGAAAGAATAAATGCGTCTAAAAGAAGCTTTGCCCACAGCCAAAGCGAACGACCGGGGGCTTTGGCATCAAAAATCGTAAGCGGAACCCCCAATTCATTATTATAATTTTTTGCTGTTACGCGCACACCTTTATCCGAGCGGTCTGCTTGCAAGACCGCGCCAATTGCCTGTTTAGTGGTTGATTTTCCGACTGTTCCGGTTACCCCAATAATCAAGGGGTTCTTGCGGGCAATGGTTTGGTGTGCTGCCCGTGCGAGCCAGTGCTCAAGGATTCCTTGAAGTGACATAGAGACTTCCATCGTAAAATGGAGAAAGGGGCTTGGCAAGCAAATGCTCCACCGTCGGTGGAGCATAGGACGTTATGCTTGACTACTGCCACGGCTGTGCTTGCCACCTTCCCGGCCAATCTCTGCCATGTGAGTACGGTCTCGGCTAACAGCTTCCCCTCCTGCTCTTGCTACGCGTGCACGAGTAGCTTCATCCGCACTCGCTAGGCCACGTCCTTTTCCTCGTTGTTGAGTAGGCATATGAATGGGTGGATTAAGGAGTAAGAGATGAGCGAACCCATCTCTTTTACTCTAATCTCTTTAAACGGTGCGTCAAGCGGCTTTAAAGTCCGAGTGAGCCATCACGTTGGATTGTGAGATAAGCTCCGCCATCTGCTGGCGCATCGACACGCGCATCATACCGATGCCCGTTCAGCTCAAAATGCAAGACAGTAGAACCTCCTTGAGGAGAGAGATCCGTCTTTTTCAAGGTCGCTCCACGTCGGGCATATTCTTGTTTGATCCAATCAATGACCTTAGAACCCGTGTCTGGGGTTGATTGAGCAACGCTGATTTCACCCGCTCCACCACTGACGAGCAAGACCGTACCGCCCGGATAGACAGGAATGTCGCTCGGGACTTTGGAGGCTTGATCTTCACCTCCCATAAATGATGGCGTGCCACCGGTGGGGGAAAGGCTGGTAGGGGAGGAGGTGGGCCTCGAGGAACCGCAGCCAGCTGCAAATAAGCTAAGGATGAGTGCGGGGGCTAGAAAAGAGAAGCGTATAATCATACATATGAAGAGTAACATACTTTTCAAGTATGGTCAGAAGGAGTAGACTCTGCAGGAGGATTTTGTAAATGAGCCAACAAACACGCGGCAAAGTGTCCGAAGCTGCTCTGACCGACATGCTTCCTCAGACCCATGAGGATTTTCTGAGGTTCCAGCGAGATCTGGATGAAATCCTTAGGAGGGCAGGTGTTCCGTACGACGAAGTCACGGGTTGGAAGCATGGTTCTGACGGCGACCATGAAGGGTGTGAGGGCTAGTTCTTTCTTTTTCTGAACGAGCGTAGGCGTCTGCCACGCTCTTTGTGTTTGTTCGATCCTTGTTCGCTTGCTTCTTACCTCCATCCGTTTTAGACTAAGCGTGTTTCTTGTATGGCGAGGATCATTTCCATCGTAAACCAAAAAGGCGGCGTGGGAAAAACCACAACTGCTATTAATTTGGGTGCCTACTTGGCGGAATTAGGAAAATTCGTCCTCGTCATCGACATGGATCCGCAAGCCAATGCAACCGCGGGTTTGGGAATTGATCACCGAAGCCTTACTCAAGGCGTGTACGAGGCAGTCTTGGGACAAGTGAAGATGAAGGACATCGTTCAGCCAACGGCGCATGAGACGATGCGTATCGCTCCCGCAACGACAGCACTCGCCGGTCTTAACATTGAGCTTGTAGAAATGGAGCGTCGTGAGCACCGTCTACGTGACGCCCTCCTAGAAATACGTAATGACTACGATTTCATCCTTATTGATTGCCCGCCGACGCTCGGGCTCATCACCTTAAATGGGATTGTTGCTGGTGATGAAATTCTCATTCCTGTTCAGGCAGAGTATTATGCTTTAGAAGGTCTCGGTCAGCTTCTGGAAACCGTGCAACTCGTAAAAGAGCGCATTCGTCCTGAAATCGATGTCCTGGGAGCCGTCTTAACCATGTACGACGGTAGAACAAAGCTGTCTGATGATGTTTTGCAAGAGTTATACAAGTACTTCCCTAATAATATTTTTCGCGCCGTTATTCCACGCAACGTCCGCTTAGCCGAAGCACCATCATTTGGCCGCACCATCGTCCACTTTGATGGTGGCTCGAAAGGGGCACGAGCCTACGAACGTCTAGCTCGCGAATTATTGGAACGCTAATTTCTCACGCTCATTTTATGATGATTGGACGCCAGTCAGGATTAGGGAAAGGATTAGGAGCTCTCATTCCGCCTAAGCCAAATCACGCGGTAATAACTCCGCCATATCCGCCTCGTAAAATGGGAGAAGGGGTTGTGGTTGAATCCGTGAGTCAGGGGTCGGCGGCCGGGGAAAAAGCTACAAACCAAACCGCCCCTCCCTCCCCCTCGTCCAAACCGCCCCTCCCTCCTCTTTCACAGGCCGGGGGATCTGAATATCCGTCCGCCCAAAGTGGGATAACGGTTCTCCAAGTTCCGATCGAAAAAATCCAGCGCAATCCACACCAGCCCCGCCTTCACTTTGACCATCACGAGATGGAGGAGTTGATTGCGAGTATCAAAGAACATGGCATTTTGCAACCGATCGTGGTTACCCGTCGACCGGATGGCGGATATGAGCTCATTGCAGGTGAACGTCGCTTACGTGCCTCGACGATTGCTGGATTAAAAACCGTGCCAGCCATTTTGCGTGAAGCGAGTGACCAGCAAAAGCTCGAGTTGGCGATGATCGAAAATATTCAACGCCAGGATCTGAATCCGGTCGAAGAAGCTAAGGCATATATTCGTCTCATGGATCAATTCCATCTCACACAAGATGAAATTGGTCAAAAAATGGGCAAAAGCCGTTCACAGGTGGCTAACATGATCCGTTTGCTCCAGCTGCCCAAAGAAATCCAACAAGCCCTCATCGATCGCAAAATCTCCATGTCGCAAGCACGCACCCTTTTGTCCTTACCGAGTGACAAGGATCGTTTAGAGGTCTTTCAAAAAATGATGGCGAGCCACGTTACGGTTCGTGAAGCCGAAGAATCCATTAGCGATCGTTTAGGCCGCCGTCGTGCAGTGCGCGACCCAAATGTGATGGGAGCCGAGAACGAACTACGCGAACTCTTCCGCTGCAAAGTCGATATCAAACGCAAACCTACCGGCCAAGGCGAAATCCGTTTTCGTTTTTTCTCCGATGAGGAGTTTCGGACACTTATGAATGAGTTGTCAGAGGCTTCTAGCCCTCCTTCCCCTTAGGAAAAATCCCCTTAATCCAAGAGGCGATCTTGGATTTTGACGATTGTCGCACCCGGGCCTTAGCATGACGTGTCCGTACAAACTTAATCCAATCGGGATTTGGTCCTTTACGGTTCTTGTCAACCATAATGTCGACCATGTCGCCGTTTTTTAAGACGCGATCGAGCGGCACCACCTCTTCATTCACTTTTGCTCCGGTACAGGTGTCGCCAATATCCGTATGCACCGCGTACGCAAAGTCGACGCACGTACTTTGTTCGGGCAAATCAATGACATCCCCTTTAGGCGTGAACACAAAAATACGATCGTGAAAAATATCGATCTTCATTTCTTCGAGGGACTGCAACGAATTTTTCTTATCCGATAGTTCTTCTTGAATATCCGCTAATTCATTGACCCAGTCTGGAACGCTGGTAGGTTTGGAGAGATAACGCTGTTTCTCCTCATCATATGACCAATGGGCGGCGATCCCATATTCATTCTCGGCATGCATTTCTTCGGTGCGAATCTGAAATTCAACAATTTCCCCGTCCGTACAAAACACGGTTGTGTGCAAGGATCTGTAGCCATTTGGTTTAGGCTGTGCGATATAGTCCTTGATACGACCCTTGAGAGGACTCCATTTGCCATGAATGATGCCAAGGGCGGCATAGCAGTCCGTAACATTTTTGGTGATGACACGAATCGCGGTTATATCATAGACACGTGCTATGCTTCGGTCGTTTTTTAAGAGTTTTTTGTAGAGTGAATATAAGTGTTTTGCTCGACCTTGAACGCGGACGCGCATGCCTGCTTGTCCGAGCATCTCCAGGGTTTCTTGCATCACACGGTCAACGTATTCCTGCTTTCCTTCGCGAGTTGTTTTAGCGAGTTCTCGAACCCAAGCAAATTCTTTCGGAGAAACGTACTTGAAGGCCGCATCTTCCAGTAACCCTTTCATTTCTCCCATACCCAGGCGGTTGGCGATGGGGGCGTAAATTTCTAGCGATTCTAAAGCGATCCGTTGTTGCTTTTTTGGGGGAATGGCATCCAGGGTCTGTAAGTTGTGTAAACGATCCGCGAATTTGATGAACACCACTCGAACATCCGCTGCCACGGCCAAAAACATTTTGCGTAGATTCTCAATATATCGCTCCATCCCGCGATATTTGATTTTTCCTAACTTTGTGATCCCGGCCACCATCGAAGCAACATCTTCACCAAAGGCTTCCTTGATGTCATCCAGGGTGCGAGCAGTATCTTCCGGTACATCATGTAGCAAGCCAGCGATGATAATAGCGGTGGGCAAACGCATTTGGGCGAGCGTTGAGGCAGTAGCAAGAGGATGGGTGATGTATGGTTCGCCTGTCGCGCGTTTTTGGCCGCGATGTGCCTCTTCAGCAAATGCATAGGCGTGTCTAACCAAGGCAAGATCTGCCTGGGGATCAAACGCGCGCACTTGATCGCATAATTCATCAACGGTTTTTGCGTAAATAAATGGCGAAGTCATGCACTATTCCTACCATGCTCCTGCGTTCCCCGCAACGTGGTGCGAGCGATGCGTAAATGTGTTAGACTACCGACCAATATGCAAGATAGCAAAACGGGAATTGGAGGTACCTCTCCCACTACAGAGAGCTCCCTAGGAGGATTCGTTCAGCGTGCCGGTGTTAAGCTAAAAGAGTTCCGAGGAAAATTGGAGCAGATTTTTCGAGAAACAACCGGCAAGGTTCAAGGAGCTAATGAGACTCCGACTTCAAAAGAAGATGATCGTCTGATGGTGCCGGTGACGAAACAAGCAAAAATTGAACAGATTCTAGCCATTGCTCAAGCAGACATCAAAAAGTTTGAAGAAGGTGCCATGCCTCTAGATAAAGCGGTTATAGAAGCTAAAAAAGATTTGACCGATTTCCGTGTTAAAGTCGCTCTCTCGCCCGTACTGGGGTTAAAGGACCTAGAATATGTTTCTCGTGATACCAAAAATAGGGTAGAGGATGCTTTTCAAAAGTTCAGGCAAGATTTATTAGGTGTATTACAAGGTAATGCTGCCCAAGCGACTGGGAAAGAAAGTCGGAAAAAAATCGAAACAAAAAAACCCATTCGCGATCCAGAAGAAGAAAGACTGAATAATGAGGCGGATACCATGGATATAGATCACGATAACCCATCTCAAGCAGCTTATTTTGATGCGTTAGTAGAAGCTGATAAGAAGTGGGAGGCTTATGAAAAAGCCGATACAACTGAGCTCGAATCGAGAAAGAGCAACTATGAAAAAGCTGCGAATGCTCTCAAGTTGGCTCACATGGCGTACGAAGCTTCAATCGCCAAAACCCCTCCTCTAACTGAGAGGCTGGAAGAAGAGTTACTAGACAAGGTCTACGCGCTAAAGCCAGATACCTCTCGCGTGAAGCATCACGCACTCATAATGCAGGCCGATGCCTTTGCGGATCTGCGAGAAAAGGTGGATGTTTCTGATACGGATCGTCAAAAAGCTGCCTTTGAGTTAAGAGCGGCATACCAGGCCTATAAAGATGGATCAGTAAGCGGCTCTTCGCCAACAACCCGAGAGGGTAAGCCTAAGCAGACAGAAGTCCGTCTTTCCGAAGAAGCCCTTATCGCCGTTCAAAAAAACTTGTTAGCCTTGGAAGCGGTATTTAAGAAAATCGTCCGTGGGGGGAGCTTGAGAGCAAAACGAGACGAAGTTCAGTCAGCTTGTGAGAAAGTGCTTGATGGTGTGAAAGAGGATGATCGTTTTGATGCAGTGAGTGCAGCGATAGAAGAGGTGCATGCATTCTTTGATGAGCAGGAGTCGGCTATAGAGGAGAAAGAGGAGAAAAAAGAAGTGGTGGATAAGGCTGAGTTAGATCGTTTAAAGAAGGCAAGAGAAGCTGCTAAGCAGGCTAAGCTGGATCGTTTGAGTGAGAAAAATCGCGTCTTCCTTCAAGAAGTTAAGGCATTGGAACCTATACTAAGTCTAGCAAAAGCAGCGATAGCTGCCGAAGAAGCTGCCTCGACAAAAACGAACGAGGCAAACGAAGGAGAATCGGAAACAGAAGAGACAAAAGAAATTAAGAAAGCTTATACTTCTTTTCAAGGCCGAATTGACCGTCTTCAGTCAAGATTTGATGCGGCGGTGCAAGCAAGTCCTGAGGCGAGTATTGCCAGGATAAGGAAAAGTGATAAAGCTCAATATGAAGAAAGAAAGCGTGCTATGGAAGAACGACAGGATCGTGCTCAGTTGCTCCATGAAATATCAGAGATGCGCGCCAAGCGAGCCTCAGCCGTCTTTGTCTTACGAGAAAAACACAGTCTTACCGATGAGGATCTTGTAAAAATGTTGGGCGAACAAACGGTGGCTGAGCTTAAGCGAGATCATGCATATGATGCAGAAGAAATGAGAAGAAAGCGAAACCCAGAATACGCTTCGCAAGTAAAAAGCACACCGGGCTCGCCTGATAACTTACTCCCTTTAACAGAGGCGCAGGCGAATGCAAAGCTCGTCGAAGCAGCTCGATCGCTCTTAAAAGAGATGGATCAAGCCATTCAGGATACAGATGCTACCCTGACAAAGCTTTTGGGCGAGGGTCAGACCGATACGCCAGAAGTGTTAGCACTTCAACAAAAAAAGATCCAAAAACAAGAACAACGTAAAGGATTGATTCGGACGTGGGCAGAGAAGGGGCTGACGGCTCAGGATTTAGAAATAACGCAAGAAGAGTTCGATGGGTTGGTCGCTAAGCCTGTTGCCTCTAGCGCTCCCCCCGCGGCAGAGGTCACGGAAGACAACTCCCTTCAGGGACGTTTTAATCGTGTTAAGGAGGCGATCAGAGTAGCTAAACTACCATTAGAGATGGAAGCAAGAAAGATAGGTACCGGTACACTTACGGAGGCCGAGAAAAAAGAGGTTGCCCTCAAGCTAAAAACTTTAGATGAAGAGTGGACGGCAATTCTAAAAGAAATGGCCGCTCAAGATCCCGAGTGGTTGCGACTTCATGCGCCTCAAAGCGTAGTAGAGGGGTTACAAGGTCAGAAAGGTCAAGAAAAGGTTGAGGAAAGAAAAGAAGTTAAAGAGCAGAAAGTCTTCGGATCTGTATTTACCGAAGCGAAGAAAGATCTAAAAGAACCAGATTGGAAAAATCAGGACTTTTATTTAGTTGATGAGGAACATCAATTGTATGCTGTATTAGATGGGATGGGAGGACCCGGTGGGAGCCTCGCCTCACAAACGGGCGCGGAATATATCAAGAGTCGTGCGAAGGAGTTTGAAGGCCTAGATGCGGAACAGGCAAGAAGGTTGGTTATTTCCATCATGAATGACGCTGGGGCTGAGTTAGATAAAGTGAGAAATAATAAAGCGGAGTGGGAGAGCAGGGGAATAAACGAGAAAGATTGGAAAAAGCTAGGGACAACCTTAGTTTTGGTTAAGGTGGTAGAAAATACGGTTATTATTGGCAAGGCGGGTGATAGCCGGGTATATGCTTTTGATCCGGTCAAGGGGATGAATTGTCTTACTTCGGACGACAGTGGTGCTTTGGAAGATATTAAGAAAGAGACGGCACAAAAAGTTGCTCGAGTGCTAGACAAGGCACTTGAACAGCTGGATTCATTTGATAAATGGGAAGACCTGAAAAATACAAGCGAGTCTGATTTGAGAAAACTGGGCTTTAGAGAGGAGGATATTAGGATTCTGAAGAAGAACGAAACGCTCACTGAGGCCATTGAGGGATACTTTAAGGGTAAAGAAGAGATATTCGAGCAACTAAGATCAGCTAAGGGAGAAGCCGCGGTGGAGACCTTGGAACTGTGTCTCGCGCAAGCGGATAGGCTCTATGAGTGGAACGAGTTAAAACGAAAAAACGTAGACGAACTGGAGGCATTAGGGTTTTCTCAAGATGGTGCAGAGCTGATCAAAAACGAACCAGTGATAAACGATGCTGTGGAAGCATATTTCGATCTCCGTGAGCACTCGTATACATACCCAGCAAAAGAAAAAGCGGAAGAGGTGATAGCACTTTTGCAGAAGATTTCGGACGAAATTGACGCCCCTTCTGATTGGGAAGTATTTAAAGAAAAAAAAGATGAGGAATTAGTGACGCTGGGCTTTAATGATGTGGAAATCAAATTAATACGAGAAGAGGCCAGTGATCTTCAAGCGAACCTGCAACAGTATTTCCAAAAAAGAAATGTTATTTCCGCATCTTTAGGGTCAGGAGGTGAAGCCTTTTCAAAGGAGATAGCCCCAGGAACCGGGGAAGTGACACTATATCTTTTCTCTGATCGGATTCATGATAATCTGAATAGGAGAGAGATGTTTCTGATTGCTGCTGGAAGATATAATGAGATTGAAGATGTTGAAATCGTTGAGGCGATAAAAAATATCACCGATCCGACCGAGGCCTTGGTTGTGGCAGCGAGAGTAAGATCAGAGCAGAGCAAGGCTCGTTCTAAGCCTGATGATGGGACGGCTGTTCGCATAGTGATTAAACGCGAAGCGATGAAGTCGGCGCCTGTTGATGTACAAGGAGCGCAGCCAAATGTTCTTCCAGAACAGCAGAATGTCTCATCGACCATCCCCACGGAACGAGAGATGATTTTAGTACGTGACGCTTCTGTCGTGGGTCCTCAAGAACGCGGCACACAAGCGCGGGCACAAGTTCCAGATGCAGCCACTTCTCAAGAAATCCCTCAGGAGCCACGCTCCAAAGAACGTCGTCCTTCAGAGGCATTCCTTGATAAGCTATGCCAAGATGAAGAGTTTACACAAGAGCTAGCAACGGTATTCAATACCGCTTTAAACGAGCGATTGGCCAAACTTGCCGAACTTGATCGATGGGATAGTTTATATAGGAAGACTCCTTTATGGGATGAATGGACAAAGGTAAAAACCCAAATGGATGAAGCGATAGCAAGGTCAGTTAGCCAGTTATATAATGATCCAGAATTTCAAGCGCAATTTGATAAGCAAGAACAAGAGTGGAGGACAAAATACGCAGACTATGATGCGGTAAAAGAGCAAAGACAAAAGAGCGGCCTCACGCTTGAAGGAGAGTTGAGCAAGGCCTTTATTGCAGCCTGGTTTAAGGAATATGGCGTGGAGATTTTGGCGCAAATATCTCCTGACATAGCCAATGTAGTCAATAATACGGATTCAAGCTCTGTTAAGATAGATGTAAAGGTTGCGGACAAGTCAAGCGCAGCGGAGGCTTCGAATACTGCCGCGGCTACGCCTGATCAAGCTTCAACACCAGATACCCCATCCTCAGTCCCGGATGATGCTGTACGGGTTGCATTTGAAACACAAACGCAAGAATCACGTCGTTTGTTTGAGCGGATTAAATCAAGATTGAGCATTGCAGATAGTTATGCATCTGGAGATCCATACAATAAGCAGGTTTTTGATGACATCAAGTCCTTGGTGTCACAGGTTCAAAAAATCTTGGAACTCGATGAAGCATACTTACAGAATCTCGCACCAAAACCGAACGAAGTAGACGCGTACGAGTCAGCTCGTACACGCATTGTTGAGGGTGATTTGCGAGTGATATTTGCTTCTTTATTCATGCCTGACGCGCAAGGAAAAACGCGCGTGGAACTTCTTCAAGCGATGGAAGCAAAAGAAGCGGCAAAAGATGCTTCAGAAAAGAATGACGAACTCATGAATGAATATGGTGACTTAATTGCAATATTAGAAGGAGTAGAGGCATTGGTAGGGACGCTAGCAGGTGTAGCTGGGATGCCATCTGTCGCGGATGCCGCTGCCGCTGCGGCTGCTACCACTGCTTCAAATACTCCTCCTCCAGCCGCGGCTGTAAACATGCCGAATATACCCACATCTCCACAGACACCACCCAATGTTCCACAAGCAACTTATAAAGACCCGATATTTATAAATCCAACACTGTTTCGAGAAGCGGATAGGAATATCCTTTTGGACTGGATGAAGGAGCAAGGTCCTCGGTTGGAGCGGGCAAAGAGAATAGTGGAAGAAGGAGTCTATGAACAAGTACGTCAAGCCCATCCTCAGTTTGAGGATCATGTAGCCTTGTTTGATAATATCGTAGAAGTAACTACGCAGCTCATTGGCGTCACCACAGAAAATGAGCGAATGGAAAAAGAAAAGGTTCTGCAGGGATTATGGGAAAAAGCGACGACTCAGCCAACAGGGTCTGAGCAGTTGTTGGAGCGGTTAAAAGGGAAAATGAACGCAACCGCAAGGGAGCTGGCTCAAGAGGAGGGACACAAGAAAAAATCACGTGACAAAGAAAAGATTAATGAATTAAGAAATGTTCTGAAGCAATTACAAACTGAGGCAGAGCTTCTTACGATGGACGTAGAAATACAAAACGTCCTAAGAGAAGGAGCGGTTCTTGCTGGAAAGTCTACGGTAGAAGAGCGTCGCGCCTCAGAACAACGGTATGTTAACCAAGCCAAAACGTGGAAGGAAGTTACCGCAGAAACGCAGGAAGCTTCCGTTAACTTCGCAAAAGCACTTAAAGATAGAATTGTTTATGACGCTTCCGAGCCTTACCTAAAAGGAATCTTGGAGGCATTTCAGCGGGAGCAGCAGCTTACGCTCGAACTCGGAGAGGCATTACGTTATACGCAAGTCTTGGCAAGCTGGGAATCGCGAATGACACAAACGCTCAGAGTACTGGACGCCGAACCAGCAGGGATCATTGATATTAAGGCCTGGGCTTCATTGCCGATAGCTGTACGGAAGCATCTTGAAGGAAAGGGAGAGGGAGCATCAAGTACCGTAGAAACCCTCAAGGCATTGCTTTACGAAGGATTAAGAAGTGTGACGAAAGAAAAAGTAGTAGCAAATCAGAGGTTAAATGAAGTCACCCGACAAATGGAAGCCTTGCGTGAAAAAAATGCGTATAGTCTTGCGTGGCAAGCTCATGCAAAACTTGAGAGGGATGTCACTGATTTGACTCGAGAGATGAAGAGTTTAGAGCTTCAGATCAAGGAACATGCTCCTGAGAAGGCGGGCAAAGATAAAGGATTTTTCGAAACGAGGAGAAATGATCTTACTACACGTCTTGCTCTTATGCGGTATGAATATGAGCAAAAAGTAGCCCTTCTTGCTGATATGACAACGGTCGTTTCTCTAGCACGTCAAAACTTGGTCGGTGATGCGGGAGAGCAAAATGTCCAGACATTAAGTGAAGCGCGCGTTTTTGGTGCTCTTTCAGCTCAAGCTGCTATAACAGAAGGTTTGCGTAGGGTGATAGAAAATCAGAAAATATTACGTTCCAAGGATAGGATGAACACTCGCAATCAAGCTGATCTTAGGGCTGCCTTGCCTAATACTCCGTGGGTGCTGGGAGGTTCAAATGTCTTTACCATCGGCAAAAATCCTCCTTCGGAAAATCGTACAAGTGGGGGTGCAAAAGAAGAGGAATCTTTTTGGAAAAGTATGCAGGAGTGGCCGGGTGTTGGTTCTATCTTCCGTGCGGGAAAAGATCTTCTTTCCGCGTTCGGAATTGGTGAAAAAAACTAACATTCTCATAACAAAACTTGGACTATATAGTCCAAGTTTTGTTATGAGAATGTTAGTTATGAAGATTTTTTTGCCTTACGTGCTGCCAGGAGTTCCAAGGCTATATCTAACGTAATATCATCTGGCTTAGCGTCTTTAGGGATGGTGGCATTCGTCCGTCCATGCTTCACATAATAACCAAACTTCCCACTGTGAAGCGTCACCGGTTTTTTATCTTTTGGATGTTGTCCGAGGGATTTACTTGTCCCACCGCCGCGGGTTCCTTTTGGCATCGCCAGAAGCTCCAACGCGCGGTCAAGCGTCACGTCAAACACATTATCCTCACCTTTCAAAGAACGGAATTCGCCATCATGGACCACATAAGGTCCAAAGCGTCCCAATCCGGCCCGCACTTCTTTCCTGGTTTGTGGATGCAAGCCTACCAGGCGAGGCAGAGACAAGATTTGCAATGCTTTAGCGCGATCCAATTCTGCCAATGGAACAGTCTTTGGAATGCTCACGCGTTTGGGTTTTTTTGCTTTCTTTTCTCCTTCAGGCGGATCTTCACCAAGTTGTAAGTACGGTCCGTAACTTCCCGTTCGTAGATAGATTTGTTCACCGCTTTCCGGATCTTGTCCAAGTGTCGTCGGTCCTTGTTGTGCTTTAGATAATAATTCTCCTAGCGTCTGTTCCGTAATCTCGCCTGGCATGACATCCTCGGGAAATGTCGCTTTCACCAGGGTATGATGTTGTGGGTGCGGTGCCTCGACATAGGCACCGTACTTGCCCACGCGTACGACCGCCTCAGACAATTGCGGCAAGGCCACTTGTCGATAATCGACTTGGTTCGTTTTATCTTTAGTCTCGGTTTCCACGCGCTTTTCGAGTCCACGGTCGCCAAAGTAAAAATCCTTTAAATAAGGCAACCAGTCTGTATCACCGGCTGCGATCTTATCCAGCCGTTCTTCCATGCCGGAGGTGAACTTCGCGTCGACTAAATCCGCAAACCGTTGTTCCATGAACTGTGTGACAGCAAATCCGGTAAACGTCGGTACGAGCGCGCTGCTTTGCTTTTGGACATAGGATCGGTCGACAAGCGTGCCGATAATACTGGCATAGGTACTCGGACGGCCGATCCCTTCCTTTTCCATCCATTGGATCAAGCTCGCTTCAGTAAAACGGGCAGGCGGTTTGGTCTCGTGACCCTCCGCACGGGCATCCATACACTTGACCTGCTTATCGACGACAAGCTTTGGCAACAACCGTTCACGGTCGCCAAGTGCGCCTTCGATATCTTCTTCACCTTCGACATAGGCGCGTAAAAATCCGGGGAAGAGGATTTTTAACCCTGTGGCTTGGAACGTATGCGTAGCCGCGTCAAATATGACACTGACTTGCAATTGTTCACTATCCTTCATTTGCGATGCCAGCGTGCGCATCCAGATGAGTTCGTACAGCTTGCGTTCTCCACCACTCAAGTCGATCTCGTGAGGAGGAACCAATGCCAAACTCGGACGGATGGCTTCGTGTGCTTCCTGGGCACCTTTGGTTGAGCTCGAATAATGTCGAGGTGCATCCGGTAAATACTCGGCCCCGAACCGTTCCTTCACCATCCGACTCGTGGCTTGTATGGCCTCCTGCGACAAGGCCACCGAATCCGTACGCATGTAGGTGATGTACCCATGTTCATATAATGCCTGCGCAATACGCATGGTTTCTTTGGAGGACAGGCCTAATTTACGGTTTGCCTCTTGTTGAAGCGTGGAAGTAATAAACGGTGGTGGGGGACGACGCGTGGTGGGCTTTTCATGGACTTCCTTGACCGTCCAATCTGCGTGTTTCACCTCGGCACTAATGGTTTTGGCACGAGCTTCATCGATAAGAATTGCCTCGCTCTTAGCTTTAAGGGTGCCAGTCGTTTCATCAAAATCTTTTCCAATTGCAATCCGTTTACCGCCTGTGCTCAGGAGCTTCGCTTCGCACGTCCCGTCCTCAGCTTTAACATCCGCTACCACGTCCCAATACGTCGATGTCTTAAACGCAACGCGCGCCCGTTCTCGGTCAACAATTGCTTTCAAAGCAGGCGACTGGACGCGTCCTGCCGACAATCCATAAGCAATTTTTTTCCAGAGAACAGGGGAGAGCGAATACCCCACCAAGCGATCCAAAATACGTCGCGCTTCTTGGGCGCGTACCAATCGTTCATCAATTTCTCTTGGATGGGCAAGAGCTTTTTCAATCGCCTGTTTGGTAATTTCATGAAACACCATCCGATGCACCGGAACCTTAGGTTTGAGTAATTGCAAAAGATGCCAGCTGATACTTTCTCCTTCGCGGTCTTCATCAGTCGCCAAGTAGACTTTATCTGCTTCTTTCAAAGCCGCCTTGAGTTCACTGACGGTCTTCGCCTTACGCTTAGGAATTACGTATAAAGGCTCAAAATTATCAGCTACGTTCACGCCTAACTGGCCCCAAGGCGTTTTCTTGTACGCCGCCGGTACCTCTGTCGATGATTCGGGAAGGTCGCGTACATGCCCCATCGAAGCCAGGACTTTGTATTCCGAGCCTAAAAATTTGCGAATGGTCTTCGCTTTGGTAGGAGATTCAACAATGACGAGATGCATAATATTATATTCTAACCCACATTTGTCCCCCAATATGTTGGACAAGTCCTTTGAGTTCTAGGACAGACAATTGGGATGATACATGTGAGACGGCTTGTTTGGCGAGAGCGGCCAGGGCATCGATATGGATTGGTTGGCTAAGGTTAGATAAAAATGCCTCATCTTGTGGAGTGGTTGGCAGGTCGCTTCTGGCTTGGGTGATCAAGTCTGGCCGATCAAGCGCTAGCGCGTCAAGAATGTCCTTTGCTGCCGTACACGGCTTTGCCCCAAGTTTTAAAAGGTGATTTGTCCCTTCCGACTGCTGGCTCCAAATAGGACCGGGGACGGCCAGCACCTCACGGTTTTCTTCCAGCGCAAGCGTCGCGGTAATGAGAGATCCGCTTTTGAGAGCCGCCTCGATGACCACCGTCGCTAAGGAAAAACTTGCGATGAGCCGATTCCGCAATGGAAACAGATGTCTGAACCCTTCTCCGCCGGGCGGCGATTCACTCATCAAGCAGCCGCCATGTTCCAAAATAGCTTCAGCCAGGTGGGTATGTTCGCGTGGGTATATGGACGAACGGTCAACACCAGTGGCTAAAAACGCTAGCGTTGTCCCGCCTGCTTCGAGCGTTGTCTCATGCACGAGTCCATCAATCCCTAAGGCTAGTCCCGACACGACGCATAACCCATGACGCACCAAGGTCGGAATCAATTGCTTCACCGCATGTTCCCCATAGTTGGTTGCTTTGCGTGTGCCAACCATCGCGACTGCCGGAGCCACGGGAATTTGTCCGCGCACAAACAATAGCTCGGGAGGATCACTCGATGTGCGTAACAAAGACGGGAAGTCAGTATCCTCAGGCGACACCACCCGAATGTCTTCATCCATGATCGCATCGATCAACCGTTCGGGTTTGCAGGTCTTGCGCCAAGTAATAAAGCGCCGCACGACCGTCTCACTCAAACCCGCCTCTAACAACGCTTTGCGGTTGGCAGACCAGGCTTTTGTATAAGATCCAAATACGCGCTTGAGTAACCGTAAACGCTGACTCCCAATATCGCGAAAGTGCGTTAAACAAATCTTGGCTACACGTTCTTCAGAAAAGGACATACATACTCCGTTCCATAAAACAGCCGCTTTGTCAAGAGTCGCCCAAAACGAAAAAACTCCCTTGAAGCAACCCCTATTCACTGATACACTAACTCACGATGTCTGAACTTCAAGAACCGCCTCTGGCTGCCAATTTTGTTGATGATGCGCCCAAAGAAGGACGTTTGCATCGGCAGACCTATATTATAGGAGGTGTGTTTGCTTGTCTGGTGGCACTTGTGTCCGGATTAGGGGCGTATGCCTCCTATCGTTCTGTCCAAAAGGGGACAACCGTCTTAGCGGAAGTTGGTGACGTACCGGTCATATCCGATATCCGTCGCCTCATGTTTGGCGCAGGGGCAGCCACGACTCCTGCTCAACCTATTGAGCGTGATCGCATGAACATCCTGCTCTTGGGCGTAGGGGGGGAGGGCCACGATGGTCCACAGCTTACGGATACCATCATCCTCGCAAGCGTCGACAAGAAAGAAAAAAAGGTCGCACTCCTTTCTATTCCTCGTGATACAGCCTATCCATTAGGCGGTGGCAGATTCGAAAAAATTAATGCTGTGCAAGCGTATGCTGAGCAAGACCATCCTGGCGAGGGTGCACGGCGGGCGGCCGACGATATCGGTAAGCTCCTCGAAGTGAGCATCGACCACGTCGTGCGCATCGATTTCTCAGGCTTTGCCAAGTTTGTAGACGCTATTGGAGGTATCGACGTAAATGTTGAGCGATCCTTTACCGATCCCCAATATCCCACCGCCGATGACCGTTGGATGACCATCAGCTTTAAAAAAGGCCAGCAGCATTTTACCGGTGAGCAAGCCTTAATGTTCGCGCGTTCGCGTCACGGGAATAATGGAGAAGGGTCGGATTTTGCTCGCAGCCATCGTCAACAACTTATTATGCTGGCGGTGCGGGACAAATTGCTTTCCTTGCAAACACTCGCGAATCCAACCAAGATGAGATCGCTGTACTCAGTGATTAGTAGCCATTTGCAAACCGATTTCACCCTTTGGGATATTTTACAGCTAGCTCCTATGGCACAGGATTTTTCCCGTGACCGTGTGAGCATGCATGTCTTAACGGACGCGCCAGATGGAGAATTAGTAGCTGGCAATGTAGCTGGAGCGTTTATGCTGTTTCCCAAAGAGCCTGACTGGTCCGTTATCCGTGAATTGGCTCAAAACCCCTTTGCTTCTTCCACTCAAGCGCAAGTAGCAGCGGTCGATAAAAAACTCACGACCTCTGACCAAGAGACGATAAAATTAGAGGTCAAGAATGGCACCACTCGCACAGGTTTTGCTTCGCAAGTTGCAGCCAAACTTGAAAAGTCAGGATATGAGATCATTGCCTTTGGGAATGCACTCCGTCGTGGCTATGAACGGACCGTGGTCTATGACTTGACAAATGGCAAAAAACCCTCTCAACTAGGGGTTCTGCGTCGTCTTTTAGAGGCAGATGTCTCAACCATTACGCCCACGCCCGATCCCGCTGACCCCAAACGCCCAAAAATCCTTTTGAATGATGGCATCGCCCCCGAACGTCTTTCGGCCACCAATGTCGACTTCCTCATTATTTTAGGCGAAGCGAGCGACGCGTTTATCTCACCTCCCTATGCCCGCACCAGTTCCACCCGCCCGTAACCGTCCGCTTGTCGCCCTTGTCGGCCGTACTAACGTGGGCAAGTCCAGCCTATGGAACCGCCTGACGGAAACAGGTCAGGCCTTAGTGAGTCCTATTTCGCACACGACCCGTGACCGTCGCTATGGCCAGGTCGTGTGGCGCGGAGTCGTCTTCGATTTGATTGACACCGGAGGGATGGACACCGAAGCAAACGAAATTGGAGAGGGAATTCGTACCCAAACCCAACACGCTGTTCAAGAAGCAGACCTGATCCTTTTCATGATTGACGGTCAAGCTGGTGTCTTGCCGCAAGACCAAGAGATCGCCCGCTATGTCCGTTCCACCGGAAAACCTGCTTGGCTGGTTGTGAATAAGATTGACCAGATGAAGCATGCCTCGTCTGCTCATGAAGCAAGTATCTACCAATTGGCACTAGGCGAACCAAAATTAATTAGTGCTAATACAGGTTTTCTCGCAGGTGATCTTTTAGATGAAATTTTGGAAACATTAGAAAAACAAGGCAAGCCTGCTATCCCGACTTATGAAGTCGAGCCTCTCCGTCTCGCGATTGTCGGACGTCCAAACGTCGGCAAGTCTTCCCTCGTCAACTCGATTTTAGGTGAGCAGCGCGTCATCGTATCGCCCGTCGCCCACACTACGCGCGAACCTCAAGATACCTGGTTACGCTACCAAGACCGTGATGTCATGCTCGTCGATACCGCCGGCATGCGCAAGCAAGCGCGTATTGATAATGAGGTGGAAGAAGCGGGAATTGAACGCAATCTTAAAGCGATTGATGACTGTGATGTCGCTTGTCTCGTGTTTGATGTGACCCAGGATCCGACTGCGCAAGACCGCCACTTGGCGGGCGTACTTGAAACCACTAGTAAAGGATTGATCCTCGTTGCTAATAAATGGGACCTAATCCCCAACAAAAAACCAGAGACCGCCAACGAAATCGAAGCCCTTATCCGTCAACTGTTTCCATTTTTGTCTTGGGCGCCGATGGTGTTTGTCAGTGCCAAACAAAACCAGCGTACGCGCGAATTGTTGGATGTGGCCATGAACGTCCAGGCTGAACGACACCGTAAGATCGACTATAATGCCATCAACCGCTTGCTCAAGGCTTGTATTAAAAGTAAAAAGCCATTGCCAAGTTACGGTCCAAAATCCCCACGTATTTACGACATCGCCCAAGTTAGAGAAGCGCCGCCAACCTTCTTGGTCACGGTCTTGGGGGAAAAAGAAAGTGTCCACCAAAACTGGATTCGCTTTTTGGAAAAACGCATCCGTGAAAAGTTTGGCTTTACGGGCACACCGATCATCGTCAAAGCACGCAATGTGCCGATTTCCAAAGGCGGACGTAAGTGGAATCGTTCCGGTCCAGGGTATGAGGAAGCAGTCGGTAAGATTATTGAACCTAAACCACTGGTCAACCAGACGAGACGAAGGCAGAAGAGATAGGGGTGGGAAGTATTTCAGTTATTTTTTGTCGTCATCCTGAACGGAGTCCGACGCAGTGAAGGATCCCTCGCCCCTCCGACCGATCGCAAGGGATCCTTCGTTCCGTATGACTTCACTCAGGATGACGAAAGAAGGAGATATGAAACTCATCGTCGGCCTGGGGAACCCTGGCAAAGAATATGACCATACGCGTCACAACATCGGTTGGGACGCAGTGACGGCGTTGGCGCAAAAAATAGGCACCTCTTTTCAAGAAAAATCTCGTTTCCAGTCCGAAGTGGCCGAAGGTCGTCTCAACGAAGAAAAAATCCTCCTCGTTCGACCTTTAACGTATATGAACCGCTCTGGCGAAGCCGTAGAAGCGGTCCTGTCTTTTTATAAAATCGACCTCGTCGACGTTCTCGTCGTACACGACGAAATGGATTATGGGTTGGGACGTCTGGCTTTTTGCGCCCAAGCCGGTCCGGCCGGCCATAACGGTATTCGTTCCATCCAAGAACGGTTAGGGACGGAAACAGTTGCGCGTCTGCGTCTTGGGATTGGACGACCCGTCGGCCAACTAGCGAAAGAAGACTACGTCTTACAAAGATTTAGAGCTGATGAAGAGGTTTTAGTGGACGAAGTACTAAAACAATCGCTAACTGCGATGGAGGATTGGGTGGAGTTTGGAATAAATAAAGCGATGAACAAGTGGAATGTCAAAGAACAAGTGGAATGTGGGTAAATAATGAAGTTCCAGCTTTAAAGCCGATATGCTATCCTACTCCATGATAGCTATGCGTTCTCTTTTTCGATCTTTATCACAACAGGTAGCGGCTGGATGGGCACGTACAAAACAATGGGTGGTGGACCATAAACACCCTCTTGGTTTTGCGGCGATTGTTTGCGTGATGTTTGTCATGCCGCATATTGCGCACGCAGGTCCAATGGAGGAAGCGATTAGTGCGATTACAAAAATATTGTCCTGGGTGGTACAGATGTTAGGATCATTATTTGTATTTCTAGTTGATATTTTCCTAGGATTTGCTCGTTATAACGGCTTCGGCGACGCACAGCCCGTTCGGCTTGGTTGGGTGGTGGTCCGCGATATTTGTAACATGTTTTTTATCGTGGTGCTCCTCATTTCCGCTTTTAGTACGATTTTAGGCTACGATTCTTCCCTTCGATACAACGCCGTCTTACCAAAGTTGCTGTTAATGGCTATTTTAATCAATTTTTCGCGTACCTTCATCCAAATCCTGATCGACTTCTCCCAGGTCGTAACCTTGACGTTTGTCAACGCCTTTCGGGCAGCTGGAGCCGGAAACTTTACGGCCGCCTTCCGCATTAACCAGCTGCTCAGCATGAGAAGCGATTATGAAGCGAGCCAGGGGACAGAACTGGGGGCCCAGATCTTCACCTCGTTTTTGCTAGCCCTCGTCCTGATTGTGATTGCTAATGGCGTCATGCTTATCATGATCGCCTATACCCTTGGTCGCATCGTCTTGCTGTGGGTTTTATTAATCTTTTCTCCTCTTGCGTTCCTTACCAGTGCTTTACCGGGGAGTCTTCAAAGTGCTTTATCAGGATTTGCAGGCAAGTACTGGTCAAGATTGGCCGGAGCACTCACTGGCGGTCCGGTCGTGATGTTCATGATCTACCTGACGTTTGCGATCTTGCAAACGCCTCCACCAACCACCACCAATGCCTCACCGGCTGCGACTCCGGCGGCAACCGGACAATCCGGCTCTACTCCTGCCTTGTCCGGACAGAGCCAAGGCTTATCAAGTCAGTTGGGTCTTTATGAACCCACAGCAGATATCAATGGTACTAGTGCTGCCACTACGTTTATCAACCGTGTCGGTACCTCAGATAACGTCGCTTCATTCATCGTGGCAGTGGCCTTAATGTTGCTGGCTTTAGAGACGGCTATGGAATCTGCAAAAGCGGTCGACCAAACCATTGGGAATTTTGCTAGTAAGATTGGCTCAGCTAGTA
Source organism: uncultured Gammaproteobacteria bacterium (assembly GCA_964438015.1). Taxonomy (GTDB): domain Bacteria; phylum Patescibacteriota; class Patescibacteriia; order 2-12-FULL-60-25; family 2-12-FULL-60-25; genus JAGOUY01. The sequence continues at coordinate 21,693 of CAYTIN010000016.1, forward strand.
AAGGGTTGGCCTTTGGAGCGGCAAGCTTAGCTGCCGCGTCGCCGTTTATTGCAGCGAAAATTTTGGGCAAGGGCGCATTCAACGCCGTCGATCGAAGGTACGATATTACGGGTAAAGCTTCTGGGCTGGCACTACGTGCCACGAATCGCATCCCTTTGTTAGGGCAATATGCGCGTAAACCACTCATGGCTGGCATGACCATGCGTAAGCGAGAGGCTGAGAAAGAAGCATCTGAGATCAACTCGGCACTCAAGGGGATGACCGCTGATCAAAAGCGGGTGGTTCAAAAAGGGTACAATTCTGTTCTTGGTGGCGCAGTTGGTGCGGTAGCGGATAAAGCAGTGAGTATGATGCCAGAAGGAAGAATGCGAGATGCGGCGAGTTCGGTTAGAAAAGCAGCGGGCGGTGCTTGGTATACGCAGGGCGATAAGCAAGCTGCCATGGCAATTGCGGAGGATTTACGCAGTGATTCCGTCATGGCAGAAGAGCGCCGTCGCCTAGAGGATGAATTTGCCACATCGATTCAGCGTGATTCGATGTTTGAGCATATCGAAAATGCTGGACATGCAGGGAAGATGGCGGATGCATTGGCGGATGACCGTTTGTTACAAGAAGAACGCCGCAACTTGGACGCTGAGTATCTGCAGGCTGAACGCGTTGGAGATGTTGCAGCCATTGAAAAAGTGAAGAAACGACGGAAAGAAAATCCGTTGCTTATGTCTTCAGAAGATAAGTTTGCAAGCGATATTGAGAGTAAAGTTCAAAATCCTACGAAATTCGCCAAGATGGACGAATCTGCCAAGGCAAACGTCAAAGTGCTTGTACAAGCATTAAAGGCGGCGGGGGTAGTAGATTTTGACGCGGACGGTGGTGTGCGCCTGACGGGTGATGATGCAAAAAAAGAATCGTATCTCAATTCGCTCAAGGATGAGGATAAGACCATGTTTAATAACACCCACACGGTCCTCGATTTTCTAGAAAATAATGAGTTCAAAGGCAAGAAAGGGATGGATCTTAAGCAGGCGCAACGTTCTCGTTTAGAGACCGATCAGTATGGGAATATGCGCATGTGGAGGAACCCGGATAGTTCACTTAAAGCAGATGAACTAAAGAAAGAAGTCGCGGATGGTCTTTTAATGCGCAGCACCAAAGAATCAAATGCTTATCAAGCTCTCGATTCTGCTTCAAAAGCGGGTACCTTGAACACGGCTGCAGCTGGCAATGCTCTTGGACAATTTCTGCAGGCGGGTGGTCAGTTTGTGGATCTTGATGGAAAAAACGGTATTCCAAATATAGAACAAGCCTTAAATGAGTATACCAAGTCTCTCGTGCCCAAATTCAATACCTTACTTCAGTTTAAAGACGGTCAATTGCAAGTAAGGAAAGGCCAAGAAAAAGCCTATCAGGATCTGACAAGTGAGTTACGTTATTTAATGAGCCAACCCGGAAAGCGTGGGGTAAGTAAAAAAATGGCAGAGCATGCCCTTGATGCGATGCAAGTTACTCTCACCGTGGATGATCTTGATAATCCTGGCAGTCAAAAAACTGAACCATTGGCAAATATCGCTGTTTACAAAGCTACGAATACGGGCGCAAATAGCATGCGAACCAAAAAAGCCATGCTTGAGTTTTTCTCAACGGCAGTTGATCTTGATCACGCGCCTACTCTTCAAACGGCTCAGGATTTGCACAACTCCACAGATCGTCAAACGCGCGCGAGAATCGCGACTCAAATTGACCGTGCCTTTGATACATCCTCCAGCACCTAGTCATCTATGAATCGTTCACTCTGGATGCGTTTCTTTGAATCAGCTCCTGAACCCGTCCAGGCGTATCTCCTTGATGATTCTGCCATGGAAGCGGAAGATAAGGCGCAAGCAGAGTTAGGCTATGATCATGATGCGTGGAATCGCATGATGGATGTCGTGTGGGATCAAATGTTCTTTCGGATTTCTGAATCAGAGTTTCGGATGCGTCTCTCTAAGGTCGTGGGAGATCGTGATCCAAAGGAAGTAGAGCGTGTTTTACTGCGGTATATCATGCTGCCTTTGGCTGATATGGTGCCATGGGATGTTGAGCGACGTTTGCAAGAATTAGGGTTTCCCATCAGTGAAATTCAATCGGTCACGCGCGTGGCCTTACGGCCCGTTTCATATGGTGCAGCTGTACGGCGCATTGCAGCGCAAGCAAAAGTCAGTCTTTTGTCTGAAGAAAGCGTTCGTCGTTGCCGCGATATCCTCATTTCCTATATCAAAGGCGTACGTCTTATCGAACAGGTCAAAGAACTCTTGCAACGCGCTCAAACCGAAGGGGGAGTGGGTCTCACCCGTGAACAGGCGGACTCGTTTGCGAAGGAGTTGATTGACTTCCTCGGAAAAACCCAAGTTATCTCAGAGCAAGAATACGTCGATTGGTTCACCGCCTTTCAGCGTGAACTGGAAGCCGAGCGTATCGCCGGAAAACAAGAGCAGCCACAACCTGCACCTGCTCCGCCCGCTCCAGAAACCGTTCCGACGAGTCTATTCACGTCTCCGAAAGCGCGAGAAGCTCAAGCGGTCTTGGCTACAGCGATTGAAGAAACCTACCGAGCCATAGGCTGGAACGGGGATGAGTATTTGGCCAAGCGCCTGCAGAATATTATTTCCACGCGGATTCGTGATGTTCGCAACGCCTTCCAAGTGGCCGACATGTTGCGACGCGATACAAAAGTTGGCGGGATGGGATTGCCGGAAGAGGAGGCGGAAAGGATTGCAAATATCATCGAAGAGCAATATAAAGCCCGCCGTGAAGCCGTTGGAAATGAAGAAAAGCAAAGCATTGCCGGTGTCCAGCAGCTCCAAGAGCAAAAGATTGCGGAACGCAAACTTCGTCAGAGTCAAGAGCATGCTGAATGGTTTGAAAAGAAAATTCGTTCCGGCCAGCGGGAGGAAGAAGTGCGTAATGCCTTCTTTGCCCAAATGAAAGAGGCAGCGTCCAAACGTGTCCAAGCACCCACGCCGGTGGGTCCTATCAGTTCCTCCAGTCCCATTCCCGCTCCTACGGTCGATGCCGTCGCCCCACCGCCACGCCTCACCGGTCTTACCGAAGAGCTTCAAAGCACCACCATTGAAACATTCCGTCGCTTGGCCCGTTCTCCCAATGACGCTGCAGCCAAACTTATCCAAACGCTTGACGCGCTTAAAGAAGAATCGTTCGAACGTTGGACAGAAGGGGTGCAAGGGTGGCGCACATCGCCTTTGCAACAGGCCTATCTGGAACTGGTCGGGGAAAGCTTTCGAGCCGGCCGTTCCGTGGTCGAAATCATTGAGCAAAAGCGAAAAACTAACCCAAATCTTCTCACTGCTGAAGAAGTAGGGGCGATTATGGAGATTAATACGCATGCACAATTATAAGGATGTAGTGCTCGACCCCCGTGTCGAGACCGGTCAGTATTCGGGCGGACACGGGGGTCCGCCACTACGCCTACCCTATGCCTGACAAATTCGTTGTCCCACAATTCATTGATGCAGAAGATAAGATTCTCGGTCCGATCACGGTTCGGCAGTTTTTGATCTGTTTAGGGGCAGCCTTTGCGATCTTTATCGAGTACAAGCTATTTACCTTGCCTTATTTTATTTTGGCTACCGTCATCACGGGTGGGACAGCGGCCAGCTTTGCCTTTCTAAAAATTAATGGCCAACCCTTCCATATCTTTTTTGTAAATTTTCTTGAAACCACCGTCCGTCCATCGCTTCGAACTTGGCAAAAAGGACTGACCGATTCAGAGCTCCAAGTCATCATCAAACACCACAAGCCCGCGCCGCCGGTCGTCGCAACTCCCACCGCTCCACCACCCACATCTTCTCGCTTACGCGACCTAGCTCTAACAGTAAACACGGGAGGCGTGTATAATCCTGAAGAAGAAGTGTAATGCTCTATGCAAAGTCAAAAACTGTCTGGCAAAAAACCTGGCGTCTCTGCCCAACGGTTTTTAGATGTATCCGAGATTCGCGATGGTGTGGTTATTTTACGCGACGGGTCGTTGCGCTCCGTGCTCCTCGTCTCAAGCGTTAACTTTGCGCTTAAATCCTTGGATGAACAAAACGCCATTGTCCAAGCCTACATGCAGTTTTTAAACAGTCTAGATTTTCCTATTCAAGTCGTGATCCAATCACGCAAGATGAACATTGACCAATATATCCGCCAACTCACGGACAATGAAAAAACGCTCCAAAATGAACTCTTAAAACGTCAAATCCGCGATTACCGTGACTTTATCAAGCAACTGGTTCAATTGGGCGATATCATGCAAAAGCGCTTTTTCATTGTGGTACCATACAACCCGATGGTAACCGCCGGCCAACACCAAAAAGGCTTTTTACAGCGCCTAAGCTCTTTGATGGCTCCCACCTCCTTGATTCGATTGTCAGAAGAAAACTTCCAAAAACAGCGCTTCGATTTAGGGCTACGCGTCAACCAAATCATGAGCGGCTTAGGCTCCATGTCTCTTTCTGGCGTCCAGCTCGATACACAAGGACTCATTGAATTATATTACACCGTCTACAATCCCGAGCTATACGATACGCAACGTCTCGTCGATGTAAACCAGTTACAGATTGAAGATCTATAATCCTATGGCCTTCCAACCTCAAGAAGAAAAGTCCTTTGACCCTTCCGTGATTACCAAGGGAGGTGTTGGCCTTACGCGTGGCCCTTCTAAAGAGGCGCTGCGCCAAGAACAGGAAGAGCAACGGGTAGCGTTGGAAGAGGAGCGTATCTATCGTAAAGGCGTGGTTGGCATCAAGGATTTGATTGCGCCTGCCTCCATGAAGGTCGAGCCATCGTTCTTGCGCTTGGGGGATGTCTTTTGTCGCACCCTTTTCGTGGTAACTTACCCCCGCTACGTTACCGTCGGTTGGGCGTCACCGCTTATTAACCTTAGTGCCCAGCTCGATATCGCCATGTTCTTCTATCCAATGAAGGCGGATATCGTTCTCAAACAGCTCAAGCGCAAAGTCGGTATCCTTGAAGCGCAAATTTCAACCGACGCAGAAGCGGGGAAGGCGCGTGACCCGCAGGCCGAGACCGCTTTGCGCGATATCGAGCAGTTGCGTGACGATTTAACCCAAGGGATCGAACATTTCTTCCAATTCGCATTTTACTGCACCTTCTATTCGACGAATAAAGATGAGCTTGAACGAGTCACGTCTCACGTCGAGACTACTTTTGCGTCGATGCTGATTTATACGCGCCGTACCTATTTCCAAGCGGAACAAGGTTTTAGTTCAACGATGCCGCTCGGGAACGACGAATTGCAGATTACGTTCAACATGAGCACCTCGCCGATCGCTTCCTCGTTCCCATTCACCTCGGCCGAACTTTCCAGCGACAACGGCATTCTTTACGGCATCAACCGCCACAATAACTCCCTAATCTTGTTTGATCGATTCTCGCTGCAAAACGCCAACGCCGTCATTTTTGCTACCTCTGGTGCCGGCAAAAGCTACACCGTGAAACTTGAAATCATCCGTTCGCTTATGATGGGTGTCGATGTTATTGTCATCGATCCGGAAATGGAATACAAGCATTTGTCCGACACGGTGGGTGGCACCTACGTCAACATCTCCTTGTCCTCCAAATCCAAAATCAATCCCTTTGACCTCCCACGTCCTACCGGCGAATCCTTCGCGGTCGAAGATATCATTCGCAGTGCCGTCATCACCTTGAAGGGATTGCTGCGTCTCATGCTCGGCAAAATCACGACGACGGAAGATTCCGTCCTGGATCGCGCCCTGCTTGAAACCTACGCCAAAAAGGACATCGTCCCCGGTGCCGATATCATGAATATTGAGCCGCCTATCTTGCAAGATTTTCAAGAGATTTTGGAAGGAATGGAAGGCACAGCCGAACTTATTGTCAAGTTGCGTAAATATACCGAGGGTACCTTCGCTGGCCTGCTCAATTCACCGACCACGGTCAAAATGAACAACCAGCTCGTCATCTTCTCTGTGCGCGATCTGGAAGATGAGTTGCGCCCGATGGCTATCTATACCATCATCAACTACATTTGGAATGTCGTCCGTTCCGAACGAAAAAAACGAATTCTCGTCATTGACGAAGCCTGGTGGCTCATGCAATCCGAGGATTCGGCAAAGTTTATCTTTGCCCTCGTCAAACGCTGTCGTAAATATTTTCTTGGCATTACGACCATCACTCAAGATGTCAATGACTTTTTAACCTCACCATACGGTCAAGCCATTGTGACGAACAGCTCCATGCAATTACTATTAAAGCAATCCCCAGCAGCTATTGATCTCATCGCCCGCACCTTTCTACTCACTCAGTCTGAGAAGTACTTACTCCTCGAATCCGGAGTGGGGGAGGGAATCTTCTTCGCCGGTGCCAAGCATGCCGCCATCCAAGTCGTCGCTTCTTACACCGAAGATCAAGTGGTAACCACCAATCCGCAACAGCTTCTCCAAATTGAAGCAGCCAAGAAAGAACGTAACGCCACCCCTTAGAGGGAATGACAAATAACCTATGCCTTCCAAACGTACTCTCGCCATCCTTCTTATCCTTATAGGTCTGCTCGCTGTTGGCGGCGTCCTGTATTGGACCTTCTGGTCCAAAACAGCTCCTAAGCTTCCTGCAGCGCCCGCTCCAGCACCGTCCGCCGCCCAGCCTGTTCAGCCTGTACCCCAGCCCGCCAGCTCCGCCGATGGAGTGGTGGCTGCCCCGTTGGTGCCATCTACCCCAAGTTCCGAAGACCAAGAGCAACTCGTCTTACGTCAACGTGCACTGGCCTTAGCCGCCCGACAGGGTTCCTACACCAATACCGACGGATTCGCGAGCCTCACCGAGGTGTACGTAGATGTAACTCCAACGGTACGCGCCTTTTACCAAGGCGAGCGCCAACGTCTGACGAACGAGCATCCACTCCCGGCTGGAACGTGGACTCAAACCCTCCGCACGCTCTCAAGTCGTATCACTTCCGAATTGCCTCTCAGCGGCAAAACGCAAGCCATCGTCGTGGTGCAAGCCCAACAAATCATAGAAACAGGAACGCAGTCCGCGGCTCTTTCCTATCGGGAAGTTACCCTCACGTTTACCCGCGAGCAAGGCCGCTGGGTGGTCTCGCGAGTTGAGTCCAAGCCACTCGAGCTATAATTGACAAACAGCAAAAAATATGGAACGGGGTGTATATGCGCACCTCGTTTTCTATTTTATACGAACGGTTCTTAGACGTTCTCTATCCGCCGACCTGCCTCGTGTGTGAAGTGGATAATACTTGGTTGTGTAATGCGTGTCTGGAACGGATCTTATTCGAAGAACCAACCACGGATGAGATTGTTTCTATCGGTGCCTACGCAAACCCCGTTCTGCGCTCGTTACTCACGAGCTTAAAGTATCGAAGTGCTGCCTGTCTGAAGGTGCCCCTGCAAAACCTCTTGCGGCGTTTTCGTTCCGGTACAAGTGAGCCCTTTCCTTGGGTCAACGAACCAACGCTCTCTATCTGTTCTATCCCGTCTGACGCGCGCCGTGTCCGCGAACGAGGCGTAGACCACATTCAAGTGCTCCTCGATCTCGTCCATCAAGAACTCGTCCCTTGGGCAACACGTGCGGAACTTCTAGAACGCACCCGTCACGTCACCCAAAATGCCGCCCTCCCCGCCAACGAACTCCGTCAACTGAACGTCCAAGGAGCATTCCAAGCCGCTGCAACCATTCAGGGTGCCGTCCTCCTTATGGATGACGTCTACACAACCGGTGCCACCTGGCACGAAGCTGCGCGCATCCTAACCGAAGCAGGGGCGAGCAAGGTATATGGGTTTGTGTTTGCGAGGAAGCATAAGAAGGTATGAGGGCGTTTGTGTATGTGATGGCGAGTGAGTCCGGTACCCTATATGTTGGGGTAACTTCTGATTTACAAAGACGTATTCTCGAGCATAGACAGGGGACTATAGGGGGATTTACCAAGAAATACAGATGCAATAAGCTCGTTTACTTTGAGGAAGGGGACAGTATGATTGGAGCAATCGAGAGGGAGAAGCAGATAAAGGGATGGAAAAGGTGCAGAAAAGAAGAGTTGATTAATAGCGTGAACCCAGCTTGGAGAGATTTATATGAAGAGATATTTGGATATTAATCTCATTGTTTTCCCACTCGTCATTCTGAGGTGAAAACAACTGTCGTAAAAAAGAATGTTGGAACCGAAGAATTCCTTGTCCATCTTGCAGATCGCGAGGGATCCTTCACTACGTCGGACTCCGTTCAGGATGACAAAAACGGAAGGAGTTGTAATCACCCAAAGAAAGAAGGGGCAGCATGGAGAATGACAAAAACAGCAGAGAAGTAAGTTTGGATTGAACCCCCTAAAAACAAAAAATCTCGCCGAGCGATGCTCAAGGCGAGAGGGAAGAAGAATGAACGATGGCAGGTTTGGACCCCTGCAAGGTCCCGGCGGTTGTATGGGACGCCGGTGCCCGAATGAGTGGATCTTCGTTGAGGAGGAGAAAAGAGCGATGGGGTTCATCATCTGGCCGTCAGGCCATTTTCTAGTCCTTCGATGATGGGGGAAGGACCTCATTGGTCTTGCGACCGACTCAGTCGGTCAGGAATTGGTATCGACCGGGGGTGCCGTGAGGCGCCTCCGAGTCGTCGATGTGCGTGTAGAGGTTCGAAGTGGTGTAGGCGACGCGGACGCCGCAGGTGTGGGGAAGCGGCGAGCCGTTCTGCCTGACCGGACAGGTGTGCGCCGTTGATCCCGTCGTCCCTGCGAAGCTTGCGAACATCGGGCGTACGATCTGTACCGCACGCCGCCATGCCACTGTCACAGCAGGCGGAGTCGTGAACGTCATCATCTCCCGTGAAGGAGTAAAGTGGCCGTTGTCCACGTGCGCAAGCATCGTGGTGGTAGTGTCGATGTCACGATCGGCACGTGTCAGTGCCCTCTGCGCCCCGCCGGACGGATCGGTTGCACTTGCTTGTCCTGTGCTATCAGCCACGATCGGCACGCGCACACGTCGCAGGCGAAGGAGCAGCCCAGGGACACCCTGCAGCGTGATCTCTGGATGCCGTGAGCATTCGCTCTGTGCGATGGTCACGAAGTCCGCGAGTGTCACCGGGCCCGTCCCCTGGCCTTCCACTCCGCTGCACACACCGATCCGTCGGTAGACGTAGGCATGTCCAGGGGTTGGGCTGTCTGCGTGGCAGGCGAACAGGATCGCCCCCTCGCAGTTCCGGGCATTGCGGTTGAGGTGAAGAATCTCCGCGATCTGCCGCAGGTGCGGCCGATAGCGGGGAGCGAGCGATGAGAACTCTGAGGCGGTCGCCGAGCGGCCAGCCAGACGCGAGGTTCTCAGCACGGCTTCATCGAAGTGTCGCGGCATGGGGCAGCGCGTCGTGATGCTCGTGCGCGTCTGTGACTCGATAGTGCAGGCTCTCTCGTTGAGGCCTTCCCGATCGTTCGTGCCGTCGGAGTCGGAGGTCGTTGCGCTCCCCTCAGCGGGCGTAGACGTGACCGTACTGTTGGGACGAGCTTGAGCGGCTCGTGCTCGGAGCTGCGTCTGGGCTTGGGCCAGGTTCCTCTGCGCCGCCGCGAGCTCCCTACGGGCGTCGTCGCGTTCGCGGATCGCCTGATCGCGAACGCCGTTGGCAGCGACGAGTTGCAGGTTGATCTGCTGCTCCACCTCGCCGAGGTGCTGGTCAACGGCCGCGACGCGCTCCACCTCGATCTCCCGTGAGTGCGCTCCGGAAGCCTCGATATGGCCGTGTGCTCGCAGCTCCGAGCAGCGCCAGACACTGATGGCTTGCACATGCCTCCAGCGACAGGTGGTGCCGTTGTAGTTCGAGCAGGTCGGAAACGTGCTAGTTTCGTGATTGAATTCCCCGGTCAGGTCAAGCCCGTCCCATTCGTTCATATGGTTTGCGATGCACCACTCCTGGTCGTTCTGGGGGATGCAGACGGTCCTGCACTCCAGCTCGGCCAGTCGCTGAGTGAGAGTGTCGATTTCCGCCTTGTTGTGGCGAGCGCGAGCCGCTTCTCGAGCGGAGAGCAGCTGCATTCGCTCCGGCCGAATCGAGGCGACGAGGGAGGCGACAGCCGGCGTAATACGCGGCAGTCCCTCGAAATCATCCCCCCTCGGCGGCTGGAGTTGAACGGTGAAGAATCCACCCTCCCGCTGCCACTCGTAGCTTCCCGCCCGATCCGTCTGCGCCCCTGCGCTTCCCCCCCTGAGGAGGGCGACCATCGCGAGGACGAGCGCGATGATCCATTGCGAAACTGTACGCTTCATGACTGCTGTGACCTCCTGTAGCACGGAACCGTTTCCGTGCCCCATGTTTTTTTCCTGCTGTAAAGAACATACCCAACACATGGAATCTAAAGAGTCCTGTGAGTGGGATTGATAACTCACCACATTGTGGATAACTCGTCAACCCCTTCCAAGGATGGTTAAGGGAAATTATGTATTTACTCTACGCTGAAACAGCTAATTATCCACCAGTGAATATAGATTTTTTAGCTAGTTTTAGATAAAAATGATGAATAAAAGAATAAAAAATCAAGATCTCTAAAACGAAAAAATATTAGGACAGACAGCAAAGGAAGGAGGCAAAAGTAAAGAACGATAAAGAAAAGATAAAGAAGCAATAGTCGTTGGTTTGCCTGGTCGAGATGATGAAACTCATAATTAATGGCCCTAGACCAGCATCTCCTCTGCTAGAATAGAGATCATGCCCATAAAATAT
>CAYTIN010000017.1:0-27893 GCA_964438015.1 uncultured Gammaproteobacteria bacterium
AAGAACGTATCATTTACTTAACAAGGTTGTTGTTTGAAGAAAGGGGTCCATGCCATTCGATGCATTTCAATGAATATCCTTATTGACCCCCTACACACCATCCCCCTAGAATAAAAGACACTCTATGCCAACCATCAACCCCTATATCAACTTCAACGGAAATGCAGAAGAAGCGTTTACTTTTTATAAATCCGTCTTCGGTGGCGAGTTCACTGTTATCACCCGCTTCAAAGACATCGCCAGTGCTGAATTCCCCGTCCCAGAACAAGAAGCAAATAAAATTCTGCGGATTGTATTGCCGATTGGGAACAACATGCTAATCGCCAATGACGTTCCGGCGAGTTTAGGCCCAGTAAACGAACGCGAAAACCGCTCAAAGATTGCTGTAAGCGTGCAGCTTCGTGAGGAAGCAGAAAAAATAGTGAGCGGCCTTTCAGAAGGCGGCGAAATGGAAATGCCTTTGTCGGATAGTCCATGGGGCTCCTCCTTTGCCATGTTTAGAGATAAGTTTGGCATTGAATGGACAGTGGAATTCAATCCCTCTTAGTCAAGATGTACCTTCCCACATCTTATAGAGATCAATCTCCACCACCTCCTTCATATCCCCTATGATCAAATCTTTCTCCATTCTTCTTGGAATCCTGCTCGTCCTCGTCTTACCCGGCTGCGGATCTCCCTCTACGCCCAACCCTCAATCGTCAACAAATACAGGCAACACAAATACCCCGGTCGCACCAGAAGGAACCCCCTTCCCTACAGACTACCCCAAAGACATCCCCAACTATCCTAACGCAACCACCCTATTTGCTTTAAAAGATGCCCAACCGGGCCATTACTCCATTAGCCAAGAAACCACGGATGCGATTCCGACGATCACGAGCTGGATGGACACCTTTTTTAAAGAGGCGGGTTTTCAAAAAACAATCACCAATGGAGACGAAAATCTGATGCTCGTCGATTATGAAAAAGGCTCGATCCGCCTCCATCTTCAGCTTGCTCGCCGAACAGAAATGAATACAACCCAAATCTTAACAAACCGTCTCGTCATTACACCATAGAAGCTTTTTTCAGAGGATCTTCACCCTATAACTCATGATCATACAAATACCTATGTCTCGCGTCAGCACCTATCTTAACTTCACTCGCCAAACGGAAGAGGCATTTCTCTTCTATAAATCTGTTTTTGGGACGGAATTTAATGGGGAAATGCAGCGACTCGGATCTGTTCCCCAACCAGAAGGAGCTCCTGTCCTAAAAGAAGAAGACAAACAACTCATCATGCACGTCGAACTACCTATTCTTGGCGGCCACGTTCTCATGGGAACCGATGCACCTGAATCCATGGGCTTCACCGTCAAATTTGGCAACAACATCTATATCAACCTCGAACCAGACACGCTGGCCGAAACAACGGATCTTTTTACAAAATTATCCACGGGAGGGAAGGTTGAAATGCCTCTTCAAAAAATGTTTTGGGGTGGGCACTTCGGCTCTTGCACAGATAAATTTGGGGTATTATGGATGTTTAATTGCTCTCAAGCCTAACCCCTATGGAACACAAAAAAATCACCATTCAAACCACCGTCAACGCTCCGCTCACCACCGTTTGGGAATATTGGACGAATCCTGAACACGTGATGCAATGGAACGCTGCATCCGATGACTGGCATACCCCAAGCGCAGCCAATGACCTACAGACAGGCGGACGATTCTCCTTTCGGATGGAAGCTAAAGACAAAAGTATGGGCTTTGATTTTAGCGGTACCTACACAACGGTAGTACCTCACAAACAAATCAGTTACGTGTTAGAAGATAACCGCACGGTCGATATTACCTTCAAAGAAACACCGGAAGGGGTACACATCACGGAAACGTTTGACATAGAACAGGAAAACCCAGCCGAAATGCAACGCAATGGTTGGCAAGCGATTCTCGATACCTTCAAAAAGTACGTTGAAGGTAAATAACCCAATTCATCACTCTCTCTCAAGACACATAGACCTGGTCAAAGATCAGGTCTATGTGTCTAATGAGGCTATTCCCTACCATCTGCGCATATTACTATGCAAACTGGAAACACTCGCTCCATCTTTACCAAACTTCTCATAAATAATTTCATTGCGTCAGTCACGAATGCCTTTGTTTGGTTTGCCGTGACATTTTGGGTTTTTCTAGAAACGAAATCCATCCTTGCCGACCTTAGGCGAAGCGTTTTATCAAACAAAAATCTCCGTCGCAAAAGATGACTATCTGCCCTATAAACTTGTTGACAACTTATTTATGTTTTCCCTGTATGGAGATCCAGGGTTAAGAATTGTCGAACCCACCCTAAAAATAAGCGTAACGCCACGTAATAGCGTGATCCATGTGCCGGCACAGCGCGCGCGAGAGCCTTTCACTGTCCCCGTAACCATACGATCATCAAGCGATGAAGCACTAAGGGGTGGCCTGCGTTATTTTAACGACGAACCGAACTTAATTAGCGTCGCACCCCGAACAACCACGTCAACCACTCTTCGTGGCTCATCAACCGATCCTAGTACTCCACTCACAGCCTTACAAGTGCGCGACCACCTTCTTTTTGCCTATCCACGAACCATCCAATTCTCACCATACTTCGCCACCGACCACGCCTGCAACACAAGTCGGATGACGTGCATTGCGAGCCAAATAAAGATCGTGCCTCCGCTCCATCTTTCCTGTGCGCGCATAAAACCAACTTTTGGAATTGTAGAGGGTGTACGTGTAAGAACCGGAAAAAAAGCCGAGGTGAAAATCATGTCCAAAAGCACAACTCTGGTCTCAGGAGCCGTAACACTAGTCCTAAAAATCAAGCCGGGTGCGTATCTTTCACCCACCGAAGAAGCAGACAGAAATAACCCGGACACAGCCACCGAAGTCGCCCGTCTAGAAATAGCAAACCCGGAAGTAGGTCAGGTATACGAGTTTCGGTACGCATCCAATCCACCCTCTGTGCCGTATTCAGGAGAAAGGGTGGGATATACCTACTTCGCAGCTCGATACTTTACCGTAGCTCTGAATAGCCGCGAAGAAAACATCGGCCTCTGCCGATACTGGTTCGAACTGGACACGGAAAGTACCCCTTAGTGAATCAACTACATCTCGATCCTCACCGGAATATAATTTTGATCCTTAGCAAACCAAGTTGTTTCTTCTTGAAATGAAGCCGGTGGACGTCGATGGTGGACAATATATCCAAGCTTGAGAATATACTCGCACAATTCTTCACGCGCGATCTCTTCATGCCCATATTTTAATTTAAACATAGCCATGAGAGCAGCAATCGGCTTATGGCTTGTTTCCAGCTCTCTCTGCTTGGCTTCCGCCTCCGCTTCCGTGATATGCGCAGAGCCTTCCTTAATCCAAGTCCGATAAGGCTCGGGTGTACCATCTGCGTCCCCCGTAAACCAATTAATAACAGAGGAAAAAAGACCCTTGTGTTGAGAAGCTCGCAGATGCCTCGCTTTTTGCATTTCTTGAGCAAAACGTATCTTCCTCATTAGCAGAAACGGTTGTAACTCCTCGTAAAGATGCTTGATACGGACATACATCGGCTCATGTTTATCGAGAACTAATTGCGGAACCTTTCGATACATATCCAGCGTCTGGGTAAATCCATGAAAAGGATCGTTAACAGACGTACCATCGAACGCCTTATGAATCTTCTGTAAGCCTGTAATACGAATCTCTTTATTTATTCCTTTAGGACCCGATACTTGTTTGCTACACGTTTCTAATTTGGACTCACTATGGCTAAGGCTATTATCAAATAAAACCAACTCACCCGTACCACGATCAACGCCCATATTTGTCCGGTTACGATCAACATTTCCATTAAGCCAATCTTCAATCCCACCCTCTTTCATTCCCTGAGCTAAATTTCGAATACGCTCAAACGCGCCTTCGAAATGAACGAGCTTTTCATTTTCCGACAACATCTTCTTTCCTTGCTTTACAATCTCTTGCGCCAAACGAGCTTCATAAAGCTTAAACCACCGACGCCTAACCTCAGCGGTAATGCGTTTCTCACTTGCATCCGGGTGCTCGGACCGTACTTGGGTAGCGATGTCTAAATACCCTGAAGCATCGGTCAAATCTTGATCACTTGGAGGAGTAAGAGCTTCTCGCCCACCCCTCCCTCGAATAAACTCTTGGACGGAAACAACATCTACATTATCCTGCTCATAATGCTCAAGATAAACACCCGGCTTACCCTTAACCTTTTCACGAGAAACAGCACCGCCTTTTTCAGAAACTAAAGCGGTAGGAGGAATATGGCCACCAATAAAAGCGGACAGCATGTAAGAAAACGCCTCATTCACTTGAGGGTTAAAAATACATTCACGCGCGCCCATTTCGTGCAACGAAGCATGCCAAGGGACTTCCTCAGGAGGGATCCGATAAAATTCGGCTATTTCCCCTAACCATCTACGCCGTTTCTCAAACTTACCCGGCCTCCTCTTGTCTCCCAAGAAACCCTGACGTTGCTCCGGATCCGGCGAGGTTGCTGCCGTCACCAATCGATTCTCCCCCCCAAGCTCACGATAGGCCTGTATTTCATATAAAGTAGTTGCCCTGCCTTGTGACTCAACTTGTACAAAGCGCGTCTCACAATCTGAAGCTTTGGCAACCACCGTAACCTGTCCAAGGACTTCCCCATTAGCAGGATTAATACGGGTATAGGTGCGAAGCTCTGTTCCGGCATTAAATGACTCTTGACGATCTTCCCCATCCTTAACCAGGTTACGAGAACCAAGGGCCTTGCGCTCGATACGACCGGCCAAACCCAAGGTATTACCAAACTCTTCCAATTGACGCTGCGTTTCAACGTCTGCGTAGTGACCCACTAAAGGTAAAAAACGGTTTTGCCACACCTCACGAAAAACACGAACCATGCGTTCCGGAGAGCGTTGCCAACGGTGTTCAAGAAGATGGGTAGAAACCTGAGGAACACGCTTACGCAGTTCGGGAGAACGATCCTCTCTCGGATCTACCACCGGAGGACGAGCTTTCAAACCGTCAGAAAACCTAGGTGCAAGTTCGTTAAAAGACCTCTCCAACTCAGGGCGGACCGGCAAAACGGGGCCATCATACCGAGGTCGACGAGGAAGTTTTTGGCTGGCGGGGAAAGCCTCTCCGGGTTGTTCCATACCTATTAAAGAGCGTGTTAATATAATATTGTTCGCTTCCTCCCATGATTGCAATCATTATACAGAAAAAAAACCTAAAGGTAAACAAAAGCCCCATTTGCGTCATTCGTTGCTCTTCTAAAGGAAATACGCTTATATATAGCCCATGCCCTTCCAGGTCCTCCTATTCTACAAATACGTCACCATCCAAAATCCTAAGGAATTTGCGGATGCGTTTCGGTTACAAGCTCAAGCCCTCAACTTAAAAGGCCGCGCCATCATTGCCGAGGAAGGCCTAAACGCCACCTTGGAAGGCGAAATAGAAAAAACTGAACAGTTTATCCAAGAGCTAAAACAAGACTCCCGTTTTGCCGACCTTAAAGTAAAACGAAGCGCGGGAACGGGCTCATCCTTCCCAAAACTCATGGTCAAAGTTCGCAACGAAATTGTAGGCACGCACTTCTCTCAAGCCGAAGCCGATCCCCGCGTCCGGACAGCTCCCTATCTCGCACCCGAGCAACTAAGACAAATGTATAAAGCCAACGAGGATTTCGTCGTCATCGACATGCGCAACTCCTATGAATTCGCTTCCGGCCACTTCAAAAACTCAATCGACCCCGGCCTACGCGCTTCGCGTGATTTAGAAAGTGCGGTCATAAAGCTCGAACCCTATAAAAATAAAAAAATTGTAACCGTCTGCACAGGCGGTATTCGCTGCGAAAAAATGTCCGCTTATTTGTTAAGCAAAGGATTCACCAACGTCCACCAACTCGAAGACGGCATCCACGCCTACATGGAAAAATATCCCGGCCAAGATTTCCTCGGCACTCTCTACACCTTCGATGATCGGATCGTCATGGATTTTGGCGGCGAACGAGAAACCGTCGGCACTTGCCGTCACTGTCAACAAAAAAGCGAACGCTATCTCAATTGTGCGAATGACGACTGTCACCTGCACATGGTCGTCTGCTCAACCTGCGCACCCACAGAGAAAGACGCGTTTTGCTCAACAAGCTGCAAAATTCATGCCAGCGTATTAAACAGCAAAAAATACGCCAAAGCTCTTCTATCACCTTTTAAAGAAGGCCTAAAACGAAAGAAGCGCCACGTTCTTAAACGGTGCTATCGCCTGATCTGGAAAGTCCGCCGACTAACCTCATCCTCACTGAAGGACTTCAACCGAAACGCGTAGCCACCCGTCCTTTATTCTCGACACTTCTCGCACATATGAACTCGGCTTGCCTCTTCTGCCAACTCTTTCACCAAAAAGACGACATCATTTTTGAAAATGAACATTTCTACAGCCGTTTTGACGAATTTCCCGTCGCACCTCGTCATGCAGAAATTGTTCCTAAACGCCACGTCGTATCTCTTTTGGATGTAACCCAAGAAGAGTGGAACAGCCTGTTATCCGCCTTAAAAGAAACCAAGGCCTTGGTTGAGATGATAGACGTCAAGCATGTCTACGAAAAAATGTTGCTGCAGCCGGTAAACGACAGCGCAAAAACCTTTGTGAAGAAAGCTCTCGCAAGCCCCTTTCTAAACAAAAAGCCGGATGGGTATAACTTTGGCAACAACGACGGTGAGGCAGCTGGTCGCACCATCCATCATCTCCATATCCACCTTATTCCTCGCTATCTAGGCGATGTAGCCAACCCCAAAGGCGGAATACGCGGCATTATTCCTACGATGGGGAATTATTCATAGAACATGAAACTCATCTCGCTCAATGCGTTTGGCGGAACAATCTTCGAACCTCTCATGAAATTTGTAGAAGAACAAGCGGCCACAACCGATGTGTTTTGCTTCCAAGAAATCATGAGTAGTGAAACGTCGATACATTTACAGACAGAACGCGGAATGCGGAAAAACCTCTTGCAAGAACTGCGCCATCGTCTCTCGGACTTCCAAGTTTTCTTCGCCCCAACCCAAGAAAACATGGATATGACACCCGAACCGGGGGAACAAACCTTCTGGGGTATTGCAACGTTTGTAAAAAATAGGCAAACCATAAACCATACGGAAGACTTTTTTATCTGTAATGGCTACAATACCTATAAACCAAAAGATTATGCCACATTAGGAAGTAAAGCCTTAGCCATTACCCTTACCATGGGAGAAACCTCTCTCACCATCTGTAATCTTCACGGAACATCAGAACCTGGTAACAAACTCGATAGCTCGGAACGTCTAAAACAATCAGAAAAAATTCTCGACTTCCTACAAAAACAACACGGTGAAAAAATAGTGACGGGAGATTTTAATCTATTCCCCGAAACGCAAAGCATAAAGATGTTCGAGAAAGCAGGTTTTCGCAACCTCATTAAGGATTATAGTATTCAAACGACACGCGGAAGCCTTATGCGGCAGCTCTTTCCTCACTACGGCTTACATCCTGGAGGTTTTCATGAATTCGCGGATTATACCTTTATAAGCCCAGGCATCAAGATAAAGAGCTTCGAGGTTCCCGATCTCCCGATTTCAGACCATTTACCAATGATTATGGAGATAGATCCGTAACAAAACAACTCTGCTTTTAAAAAGCAGAGTTGTTTTGTTACCCATTTCAACGCTCGAATATTCAAGCCTTCAAAGGGGTTGCGGAGAAGAGAGGAGACGATACATATCGTTTCTCCTCCGCAAGGAGAGGTGGATCAGTGCGGGAGGCTCGCGACGCGAACCGTAGTACCACGACGCCAGTCGAAGCCGGGGAGGGTGTCCTCGAGGAGCCAGTCGTTGCTCTCCCTACCCGGGGCAGCGGAGTGACGCGAACCAGCGGCGAGGTTGGACCAGGTGATGCTACCCCCAAAGGCGCAGGTATCCGAGACAGCGCAGGGCATGACTACACTGCCCCATCCCCACAGCGTCCCACGGACCGAACCCGACACCCCCGTGTTCATGAGCTGCCGCGGGATATCCGACCGATCGAAGGTCGTCAGGACCCGGTCGCCGACGAGCGGGGTGCCCGTCCAACGGGCGCGGATCGAGAACTTGGTTCGCTCCGAAAAGCGGAATTCATCGCGCAAGACGATGTACTTCCACATCCCTGCGACGCGATTCTCAAGCCTCTCCTCCCTCCCGATCGAGAAGCTGTAGATGGCGTGGTCAGCCATCGCGAGCGGCTCGTCGTTAACGAAAAGCCTCATGTCCTCGAACCAGAGGGTCGAACCCTCCTGCCGAAGGTAGGTTGGGGGTGCGAACCCCGTGTTCACGGAGAAGTACCTGAGGGAAGCCTCGCCACCTTCAGGGATGAGGTAAAAGGTGAAGATCTCCACCTCCCGATACGACAGGTCGACGTCGACCGTCTGATCCGGGATCTCGATGGAAACCGTGGTGGGAGGCGGCGGACGGATGACCGTGTCCACGACCGTATCGTGAACGACGCGGACGGAACGCGAAGGCGTCGTGACCAGATCAAGCGAGGGAGGCGGGACGACGGGCGCAGCGACCAGCCCCGTCTGCACCGGCGGCGACGTAACCGTGCCGTCGTCGACACTGACGTTGCCAGCACAGGCGACGAAGAGGCTGCAGGCGAGCGAGGCGGCAATGAACTTCTTCATGATGAGCTCCGTGGGTTCATGCGTCGACACGTGCGTGTGTCGATAGCAGAAGAATAGCCGCTCAAAACGAGCATTCTTCTGCTATCAAACACAAACCTTTTTTGCACTGATATCCACTTGTGAAAGACCGAGGCAAAGCTAGTAATACTACCAACTTTACAATAATATGATATCACAAATAGGCGAAAAAGTCAAGAAAAACAGGCAAAAAACATGGCTAATATAAGGCAATATATCATGGGTATCCCTCCCCGTTCAGAAATATGATATTCTTACAAAATTAACCCTTGTTCTTTCATGAATCTCGCTCGTCTCAAAACCTCGTTCCAAGGTGAACTCTTGGATGATAAACAGACGCTCGAGGCTTATAGCCGCGACTATTCGCTCTTTCACGTTCGCCCGGAACTAGTCGCTTGTCCGAAACATGTCGAAGACATAAAAACCTTGGTAAAATTTGTCACGCAAGAAAAACGCCAAGGAAGGGAAATCTCGCTTACTGCTCGTAGTGCGGGCACCGATATGACGGGCGGCCCCTTAAACGAATCCATTATTGTCTCATTCACTCCCCATCTCAATCGCATCAAAAAAGTAACGACCACATCCGTAACTGTCGAACCCGGCGTTTATTTTCACGATCTTGAATCACGGCTCCAAGAAAAACACCTCCTCTACCCTCCCTACCCTGCTTCCAAAGACCTTTGCGCGATCGGGGGCATGCTAGCCAATAATTCCGGCGGCGAAAAGACGTTGGCGTATGGGAAAACCGAGAAATTTGTAAAAGAATTGACGGTAGTCTTAAGCGATGGAGAAGCCTATACTATCCGTCCGCTGAATACACAAGAACTCGAAGAGAAATGCGCCGAACAAACCTTCGAAGGTCATCTGTATCGAACTTTAAGGACGTTGCTAGAAGAACATCGCCCTATCATCAATAAAGCCAAACCCCTCGTCTCCAAAAATTCAGCCGGCTACGCTCTTTGGAATATCTGGGACGGAAAAACCTTCGACCTAACCCAGCTCTTCATCGGCTCCCAGGGAACACTCGGGCTTATCACCGAAGCTAAGTTAAAACTGGTAAAGGCCAAACCGTTTTCTCGAATGGCCGTCATCTTTTTACGCGATCTCAACTATACCGCAGACCTCGTAATGGAACTGCTACGCTTCAAGCCGGAAAGCCTTGAATCCTACGACGACAAAACGCTAACTGTTGCCACCAAATTCTGGCGTGACATCCTCCGCTCCATGAAAGGCAATGTCTTAAAACTTACCTGGCAATTCGTTCCGGAACTCCTCATGGCTATACGTGGAGGCATGCCAAAAATGGTCCTGCTCGTGAAACTCACAGATACCGACCAAGCTCATCTACGTGAACGGATGGAAGATCTTAAAGCATCCATCAACTCCTTTGCCAAAATCCACCAAGGTATTCAATTTCGAATCTTAAAAGATACTCAAGAAGCGCAAAAATACTGGACCATTCGCCGCCAAAGCTTTGCTCTACTACACAACCATAATAAAGACAAAAGCACAGCTCCCTTCATCGACGACTTCGCCGTCCAACCGAAGCATCTCCCCAAATTCCTACCAGAGTTAAATGCCATCCTCAATCAATACAAAAACGACCTCATGTATACGATCGCGGGACATCCGGGAGACGGCAACTTTCACATTATTCCCCTCATGGACCTGCGTCAACGCCGTATTCGCAACCTCATTCCCCTTATTTCAAAGCAAATCTACGAACTCGTCCTGCGCTACAAAGGCACCATCACCGCCGAACACAACGACGGTCTCATCCGCACGCCCTACTTGGAGATGATGTACGGACCAAAGATGATTGAGCTCTTCGCGCAAGTAAAAGATCTCTTCGACCCTCTCAATATTTTTAATCCCGGGAAAAAAGTCGGAGGAAGTTTAAAGAACAGCCTTGCCTCTATCATAAAGAAAAACTGACCGGGAAAATACTACTTCACAAACACTTCGCCCGGAAACCCGGGCGACACCTTTACACTCTGATCCGCATACATAATCACATATTCAAAAGCATAGTATTTAAGCAACGTTTCCGGTGACACAAAAAAATAACCCGGTTGTCGTTGCATCCGCAAGCATCGTCGTCGAAGCCACAGCCCAAGCCGCCAAAATATCACGTGGCGACGTCAGGGTCTTAGGATTGATGATGTGATGGAAATTCGCCCAAGCACGACGATTGCCAGCCGAACCGCACAAACTCCCATTCATGATTTCCGCTACCCCAATCACTTGCGTAACATCCTGCGGATGCTCAAGACCAATCTTCATGTGCACTTTATCGCTCTTGCGCAGCAAGATATCGCCGCCCGCATCCACGCAAAAAGATCGCAACCCTTCCTCCCACAAAAGCTCAGCCACAATATCGATAAGATACCCCTTACCCATCGCGCCAAAATCCAATACAGCCGGCTGCTTGATCTGAATAACCGTAGGCGAAGAAAACGCCATAACCTCTTCCCATGGTGGGGGCACGTGCAGAGTCTTGGGCCGTAGCGAATACTGTGCATCATATCCCGCCTCAACTAAGACATTCCCAATGAACGGAGTCACTAAGCCCTGCGTAATCTTATACATCTGCTCATACAAACGAAGCATGGGTACTACATCTTGCGGCATCTCATATTCACCCTCCTGTTTCGACATGGCTGTGACTAATGAGTCTTCGCGAAAACGCGAATAGGCACGGTCGAACTCCTCGATCCGTGCCTGTATGCGCCTTACTAACCCTTCTGCCCTGTCTTGAGCCAACGCATCAAAAATATCAATCTGCCACGTTGTTCCAATGGCTTCAAAGGTAAACGATCGATGTTCCGCCATTAGGATGATGACAGACCGGCTTCCTGTTTAATCTTTTGTAGCGCATTATTAAACCCAATCGGCGTCAACGAAGATCCCGAGACCTTCCCAAGGTTGACTTCATCAATCTTTTTTCCAACCACCAACGTTTTATAGTTATTCGAGAACATGTCCATGAATCGCTGCGACATCTTTAACGATGGGACGCCCTGAAATTGAGTATCCGTAATAACACCATCTTTCAACGTAACGGTAATAGTAACTTCCTCGGGACCGGCATGGGTGTCGTAGGCACCTTTTGCCGTAAACGTCCCATCTTTATACGAGGAAAATGCCGTGGAGCCTGATCCTGCAGCCGGAGATCCGGTAGGAACAGGAGCGTTCGCGGTCGGAGAAGAGGGCTGAGAGGAACATCCGGCCGCTACCACTGAGAGCGCAATCGCCCCTAGCGTTCCGGCAAAGACAGAGGTATTTTTTGAAGAAAGCTTTATATCCATAGAAGAAAATAAAAAGTAGGTAGAGACATGGTAAAGATAAAGACCAGGTATAGCAATATACGACAAGAGACCATTGATTGGTGCAGCCAATAACTTACCTCACATACCCCATCACCCGTACCGTCGCCCATTGAAATGGATCAGAGGGAGATCGTCCAAAGGCTTTACGAAAAGCTTGAATCCCTTTGCGTTCAGCGACGAGGTCACGCGAGAAACGAATACGATACATAAGGGTGTTCCAAGCCAAATTCTCGTCAAGGTCGGCAAAGTTGGGATCATGACCGTAGATCGTACGAAACGTCTTACGTACACGAGGAAGTTGAGCACGCTCTTTAATAATATTTCGAGTGGAAGGAATGATGCCACGCGCCATCCGCTCTAAATCCGTTACAGGAAAATCGGCCCCTAATGTTTCGAGAGCATCACGAACCAACGCCCGACGCTCCCCCATACCCAGGGCACGAGTCACATCAGATAAGCCATAGGTCACGAATACAGATAACGCTTGACGATCTTCCAAAGAAAGTTGGATATCAAACGTTTGCGCGTCACGTGCAAGGGTAGAAGCAGCCTGCACTTCTTGAGTTAACTCCCGGCGTCCTTGGTTCAAGACTTCTGCTACACGCTGAGGATCTTTAGGATTCAAAATACTGATTGTTACCGTCTTAGGAATGTTGGATGTAGGAGTAGAGGGAGGAGGGGAAGATGGGGAGGGAGAGGGAACAGGGGGAGATGGAATCTGAATGACGAGAAAAGGAGCGTTACTGGTAGGCAAAGAAGGAGTCGAGGGAGCAAAAGTGAAAAGAGATGGGACGCCGCCGGGAGAACTTGCACCCGCCGTAGCCGCACCGCCTCCCGCATCTGTCGTGGCAGAAGAGTTGGAAGATGTCTGAGCGGCAGAATCATTATCCGTAATCGTAGCTACCAAGGAAGAAATGCCGGATAAGCCAGTATACCCATACGCAAAACCTGTGCCAGGAATATTGATAGCGTGAGTAATAGAAGCGGTATGCGTGCCTTCGACAGCAGCATCGTCTGTGGCTGTGACAGTAACCGTCTGAGCACTAGACCAGTTAGAAGAGGTGAAGGTCAGCGTACTGGTTGAAACGGACAGGTCAGCAGGCACCGTCAGCACGACCTGAACCGTGCTTGTTGGTTGCGTATCAAGAACAATCGTGTAGCCCGCCGAAGAACCGCCCTCGCTCACCGACAAGGCTGTGGGAGAAACTGTAACACCAGCCACATCATTATCGGTAATGGTGTATGTTAAAGATGTATTCGTTCCCAAAGAAGCATAGGTCGGGGACGAAAGGGTCAGCACCACGGTCTCTGCCGGTTCATCAATCGCATCATTGACCACCACCAAAGATACCGTCGTGGATGTGTCACCGGCCAAAATGGTAGCTGTACCCGCTGAAAGCGTGTAATCCGTTCCACCTCCTGAAGCAGTACCGCTCAAAGTATAAGCCACCGAGACATCTTCAAAATGGGCGGTATCAATACTAATGCGAACCGATGTGGCCGTCACGCTCTCCAACGCCGAAGCGGTTGCTTGATCAAACTGAACCGTGCGTGTAGCTGTATCAACCACAAAGGCAGTAGCACCGGAATTCGCTGTCGCATAAGAAGACTCAGCCTCGCTTGCATCAATCGTTTTTACCCGCCAATAATACGAACCGTCACTCAAGGTTTGGCTAACAGAACCAACGGAATAACTGCCGGAACCTGCGGACTGACCCACGCGAAAGGTTCGTGAACCTTGTGCAGCGAGCGCAGAAGTATAGTCAACAACTGGCGAAGAAAAATTCGAAGTATCATCAATTTGAATTCGATACTTAACCGTATCAGCTCCATCAGGGTCCGAAAGGGTAAAAGTAAAAACCGGATTATTAGTACCCGTTGTTGATCCATTTGTGAGTGCAGCTTGACCCAACGAAGCCGGTGCATCAGGCGACTGATTAATGTGTAGAGTATAGATAGACCCTGTAGAGCCTGTGCTAGCACCCGTCCCCCCACTCGTTGAAGAAGTAACAGTGGCCGTCAATCCAGCATAATAAATAGCAATACGACCGCCTCCTCCGCCCCCCCCAGAGCCCAAAGATGATCCTCCTCGGGCGTAGATTGAACCAGATCCGGCAAATGTCCCTCCTATGTATAACCAAATGCCACCACCTGCACCGCCACCACCTGCACCCGTTGTTGCCGATGCACCATCCGCATTCACAGAACCATTTATCGTTGCCGTTCCAGAGACATAAATACGCGTCAACCCACCTCCAGAAGCATCATCATACCCTCCACCGGAACCTAAATCATTAGGATTTGTAGCATTTCCATATGTCAATCCTCCCGGAGCATCCATTCCACACCCAGCTCCACCGCTTCCACCATATCCACCTCCACCTCCAGCACAGCCACCGCGCGTACCCGCACCTGTACCTTGATCGGCTGAAAAACCTTTTCCAGAAACTTCTATAACTCCTCCGGCTTGAACAGTCAGAGTAGCGAGACTAAGAGTCAAGGTGTTTACTTTTGCAGTAGTGTTACTCTTATGAGTAACTGTACCCCCATTCAGAACTGTTAATGTATCAAAGGTAGATGTGGTAGCACCCGAAAAGGTAGTAGTCGCACCATACCCCACGGTAAGCGAGTTCAATCCAGAAAAAGTTGCCGTAGTGGCTACATTCGTAAAAATACTACTAGTAACCGTTAGATTTGTTAGTGAAAAAATACCAGAATTATTTACATCAACACCATTAATAGTCGTATTGGCATTTAAAAAAACTACCGTACTACTTACATTCGTCAATGTACCATTCTGATTCGCATTATTTGATTGAAGTGAACCGTCACTCGCGATGATGAGTCTAGCACTTCCACTTAAGTGATAATTTCCACGATTGCACGCGTAAACATTCCGATAAGTTTGGTCATTTGAACCAATTTGTCGAGTGAATCCACCACTAAATCCACCATTATCAATAGTCAAATCACCATTACTAGCTGCAGAAGATTTTTTATATATCGTTCCCGCGCCTCCTATTCTAGCAGAACCCCCACTTCCTCCCTGAGCACTAATAGTCAGAGAAGAAGAATCAGTTGTATAGTAAATAGCAATTCTACCTCCACCTCCATTTCCACTATTCGTATCCCTAGCTCCTCCATTAGCTCTTAACATACCTGATCCAGTTAAAATCACGGTACGAATATAAATAGATCCTCCTGAACCGCCTCCTCCTGTCGAATTGGTACCAGCCCCATCACGACCATCTGCTAACACTCTTCCAGCTAAGGTTAATGTAGAAGAGGCGTTTAAACGTACATATCCTCCGCCCGGTCCACCCGAACCAGCACCACCACTGCTATTAGCGCCACCCGAACCAAGTGCTGTAGGCTCGGTAGAACTTCCAAATCCAAAACCACCGAGGGTCGTCCCGCAGTCACTCCCACCATCACCCCCATATCCAGCACCAGATCCACCACAACCGCCGTCTTGCCCAGCACCCAATCCATCCCCACCTGCGGAACCCATGTAAGAAGTATTTATCCCCCCGTTAACGGTAATATTGTTGGCAAATATTTGAAAACCCGTACTATCAGCCGCAGCATGAGTACCAGTAGCGGCGCTATTTATAATAAAAGTATCATCAGCTCCTAATTGCGCGATGCCGCTAAAAGTAGTTGTACCGCTAACAATAGTAACCGTACCTGCACCGATCAAATCCACTGTGCCACTCCATGTAATGGTAGGCGTGCCACTGATGTTAATCGCGTCACAACTGCCAGCATTTACATAGGCCTGACTAATAATTGTATTTGTTGATACACTGCACGTTGCAGCACGCCCCTCTGAAGCAAAACATATTACCCCTAAAAACAATAAACCCAATAAGCTAAAAAATGTACGTAAATACATGTACACACTCTATCTTAGAATATAGAAAAAGAAAATAGACTTATTAGCTACTCATTAAGTGCCTTATTTCTTCTCGTTAAAACTCGATAAATACACGTTCCTCTCCGCACGATCAAAAACAACACCCCATACACCAGCATAGCCGCTAATATATGAGCAAAAATAAACAAATAGACCACGTGCGAAAGCGTGGGCCGCGCGTGGGTAAAAACCAGAAAAAGCTTGGTTTCCAAAATTAGCACGATAATAGCCAACCACTCATGCAAAGAAGACATCCACCGATACGGATTGTAACTTAGTGCAGAATCAGCCACTTTTAAGGATAGAATCAAAAATAATACAGCGATACCACCTCCGACACCCATGCCGAGTAAAAACGCACGCAACCACGACCTTCCCTTCTTTCCCCCTTGTTTTTCTGTCGATTTTTGCATAGAATAGCGCGATGCTTAACTGGAAAAGACTCCCGCGTCCCATTGTGGCCCTCGCCCCCATGGCAGATATGAGCGATCTGCCGTTTTGCTTATTATGTAAGCAACACGGCACGCCTCTCATGTTTCGCGAGATGGTTTCGTCCGAGGCTATCGTACGCTTGAATCCCAAGACCCTCAAGATGGCCGAGTTCGACGAACGCGAACGTCCGCTCGTCCAGCAAATCTTTGGCAGCGATCCTGCCACCATGGCCGAAGCGGCTCGCATCATCGAAGAACGCTTTCACCCCGATGCCATCGACATCAACATGGGCTGTCCGGTTTATAATATCGTTTCAAATTTTAACGGAGCGTTTTTAATCAAAGAACCGGAACGGGCCTCAGCCATCATTCGCGCCATGAAAGCTGCCGTCACCGTCCCCGTGAGCGTCAAGACGCGCCTAGGCTGGAGCAAAGACACCGACTGTCTCGATTTCGTCAAAGTCGTCGAAGACGCAGGTGCAGATTTAATCTCGATGCACGGACGCACCAAGGAGCAGGGCTATAGCGGCATCGCCAACTGGGATCGCATCGGCGAGGCTCGAGCACGTGTACCCGGTACACCTTTCCTCGTGAACGGCGATATCACCACCCCAGAATTAGCCGCCGAAGCCATGAAACGCTCCGGTGCCGACGGCGTCCTCATCGGCCGCGGTATGCTTGGCAATCCTTGGTTCGCCAAACAAGTGCAGGAGCATCTGCGAAATGTAGGAGCGGGTGGCACACATCCTCCAATCGAACAGGTCAACGCCATTGGCTCCTACACAATAACACTCGAAGATCGTATTGCAGCCATCCGTGAACACGCACGACTCCAAGTCTTCCACTACGGCGAACGGGGCCTTGTAAAACTCCGCAAACACTTGCCCTGGTACTTCAAAGGGTTTAATGGCTGGAAAGAGATTCGTTCGACCTTAGTAAGAATTTCAACCCTTCAAGAACTTGACCACATCCTTAAAGAGGTTGAAGCGATGACCACAGCCCATCAAACAACAACCAACTCCCTAAACACGTCACAATAAAGGCAGCAGCCGGCATAACCCAAACCCTTGCAAAAGAAATCTCATCCCCAAGATACAACAACCGTACATTCGTGGGATGGGCAGGATGAACCAATAAAACAGCCGACTGACTTTCAGCGGAAGCAAAGGTATAACCATGGAAAACCGTATTTAAAGAGATAGGAGCTGTAATCATCTTTCCATCCAACGAAAAAGAAGCTTCGTAGGTATGGCGCGTTCGATGAAAATAGACCTTCAAATCACTCGTTAAACGCCTCCCTACCCTACCCACCACAATTTTCCACCTACACCGCTGATAGATAACATATCCAAAAATAGCCATGATCGCCGCGACATACAGGAAGAGATACGCCCAAGAAGGAAAAAACATAGAGCAAGTATTAGTCTAAACTAGGTAAAAAATTCTCGGGATTCACCGGAATCCCATTTTGGCGCACTTCAAAATGCAGGTGAGGACCCGTCGATAAACCAGCACCAGGGTCTCCCGGTCTGCCTCCTGAATACCCAATCACATCCCCTCGCTCAACATACGTATCCGGCTTGGCCCCAAACTTGGACAAGTGAGCATACACCGTCGCAACTCCCCCTGCATGCACAATCATCACATAGTTCCCATATTGTTTCCCTGTACGATTCCACGCTACATACCCTCCGGCAGCCGCCTGTACCGGCGTTCCAACAGGCGTCGGAATATCAACCCCCGGGTGTTCAAACAGCTTACGAAACGGATAGGTTGTATCATGGAAATGGGCAGAAATACCCTTCCTTACTGCAACCGGCCAATTCAATAGCACGTCCCCACGCGCAAGTGCTGCATCAATGGAATCGAGTCGATCCTTCAATCGATCTTGTAACGCCTGGATATCCCCCGATTCGCTTTGCTGTTGCTGACGCAATTCGTAAACAATTTTACGAAACTCATCTTCTTTATTCTGTGTAGCCGCGACCAACGAAATCTTACTATCACGCTCTTCCTCCAGCTCAACTTTGGCCACTTCCGCCTCCAACTTCTGCCTCTCAAGAATCGCGCGACGGTCTTCTTGTTGTTTGCGCTTCGTTTCCAAAATCACTTTTTCCGACTTAAGTACGCGTGTCGCTTCGCCCAAATCCCCCTCCAATCGCCCTAACTCATCCAATCGGACAAATACTTCCGACAAAGACGGACGAGACAGAAACGCGTCAAAAATACTGATCGAACTATCCTGCTGAAGCTTCACGAAAATATCCGCCAAGGCTGATTCTCGCTTGGTAATAGCCGCTTGTTGCAAAGAAATCTGGGTGGCTAAGGCCTGGATTTCTAACGTCGTCGCCTCCACCTCTCGTTGTGTCCGCTCGACACTCAATTGCTTTTCCTGAATTCCGTTCTCAATCAATGCCAACTGGTTCTGGAGGGACAAAGCCGCGCTCTGTTGTTCTACCTGCTTATCCTTATACCCTTTAATCAACGCGTCCAATTCTTTAATACGCGTTTGTTTTTGCTTAACCTGTTCCTGAAGTTGGTCCACTTCCTGCTTAAGTCCCAGATCTTCCTGATCAGCTTGCGCATCTTCAATCGTCGTGCCATCTGGATCACTTTGTTGAGCCAAAACAGGAGCAAAGGAAGAGAATAGAAAAAAGGCTAACGTCAGGAACGCTAGAGCACGGAGACGAAGGGGCGATGGAGACATGGTGTATACTCTCGTTCCTCCCCTTAGAGTAAGGGGAGGTGCCCGGAGGGCGGAGGGGTTACTCCCCTCCGATCCCGGTCATAACCCCTCTGCCTTCGGCATCTCCCCTTACCTTAAGGGGAGAAAAACCATGGCCTCGTCCAAAAGAGGAAATATAAAGTAAGCAATAGCCAAAAGATTATACCAACTTCCCCAATGCCTCGTCGATACGAGCCAACGATCGCCCTTTCCCATACACCCACAACAACTCAAACGGACTCGGTGACTGCTTCATGCCGGACAAAGCCACACGTAAAGGCCAGAGCGTATCACCATTGCCCCACCCCTTGTCAGCAATCAATCCATGAACCAAGGTCTCAAGCGTGGCAATCGAAGCGAACGCTTCTTCATGAGCAAGCAACGCTTCTCGCATGGTTTCCAATCGCATCCGCGCCTCCTCCTTTGTCTGCGTCTTCCAAACCAAAGCCGCCGGATCGTGATCCAACGTAGGCTTAAACAAAAAGGACGTCATCTCCAGAATTTGATTCGGTAACTGAATACGTTCACGGACTAACAAACAAACACGGTCGACAAAAACTGAGTCATCACTCAACGAACTGACAAACGGTCGAAGCAATTTCAAGTACTCTGTCTCCGGCATCATCTTCAGATAATACCCATTCACCCAATTCAATTTTTCGACGTTAAGGATAGCCCCGGCTTTATTTACTTTCGACAAATCAAATGCCTTAATCAACTCTTCACGCGTAAACACCTCCCGATCATCCGTAGGATTCCATCCCAACAAAGCAAGAAAATTAATCAGTGCCTCCGGCAAATATCCCTTGGACAAATACGACTCGACCGATACATCCCCTTTGCGCTTAGATAGCTTGGTTTTATCCGGATTCAAAATTAATGGCACGTGCGCATAGGCAGGCATCTCAAAACCCAATTTCTGACAGAGAATAATCTGCTTAGGTGTTGACGACACCCATTCTTCGCCACGCAGTACATGGGTAATCTTCATGAGATAATCATCAATGACAACCGCCAAATGGTACGTCGGAAACCCATCCGACTTCATAAGCACTTGGTCATCAACTTCACCGTTCTTAAAGACAATCTCTCCACGAATCGCATCCACAAATCGCGACTCGCCTTCAGGCACCTTCAAACGCAACACATGTCGGTCACCTCGCGCCAATCTCATCTTTATTTCCTCCGCCGACGCCTTTAAACAACGTCGATCATATTTCGGGGCAAGCTTAAGCAGGGCTTGTTCTTCCCGCATCTTCTCCAGTTCTTCCGACGAACAAAAACACGGATAGGCGTCCCCTTGGGCAACCAACTGATCCGCATACTTTTTATAAATATCTAAACGCTTTGATTGAAAATACGGACCATACGATCCTTTCTCTCCTATCGCCCCATCCGCATTTAAAACCGGTCCCTCATCATAATCCAAACCCAAGGTCTGGAACGTCTTTAAAAGACTCTCAACACTTCCAGGAACCGAGCGCTCTTGATCCGTATCCTCAATCCGAAGCACAAACTGACCCGCGGACTGCCGAGCCAAAAAATAGTCATACAGGACAGTGCGTAGCGTCCCAATATGCATAAACCCTGTGGGCGATGGCGCAATCCGCGTCCGTATTGGTGTTGACCCAATCATATTGCCCTATCCTACGCAAAAGTCTTATACCTGTCGAGCGAAAACGGCCTTTCACTCCTCTCAGTTCTTTCTTTTGTGGTGCACAAACCAGGCTATCAGAATCCCAACGCACAAAACGAATCCCAACAAAAATACATCTCGAAGCACCCCGCTCTGCCGCAAAGCAACTAAAACAGGCCGTAGTCCAAAATACCCGATCACAAGATAGGCACTATTTTTAATCAATGTACCGATAAACGTCGTCCAAATAAATAACCGACGTTCTACCTTAATGATTCCGGACACAAGAGAGATGGGAACGGAAGGTACGACGGGCAAGGCACGCAATCCTATCATGAGCCAATGGTCACTGCGCCGCTGGCCCATGCGAGCCCCCATCGCCTCAATATCTTCATGAGTCACGCCAAAATATTTTCCAAAACGTGGAACAAATACATCTTCGAAGACATCTGCAAGCGTATAATAAATCAAACAGGCGATCGTTTTTCCAAATGCACCTAAAACCGCAAATAGAACCAGCCATACCCACATCTTCCCCTGTACTCGAGCTACACTCCCCGCCGTAACCATGATCGCATAGCTGGGAATAGGAGAAAACACCTCTTCCAAAAAAGACCCACCTAACACAAACCATATCAACGGAACCTTGGTAGCCGCTCCTATAATCGCTGCTGTAATTGATGCAAATGTCGTCATGCCATTTTTGTAGTGGTCGACCTCCGTGTCGACCCGAGTAGAAAAGCTTCCATCACAATCAGCCAGACAATCCCTAAGGGATGATTCAAATAGGGAGTAAAAACATGCGTGGCCGCAAGAGCAATAAGCGAACACACCACCGTTCCCCGTATCCACCAATCATGTGAAGAGCTCCAAACACCGCGTATCAACGCTAACACAATCCAGATCAAAAGAGGAATACCCACAATACCAAACTTAAACCAATGATCCAACCACCCCCATTCAAAGGCATAGGTCGTATACACACCACCCGTAGCTGCAACCACCCGCGGGTCACTACTCTTATACGTCACCGTAGCCCCAAAGCCAGATCCCAACACCGGATGCCGTTTCACCCCATCAAATAAGATCGGCAGCAACTTCCACCGACTTACCGACGCCGCGTCACCTGCATCTACTCTTGAAGCCAACAAGGTAAGAAGCGACCCAGCAGAACGAGGAGGGGCGTAGAAAATGGCGGTAACAAGCATGAGGGACACGACCACAACCGTAATGATACGGCTACCTATCCGTAGGGGCTGCATTCTCCCGCCCTCCGGTCGGTCCGTCTGTTCGTCGGAAAGGCGGGATGACCCCGCCCCTGCATACAAAGCCACCGACCCAACTAACCCAGCTCCAATCCCAATAAACAAACTGCGCGACAACGACACAATCGCCGTCGCCCAAGCCAGTACCCATACGGCCCAAACATAGTTCGACAATTTTTGGTGAAATGCCGCATACCAACCTCCACCAATGATGACAGGTAACACGTAAATATGTGATTGAAAAAACACGCGCCAGGCATTTGTTCCCGCCAACGCCCGCGTAATCTCCCCCACCCCGGTTCGCCGCACCCAAAGATAGATTGCGTCCAACCAAACCTGGTTCGTAAGATGGGAAAACAAATAAAACAAGACGAGCGTCTTCACCATCATCCACACCAGCGCAACCGTAAGCGCTTTTGGAGCAAAGCGACAAAGTTCATCCCATTTGTGACGCGCTAAATCCAACGCCGGCAAAAGTAAAAGCCACACTCCCCAAGCGTTCGCATCATCAAAGACAAAGGGATTATGCAAAGCCAGGCCTCGCAGAAAGGCATACACCAAAACAACTCCCAAAACTAAATACACCTCTCTCCCCTTTACATAGCCCAACCACCCTCGATAGGTTTTATGCTGCCAAGCCCAAACCAACCAGCCAAGAAAAAAAGCCACGAACCAAGCAATCCGAAGCGGCACACCTCCGTGACCAAGACCATCTCCTCCTGCTCGCAACAACGCACCCTTTGATCCAATAATATATTCTGTAAGCAACAAACTAGCGGCCACCGCCGGTCGACGCCACGCCAAAATAAAAATGAGGACGGTTAAAATAACCAAAACAATCGTCTGCGCTTGAAGATGAAAGATCGTGAGAGCAGAAAAAGCCTCAAGGCCAAGAATAGCGACAAACCAAGGAAGATAAGGACGCATACACGGAAGATACCATAAAAACACACAGACAAAAAGCTTATATTTTGGCTAAAAATAGAGAAAATAGCTTGAAAAGGATTGACAAAATTGAAGCTTAAGCGCATAAATCTACGCTTAGCATTGGTTTAGCAACACGAGACAGGAGAAAAACGTGGAAACCCCACTGAAAACCGTACCGGCGACTCTCTACACATTCGCATTCCTGGGACGTACGATCGCCTGGTACGTCATCCAAGGACAACGCACACGAATCCCCGTCGTCATCGAGGATGGAAAACCCATGCTCCTCGATACTGTGGATCGACAGATCGAATTCTGTTGGAACATTGTCGCGATGCTTATGGCGCGCAACGCGGGTGCAGAAGCTCTTTATGAAGAGAACCCGAACGTATCCAGTCAGTACATCGTCAGTCCATCGGGCGAGTCGGAGAAAGCACCAGAAGTAACCGTCGCCGGATACACCTGGTATGACTCTCTTTTCGGAAAAACAGTTGACATCAATTTGCATCTGCGCATGATGACAACCGGAATGTACGCATTTACACGTTTCAATGCTCGCTTCCAACCAAGATAGACTGATCTCGTCTATGAACCTCGCGCCTCGCTCTCACGGGTGCGCTCTTGCTTTTTATAACCGATGTTTTCTTTTTACTACATGCTCCGCTTCTCTATATTTTTTTATTCTCTTCGGCATCCACCCTATTTTTTCCCACGGCACACGATGAAGAAATGAAGGAATCCATTGACTCATCGTGCCTCCACTCGTGAGAGAAAATAACGTCTGCGGAATCCATTTCATCTTCGATCCACGTTCCCCCATGGTGAGCCACAGATCCCAATCTTGGAACCGTTTCAACGTCGGGTCAAAACCAGGAAACGCCTCACGACGCATCATGCTCGTTGTATGAATATAGTTACCGTGCTTCAAAGCCACGGAATCGAACGGACGGCCCCGAAACAACTTCCAGCCAAACCGATGATCAGAGTACGCGACATCCACGTCGGAACATTCGACGAGCGTCCGCACAAATACTTCAAGCGCATCGCGCCGTAAGCACGCATCATGGTCCAAAAACAGGACAAATGTTCCCTTCGATAACGCAAACCCCTGGTTCCTTGCCACTGGACCACCTTGGTTCGAAGCGAGTCGTTCAAATCGAATCGGTAATCGCTTTTTCCAAGACCGTACGATCGACTCTACGTCCTCGCTCGAACCATCATCAACGATCACGACTTCAAAGTATCGATACGTCTGTCGAGTAAGACAAGCAAGCGTCTTATCCAAAAGATGGCCACGGTTGTACACGGGAATAATAACCGAAACCAAAGGAAATACGTCCTCCACTCGTCGAGCACGATCCTCCCATTGAAAATCTCGCAATACCCGTTCACGTCCCGCTTTCCCCATGGCTCGAGCTCGTTCCGGATCATCAAAGAACGACTGAATCGCTTGCCTTACCGCGTTTGGATCATGCGGATCAACCAACACCCCCGTCTTCCCATCCTCGATGGCTTCCACCACTCCCCCCGACCGACCAGCCACGACCGGAAGCCCGGCGAGTGCTGCCTCTAAAAACACGATCCCAAATCCCTCAATATCATTCTTCTCTTCACGAACCGGCAACGCAAATACATCCGCCGCTGCATACCAAAGGTCACGTTCTTCGTCTGAGGTAGTAGTGAGTAGGTAGTAGGTAGTAGGTAGTAGGGACTCAAGCCGCTCACGATCGGTACCGTCGCCAATAATAACCAAACGAGCATCAATACTCTTCATCGCCTCAATCAAAACATCAAACCCTTTCCGCGGAACCAAACGCCCAACCGCTAAGACAATTCTTTCTTCCAAAGAAATGCCTAACTTCTTTCGAGCTTCTTCCTTAGACAAAAACGTCCGTGACTCCACCGCCGGAGTCAAGACGATCGGCACACGGTCAGAAAACAGCCGCAAAATCGAAGCTGTTACTTCTGAGTTTACAAACAACGCCTGCGCATTCCTCACGATTTGTTTAACTAGCCAAGTTTTCCATTTCGAGCGGGCCCCTTGAAGCAAATCCATCCCATGAAAAAAAACTCCGTACGATCGTCCCCCAAGCCCGCGCGCAATCATAGCCGCCGTCCCAATCGGCAAGATATGACTCACGAGAATACTTCGAACTTCCTTTTCCTGTCGCATCTTAGACACAACCGGCAACCACTTCGGCCACAGTTTGCCAAATAGCTCGCGTGCTCGTACAACTCGAACAAAGGCAAGCACCTTACCAAGTCCATGTAAATAACTCGCCACCCCACCCTTATCCGGCGGATACTCCAGGGTGTAGAGTGCGAACGGTCGCTCGTCTACGCCGTTTTGCGTCGAAGCCAAGTCCATACCATCATCACATCATCTTTCGTAAGCAATCGCCAAATAGCCAAAACCGACACAGTCACAGGAGGAATAATTAAGAAAAAAACTAAAGCGGGGATAAAAGATGAAGCACGGATCAAAAGGAGTAAAGCCAGATATAACGTGAGAGCTGCACCGCCACCCTGCAACAGAAAACGGATAGACCAGCGAACTCCCACATCATGACGTGTTAAAAACAACCCAAGAAGTCCCAATAAAACAAAGCTGATTACTGATGCGTATGCAGCACCCACCCCTCCATAACGCGGCACTAAAAGGGCATTCGCAATCACATTCACAACCATCGCTATACCCATAGACATCGTCTTAAGACGAGCACGATGAGTAGCGTTTAATAAAGACCCTAAAGGGAAATCCCAAAAAATAGGAATCAATACCCAACTTAAGACGTGCAGAATAGGCACGGCCGTACGGTAGGAAGAACCGAATAAGACGGGAATCAAATCTGAAAACACCGATAGCCCAACCGAAAGAGGGACGCTAATCAGCATCATGAGGCGAAGCGAGCCGTGTAACGCCCTCTGCAACGCCTCTTTGTCGCCACGAGCATACATCGCACTTAACCCAGGATAAAGTGCCGCCACAAACGTAAGCGGCAAAAACTGAAAAGCGTAGGTCAATTTATAAGCCACCGCATAATGCCCTACCTCCGCCTTAGGCCAGTAGGCTTCCAAAAACAATGTATCCACGTACGAATAAATTTTGACAAAGATGCCCGCCAAAGCAAACGGAATCGCTAGATGGGCCATAGCTCGCACATCATCCCGACTCCAATCACCCTGTCGCCAATCAAGTTTACGGACATGAATCCAGGCCCAGGTCACATTCCATATACTTCCACATAAAAGCGCAAACACGAGTGCCTGGACATTCCCACCTAAAAACCAAGCCGATGCCATCGCCACCACCGCCGTAATAAGTTGTGTCGTCAACATTCCGACCGCCTCAAAACGAAGCTTTTGAGAACCACGCAAAACTCCATATAAAAGGAGCGAGCACGCATCTGCCGACATAACACCACAAGCAATCGCAACCGATAGCATGACGGACGAATCACTCCCACGAAAAAACGCATAGACCAGGGAAATGATGACTGCGAGCGGAACCAAAGCCATCTTCGTCGCCAAGGCTGCCTTCGCAAATCGCCGACCTCTCTCAGGATTTGAGGCATACTCACGAATGACAACCGGCGTCAGTCCAAGATCAGCCAAGACAACAAACACAGACGTGATTGCAACCGCGTAAAAATACGAGCCAGTTGTCGCTGGCCCACTCCAGCGCGCCACAAAAAAGAATGATAAAAAAGCTACGGCCTTTTGGATAACCGTGGCCATCATAAGCCAAGCAGCATTGCCCGCAATTTGTTTTGCGTGTGACATGATGTTAAACGCCTTTAATCCAATTGAATAATAATAGCAAGGCCACAACGGCACCAATAAGAAAACCAATGGAAACGCTAGCAAATCCGTAATCAAAGATACGCTGAGGATCCAATAACCATTCCATATCCCTCGAGCATAGCGCACCCTTCCCATTCCGTCATCCTCTTTAATATCTCTTTTCCACTTTGTCATCCCGAGCGAATCCGCCAGCTAGCGGAGACGGAGCCGAGGAACCTCGCGGCGAAAACAGGAGCCTTCCCAACCATTCTATCTCTGCAATCCCCCAATCCGAAACGTTTCCAAAGTCGTCTTGGCCTGTGCACTCCCTCCATGCTGCCCTTGAAATGCTGCCGTCCCATCCTTCCCACAAATACCTAAGATCGCCCCTCTTCCTCCAGGATGACGCGAAATCCAATTCGTCAAATCGTAAACGTTATTCCCAATCACCGTCCAACAGCTGGAAGCCTCTGCATGAGCATTCACCTGCTTCATGGTAAACCCGGTTACCGTAGGCTGATTGACTGTTGGATCCGTTGCACCGACTGTCGGAGCAGAAGCTTTTACACTCTCCTTACCCAAATTCCGTAAACGTAACACGGTGAACACAGAACCCTTGACCGTGCCTGAGGCACGCAAACGATCACCAAGTTTAAAGTTCTTTTTCGTAATTAGCTTGCCTGTCGGACCAACAATCGAAGCCTTAGCCGCAAACCCGAGCGTAAATGTTTTACCCTCCTCGCTTTTCACGGTAATCACAGCACCCCTTACATTCGTCACCGTCGCAACCAAGCTGACTTCTTGGTGAACCTGAATAACAGGCGCAACTTTTTTCACAACCACAGGAACCGCCGCCAATGTCGAGCTTGGGAGAATAAAACCAGCTACAAGGAAAGATAAAAGAAGATACTTCATAGATAGAATCATAGTATAGAAAGGAAAAGATTCTTACAAACATCCATACATATCCATAAACAAAACATCTCGCCACCGAGACGAGATGTTCTTGAACATATACTGTCTAACGCTTGGACCACTAAGGTTCGCGTCGGGAGCCTTTTGATGAGCCGCTCTAACCGGCGGCCAATGTATGAAAAAATGCGATTTCTGCCTGCTTGAAATGTAATACCTACTTGCGATTCGGTCAAGTCGA
>CAYTIN010000018.1:0-27033 GCA_964438015.1 uncultured Gammaproteobacteria bacterium
TTCAACTGGATCGAGCGTTTGAGATCGGTTCTGGTGTGGCAGAGAGGTTTGTGGATCAGTTGAAGAGACGAGGACAAATTCCCAAGACTATTCAAGACGTGGAAGAAGCCGCGGTTTATCTGTTAAAGTTGTTAAAAGGAAAAAGCTTTTACTATCGTCATGCGCCAACCCAGCAAATGGATTTAGAGCGCCAGTGGATCGAAGAGGAATTTGACGGTTCATCGAAGCTAAAAAGACGATACCAGCGCAGCAGCCGAAGATAGTGTATGTGCTAGTGTTTTGATTATCCAAAACCGGTCGCTAAAATGATTAGTTGAGATCAATTCGATTTTTAGAGTTTTGCACAAATCATGCCTACTTGGATAAGGCAGTTTGTAGTTGAGTTATAAGGATGCGTCTATTTAGCGTGTATTTTTGCACTAGAGATGATGCCTAATTTATGACAAAACCGGCTTTCGGGCGGTTTTTCTTCTCGCACAGATCTCGAACGCTTTGAGGCACTCGAGACGTTTCCAATAACGAATCTATCACGGTCGCGCCACGTGGACAGTATCAACGTAAAAACAACGCTTTTATGCGCTGTCTTTACGTGGCGGAGAGGGAGAGATTCGAACTCTCGATACCTTGCGGTATGCACGCTTTCCAAGCGTGTGCACTAGGCCACTATGCGACCTCTCCGGGAATCAAGATTTAAATAAAGAACGGGCGTTGTTTGGGTAGGTCTTTACAACGCCCGGAAGTATAAAGGGAAGAAGGATCTTTTGCAAGGGAAGGGTGGGGTTAGTAACGACAGGTCCAGCGTTGATACAGGCTGTGGGCGCGGTCTGCCTCGTTGAGATGTGACAAGGCTTTTTGCAACAGCCTTTCTTTGAATTCTTCCCAGGAAATCCATTTTCCGGACCCATGTTTTCGAGTGACCTTTGTCACGATAAAGTAACTGTCATCCGTATCGCTATATGGTCCTATCTTTGCTGAAAAGAGGTAATTGATACCGTAAATCCTGAGATAGTCATTGACTGCGTCCTTGTGGCCGTCTGCGTTTGTGGCAGGCACTCTCCTTGGAAGATGATAAACCCCCGGGTGATGTTCATCTTCTTCAACCCAGAAGTTCCCGTTCGAGTCTTTGAGCAGGATGACAGCTATCCTTTGGTCATCCATT
Organism: uncultured Gammaproteobacteria bacterium; assembly: GCA_964438015.1. Taxonomy (GTDB): domain Bacteria; phylum Patescibacteriota; class Patescibacteriia; order 2-12-FULL-60-25; family 2-12-FULL-60-25; genus JAGOUY01. The sequence continues at coordinate 1,160 of CAYTIN010000018.1, forward strand.
CCCGTTTCTCCTTTCTTGTGTCAGGACGTTAGCAATTCTCCCTCTTTTGGGCAATAGGTTTCCTTTTTAGGGGTACTTATTCCATCTATTCTTATTCGTTCTTTTGTTTTTTTTGGAAAATCGATTTTTTACATTATTTTCGGAGGCAGTTTGGTAGAGGGATAGTCTCTTCGAGGATGGGGAGGCGTTTTTGGTGTAGGCGAATAAAGGTGTCTCCAACAAACGCTTGGGCGATTAGTTGGCAGTTATGTATATGCGCTTGGCCATAAGGCCGATACTCTTCATCAATGTATTGTGTAAAGGAGTAGGAAGGTGGAAGATTTCTGAACAGGGTATCCGTTTCGGTATCAAGCTCTAACGCCCGTATCTCTCCAATCTCGGTGAAGTTGCTAAATTCTTGCCGCGTTGCTTTAAAGTAGTAATATATATTCCCTTGTTTGCCAATTAAGGTGCGAGGTGAAAAGGGTAAGGGGTTAATTTCTTGATGATTTTGCTTTTTTAAAAAGAACGTTGGTTCTGTGCCGAGGGAAGAGGTGGGGCTTTGCCAAATTTCATAGGTTGATTCTGCTATAGAGCGCGTGCTGAGAGCTGGGAGCGTGAGGAGGGTTTGAGTAGAGGAAGGAGTATCATGTGGGGTGTTTGTATATGTGGTCGCCTCTCCTATAGGTGGGCGGGATTGTCCGCAGCCAGTCAGAACGAGCATGGCAAGCACAATGGGGAGGGCGAGGGTAAAGCGTGAGATGGACATAGTGTTTTGTAAGTATCATAGCTTATTTCTTTGCGTATCACGATTACTCGACAACCGTATTAAATCACGCTACACTAGAACAAAACTAGAACACGGTATGCAAGATAAGATTGTCATTCGCGGAGCGCGTGAGCATAACCTCAAGAATATTTCGCTTGAGTTGCCTCGCAACAAGATGGTGGTGTTTACGGGTTTGTCGGGTTCCGGCAAATCTTCTTTGGCATTTGATACGATTTTTGCCGAGGGGCAACGTCGCTATGTAGAGTCGTTATCTTCCTATGCCCGTCAGTTTTTGGGACAAATGGATAAGCCGGATGTTGATGAGATTGAGGGACTGTCTCCGGCAATTTCTATTGACCAAAAAGCGCATTCGGCTAATCCGCGTTCTACGGTCGCTACGATTACAGAAATTTATGATTACCTTCGCGTGCTATATGCTCGCGTTGGCAAGCCGTATTGTCCTATTTGTGGAAAGCCTATCCGTAAAATGACGATTGATGAGATGGTGGATACGACTATGAAGCAATTGGAAGATATCCACGGCAGAGGCGAAGAAAATCAAACATCAAAATCCAAAAGTCAAAAAGTGGGTGAGCTGCAAGAGAAAATTCAAAAAATGGCGGGCGGAAAAGGAAAAGTCATTGCCCAAAAAGACCAAGTAGTAGTGCTTGCGCCCGTTGTAAGAGGGCGAAAAGGGGAGTATCACCAGTTGTTGCAAGATTTTTACGAGGCGGGGTTTTTGGAGGTGCGGGTGGATGGCAAACTCTACAGTTTACGTGAAACGGTGCCGATGCAGCGATATGCGCAGCACACGATCGAACTCGTGGTTGACCGTGTGCCGATTGGGTGGCCGCTTAGTGGGAATGGTTCGCTCCGTTCTCGGTTGGCGGAAGCCATAGAGGTGGCGTTAGATCGTGCTTCCGATGCCGTTAACATTGTGTTTGACGATGGAAGTGAGCGTTTGATGTCGGCTAAGTTTTCTTGTCCTGATGATGGGTTTGCCTTTCCGGACATTGAACCTCGTCTCTTTTCTTTTAATTCTCCTTACGGTGCTTGTCAGACGTGTAATGGATTAGGCGTGAAAAGCATTTTTTCTGATGAAATCTGTGAAGCATGTCATGGTAAACGTTTGCGTACAGAAGCGCTCCATGTGCGTCTTCAAGATAAAAATATCGTAGAAGTTTCATCCATGCCGATTACGGAAGCAGCAGAATTTTTTGTGGGCTTAAGATTGGAGGAAACGGAGACAACCATCGCCGAGCCTATTCTGCGCGAGATTATTGGTCGATTATCGTTTTTGTTAGACGTGGGTCTTGAGTATTTGACGCTGAATCGGACGGCAGGGACCTTGTCAGGTGGAGAAGCGCAGCGTATTCGGTTGGCTTCACAAATTGGGTCTCGACTGGTCGGAACCTTATACATTCTCGATGAGCCGACGATTGGGTTGCATCAGCGTGATAACGGTCGTTTGATCCAAACCTTGCAAAAGCTGCGTGATTTGGGAAATACCATTATTGTGGTCGAGCATGATGAAGATACTATCGCGGCTTCGGATTACCTCGTGGATATTGGTCCGGGAGCGGGCGTGCATGGGGGTTCCGTCGTGGCAGCCGGTCCGATGCCTAAGATTTTGCAGGATGAGAACAGTTTGACATGTGCGTATCTGCGTGGAGATAAGAACATTCCGTATCCATCTAAGCGTCGTCCGGAAGCGAAGGAGGGGCTCAAGATTATCAAAGCGAAAGAGAATAACTTAAAGAACGTCACGGTGACCGTGCCTTTGAAGCGGTTTGTGTGTATTACGGGTGTTTCCGGTTCGGGTAAATCGACGCTCATGATCGATGTGTTGTATCGATCGCTAGCGCAGAAATTAAATGGAGCCATGACGAAGCCTGGGGCGCACCAGGCGGTTGAAGGGATTGATTGGCTCGATAAGGTCGTGGATGTTGACCAGTCCGCGATTGGTCGTACACCGCGTTCGAATCCCGCGACGTATACCGGAATTTGGGACCATGTGCGCGAATTGTTCTCGTTGACCGGGGAAGCGCGTGCACGGGGGTATAAAGTTGGACGATTTTCCTTCAATGTTCCTGGCGGACGATGTGAGCACTGCGAAGGAAATGGGCAGCTCGCGATTGAGATGCACTTTTTGCCGACCGTCTATGTTCCTTGTGACGTCTGCAAGGGTCGCCGATTTAATCGTGAAACCTTGGAAGTAAAGTACCGTGAGAAGAATATTGCTGATGTGCTCGAGATGACCGTGGAAGAAGCGAACAAGTTTTTCCATGATATTCCTCCCATTCATGACAAAACGAAGATTTTGGAAGAAGTGGGCTTGGGATATATTCGTTTGGGGCAGTCAGCAACCACGCTTTCCGGTGGAGAGGCGCAACGTGTGAAACTTGCGACCGAACTTGCTCGACGTGATACCGGTAGAACCTTCTATTTATTGGATGAGCCGACGACGGGTCTTCACTTCGATGATATTCGGCGACTTATGGACGTGTTGCATCGACTGGTAGCCCGTGGCAATACCGTCGTGGTGATTGAGCATAATCTTGATGTTATTAAAAATGCCGATTGGATTATTGATATGGGTCCGGAGGGAGGGGATAAGGGTGGGACAGTGGTGGCGCAAGGGACGCCAGAAGATGTCGCGAAGAATGAGAAGAGTTGGACGGGGAAGTATTTAAAGGAGGCCTTGAAGCGGGGGAAGGGGGGGCGTTAATCGTAAATCGTTGAACGTTTATCGTGGGAATATGCAGAATTCTTTTAAAGAAAAGTATCTAAGCCAGTTTGAGTATGACCTGATTATTAAGAAGGTAGAAAGAGCTGGTGCTATGCTTTGGGGCGTACTAAGTAATTTGAAATAAGGCAGTTAGTTTTATTTTATACGATAAACGTTCAACGATTTACGATTAACATTCATGATCCCCAAACACATAAAAATTAAAAATGACCTCCTGCCTGATACGCCCGGGGTCTACCTCATGAAGGATGTTCATGGGGCGATTTTGTATGTGGGGAAGGCGACGTCGCTGGCTCGGCGCGTGCGGCAGCATTTTGAGCGGCCGCATAGTAATTTTATCGAGGAGATGACGCGGTTGGTTCATGAGATTGACTATATCCCGAAGCCGACGGCTTTGGAGTCTTTGATTTTGGAAGCCAATCTCATCAAGCTCTACTGGCCTAAATACAATACCGATCAAAAAGATGATAAGAGTTTCATGTATTTGGCGATTACGGATGAGAAGTATCCACGACCGCTTCTCGTTCGTGGGGGGCAACTCGGTGTTGGGAAGACGATCGTGGGAGTGTTGTCTGCTAAGGGCCGTTCCTTAGATGGGCTGCATGCGAAGGGGAGTGTGTTGACGGTTGGGGATCATTTGCCTAGAGCTATTGAACATCACGGCGGACGGGTAGAGCGAACCGAGCTTCGGTATAAATATCTGTTTGGTCCCTATACATCCGCACGTTCGTTGCGTGTTGCGCTTGAATTAATCCGCAAAATCATTCCCTGGTCGACGTGTGTACCTGGTCAAAAACGAGCATGTTTTTACTATCATTTAAAGCAATGTCCTGGCGTTTGCGTTGGTGCTGTTTCTCCTCAGGACTATAAACGTATTATTCGTGACCTTATCCGATTCTTTGAAGGCAAGAAAGAAGCTATCCTAAAAGATTACCGTAAACGGATGGAGCGAGCGGCCAAGGCGGAGCAGTTTGAAGAAGCAGCTTTGTGGCGCAATAAGGTGTTTGCGCTCGAGCATATTCAGGATGTATCGATGTTGGCGAGGGAAGAAGAGCAAACAGGTGAATCGTTTATCGCGAATCACGAATCGTCTGGGCATGATTCTGACGTTCAACGATCAACGTTCAACGATCAACTCATCTTCGGCCGAATCGAAGGGTATGACATCTCTCATGTTTCAGGTACTTCGACGGTGGCGTCGATGGTTGTGTTTGAGCGTGGGGCGTGTAATAAAGGGGAATATCGCAAGTTTCGGATACGGACGGTGGAAGGCGCGAATGATGTTGCTTCGATGCAAGAAGTGCTGCGTCGACGTTTTACGCATACGGAATGGCGCAAACCTCACCTGCTTTTGATTGATGGAGGTGTTCCACAGGTCCAAGCTGCCGAGCAAGTCATTCAAGGTGAACTAGGTTTATCGATCCCAATTGTGGGGATCGCTAAAGGTCCGGAACGGAAACGAAACGACCTTATTTTTACGACAAAAGATGCCGCGTTGGCTGCGGCGTGTCAGCAGCATCATGTGGTTTTGGAACAAGTGCGGGATGAGGCGCATCGTTTTGCGATTACGTATCATCGGAAGGTGCGATCTAAGAGATTTTTACCGCAATCATCTTAAGTCTAATTGATGTTTTTGTGAGGTATCCCCAAGGATACTTCATTTTTTTATGAATTTTATCCACAATATCCCTTGTTTTAGGTATCAAAGTGGCATATAGTGTCATCAAGTGGCAGAAAGTGGGATATGTTTCTTGGCGAATACCATCACACGGTCGATGAAAAAGGCCGGTTGGCTATGCCGGCTAAGTTTCGTGGATCGTTGGCGGAAGGGGTGGTGGTTACGCGCGGGTTGGATCGTAGTTTGTTCGTGTATCCAAAGGCAGAGTGGGAAACGGTTGCCGCGAAATTGGCGGCTTTGCCACTTGGACAGGCGGATACGCGGGCATTTGCCCGTCTTATGCTCGCCGGTGCCATGGAAGTCGAGTTGGATAAGTCAGGTCGGATTCATGTGCCGGAGTATTTGCGGACGTATGCGGGACTTGCAAAAGACGTTGTTGTGGCTGGTTTGTACAACCGTTTGGAAGTTTGGGATGAGGTGACCTGGAAGGGGTATGCCGCCCAAACGGAAGAACAAGGGAATGCCATTGCGGAGCGATTGGGAGGATTAGGGATTTAACGCTTATCGTTGAACGTGGATCGTTGATCGTCAGCCTGACGATCGACCATCCACGATCCACGAAGAGTTTCCAGATGTATGCAGACATCTATCCATACGGCAGTCATGCTCGAGGAATCCATGCTTGCCCTCGAGGTGAAGCCAGGAGGTGTCTATATTGATGGAACGCTTGGTGGAGCGACGCATACGCGGACGCTACTTGAGCGTTCAGCGCCGGACGGTCACGTGTATTCGTTCGATGTCGACCGAGGTGCGCTGATGCGAGCTAAGCAAACATTGTCTGCGTATGGAAAGCGATGGCAGGGGATCGAAGAGAATTTTCGGTACCTTGATGTTGCTTTAAAGAAGATAGGTATTCACGAAGTCGACGGAGTCCTGCTGGATCTTGGCTTATCTTCGGATGAGCTTGCGGATCCTGAAAAGGGTATTTCCTTCCAGATCGATGGTCCGCTTGACATGCGTCTTGGCGAACGCGCCAATGATGATGGGCTGACGGCGGAGTTGATTGTGAATACCTGGCCCCGAGGAGAGTTGCGTCAGATGATCGGCGTGTTTGGCGAAGAGCGGTTCGCCGGTCGGATCGCCGATGCCATTGTCCGTGCACGTGAAGATCGACCAATCTCGAGTACGTTTGAGCTGGTTGATATCATTCGCGGAGCAGTACCTTCCGCCTATGAGAAGGGTCGTATCCACTGTGCGACTCGAACGTTCCAGGCCTTGCGTATTACGGTCAACGATGAAGTACAGGCACTTAAGCAGGCGATCGACGCCGCTTATCGAGTTCTTTGTCCGGAAGGCAGACTAGCCATTATCACATTTCATTCGATCGAGGATCGAATTGTGAAGTTAGCCTTTCAAGACCAGCGTTGGAAGACGATAAGCAAAAAACCGATAGTTCCTTCTGAGCAGGAACTTGCCCGGAATCCTCGGGCACGAAGTTCTAAGCTTCGAGCGGCCAGCAAAGTTTGATCTTTTTCTATGTCTCGCCCCCTTACTATTTCTCTTAAGCGTCCGCATGAGCAGTTTGCTCTGCCCATGCCTTTTGCTCGTCGCTTGGCTGACATTCAGCGCGGTACCTGGTTGGCGGTTATGGGTGGGGCGATGTTGGCGTGTATGGGAGTCTATATTTACCAAGTGAATACACAAGCGGGCAAAAGTTTTGAACTCCGCCGGTTGGAAAAACAGGTGGAACGGCTCCAGGACACCGTGGCTTCCCTGGATTATAAAGTGACGGAATTGAATTCTATTCATGTGCTTGAGACGCGGATTCAGGGGATGGGGTATGTGCCGCTTACGAATGTACGTTATTTGAAAGGGGGAGCGGGACAGGTGGCTGTACGAAAATAAAAGGACGTTCGTGTTTGGTGCTTGTGGAGAGCCTCGAGCACGGACGTTCTGAACGGGAAAGCGCTTCTTGTCTGCCATTGGCGTGGAGAGATGAGGAGCGTTTTTTGTTGGTGCTCTCGATACTCTATACTCGATACTGTATACTGCTATCATGTCTTCACGGGTTTACGCCGTTGCGTCCTTTGTTGTCAGTGATTTTTTTGGAAGTGTTTTGCGCTTTCCGCTCTGGTGGTATACGGAGGGGCTCATGTCTTTGGGTCGATGGTTGATTCGGTCATGGCAATATCGTGCGCGAGGATATGCGTTAGGGTTATGGATCCGCAATTTTTTTGTGCCAATGTATGGAGCTTATGATTGGGCGGGTCGGTTGATTAGTGTCGGGATGCGTGCGGCGGTGATTTTGACTCGACTGTTTGCTTTGTTGGTGGAGGGAATGGTGTTTGCCTTACTGGTCTTTGCTTGGTGTTTCGCACCGATTTTGTGCATTGTCTTTCTTTTATTGAATGTGTCCGCCAGTTTAGTGTCATGGGCACGTCCTCTTTAGCCTATGTCCGAATCATCCCATGTCCAAACCTGTCGTACCTGTTTAGGTGATCCGCGTGCTTCTCTTAGTTGCCATGCCTGTAAAGGAGCGGGTGTTTTTTATCCCAGTGAAGAAGGTGTTTTGCTCTGGCGTCCGGCCTTGGATGGATTCTTTTTTGGATTTCGACGGTTGCGACGTTCCTTCCATCGTGGAGTCCAAGTATGTTTACTTTTAGCTTTGTTTGTCTGTTTTGCGGTGTGGGGATGGTTTTGGTTCACGCAGGCTGAGGTTATCCTTTTGTTACAGTGGTCGACGTGGGTTTCCGGATATTGGTCGATGATTCTTTGGTGGGTGGGGTGGCTGTTGGTATGTTTCTTTGTGTTCCATGTCCGTGCCTTTACAGAAGTTGCTTCAGCTATCCCTGAGTCAGTGCCTCAACAGAAACGACGCCAGCCTGATCCTCGCTCTTTGATTGATGTTTCGGCCTATGTTCATCCGGCCTTATGGTCCGTACTGGAACAGGCTTATCAATTAGCCGCGCAAACCGGGCGGGCGGAGGTTACGCCGATGCATGTGTTTGCCGCGTCTTTGTCTAGTCCAGCAGGGGGGATTTTTATGACTCGACTGGGAGTTTCGAGTGATGCTGTGAAGGCGCCGCTTGTAGCGGCGTTGCGAAGTTTGCGAAGCGGTTCGCCAACGGTTCTGTCGGTGGAAGCGAAAACGGTCTTGTTGTCAGCATATATTATAGCGAAGCAGTCGCGGCGAAAGTATATCGGCGTTACGGAGGTGTTTGTACAAGCGTTCTTGGCTGATTTAGAGCTCCAAGCGATGTTTGATCGACTAGGATTTCCTCGTGAGCATGTGTTGCGCGTCGCTGCATGGGTAAGATTACAAGAGCAGTTACGAGAAGAACATGATCGGTTTGTGTCCTTATCTCATCAAAAACCGAACACAGGGATGAACCGACTTATGACTGCGCGTAGAACCGCGCTTTTAGACCGGTTTAGCGAAGATTTGACCCTTGTAGCTCGTAATGGCTACTTAATGCCGGTTGTCGGCCGTGAGAAGGAGATGAGTGAGATGCTGCGTGTGATAGAAAGCGGTCGTCAGGGTGTTGTGTTGGTTGGAGACGCGGGGGTTGGCAAGACGGCACTCGTGGAGGCGCTCGCGCGCCGAATGGTGGAGGAAGATGTGCCTACATCGCTTTTTGATAAGCGTTTAGTCTCTGTTCACTTAGCCGCTTTGCTCGCTGCCGGTGATCCAACCCAAGCTTTAGAGCGCTTGCTTGTGATGTTGAATGAGGCAGCAGTCAGTGGAAATATTGTGCTAGTACTTGAGGGGATTGAGGCACTTGTGAGCAGTGGGTCTGGGGGCGGGATGGATTTAGCGGAAGGATTGGCCAGTGAACTTGATAAAGGTCACTTTTTTGTGATTGCCACGACGACGCCACAAGCGTGGACAGGTGTGCTTGAACGCCGTTCGCTTGGAAGTAAGCTGGTGCGGGTGCACGTGACGGAGATGGACCAAGATGCGGTGCTTGAGGTTTTGATGGCAAAAAGTGGGTTTATTGAGTATGAAACGCGGGTGTTTTTTTCCTATGTGGCTTTAGAGCGAGCCGTTTCCTTGGTGGTTCGCTATTTACATGACCAACGAATGCCTGAAGCGGCACTTGAGCTACTGCGTGAAGCTGCGGTCTTGGCTCGGAATGAACGTGGGGAACATGTTCTTGTGTCAGCCGATGATGTCGCAAAAATTGTGCAGGCAAAGACTAATATTCCCGTCGAGTCCATTTCGCAAGATGAATCACAGAAGCTTTTGCATTTAGAAGATCGTTTGCATGGACGCGTTATCGGCCAGGAAGAGGCGGTCAAAGCGGTCGCGCAGGCCATGCGACGGGCGCGAGCGGATGTGCGGGAGCATAAGCGGCCCATCGCCAATTTTCTGTTTCTTGGTCCAACGGGGGTAGGTAAGACGGAGTTAAGCAAAGCATTAGCGTCTGAGTATTTTGGTCGTGAAGAGGCGATGATTCGCCTTGATATGTCGGAATACCAGCATCCTTCTTCGATTGCGCGCTTGATTGGGGCACCCGGTGATGAGCGAGGAGGTCTTTTGACAGAAGCAGTCCGCCGACAGCCGTTTTCTATCGTCTTATTGGATGAGCTCGAGAAAGCCCATCCGGATATTTTAACCTTATTTTTACAGGTAATGGATGATGGGCGGCTCACCGATGGAGTCGGTCGGACGATCGATTTTACAAATACAGTCGTGATTGCAACGAGTAATGCGGGAACGAGCTTTATCCAGGAACAGGTCAAAGCGGGAACTTCGACGGAACGAATTAAGACCGGATTGTTAGAAGGGGAATTGAAGGGTGTTTTTCGCCCAGAGTTTTTGAACCGCTTCGATGGCGTGATTGTATTTAAGCCGCTCACCCTGAATGATGTCAGGCAGATTGCCCATCTGTTATTCAAAGGGTTGGCGAAGCGATTGGCGGAAAAGGGAATGGGTTTTCGAGTTGAGCCTGAGGCGGAGGATGAGCTCGCGCAGGCGGGTTTTGACCCCTTGTATGGGGCACGACCTCTTCGACGAGTGATCCAGGAACGAGTAGAGAATGCTCTGGCAGATGCATTATTACGAAAAGATGTCAGTCGTCGAGATACTATCGTGTTTCATCGAGGAGGGGAGATGGAGATAGAAAAGGGGACGTTTGTGCCGGAGTAAGTCTTCTTGTCGAGGGTTGGGTGGTGTTTTGTTTTTACCCTTTTGTCATCCCGAGCGAAGTCATACGGAGCCGAGGGACCTCGCAGCGGAAACGGGTATCGATCGGGAGGGCTACCTGTTCCGGTCGAGGTCCCTCAACTTCACTTCGTTACGTTCGGGATGACAAAAGAAGAGGTTGCTGAGCGTAATGACAGAAACCGGGTAAGATGTGCTAAGATCAGTTGGCTATGAAGATCTTTGGTGTTTCTATAGAGGGAATAGGCTTGGAAGCTGTGTTTGAACGTTTATGTCATCAGACCTCTCCTCTTTGGATTGTGACCGCAAATCCTGAAATTGTATTGGCGGCTCGTCGTGATCCTGCTTATAAACAGGCTGTTAACCAAGCAGATATTCGCCTTGTTGATGGCATAGGATTGAAATGGATGGGGCGGTTGTTTGGTCAATCATGGGAACGGGTAACAGGTGTTGAGTTGGCGGAGATTTTACTCAAAGAGGGGTATGCTAAGGATTGGCGTGTAGCCTTGATTGGAGGGGAGCGGCGTATTGCAGAATTGGCAGCAGCGTATTGGCGAAGTGTTTATCCGGGTTTGACGTTGATTGCGGAACAGGGTGGGGCTGTTTCTATTGATGGAATCGATGATGAAAGGGGAGAAGAAGCTCGTCATCGTTTAACCTTGTTTGCCCCAGACCTTATCTTGGTGGCGTTTGGTCATCCTAAACAGGAGCGTTGGATTGCTCGCTACCTCTCGGAATTTCCGAAGGTAAAGGTGATTGTAGGCGTGGGTGGGGCGTTTGATTATTGGGCGGGACGCGTGCGTCGGGCACCTAAGGTCATGCAGCGCGTGGGGTTGGAGTGGTTGTGGCGACTCATGGTGGAGCCGAAACGCATCGGGAGAATTTTGAAGGCGGCTGTTGTGTTTCCTGTATTAGCGATCATTGATCGGCTTCTTCGTCGATAGGTTGATATGCCGCCGTCTCTTTCTCGTCGTATCCAGTCACTTCCCGCTTCTGCGACTCGTAAGTACTTGCCGATGGCAGATGCCTTGTATGCGCGGGGTGTTACGGTTTTTCCTTTGAACATTGGACAGCCCGATCTGGAAACGTCGGAGCTCTTTTATCGTGAAGTTCGGTCATTTTATTCTCCTGTGCTTGCGTATGCTGCTAGTGCGGGGGAAGAACCTTTGCGACAGGCCGTCTCTCGCTATTATGACCGTCTAGGCATCCTCGTCTCTCCTAAGCAAGTGATCGTTACGGTTGGGGCGAGTGAAGGGTTGATGATGGTTTTTGATCTTGTGTGTGATCCTGGTGATGAAGTCATCGTGTTTGAGCCGTTTTATACCAATTATCAAAGCATGGTGGGTTTGAAAGGTATAAGTATCGTAGCAATTTCGACGTCTCTTGAGCATAATTTTGCCTTACCTTCGATTGAGACCATCGAACAATCTATAACGAGCAAGACTAAGGCAATTCTTATTTGTAACCCGAATAATCCGACCGGTTCCGTCATCCCTCGTGACACGTTGGTTGACCTGGTGGAGCTTGCTCGTCGACGGAATCTCTTTTTGGTTGCGGACGAAGTCTATCGTGAGTTTGTGTTTGATGAAGAACGTGCTACGAGTCTACTTGAGATTCCTGGGTCGGAAGAAGTGACAATTGTGATCGATAGCGTTTCGAAGCGATATTCCGCCTGTGGAGCGAGAATTGGCTGGTTGGTCAGCCGTCGCGAAGATGTTTTGTCGTTCGCGTTGAAATATACGCAGATGCGCTTGCCCGCTCCGACGTTGGAACAAGTGGCCTTAGTTCATGTCTTGGATCAGGGCGAGGCAGATATTCAGCGTGCGAAAATGGAGTATGCAAAACGTCGGGAGGTAGCGCATCGATTTTTAAAAGAAGCGGATATTCACTGTGGCTATCCAGCCGGAGCGTTGTATTTGATCGCTGATCTTAGAGTGGATGCGGAAGCGTTTACGCGGTTTATGTTGACCGAGTATTCAGGGATTGAGAACGACTATGAAACCGTTTTGACGGCACCCGCGCAAGCGTTTTATGCGACTCCGGAGGTGGGTCGGACGCAGGTGAGGATTGCGTTTGTGATTGAAGAAAAGGGACTTGAAAAAGCAATTAAGCATCTTATAAAGGGGAGGGAGGAGTTTCTGAAGAAACAGAAAAGCGCATCCGTCGGCTGAGGAGCCTAGGTTTCGTCAGACGACGGATGGCTTCCTGGAGCGCGGGTGCGCTAGGTTGAGAAAAAGGTATTGATCATGCATCCAGCTGCAATAAAGAAGAAAAGGATCACCCACCACCAATCTCTCAGCATACCCTTCCTCTTTTTCTTTAGGTCTTGGTTGTTCTCTCAGAAAGCTCAAATTTCTTTCAGCTTTCCATCGAGATCGAGAATGCAGGAGACAGTCTCGGTTTATGCCCGTAACAGTACACTTAGAAATCACGGGCTGGATATCTTAGAGGAATTCGTTTCTTCTAGGATATCCAGCCCATGATTTTAGTTTACCGACACGCAACTATACGTCTTTTGCTTATCTTGTCAATCCCTTCTGATAAATTTATATCTTATTTTAGCCAATTTACGTCCTTAGCCGGTACCCTTTTTTGAGCACCCAAATAAGGATACCTAGCATGGCTGCGGCGAAAAGAGAGACGAAGGCTAACGATACAACGGGCGATCCGTCGGCATGACCAAGGAAGCCATACCGAAACCCATCGATCATGTAGAAGATTGGGTTTGCCCTTGAAATGTTTTGCCAGAATGGTGGGAGGATGTGGATGGAGTAAAAGACGCCTCCCAGGTAAATCAAGGGGAGAAGAATAAAGGTATTAAACGCGCCAATATGATCAAATTTATCCGCGAAGATGGCGACGAGGGCTCCAAGGGCAGAGAAGAAGGTTGCCGTTGCGATAGCAATTATGAGGACGAACAAGGCATGGACGGGAAGCAGGATTTGGAATGGTAAAGAAATGACCCAGGTGATAAAACCGACCAGAAGCGCACGAATGACTCCGCCTAAGGTGTAGGCAATTGCGGTTTCGGTAGCACTTAACGGGGAAATGAGGATATCGACAATGGCGTTATTGATTTTGGCGATGAAGATGGATGAGCTCGCGTTTTGGGCTGCATTGTTGACGATGCCCATCATGATGAGGCCAGGGACGATGAAGGCGAGATAGGAGAACCCATTATTAAGATTGATTTGCTTACCCAATGAGACGCCGAAGATAATCAAATACAAGCCTGTCGTGATAACCGGTGTAAAAATAGTTTGCATCCAGACGCTTAAAAAGCGGCGGATTTCTTTGATAAGCAGGGTTTGGAAGGCGAGGGAAGGCATAGACGGATGGGGAGTAGGTAAGTAGGTAATAGGAGAGTAGCTAGCCGGAAGTGTACTTAAGATAAATATCCTCCAATCGATCCAATCCTGTGGTTTGTTTGTGGCCTTCAAGGGTGTTGATAGCTTTTAAGTCTCCTTTGGCCATAATGGCGATGCGGCCGGAAAGGGCCTCGACTTCCTCCATGTGGTGGGTGGTGAGCAGGATGGTCGTTCCTCCTTTATTCAGCTCTCGTACAAAATCCCAGAGTTCACGACGGAGTTCGACGTCAACGCCGGCAGTAGGTTCATCGAGGATCAAGAGTTTGGGCCGATGGACGAGAGCCTTGCCAACTAGGAGGCGACGTTTCATTCCGCCCGACAGTTTTCTAGCCGGTGTTTCGGCTACATCTTTTAATGAGAGGCGTTCTAAAATTTCTTCTGTCCAACGGTCTTTTTTGGCGACATTGAAAAAGCCTGCTTGGATGTTCAGTGCTTCACGGGCAGTAAAAAAGGGATCGAAGTTGATTTCTTGTGGGACAAGGCCGACGAGTTGGCGGGTGATTTTGTAGTCTTTGACGACATCATGACCAAACGCTTGCGCACTTCCTCCTGTCGGCGTCACGAGTCCCGAAATCATGCCGATGGTGGTTGACTTTCCTGCACCATTTGGACCTAGAAGCGCGAAAATTTCCCCCGGTTGAATTTCTAACGTCAGTCCATGGACAGCGGGGACGGGTTGGCCGCCTTTTTGGCGAGGAGGATAGGTTTTTTCGAGACGTTCGAGGTGAAGGGCGGGGCAGGGCATAGGGGAGTGAAGTAGTGAGTAGAGGAGTAGGCGCTTCGCTTAGTAGAGGAGTAGCTAAAACGGGTACCGGTCAAGATTTTTTCTTTAGACGAGGGTGCTTTGTCCTTTTAGGGGGAAGGAGGTTCCTTCGCGCAGGCAGGTTAAGAAGGTTGTGACGGAGTCGTCGACTTGGATGTGGTGGGGTAGGATGGGTCGGGTGAGAGTAATCCCTTCTAGGGTTCGACATCGACTAAGAGCGACGTAGACTTGGCCATGAGCGAAGGCTCCTCGGTTTAAGTCTATCACGAGTTTATCAAAGGTTTTGCCTTGGCTTTTGTGAATAGTGACGGCCCACGCGAGGCGGAGGGGGATTTGTTCGAAGCTCCCAAGTTTTTCTTGGACTAATGTTTTTGTCTCTTCATCGTATTTGCTTTGGAAAAGGGTCCAGGTATGGGTTGCCAGTGTAACTTGTGTGCCGTTGTCCAGATCGACGGTAACACTGGTTTCCTCGAGGTCTGATACAGTGCCTAGACTACCGTTTACATACTTGCCTGCACTATCGTTCGCAATGCACATCACGCGGGCGTTACGTTTGAGGGTGAGGATTTCATCGGTTGGAGCATCTTTGCTTTGAAAATCTCCATTTGTGATAGCGGAATACGTGTAAGTCGCGTGAGGAAGAGCGTTCAAGTGGTTAGTGTTGATGTAATCGGCTTGGTCATTGGTTGTTGTTAAAATGATTTCATGGTCTTGCAAAGCCTGTTCTTTTCCCCAGCGTTGGTTGAGGGTGTCTAGGTCTTCACGAGCGGGACGTTGGTCGCGGACGGCGTTTAAGAGGCGGATAAATTCTGGATCGGTTTGGCGGTAGACTGTTTCGAGTTCGAGGAAGCTGAACTGATTGGTGGCGAGCAACGTTTGGGTCGCGCTTGCGGAAAAAAAGTAAGGCGTTTCATAGGCTTGTTTGAAGGCTTCTTGTTCATGTCGGGAGAGGACGGGTGGGAGTTGAGCTAAATCACCTATGGCAATAATACGTTTGCCCCCAAAGGGAGCGGGCGTATCGAGCGCAGCTTGTAAAAAAGCGTCGATGCAATCTATGAGGTCAGCGCGAACCATCGATATTTCGTCAATGATGAAGCCGTCGATGGCTTTGAAGAGGGGATCTTCGCGACGGCTTAGCCCCCGTCGTCGGGCGTCTTTTAAGGTCATGCCGGGGGCAAAGCGGAAGAAGCGATGAATCGTTTCACCGCTCACATTGAGAGCCGCAACTCCTGTCGGAGCGAGTACGGGAAAAACGAGCGAGGTTTCTTCGCGGAATGTTCGTAAGAGAGTGCTTTTGCCGGTCCCGGCGCGTCCGGTAATAAAAACAAACACAGGCCCTTGTTCCATGATCTCGAGGGCTTGGGTAAAAGCTGGTGTTCGTTCGATCTGCCTCATGATCCCGAGAGGGTAGCATGGCTGTCCCAGTCTGCGCGACCCCGTAAGAAGGTGGTGCCATTCATCACGGTTTTCCCTTCGGGCTGAACCTCAAGAAGGACCAGCGAGGATTGATCTCGACAGGCAATAGCGGGGAAGGTGCTGCATATAAACGTCGATCCTGGAGTGAGGTTGGTTGGAGATCCAAGTTTTGCTTTTACAACTTTTAGCCGCTTTCCTTGTATGTCCAGGAATGTCCCGGGCCAGGGTTGGTAGGCACGGACGGCACGTTCTAATTCGAGTGCCGTCTTTTGTGTCGGATCTAATTTCCCGTCTTCACGTGAGAGGAGCCGGACGAAGGTGGCTTGTGGATGGTCTTGTTTTTTGGGGATGATACCACCTTTGATGTAATTCATTATGGTATCCGTCAGGATTGGAGCTCCTACACTTCCAAGGCGGTGATAGAGAGTGTCAGACGTATCTTCGGGATGGATCGGTTCTTCAAATTGGGCCAGGATGGGTCCGTGGTCCATCTTTTTATCCATGAGCATGATGGTTGCGCCTATCGTCGTGTCGCCATTGAGGAGAGCGCCTTGAATGGGGGAAGCACCGCGATATTTTGGGAGAAGTGACCAATGGAAATTAATGGCACCCTGCGGAGCGATGTCTAAGAGTGCTTGTGGCATGATTTGCCCGAAGCTTGCAACTACAAGTACGTCCGGATGGAGGGCTTTTAGTTCTTCGATGACTTCTATAGGTTTTACGTCTTCGTATTGGTGAATTGGGATTGCAAGATCCATGGCCGCGGTTTTGATGGGAGGAGAAGTGAGAGTGCCTTTGCGTCCGGCGGGGCGATCCGGTTGGGTGACGACGCCAATGACTTGAAAACGTGGATCTTTGGCTAATCCCTCCAAGAGAGGGATGGAGAAGGATGCGCTACCAAAGAACAGGACACGATGGGGCATAGGATTAGAGAGCAATCTTTTTCCCTGAGGTAATATCGAATACTTCAATTGCCTTATCAATATAGAGGACCCCATCAAGATGATCGATTTCGTGTTGGAATACTACTGCAAATAGACCGCTAACATCCATTTCGATGGTACGCCCATGTCGATTCAATGCTTTTAAGGTGATGCGCTTGTGTCGTCGTACTAGGCCGTATTTTTTTGGCACGCTTAAACATCCTTCCTCGCCTACTGCCGTTGCTTCTGAACTTTTTATAATTTCTGGATTAAGGAAGGCGGTCGCGCCTTCCTTTTTTAAGTTTACGATGATGGCGCGGATGTTTTTTCCTACTTGAGGGGCGGCAATGCCGATACCATCTTCTACGAACATTGTTTCTACAAGGGTATCCAAGAATTGCTGAAATTCCGGCGTTGTGATTTCTTCTATTCTAAGCTCCCGTGAACGTTCACGTAAAGACGGGGATGGGATCGTTAGAATGGGAAAAATAGGCATAGCAGGGTGGTCTATTCTATCTCAGAAAAGCAATGGGGTCAAGATCAATAATTTTATCTTTTGCCAAGGGGGTTAAGACTTGGATGAGCTCTTTTTCCATTGTTTCGGGAGGGAGGATGAGATGGAGAATGTGTCGTTCTGCGCGGGTTCTGGCTTGATATTCGGCAGGAAAAGGGCCGCGCCACCCCGCATGATGTAAGGACGAGGTTTTTAGGTGGGATTGTAGACGTCTTTGCCAAGCCTCAGCTTGTTCTTGGGAGCCTCTGATGATGACTTTCACTACTCGCGTCGCTGGGGGATACCCAAAGGTTTGACGTTCCTGTCGTTCCTGCTCGACGAAGCGTTTCATTCCTTCTTCTGTTAGCCATTCTTGAATAAGCGAGGCATTTTCTTCTCGAGCTTGCAGGATTAGCTGGCTGTCCGCTTGATGAACGCGGTCGGCCAAACGTCGAATGGCGATGCATTGACGTTCGCGGCGGCGAATATCTTCTCCTCCGCCTAAGAGACCTGCCTCCGTTACGACTACTAGGCTTTTATCCGGGAATGACGCTTCTAATTCTTTTGCTGTCGTATCACGCCAAGAGACTTCGACTTTCGGGAAGGTCTTTTGCCAAACTTCTTGCAAGCGTTCAATACCGGGTAAGCTTCGACTGAGGTCGACTCCACCACAGAGAGCGCAGGCTTCGGGCATGGGGAAGATTTTTCGGCAGCGTCGGCAGATGGCTTGGTGTTTGTCTGCGCCAAGCCCGGAGCTACACATGGGACAACTGGCTTGCCACTGGCAGTCGCGGCAAGTGAGCCGTGCTAATGAACCGCGAATCGGGTGGATGATGATTTTGGATCCTTCGTGATCCAGCAGTGCTTGGAGAGAGTCGGCTTGAAGCAGGGGAATTGCCGACTTTCCTTGTGGATGATGGATGTGGATACGCGTTTCTCCTTTGATGGTAGGTGCTATTGCTTGTGCGTGTAAAGGCGGAGTCAGTCCGAGGCTTTCTACACGCGTTAGACCCTGTTGGGCGCACCAGAGGAGGATTTTCCGTGCATCATAACGTGGGGTAAGCTCGTCTTGTTTGTGGTCGTCCTGTTCGGGTTCGTCGAGGAGAACGAGGTCACTTGCTATGCCTAGCCACGCGCCGATTTTGGTGCTAATCAAACAACCGTGTTCTTTGCACAAAAAAGAGGTCCATGCTTCAAATGCTTGGCTGTCTGATAGATCGCTGTGGAGAATAGTGGCGTGGGGAATGGAAGCTTGGAGAACCTGTGTTCGTATGACCCACGGAGTAACAATTAAAACTCGTTTTTGCTGAGATGAGAGGATCGCACGTTGAATTAGTTCTTGAGCGGGGTTCGTGAGCCATTTTCCTTCCAGGCCGCGTTCTTCGTGTTTGGAAGGTATAATGGTTAGGGGTTTGGGTTTCTTTGGGAGCGTGCGGAACCAGCTCTTTAAGACTGTGGGACGTGAGGAAAAGGTACGTGCGGCAGTGGAGTCAATTAGATCGAGGAACGAAGGGGGGAAACGTAGGTTGGCGTATTTTCCTTTGATGGGAAGGGCGTGGTCTGCATAGCGCGATGTTGTGAGAAGATGGCTGACAAGGCCGGTGCTTATTCCGCGTCGAAAGGGAATTGTGACCACATCGCCCACCTCTATCTGTTGCCCCGCTGGAATACGATAATCAAACCCCTCGATACCGAGAGGTGTGCGCATAATTGGAATAATGTGAGCGAAGGACATGAATGGAAGGCGGGCTCGGTTTATTTACTGGGAGCCATTTTTAAGGATCTCGAACAGTCCTTGTCGAGAGAAGAAGGTCTGACCGGAATGTTTACGATGTTTAGCAAAGTAAGAATCTTAAGTTTGTTCGAACACGGCAGTCATATAGCCGACGCCGAAAGGGGCTTCGTAACAGAGCTCGCGCATGCTTCCATTCATGTCTTCTAGTGCTCCCATGAGCATGACAATGGGTTGGTAGCCGCATTGGTCGGCTTTTTTGCAAACTTCCGGATCCATGCCAAGGAGTTCGGCGTGATGGCGTGTGACTACCGCCGAGCGTACAGTTTTGATGAAGTCTACGCCTTCAGGTGTTTCTCCGTGCGGACTCTGGGTATTGGCATGGTGCGATAAGTCTGCAGAAGCGATGAGGGCAATTCGGCTATTTTCTCGTTGCAAGATACTACCTAATTGGCGTCCGCACTCATAATGGGCTTGGGAAGCCAAAAGGCAGGGAGCTAACGGAACAAGTTTCCAGTTGGGAAGTTTAGACGTTAATAATAAGAGAGGAATGGTGAACCCATAATCTAATTCTTGTTGGCTAGTAAGTGTGAATGCGATTTGTTCTTCGCGTAGCCCACGATGGATATGGTCGAGAAGGAGGAAGTCGGCCCGCGTTGTTACTTGGGTGGAGTGGTCTCCAAACTCCTTTAGGACACCTTCAAAGGTATCGTGGAGGTTTCCGCTGAAGGCGTCTGGATACATTTGGGCATGTGGGGAAATCACGACCAATGTATCCGGTCGGGCACTATAGAGTGCTTGCTCAAGCTCTCCATATGCTTTTAGGGTATCGGCTAATTTATCCCTATGCTCTTTTCCTAAGCTCGGAATGAGGAGCGGTGAATGAGGCACGATGGCCGAAAAGACGATCATACGAAGGAAGCGGATGGGATTAGTGCGTGAGGGCGGTCGTGTATGTCAAAGAAGCGAGATCTTGATGAGGGTCGATGGGCTCTCCTAGAGGATACTGCTTTAAGAGACTTTCTGGGAGAGCGATCACATTTTTCCAATCCCAGCCTATCTCTTCAAATATTTCTCCGCTTGGGATCGGTCTCTTCGTTCCCTGTTCGATGACGTAAACGGCTTTTTGTTTACCGACTTGGACCAGCTCACCCGAATGGAGTTGGTAGGGATCGCCCACAGGAAATTTGGCCAGCTCTTTTGTGGTCAGCAAACGAGCCGGTTGACTACGAAAGTAGAGGTTGACTAAGGCTTGGTGTGGGATGAGACGACGATGTTCTTCTTCGATATACCAGAAGGTTCCTTTGGTGTCTTTCGCGAGGAGGCCAGTTGGGTAAGCGCTGGCTAAGGTGACATCTTTGCCTTTTTCATAGGCTTCTAGTTCTTCTTCATTTGCTTCAATCAACTCATCCTCGTTAAATCCTAAACGTTCAAATACTGTCTGGTTCAGGATGAGCCGTTTTTTTTGTCCATCAATTAAGTAGCGCTTACTATTGACTTGGACGAGAGAATAATTGGCAAAGGCAATCGCTTTGCCTTGAGGGTAGTTGATGAGTTGGCTGTCATCGACGACCACTACTTTATCCATATCAACCAGGGAAGCTACTACTGATTGGCTTTTAAAGGGTCGTTTTTCTCCGAAGCGGATGAGGTATGTTTGTTTTGAGGTCCGTCCTTGGGCAATGGTCCCGTCGGGCAGAGTGAGGCCGAACCAACGTTTCCAAATACGCCAGAGATTAAGGTTGCCGGCAATATGGGGTGTATAGCTGTATAGCATGGCGGTAGCTTGGTTTTGGGGGATGAGGCGTTTTCCGTCTATAATCGTTTCCTTGCCCGGTGCATAGCCCGCGATGGTTTTGCCGCGGCTCAGGATTTGCAACAAATATTTTTCGCGATGTTGCTTGGCTGCCCATTCCAGTTGGCTCGCGAACCCTTTAAAGTCTTGGATGGCTGGGTCATTTTTGGAGCAGTTATCGCAAACTCCATAACCCGTAGCCCAGTCGAATTGTTTTTGGGTTGGATCCCTATCCTCTACCAGGCTTTGTTCTTTTTGGAGCAAAGCTAAGAGATACTGAGGATTAATTTTGTAGGAGGTCGCCACCCGCCAGATGATTTCCGCTACCGGTTTTTCTTTGCCGTCTATATCAGCGATGCGGATCGTTCCAAGCGTGCCCCGTCGATCCAAGAATTCTTGGATGCGCGCTTGATTGAAATTACCTATCTCAAAAACGTCCTCATCGTTGAGAATTTGTTCCGGTTGAAAGCCTTCATCGGATAGTGAGGGAGGAGAGGAGGGGTTGCTGGTAGCTTGTGCAAGAGCTGCCAGCGGTTGTATCGTAGAGGAGATGAAGAGTAGGCCGAGGGTAACGAATTGCCTAAAAGGTCTGAAGCGCATTGAGCTACTATAGCATGTCAGAACTGTCTCACAAATTCCTTTTTTTGGACCAAATAACGCGGGTTCTTAGGTGGTTACTCGTGGTTGTAATTTTAGCTGTTTCTTTTATTCTTCCCTCGACGTTTCGTACGGGCCGGTACGCTTCTCCGGATGAGACGGCAGTTGTTCGAGTGACGGAGCGGTTTGCTTCTTTCGAATCAGCGCGGTTGCCCGAGCCCTTGGTTCTTTCTTACCCTTGGCTCCATCCGCGCAGTTGGGTGAGCCAGGGTCCTGCGATTGTGCCGGTGGGATTTTTGGGATGGCCTATGCTGTTAGCACCTTTTGCCATGGTCGTGGGTTCGGGTTTTCTGCCTTTTATCGCTTGGTTATGGTTTGTATCGTCGTTTTATCCTTTTTATCGACTACTATCTTCTTATTTTTCTAGGCGAGCGGCGTGGATCGGCGTTTTACTCATGGCGGCTACTCCTATGGTTTTGCTCTACGCCAACCGTCCTTTGTTTCCGAATGCGGGTCTTTTGTCGGGATGTCTTTGGAGTCTATGGGTAATTGAGTTGGCAAAACGCCGATCTGTTTATTGGTGGTTAGTGGGATTCTTACTAGGTCTTGTGACTATCATTCGACCCATTGAGTTGATGTGGGTTTTGCCTTGGTGGGTTTGGATGGGGAGTCGGGGCTCTTTTCGTCTCAAGAGTTCTCTCTTTAGACTTCTTCCTGTACTGGCTACCATCTTTCTCTCTTATCTAGCATTAAACAAACTTACCTATGGAGCGTGGTGGACGATTGGCTACTGGATAAAGGATAATCCTGCTTTGAATATAAAAAGTGTTCTTTATCAATCCGGCTCTTCTTTTTCATCTTTTTTTCCTTTCGGCATTCACCCTCGATCGATTGTGTGGAACATCCGTTCATTTGCCGCTGTCTTTCTTTGGCCTACACTGTTCATCCTTGTTGCTGCATTCGTTACCTATCTTCGATCCTTGCCCAACCCTTCCTCTCTGGTTTTGCGTTGGCGTCCCCATCTGTTTGTTTGGCTCTCATTATGGACGGTTGCCATTCTTTTCCTAGTGTATGGCAGCGGTCTCTACCAAGACCATGTCCAGCCGGGTGCGGTTACGGTGGCGAATTCATTCCTACGCTACCTTTTACCCCTGTCGCCTTTGACGGGGGTTGCAGCCGCGTACGTGTTTGACGCTCATTTCTCTTCTTCTCTTTCCCGTCGCTCCTTTGCCGTTGTGTTTATCCTTTTGTGGCTTGTCTTTGGTGTCTACAGCGTTACGATGAAAGATGACGAAGGTGTTCTTGTTACTCGAACAGAGCTTGCGCGTTATGCTTCTATCAATGACCGTGCAGAGGATCTCTTCTCGTCAGGTAGTGTCATTTTCTCTGAGCGTTCAGATAAGGTTTTTGGCTCCTCCTTCCGAAGTGTTTCTCCCCTCCCGAGCGTGGAAGAAATCGCTCGATTTGTAAGAGAGCAAGCGACCCATTTGCAGGCAGGGCTATTTGTCAGACCCCTTTCCCAGCGTCAACGTGATGAATGGCGTCGACAAGGTCTTGAGGCTTTTGAGGTCGGTGTCTTTGGTCGCGAGCATCTTTATCGTCTTGTCCCTCGCTAATGTATGCATCCTTCTTGGCGTGCGTTATATGTTTTGCCATGGATCGTGGCCTGTTTCCTTCTGGCCTGGTTGTGTTTGACTCGTGTGCCTTTGGATGGTAAGCGTTTTCTGTCTATCCCTTTTGATGGGCGAAGCCCTTGGGTCAATGCCTTTTTGCCAGGACAACGTACGACGGCCTTAGGGCCTCAAGAAGATGGATGGGTTGGCCAACGTATTACCGATGAACCTGTCTACACGACGTTGCGGTTGCCGGGTGTGTATGAACAGGCCACAGTCGAGCTTGAATTCCGTCCTCATACCCAACCTTTGATAGAAGTCGGATTTACTCGAGATTCAAGTTCTGATTTTGCGATTCAGCCTTTTTGGAGTGAGATTTTGAGCAAGGGTTGGCGGAGAACGAACTGGAAGGGGAGAGAGGGCTATGTGAGAGAAGGTGAGCCTGATGCTGCTTTGGAGGAACAGGACTTAAACCGGTTATTGGTATGGCATGCCTCCACAACCGTTCCTGCTCTTATGGATTCAGTTGCTTCTGACCGCACGTTTGCCACGGCGTTGAGAGGCTCGTATGACCTACATGTCGTACCGGTTAATGGGCGGATTTCCTTTCGGCTCCAACTGCAAGATATGAACCGTCAACGGGAAAAAGGAGTGGTAGTTTTTACATTGAGTAAAAATGGTGATCTTTTATCTTCAGAAGCGTTAAGTTTGGCTGGTTCACGTGATGAACGCCCGTCAGAAATCTACGCTAAGTCTCTTCAATTCGCTGACTTAGAGCCGGGAGTGTATAAGCTATCGGTGATTGCGGATGATGATATTTTTACCCGACAGCTGCAGTCACCATTGTCTCATTGGGTGATTGGTCCGCGGTTGTATTTTGGTGATCAGGTTGGGTATGCCACGACTAGTCTTCCAGGCATAGCTTGGAGCAATGCCCAACACCTTCAGGTTGAAACCCTTCATCCAGAAGGCAAGCAAAGACTTACGTTCGGTTCCGCTGTTGTGGAGGTTGCGGCGCTTCACCATTCCTATGAGCTTAGCCGTTTGCCGGCTGAGCGTGATATGCCTCAAGTTGTACATGCTCCGCGAGGAGATATCCGCATCATTGGAGACGGCTATTTTGCCTTGGCGCCTGAGCTCTTGTTTCTTCCTGCTCCACGACGCTTAACCGAAGCGTCTCATCCGGTGGAAGAAGGTGTCCGCGCCATTCTTACTTCCTACATTCCTCCGCGTCCTTTGGAAGATGGATGGTACACATCCTTTCATGTATATCCTCTAACAGCTCGGCCTGGAACATTGAGGCTCACGCTTGGGGCGCCGGGGATACGCGAGCGCGAGGCATCTATCGATGTTCGAGCTTTTCGCCTTCTCTACCAACGTTCGGCGCTGTCCTCACGCGATTGGTTGTTGGCCATTTGGCGTGAACTTGCCTCGGCTTGGCGTGCACTATGACCTTTTTCATTTTTTGTCTGGGCTTGATGCGGCATGCTGGGTATGCCCTTCTCCTCTCTGGAGCGATCTATCTTGCCGCTGAGGCGTTTATTCCGGGGTTTGTGACGCCGTATTTAAATCCTTATCTTCTCCTCGTCTCTGGTCTCGTCCTGGCTATAGGGGGAGCTTGGCATACTTCTTCTACGCGATTCGGACGTTGGCTTGTTGCGGTGATGATAGTCTTGATCGCTTTAGGGGGTCTTTTTACCCAGATCCCATTTCAGGGAGCGAGAATGGGTGTGGTGTTTGCCTCCTGTCTTCTGCTGGTCGCTTTCTTTTTGGCTAGTGTGTATCCTGAAGAAGTATGAACGATTGCCTTTTTTGTAAGATTGTCCGCAAAGATATCCCGTCTACTTCCCTCTACGAAGACCAAGACGTCTACGCTTTTCTTGATATTCAGCCGGTGCAACCGGGTCATGTCTTGGTTGTGCCAAAGATCCATGCTGCCACCTTGTTAGAAATGCAGGAGGAATCATTAACAAAAACCATCTTGGCAGTTCAGCGCCTCACTAAGGCTGTTGTTGTAGGGTTGGGGGTGTCGGGATTTAATGTGGTACAGAACAATGGAGCGGAATCCGGCCAGAAGATTTTTCATGTCCATTTCCATATTATCCCTCGTCGGGCAGGGGATGGACTTGAGGTTTGGCCTAACAGGGCGTATTCATCTGAACAAGAAAAAGCGGAGATCGCAGAGAGAATATGCCAGTCTTTATAAGAGGCCTAGCACATCTAAGCCTACGTAGCCGGTCACGGTATCGGTTAATGCTCCTGTGCGGAGATGGTTCCGGAAGGTTTCTAAAGGGACAGTGACCACCTCGATAAATTCTTCAGACTCTAGGTCTTGTGCTTGAACACGTTGGCAATTAGTGGCCACAAAGCTGTGATAGGTGCGATTTGAATAGCCGGAGAAGGGTCGAGTGGTGACGGCTTTAATATCTCCTGTGTATCCCGTCTCTTGAAGGAGCTCTTCTCGAGCCGTTTGAATAGGGGTTTGATGAGGTTCTAGGAATCCTCCGGGCAGTTCGAGCAGGAGGGCTTCCGGTCCGGGCCTAAATTGTCGAACTAGGATGACATGTTGGTCGACGGTCAATGCTAAAATGCAGACGACATCGCCATCGGCGCTAATATCGTAGACAGACTTCTTTCCGTCTGGGAGCTGAAAGGTTTTATGAATGATGGTTCGATGACCGGCGTTTGTCCGTTCTTCACCAAGTTTTTTCCAAGGAGTGAGCATAGGATTATTCTACCGTAACGCTTTTGGCTAAATTACGAGGTCGATCCGGATTGTGCCCTCGTTCAACGGCAAGAGTATAGGCTAGCAGTTGAAGCGGAATGACGCTTAAGATCGGCCGCTTAATTCCCATTAGAAATGCGACAAGTGATACGATTTAGGTGCTTCAACAC
>CAYTIN010000019.1:0-25092 GCA_964438015.1 uncultured Gammaproteobacteria bacterium
TATGGTGAAGGTATTGAGAACTAAATTACGCGAGATGCTAGTCTAGGGCCATTTTTTATTACAGAAAATGGTAAAAAACCACTTCACGTGCAAGATATTGCCTTGACAAACCATGGAAAATAAAGGAATTTTACCTTGCTCAATAGTGGGCACAGGGAGATGTTTCCCATACAAGATTTTAAGTTCAGACTGAAGCACCTTCTCATGGTGGGCGTGTGCCTCCTCCTACTGTTCATCTGGTACGCAATGCACAGATGACTCAATCCTTCCCTCCACGCACCTCCTACTCTTCGAATCTGTATAAAAGATTTGAGGAGTCATTTTTTATCTATATAGAGAGAAAAATACTTGCCTATTCTTGACAAAATCACCCAAAAGCCGCACACTGTCTCGCACTAGAAGGAGGATCACGTGACGAAGAGGTACGCAATGCAGTGGGCTGCAGCATTCATCCTCACAGCAGCTTTCGTGGTAGGAGTAGACCAACTCTCCCGCCAATACTTCCCAAGACAACACTCCTTCCCGGCAGCCCCGGGAATCAGCGCTTCGCTTACCGGACGTCGGTAAAACCACATCTCCCCAATTCTTACGCCGCGAGGATACTCCTCGCTCAGCTCCCCGAACCCATTTCCCTGGGCTCGGGGAGCTGCTTTTTCTCTCGTCCCCGTCTCTTCACGATGTTCCTTCCATCCGCTAAGCTGCGCCCCAGCTATGCCCACTTCCCAAGGCGCGCTCCCTTACCAAGACATCAAAGGACTCATGGCCTCCGATGCGATTCTTGGCGTAACTCAAGATGCCGCCCTCCAACCCGCCTCTCTCGACCTTTCGCTCACGGACGAAATCTACCGCGTCCGCGGTTCCTACCTCCCTCGCAAAGGCGAATCCATCCAAGACATCTTAAAACGCGGTCTTTTGTTTAAACACAACATCGAACAACCGCTCGAATATAACGGCATTTACCTCATCAAACTCGCCGAGTCTTTACAGCTTCCTCCAGACATCCACGCCGCCGCCAGCAATAAAAGCTCATCCGGACGCATCAATTTTCGCGCGCGTCTCATCGCCGATGGCGTCCCTCGCTTCGACGATATCCCCGCCGGCTATCGAGGTGCGCTTTGGCTCGAAGTCAGTCCCAAATCCTTTCCCGTCCGCATCCACGCCGGCGACCGCGTGAACCAAATGCGCTTCTATCGCGGCGACGCTCGCTTGTCGACCGCAGAACACAAAAGCGTCTTCGAAGAATTTCATCTCCTCCGCACCCTCGACGGAAAATATATTCCCAATAGCGAAGATTACGTCGGGCGTGGGATCACCATGACCATAGACCTGCATTCGCAAGACCGCATTGGTTGGCGTGCTAAGACAGCACCAGAAGCCGTCCTCGATACGGCGAAATTCGACCACGATCCACGAGCATTTTTTGAAGAAATTGCACGACCTACAAACGAAGAGCTCGTCTTACATCCAGGTGACTTTTATATTCTTTCCACTCGTGAACGCATTTTAACCCCACCAAATTATTCCACCGAAATGGTTTCTTACGATGCCTCCAAAGGAGAATTCCGCTCCCATTTCGCAGGCTTCTTTGACCCAGGTTGGGGTTGGCGCGAAAAAGACGAGGAACGCGGCACCATCGCCGTCCTCGAAGTCGAATGCTACGGTCACCCATTTGTCCTGCGCGACGGCCAACCCATTTGTCTCATGGTCTACGAACACATGCGCGACATTCCGGAAAAACTCTATGGCTCTGATTTAAAGTCGAATTATAGTAGTCAACAAGGACCAAAACTCGCAAAATGGTTTAAAATGTAATATGCCCTCTCTCATCCTCGGATTCGTCGGCCAAGCTGGTTGCGGCAAAGGCACGGTCGCCAAATATCTCAAAGACACCTACGGAGCTACCACCTTCAGCTTTAGCACCAGCATGCGCGATGTCTTGCGTCGTTTACACTTGGAAGAATCACGCGACCATTTAATCAAACTCTCAGAAGTCTTACGCTCTGCCTTTGGCGAAGACCTCTTCTCCCGTGTCATGGCCGAAGATGCACGTGAAGCCTCGACCGAACTAGTTGTCATCGAAGGAATCCGTCGCCCGATGGATATCGTAACTCTTTCACAGCTCCCTCATTTCATCCTCGTTGCTATCGACGTCGACACCGATGTACGCTTTGAACGGGCAAAAAAGCGTGGACAAAACGCTGGCGAAACTACCATGACAAAAGAACAGTTCCTTGCTGAAGACCAACGCTCGACAGAAGCGAGCATCCCAGGCGTTATGAAAGAGGCAAAAGAACGCATTAAAAACAATGGAACCATGGAAGAGTTGAAAGAAGAAATTGACGCCCTCTTAAAACGGATCGGGTATAGCTAACTTATTTTTCGCGTCCCAGTCGGAAGTTTTTTCTTGACGAGGACTGTTCGAGATCCTTAAAAATGGCTCCCAGTAAATAAACCGAGCCCCGCAGGCAAGAAAAAGCTTCCGACTGGGACGCTTCCCCTTCCTCTATGCGAATCCGCATCACCCGCACGTCTCCCGACATCGAACTCCCCCAATATCAAACCCCCGGCTCTGTAGCTTTCGATTTAGCTTCCGCCGAAGACATCACCATCGAGCCAAAAAGTGCGGCCAAAGTTTCCACGGGACTGATTATCGCGGCTCCGCCCGGATATATGCTCATGCTAGCGGGGCGTTCCTCATTATTTTGGAAAAAAGGCCTCATGACAACCAACGGCATCGGCGTCATTGACCAAGATTTTTGTGGACCGGAAGATGTGCTCCGCCTCTCCCTCTGGAATCCTGGCGACACACCTGTCATCATCCAGAAAGGTGAACGCCTCTGCCAAGGCTTCTTCCTCCAGGTTGAACGAGCAGAATGGACAGAAGCCACGGCTCTAGGCACTTCGCGAGGTGGCTTTGGCTCGACCGGCTGACGCTTCCTCAGCATTCTCGACACCCGATACTCAATCCTCGATACTTTTCTATGCAAACCTATCACAACATCGTAAAACACGTCCTCGAACATGGACAACAAAAAGGCACACGCCAAGGCATAGATGCGCTAGCAATTGCTGGCACAATGTTTGAACATGACATGTCCCAAGGCTTCCCCTTAGTTACGACAAAAAAAGTTCCCTTTCGCCTCATTGCAAGTGAGCTAGAATTTTTCATTAAAGGAATAACGGATAAACAATGGTTGAAAGATCAAAATAACCACATCTGGGACGAATGGGCTCATCCAAAAAAAGCCCCATATGGCCACGATGAAGAATCAAAAAAACGCATGGCCGAAGAACGAGATCTAGGGCCTGTATATGGATTTCAATGGCGCTACTTTAATGCACCATACGAAGGACATAACGTCGATCACTCCGGCAAAGGCATCGACCAGCTCCATCGTGTCATAGAAACGCTAAAAAAGAACCCTACGGACCGACGCATGATCGTGATGGCCTGGAACCCACTAGCCCTTCCGGACATGGCACTTCCTCCTTGTCACTACGGCTTTCAAGTAACCGTCATTGGCAACAAATTAAACCTCCTTTGGAATCAGCGCTCTGTCGATGTTATGCTTGGCCTCCCCTTTAATATCGCAAGCTATGCTCTTTTGCTGCATCTCCTCGCTAAAGAAACAGGATTAGAAGAAGGAAAATTGGTAGGATTCTTGGCGGATACCCACATCTTTCTAAACCACA
The DNA here is from genome assembly GCA_964438015.1 of uncultured Gammaproteobacteria bacterium. Taxonomy (GTDB): domain Bacteria; phylum Patescibacteriota; class Patescibacteriia; order 2-12-FULL-60-25; family 2-12-FULL-60-25; genus JAGOUY01. The sequence goes on from CAYTIN010000019.1 coordinate 3,694, forward strand.
TCGAAGGCGCCAAAGAGCAACTCTCCAGAGACCCGAATCGTTATCCCCTCCCCCGCATAAAAACAGAACCCTTCACTTCCATTTTCGATTGGAGCTACAAACACTCAACCATCGAAGGCTACGAAAGCTATCCAAAAATCGACTTTCAAATCGCTGTTTAACCCATGCCTATCACCCTTGTTGTAGCCAAAGCCGCCAATAACTGCATTGGCAATGCCAGCAAGCTGCCTTGGCGCATCCCGGAGGATGCCAAACATTTTCGCGATTGCACGATAGGAAAAACCGTCCTCATGGGCAGAAAAACTTGGGAATCACTTCCGCCAAAATTTCGACCGCTTCCAAACAGAAAAAATGTCGTTGTAACTCGCGACCAGTCGTTTATGGCTGAAGGGGCTATCGTATTCCACGATCTTCAAGAAGCTTTGCAAGCGTTAAAAGATGAAGAGGTGTGCATCGGTGGTGGCGCAGAAATCTACAAAGAATGTTTACCCTTTGCCAACAAGATCGAACTGACCCAAATTCACAAAGAGTACGATGGTGATACATTCTTCCCCGAGATCAATCTGAGTGAATGGAAAGTGACAAAAGAAGATAAGCGCGATGGATTTAGCTTTCTGACATACGAACGCACTAAGTAGATGTTTGACAGCTCGAACAGGTACGTATTTTTTGCTCAAACGCATGTCCGAAGCAATCCATCAAAAAGCGAAGCGATAATATGCGGCAAGATCGGCTTGAGTAAAAAATACGTACCTGTTCGAGCTCACCGTCTACATAACCCCTCCCCCTATGACTCACCCAGGCACCCTCATCATCCTGGACGCTATCGATGGCGCAGGCAAATACACAGCTATTAAAGCCATGGCAGAACACCTGACAAGCCAAGGGAAGAAAATTTTTAATTTGTCGGAGTACGCGCAGCGAGAACATCGACTCCCTAACGTTGATGAACCGGATATCGTCGATGCAGATGTTTTAATTTCTTCCGAACCCACCTTTTGCTGGATCGGCGCAGCAATTCGTGAAGAAATCATCAAAACCCAAACCGGTCGCAGCTACCATGCTCGTGCCGCCGCCGAAGCCTTTGCCCTTGATCGCCAAGTTCTTTTCACGCGTGTCATCCTACCTTTTCTTCAAGCAAAACCAGGCCGATATGTTCTCCAAGAACGCGGCGTCATTAGCTCGTTGGCCTATCAACCATTACAAGACACCAGCGTCACCGTCGACTGGCTTCTATCCCTCGAGGGCAATCGCGCCGAACTTTCACGTCCGCCAAATCTTCTTCTTTTACTGCGTCTAACATCAGACGAAGCCATGAAACGCATCGGTGGTCGCACCAACAAAATCGACGGCCATATCTACGAAGAGCTGTCCTTCCAAGAACGCCTCATTGCCCGCTACCGCGACCCGCACGTCCTAAAACCCTACCAAGACCTAGGCACACGCATCGTCGAAATCGACGCCACCCAACCCCCCGAAGCCGTAGGCAAAGATGTTTGCCAAGCGTTAACATCGCTTGCATCTCCAAAATCCTAAGCTCCCTCTCCCCAAACCAATTTACCTCCGTGTTCCTGATCGCATAATGCTATGAGGAGACTCTCGGAGGGCGACGGCCCGAGAGCGAGCTGCGTTTTTAGCAAAAAACGACTGCGTGCTCCCCATGGCATTATGCGATCAGGAACACATCCACTCCACCTAGCCTACTCCCCAATATTCCCGTACAATAGCCATACTATGTCCACGTCGCGTCGCACACGCCCTTCCACTTCTTCCAGCTTTATTTCCGTAAAAGATCTGATTAAGGCTAGCTGGCAAACCTATCGCGAAGAACTAAAACAAACCTTGAACATCTCCATCTGGCTCCTTGTACCGGCCCTCCTCATGTTAGGAATAGGACTACTCAACCACTTCGTCCCCCAAAGCACCAACAACCTCCTTAGTCTCGCCACCCTTTTCATAAGCTACGCCATAGAAGCCTGGGTAACCATCCGCTTACTGCGTTTTATTCTTGCGCATACAGGTGAAACAAAACTAGTGGAAGAACGTCCTCCAGCAGCACCTGTAGCCGGCTATCTTTGGTTGTTTCTCGTGCATAAAATCGCCTTAATAGGCGCGTCTCTGCCGATTGGTCTGGGAATGATCGGTTTTTTCGTGTTTATTATTGTAAGCCGTCTTCCCGAAGCAGCCGCCTTCCCTTTAGCCGCGCTTAGCGTGGCCGTGTTAGGTACTCCTCTTTGGTGGTTAGCCGTGCAGCTCAGCTTCTGGCCCTTTACCTTCATGACCAATCCCGAAGGTTCAAGTGCCCCCTTCCGAGACATTGGTGAGCATGGAAAACGAATCCCCTCTCTAAAAAAAGCGGTCGGCCTCTTATCCCAATCCTATCAGTTGGTAAACGGACGATTTTGGTCGACATTGATCCGCTTGGCCATACCGGGCTTCGTCTTCTTTCTTTTATTCCTATTCGTCATCGGTCTGGTAGATACCACCTTAATGTTTGTCGTCGGGGAAGCAAAGATGGACACGATCTTCAGCACCATCCCACAAGGGTACGGTTATTTTCTAGGAACAATAGGACAAATTTTATTTCTCCCTCTTTTCCTCACCCTCCAAGCTCTTTTGTTCCGATCACTAAAGGAAACACGGGAGTAGCATGGAATATACCGTCATCATTCCGGCTTATAACGAAGAAAAGGCCATAGAACAAGCCATCACTCAAACCATCACGAGCCTATCTTTGTTAAGTAAGGACTATGAAGTCATCATTGTTGATGACGGCTCACAAGACAACACGGTCAAAACAGTCAAAAAACTGCTTCAAAACCTTAACAGCAAAACGCTTAGACTTGTTGAGTTGAAACACAACCGAGGCAAGGGAGCCGCCATACAAGCAGGCGTGGCACAAGCGCAAGGAGAAATGATCGCCTTCTTAGATGCGGATCTTGCCACACGTCCGGACGAACTTCGCAAAGGCTTTGCCCTGCTCGAACACGCCGACCTCGCCATTGCCTCTCGACGTATCCCTGACGCTTCTATCCAAAAACCTCAACCGTGGTACCGATCCCTCGCCGGACAAGCCTTTAACCTTTTTTTACGCTCTTACCTCAGCCTTCCTTATCGTGATACTCAATGCGGCTGCAAAATATTCCGCAAACACGCTGCAAAAACGCTTTTTTCCGAACTCAAAACCAAGGGCTGGACATTTGATGTAGAGCTTCTCGTAAAAGCCCAAAACCACGGCTATTCTATCAAAGAATTTCCTGTCACTTGGCGCAACGGCAAAACAACGCGCGTATGCTGGCGAGATGCAGGAAGCATTTGGAAAGATTTGCTCAGAATAAAAAAGGAGAATAACTAACCAAAACGAGGAGCGTAGGGATCAGATACGTTGTTTTTTCTTGCTGAGCATGTTCGAAGTAACCAACAAACTGACCATAAGCACAAGTCGCGGAGGCAAGAAAAAACAACGTATCTGATCCCGGAGCTGGCAAGAAAGGGACAAAACCAAGAAAGCACCTTCTGACAAAAGTCAGCTTACGATCTTCGGCTCTTAAAAAAGAACCAGGCTCCCAAAACTCCACTAATAATGGCAAGCCCCCAAAGAAAAGGCAGGGTCATGCTCGATTCTTCCTGTGAAGAAGGCATCGTCTCTCCCTTCACCTCGCTGGTTAAAGCAGAATCCCTTATTGAAGGCGCGACGGGTTCAGAACTCGTCGCAGGACGAATACCAAGTTGCTCAAGAACACTTGGGGTCACTGGCTGGATGGTGCCCGGTTCGAGGGAAGAGGAAGTTGTGACGGCAACAGCAGGGGTGACGGTAGGAACGGAAGGTATAATGGCGGGTTTCGTGGGCGAAACAGCCGGTGTGGTCGCAGACTTAGGAGCAGGTGTTGGAGCCTTCGGAGGGACAACGGCCGGTTTAGGCTCTTCATTTTTAAAGCGCCTTGAATCCAAAGGAAAAAGATCCTCTTTATCCCCCACGCCATCTCCATCCGTATCCCGACGAAGCGGATCCGTCCCCAACCTCGCTTCGTCCGCATCAGTCAAACCATCATTATCGTCATCCGTATCTTCACGATCATCGATCCCATCCCCATCCGTATCTTTTTGTCGACGCGCATCTAAGGGAAATTGGTCGTTGCCATCAACAACGCCATCGTTATCATCATCCTGGTCAGTACGATCGCCAAATCCATCTCCATCCGTATCCCGATCGGAGTAGATAGGCATCTCAACCACTCCATTATCAGCGTTTTCATCCGGCGTATCCGAATCGCTCACCAAACGAATTCGCAACATATGCTCCCCTTCACTTTCCGGCGTCCAGGGGATCCATACCTCATCCGGCCTGCCGCTCGCCCGTACAGACACAAACTTACTCCCAATTCTCCGCGTCCCATCATAAAACTCAATCGTCGCCTCTGTATCACGCTCGCCCACGTTCTCAACCGTGGCATAGATTCGTACAGGCTGTCGGGCAATAATATTTGAAGGCTGGAGCATGATATTTTCCGGTGAAATCCGTAAATCATAGAGTGCCGCCCAAGCCGGGTTCGCCAATAAAAGCCCACCCAAAACCAAAAATCCAAGACGTTTCATATATTCTAAGAATATCATACACAGGATGCATGACCCTGTCTGTGGGTTGATGTTTTCCCTGTTTTCTGCCAACATCTATGACGGTGCCAAAAAATAGGCATCCTATGTTGGTAATTCCACCAATAAGGACCGCGGTCGAGGCATCGCTCGACCCACAGTGTATCGCTGCCTGGCGGCGATACATGAGGCTGATCATGAGTGGAAACAAGCAGACCCTCCCCCCGTCCCTCAAGCTCAACACCCTCTCGATCGATGATGCCCGCATCACCGACGTACTGCTCAGGAAGAGCATCGTACGTCCCCTCAGGGAGGGAGACGCCCTCGGACACGTGGTGGTCGTCGAGACGAGGGAGGGAGAACGCTGGGAACTGCCCGCCGAGCAGGTCGGACGGCTGGCGCTCGTGCGCAGGGGAAACAACAGTATTGCCATGGTCTTCGGCATGGTCGACCCCAAATCGCTGAACCCGGACGACCCGCGGGGAGCATGGTCCCAGTTCGCCCTGATCGAGGGCCCGACGACGAATCCAAATCCATCGATCATGGACGGCGGCGGATTCATGTTCGTGCCCTTCTTCGCGGAAGAGAACGATGGCAGGAAGCTCCGTGACCGGCTCCACATCGTCCTCGAATCCCCCTTCCGTCCCATGGACGGCCTGCGGCCCACCATCGACCTGCCTCGCGCGTTCGTGAGGGAAACGAGTCTCGCGAAAGTCGCGGACGAGCTGCGCAAGAGTGCCTGCGATGTCCTCAAGGACATCGGTGGCATCGACGGCGGCCTGTGCAGCAAGCGCCTCATGCCGCTCGGATCCTTCAATCCATGGAACTCCTATTCGGACAGGGCAAGGCTGCCCGAGGGTGCCGGGGTGAAGGCCGTGGGATTCCGGTTCCACCATCGAGAGGTGCAAAGAGACACGGCAACGGGACTCTACCGCCTCCGTGACGAAGTAGTGAATCGGCAGGATCAAGACGCAGAGGTAGAAACCGACAGCAGCGGCTGGGCAAGCTGGAGGTTCTACCCCTACGCATACGCCAGCGAGTCGGAGAGCGGCCTGACGCTCTCTACCCTCTTCAAGCTCTACAATGTTTTGGACAGGCAGGACTACTAAGAGGATCACTCCCCAAATATAGAATATCTTCTAAGTCGGTGCGCACAGGTGTCCCACCGGCTCTTATTTTTATACAAAAAGGGAGCCGATAAACATCGGCTCCCTTTACTTTCATTTCTGGTTTTGAGTCTAGCGATCTAGAACCCCATTCCTCCGCCCATACCACCCATTCCCATTCCACCACCATGACCATGTGCGTCTCCACCTTTTTCTTCCTTAGGCTTATCGACAATCACACATTCCATCGTGAGAAACATGGAGGCAACACTAACCGCGTTCTGAAGTGCTGTACGCGTCACCTTCGCGGGATCAATAACCCCCGCTTCGACCAAGTCTTCATACCGATCAGCTTCCGCATTGTAGCCCTTGTTACCACCTTGTTTACGAACCTCTTCGATAATCACTGAACCATCTTTACCAGCATTCGCGGCAATAGCACGGATAGGAGCTTCAATGGATTTGCGGACAATTCGCACACCGATCTCTTCCTCACCTTCTAGCTTCAAGGCATCCAACGCCCCGGTCGTGCGCAACAAGGCGACACCACCGCCAGGCACAATCCCCTCTTCCACCGCTGCCTTCGTGGAGGCAATCGCATCTTCAATCCGGTGCTTCTTCTCTTTCATCTCAACTTCCGTCGCTGCCCCAACTTTAATCACGCCCACACCACCGGCCAACTTAGCCAAGCGTTCTTGCAACTTTTCTTTATCAAAGGAAGACTCCGTGTTCTCCATCTGTTTACGAATCGCGCCGATGCGAGCGTCGATCTGTGCTTTATCACCCTTTCCATCCACAAACGTTGTCGTTTCTTTGGTAGCCACCACTTTGCGAGCCGAACCAAGATCAGCGATGTCCGCGGAATCGAGCTTGCGACCAATATCTTCCGTAATTAAGGTCGCACCCGTCATGACGGCAATATCCTGCAACATTTCCTTGCGACGATCACCAAAGCCAGGAGCCTTGACGACGAGCGCATTAAAGATGCCACGAAGCTTGTTCACAACCAAGGTAGCCAATGCTTCACCTTCTACATCATCAGCCACAATGACAAGCTCCTTTTTCCCCATCTTCAAAACCTTCTCCAAAATCGGCAACAAGTCTTGCACGGAAGAAATCTTCTTATCCGTCACCAAGATCATCGAGTCTGTGTATTCAGACTCCATGCGTTCCTGGTTGGTAATCATGTACTGTGAGGCATAACCCTTATCGATGCGCATGCCTTTCACAACTTCCATTTCAACGCCAAAGGTCGGAGACTCTTCCACCGTAATCACCCCTTCACGACCCATTTGGTTCACGGCCTCTGCAATAATTTTTCCAATTTCACGGTCATTAGCCGAAATAGAAGCGACATGTTCAATCGCATCGCCTTTCACCGGTTGAGCAATTTTGTTCTTAAGTTCCGCGACAATCGCTTCCAACGCCTTCTCCATCCCACGCTTCACAGCAAGAGGGTTAGCACCGGCCGTAATGTTTTTGAGACCCTCCGCGATCATAGCTTGCGCCAAGACCGTTGCGGTCGTGGTTCCATCTCCGGCCGCATCACCTGTTTTAGACGCTGCTTCACGGATAATCTCTGCACCAATGTTCTCAATCGGATGCTCAAGCTCAACTTCTTTGGCCACCGTCACACCATCCTTGGTGATTGTAGGCGCACCATACCCATGGCCAATCACAACATTGCGACCCTTAGGACCAAGCGTAACCTTCACCGCATTCGCGAGGGCATTTACGCCCCGATATGCGCTTTGCCGTGCCTCTTCATCAAATTGGATCAATTTTGCCATAGTAAAGTATACAATATTGAGTATAAAGTATTCAGTATTACCCCTCCATCACCGCCATGATATCCGTCTCGGCGAGGACAAGATATTCTTCCTCGTCGACTTTGAACGTATCCGGCGAATACTTCTTAAAGATCACGCGATCACCCACCTTCACACTCATTGATTGACGGCTACCGTTTTCCAACAATAAGCCAGGACCTACTTCCATCACTTCACCTTGTTCAGGGCGCTCATTCCCGGCCGTGGGCAGAATAAGGCCGCTTGAGGTCTTTTCTTCTTTGGAAGCCGGTTTGACAATCACGCGGTTTCCGAGAGGGCGTAGCTTCATAGACAGAAAACACTTGAAAATAGTAAGTAAATAAGTTGGTGATTAGCATTCACTGTTTTTGAGTGCTAATCACGGTGTTGATAGATTGCCAAACGATAGGAGGGGGTGTCAAGTCCAGGCTTTTTTGCTAACACAAAGCAAAAAATCAGTGCAAAGAAACAAAGACCGCTCCAGGTTGACCACGCGTAATGATCAAGGAGAAAAATGGGAAGAAAAACGATAAAAAGGATCGGGGATCGGGGATCAGGGATCGAGAGAAAAGCGGACCGTAGGCACCAAAGAAAAACGAAGAGTAGAACGCAACCAACGATACCCATCTCATCCAAGATTAATAAAATGACACTGTGTGGAATCACAGGAACCGTATTTGCCGGAACAAATTGCTCATGAACCAATGCATACCCTGTTGCACGTGGCCCAACCCCCAACCACGGATATCTCCGAAATAAGAGCCAACCATTTTGAAGACTTAGCGCACGTTCATCGATCGATCGAACTTCAAGCCGAGTTGGCGTTGCAACGGTCCGCGTCACAAATAACGGCCAACGCCACGCCACCGTCACGCCCGCCGCAAGAATCATGACCATTAAGAAAATAAAAAATGTCTTTCCTGCCCCCAATGTCTTTGAACGTAAAGTATTCCATGTTAGAAGGACAACCATAAGACAGGCTGCCAACCAAGCACTCCGCGAAAATGTTAAAACCAAACAAGCAGAGAATAAAACAAGGATTAGATACGTTTTTACGTTTGACGTTTGACGTTTGACCTCTTCAAGAACAGCCGCCATCCCCACCACCAACCACCCACCAAAGATATTCGGGTGCGGAAACCCGCCGTACACACGCAACCAACGCTGACCCATTGCCTCAACGACAGACACTCCACGAACGAGCGGATCCTGACTAGCCATTCCAAGCCATTTAGAACCAATCACGACTTGAGAAAAAGACTGCCACATGCCAAGCAACGCATGCGGAAGAATAGCATAGACAATCCAGCGAGCTACTGTCCCACGATCAAAAGACCGCATCGTCACCCAAGTAAAAAGACTGAGTAAAATAATCTCTGTCCACCATTGGACAGTAGCTGAAAGATCAACTGTCGAAATGAGAGATAAAAGAAGGACGGCAAACAAAATCCCCCAGGTTCGCCGTAGAGGCGGGGTTCCCCCACCCTGATCGATCGGAGGGCGAGAGAACCCCGTCTCTGCAAAAAATAAAATAATCGTACCTATCATCGGCATCCACGCGGCATACACCGACATTCGCCCTGCTTCCCAGGGGAATCCTCCCAACATCGGTCCTTCCGAAAACCATCGTGTTTGCCAGGGCAAAAGCAACATCGCGAAACGCCAAGAAGCATTAAAGAGCCCGGAACACATAAGACGACGGTCAAGAGATTTAAAGCTCCACTCCATACGCTTCACATTGTTGTCGATACACGTTGCGAAACGCCTCACGATTATCGGTCGTATGTAATTTCAGCACATGTTCGCCAATAACCACATGCGTAGCTTGATTCGCTTGCAGCTGAACCGTTCTTGGCAGAACACGAGACTGCAAACGTTTCGCCATCTTTTCTAACGACCCCATTGTCGGAATTCGTATGAGAGGCACGTTCTTCGTTAATTCCAGATGAGAAATCCATTGCAATGCCAAAGGATGATTGTGAGTAATAGACGTATTTGCCTTCCACAACGCATCTCCTACCCCATCATCATAAAGAGGCAAAAGCGATAAAAACCAATGTCGAAAATAAGGATCATCTGAAGGCAACTGCAGAGAGGTAAGATCAAGAGCTGTATCATCCACAAAAAATGAAAAACATACGGCATCACGTTCCGCCCACTCGGAAGCATGCGGCCGCAAACCAAGGAGTTTAAAAGGCAAAGCTGCTAGCCCTCGCGTCTGCCATAACGTTCCATTCCGCGTAACAATAAAAAAATCCAAATCACTTTCATCGCGCGCATGGGCTAACGCCGTCGTATTACACAACGCCACAAACCTCACTCCAGCCAAACGAGATAACCAGTCTACCACCTGCTTGGCACGCCGAATCTTACGAGGAAAAAACGTCTCTCGTCGCTCATGCTCAAACACCAAAGATTCTTGTCCAGGAAAAACACACCGGCCACGCATGACGATAACCCGTTTTTCTTTTACAAGGTCATATAGAACAGACTTCACTTCCTTCCAGGAAGGAGAAAAGATGTCCAGAGACAACCCCCGATCCCAACTCGCGATTAGCTCGACCTCTGTCGGCGCATAGCCCAACGCCACATGAAATGCCAGCGCACGTAAAAGACCTTGCTCAAGTTCCTGGAGGCTCATACCTCCTTCATGAAGGTCCCCGAAGGCGAAGGCGTCATAGCCGAGGCAACGGTCGCGGTAGGAACTTGGCTCTGGATGGCGGCATCCACAATCACCACCCGTTCCGCCGTTATCTCCAAAATCGCATCCCAAGACACCAGCAATTCGTCTTCACTCAACCGCGCCACCAATCCCGAAGCTTTGACGTATAAAACTGCCAGCTTCCCCGTCAGGATGTCCACATCAAAGCTCGCCACCTTGCCAACCTTTTGTTCAGACCGGGTGACAACCGGCAATCCAATCAGGTGTTTGGTATTAAGCAGCATATACTTTCTTCACCTTAGACCAAAAACCATTATCCTTCCACCACCTGCCCCCCAAACGCCTTCAAAATGTTCGTCACCATGTCATTAGACCGCTCTTCCGCCCGCACCGCATCCTCTCCCACTATCCCTTCAATCACAAGTGCTGGTGCATTTAAGATCTCACGTGCACACACTTCCACAATTCGACGATTTTTCACGTCGCTAATGATTTTGTCTTTATGGAATGGATATTGAAAACGGATCATGAGCGTATTTCCTTGGACATCATGAGGCTGGCTAATCTTCAAAATAAACGGCAATGAATGGTTTTTCTCATCAACCGCACGAATGATCGTATTCCACTTCACACGCACGGTAGGAAGGTCAATCACCGCCTCTACGACAGGGGAAGGAGCAGAAAGAGGGATAATAGCAGGAACATCAAGGGAAGCCGAAGCAGCCTCTATTGTAGGCTCAACACGCGACTCTAAAGGAACAGAAACATCCACTTTAGACGGCTCAGAAACAGGCCGAGACGGAAGGAAGGCAGGTTGAGAAGTAGAGGCAGCAGCAACGGAACGGCCAGACGAAGGCCTGGCGGGCACCTCATGGGATGGAGAAGGTGTTTGATTCCATTCATCACGCTTCGCAACCATCGTACTCGCGAGTTCAAGCGCAAACAGCGGATCAATCCCACTTTTTACATCTTTCCGACGCTCCATAAGCATGAGTGCCATATCATGCAGCTCAGACGCCGAAAATTGACCAACGAGCGGTGCCATAGCTTTTTCTTCTGCGGTTCCCTCCGCCCAACCACGGGCTCGCTCCGGTAAAGCACCGGCCAGCAAAAGCTGGCGGGCAATACCAAGCAAGTCTTCAAACAAGGGAAGAATTGCTATCCCCTCATCAACCAACCGTCGCGCTTCAGACAACGACGCGCCGTGGTCACGCACCGCCCAAGAAGCCATCAGCCCGGCCGCGAGCGGCAAATGTGTGGGAGGAATAACAAGTCCAGCCACCGCAGCATCAATATGTGATTCACCCAAGGAACCCAGTTGGCCAAGCAGGGTTTCTGCATCACGGACACATCCATCCGCACGAGACACAATTAAGCTCACCACTTCTTCATCCACCTTCCAACCTTCACGCTGAGCTAACTCCCGCACCCGCTCCGCCAAAACATCATCTGGGATCCGTTTAAATTCAAACCGCTGACAACGTGAAATAATCGTCGCAGGAATCTTATGCCACTCCGTCGTCGCCAAAATAAAATAGGCATACACAGGTGGTTCTTCCAATGTTTTCAACAGCGCGTTCCAAGACGATGTCGACAACATGTGCGCCTCATCTAAAATATACACCTTGGCTTTTCCAAAGGTCGGCGCAAAACGCACATGCTCAATAATTGCTTCACGGATTGTATCAACACCGGTATGGGTAGCCGCATCTAATTCGATGACATCTAAAAGTCGCCCCTCAGCAAACGCCAAGCAAGGTGGGCATGCGCCACAAGGCTCACCCTCAACCGGTGCCTGGCAGTTTAATGCCTGAGCAAAAATACGCGCGCTTGTAGTCTTCCCCACCCCACGAGGGCCAGAAAAAATGTAGGCATGCGCCAAAAGATTCATCGCGATTTCTCGACGTAACGTCTCTGTCACATATTGCTGCCCGGTCACCTCAGCAAATCGACGTGGACGATAGGTCTGGCTCAAAGAAGGCATAGGTAAATAGAGTATACAGTATGTAGTATTGAGTATAGAGAATAGAATCCCTCCTATTTTCAGTACGGTATACTGAATGCTCTATACTCAATACTGTATGCTCTTCTAGACGCCAAACTCAGAAGCATCGCGACGAACAACATTCTCAACCGCGGCCCACAAAGAAGGATTGTCGCTAGGAACTAAAATAACAGCATTATCGTTTGGCTGCGCCTTAAAGTACGTTACCGAGGCCGTTAAAACACGAAATTTGCGTCCATCCGCCACTACCGACCATTCATCATTTTGGTCGTGGTAGGTAAGCACACCCATTAAACGTTGGCGCTCGATGGGTCCACGCTGTTTAAAAATAAATCGACCGTTATCCGTCACCACCAAACGCAACAAATCACCCTCAACCAACTTAGATTTTGATGCATAATTCGGCGGTACCAAGTACTGCTTTCCATCTTCCCCAACCATATGCTGGCCATCAAACACCCCTTCAATCACACGCGACCCAACGGGGGAAGCAATCGGACGGGGAGCCAACTCTTGCTGCTGGTTCATGACCTCAGCCAGCTCTCGAAGAGCCTCGCTCGCCTCTTCCTGGAGCAAAAGCCGCTCCAAACTATCCAACTGCTCTCGCATATGGTCAATAATCCGCCGCGTGAGAGCCGTCTTCGTATCTTCTGCCTTCATCCCAATCGAAATCACGACTCCGTCATCCTCACGCATCTCTCTAGGCTGTTGTTGTTTGAACATAATTTTAATTTTTTAGAAAAAATCATTCACCGCGTCCTTCCTCTCGCGCATCTCCGCCTCCACCAATTCACGTTTGCGCCCATATTTATAGCGTGACAACTCCTGCACCATTCGAGCTAACTCTTTGCTCTCTGGTCGGGTGGGCATCACGGGTTTGAGATTAAATGGACGAGAGGCAGTGTTATCAATGAGAAGCTTAAGGTTACAGGTAAATGCCTCGACATTCACTAAGTCGTAAAGGCTAAAAACAGGCAAAAACTCCTTCTCCAAAAACTCCGCATCTTCTACGCCAACACGAAAACTAATCAATGTTCCTACATTCCCAAAGATGGAATCACGAATCTTCGTATCACGATTGGCCCCCGTGAGCAACTGACCGATAAATTGATGAGCAATAACCAGATTCAATCCATATTTACGAGCCTCAGACAAAATAACCGAGATCGAATCTGTCAAAAAGTTCTGAAACTCATCAATATAGAGATAAAAGTCCTTACGATCTTCCGCCCTCATTTCACTGCGCTTCAAGGCCGCGTCCAAGATTTTACCCACCACAATCATCCCCAGCAAGTAGGCGTTCAAGTCACCAATCTTTCCTTTAGAAAGCTTTACGAGCAAGATCTTTTGCTCATTCATGACATCATAAAAATTGAAGGCACTCTTTTGTTGGCCAATGATCGGCCGCATGTAGTCGTTATAGATAAACGAAGCGAGCTTAGAGGTAATATATGGCACCATGTTCGCCAAGCTGGATTCTCCACCCGCTTTTAATGCTTCCTTCAGCCAAAAATCTTTCACTTCTTGTGATTGACATTTAGAGAGCTTAAAGTTGCGAAAATCATCGTCCGCCAGCACGCGCGGAATGTCCATAAGCGTATTACCCGACTCCACATGATCCATGAGAAGCAAAATGGCATTACGCATGTACGTTTCAAACATCGGACCACCGGTGGACTTCAAATCGTACAACTTATCAAAGATCTTCAGCATCTCGTTGATCACAAACGTACGCAAATGTGGATAGCGCGGATCAAACTCAAGCATGTTAAGCCCAAGCGGACGCTCAAAATCGGCCGGATCAAACAAAATAACATCATCCGCGCGTTCTTTTGGCACATATTCTAAACACTCATCCACCAAATCTCCATGAGGATCGATCACGCATACGCCTCGACCCGCCTCAATATCCTGTTTAATCAAAGATGCTTGAAAGACCGACTTACCTGAACCAGATTTCCCAATAATGTACATGTGTCGTCGACGATCCGGTTGCTTCATGCGTACTTCATATTTATAGCCACGATATTCCGAAAGGCCCAACATAATCCCTTCCGACGGTAAGTTAGGGGGCGGCAAGGCCTTACGCGACAATAACCAATTTATTTTCGGCGTCTCGGTAGAAGGCAACGGCAGATGAAAAATCGAGGCCATCTCCTCCGCGTTTAAGATGAGCTTATACGATTCATCAAAGCGACGAAAAATAAAATGCCGGATAAGCCGTGTCTGCAAAACAGGCATCTCCTTCGCAAGACTATTCCCATACTCATAAATATTAAACTGCCCATACGCATTCAAAATATCATTCAAATAACGCTGCGCCTTCTCTGGCGTCTTGGCAGACACAAGAACACGAATATTGACCTCGAGACCCGCTTTAGAGGATTTTTCCTCCAGTCCTTTAATCATCTCACTCTCCAGTGGGGAAAGATGATAACTCTCTCCCGGCTTCTGCTCAGAAGCAACCACCGCTGATCCAATCCCCCGAAATACATGGGCCAATGTGCCAAAAAATCCATGACGCTCCACATCCTCGAGCCGCTTACCTTGTTGCATCCCCTTCGCGATTTCCAGTCCATCCCGGCTCCACTTTTTAGGCGCACTGCGGATCACATACTGGATCGAGGCCCCATCCCCCGCATCCACTTTAGACAAAGCATTCGTCAAAGAATTCATCGAGTCCGTCTCCAATTTTCGATAAGTTCTTAATGGAAAACAATCTGCCCGTTTAAACACAACATAACTCCCCAAAATCACACTCGTAGGCCCAAACATGTTGTAATCAGGCACTTCTTCAATCTGTGCGTTGGGATACTGTGCATGAATCTGCTCCTCAATAAATTGGTGCTGTTTTTTGGGGATACTGATGTAAAACGAAATCTTGTCCTTATGCGCAACCATCTCAAAGGACATATGGTCCTTACGGCCCAGTAGCCATCCCACAATCCCATGCTCAGCCGAGATAGACCCCATCGTCGAAAACACGGTCTCCATTCGCCCAATGAGCTCCTGGATCTGCTGCTGGGTTTTATCCTGCTGATTATCTTCCTTTCGTAATTCTTTAGGAACACGTACAAGCAAAATCTGCATGCCAAACGCCGCGCCCCACCCTCCGTGACGCTTAGCAAAAAAACGGATGACGGATAAAATAAAAAAAACAAAAACAGCAGCAGCAACCACACTGGTAACAACCGCAACCAGCGGATCGCTTAAAGACAACCCACTAAACAGAGGGGAAGAAGGAACAGAGGGGTCAATCACCCCAAGTTGAAAAAGGGACATCATGGCTGATTTTGCTTCTTTTCACGGTAGATCCGTTCAAGCTCCAAGACACGATCTGTTTTAATCTTCGCCTCCTGTTCAAGAAAAAACTTATTTACCCCCGGAATGGTCAGCAACCAATCGCGGATCAATTCTATCACTTTTTTTGCCTGAATCTTAACCCCATGAACCATGACAGATAATTTACCCGCTGTTTCTTGTCCTTTATACAAAAATCGCGTACGCGCTTCCTCCGGCATAGCCGCCACATATTCCCCTAGCCCATCTTCTAAAATCTTTTCCAATTGAACGGTTATTTCATCCTTGGGCCGAGCAGCAACCGATGAAGAAGCACCTCCAGCCTGAGATCCATCAGAAACCGCAACTGTTGTCGCCGGTGCATCTTCCGCTTCTTCTAAAAAAGCCTCCTCACTTTCTTGGGCTTCCAAAACCTCATAGGCACGCTCATCCGCAGCGAGCGAAGACTCGTCTTCAGGGGGATTCTGTGGAGATTCGGGCGCAGGCCGCACATGGCGGCGTTCAGGCGAAACAGAGGGAGAAGACATGCAGGATTAGTATAGCATATTCAATAAAAAGCATATGCATACGTATCCATCTCGGGCCCAGAAAGCACGGCCTTTTTCTTGCTGAGCATGTCCGAAGCAACCAATAAACCGACCATAAGCGCAACTCGCGGAGGCAAGAAAAAGGCCGTGCTTTCTGGGCCTCCGGAAGAGCAACCAGCCAGATTAAGTTTTCTTCAATACACTCCCCTCCGCTCCATCTTCCACCACCCACCCTCGTTCCCGAAGCCTATCTCGAAGCTCATCGGATGCTTTCCAATCTTTCCTAACGCGCGCCTCCTCACGCTGCTGTTGCAGCTGATGGATATCTTCCGGGATTAACCCTTCCGTGACGGAACGCGTATACATCTCCCATTCTTTACACTCTTTTTTTAGGTCCAACCCCAATACCTCATCCATCCTCAAACAAGTCCGACCTTTTATAAGAGGGTCAACCGTAGGATCTTGTAGCAAGGCTTGAAAAACGGCTAGAGCGCGCGGCAAATTCAAATCATCCTCCAAAACAAGACGAAAATCATCCAAATATCTATCCGATACCGGACCCTCTTGATACATAGCCGAATTATTATAAGCTAATCCCTTCCCTATCTTGGTAGAAATACGCTCTAACGCATTCCGTGCCCCTTCCAACGCTTCCCACGTAAAATTCAATTTAGACCGATAATGCGCCCCTAAACAAAAATACCGAAAATCTATAGGGCTAAATCCACGTTCTTTCAAATCTTCCAACGTATATGCATTCCCAAGTGATTTCCCCATCCGACCACCATCGACCAACAAAAACTCGTTATGCAACCAATAATTTGCCAAAGGCTTCCCATAGGCCGCCTCACTTTGCGCAATCTCATTCTCATGATGGATAGGAATGTGATCAACTCCGCCGGAATGCACATCAAACGGCTGGCCGAGGTACTTGGCAGACATAGCTGAGCATTCAATATGCCAACCTGGAAACCCAACCCCCCAAGGACTAGGCCATTCCATCTGTCGCTTCTGATCGAGGGGAGAAAACTTCCACAAGGCAAAATCCGCTGGATGACGTTTCTCTTGATTCACTTCGACACGTGCGCCCGCTTCTTTTTCTTCCAGCCTCTGGCCTGACAAATCACCGTAGGCAGAAAATTTTGAGGTATCAAAATAGATTCCGTCTGCAATAGTATAAGTAAACCCTTTACGCTCGAGCTCTTGTATGAGCGTAATTTGCTCCTGAATATGATCCGTGGCCCGCGGCATGACCGTAGGTAAAAGAATATTCAGCCGGTTAAGACCATCAACAAATGATGTTTCATAAAAACGGGCAATATCCCAAGCCGTCTTCCCCGTCTTCGCCGCCTCACGCTCCACTTTATCCTCCCCATCATTTGCATCCCCAACTAAATGACCAACATCCGTGATGTTAGTAACATGTGTCACTTCATATCCTAAAAACCCAAATACACGCCGGATCGTATCGTCGACAAGATATTTGCGCCAATTCCCTAAGGTAAGCGGATTATATACTGTTGGTCCACATGCATAAAAACCAACCTTATGAGGCCGGATGGGCTGAAATTCTTCCAACGCACGATGCAGGGTATTCCAAAGACGTAACATGCAGAGAGCTTAGCGGAATACCCCAAAAAAGAAAACTCACGGTACTTTTAAAGATTCGAAACCGGCTTTTGTTTCTCGAGAACGGGTTTTGTCTGCGTCTTCGCAGACGGTACAACTGGCTTTTTTGATGGTTCGGTCTTTTCCTCTTTTTGGTTGACCTTTTGAGGCTTAATCTGTTCCTTCTCTTTAATTTTTTGCTGCTTTTCTTGCAGGAGACGCTTCTCTCGCGCCTGACGTTCGAGTAAACGCAAACGAACACGGTCTTTCAAAGGTGTAACAGCCGCTATCTGGACGCCAAAACCTTCCATACTCTGACGCAGCGGATATAGCACATGGTCAGGCAAAACCGCATCCGAACTATATGCATACGCCCCCGTGCCGCCCCAGAGCATAATCACAAGCAAGGCCGGCACAGCCACAAACCGAAGAGTCCGCACCCGATGCATAATCCGAATATCCTGAGGAGGAAAGAGACGCGCTTCCAAAGCTCGCAAAAAACCGGCGGAAGGCTGGACCCGTCGAGCCAGGCGCGAAAGACGCCATCGCAAGAAAAGAGACATAGTAAGAACTTTCTTTGTAATACTTATCGTTTGAGCTTTTTCCCCAATATTTTTAAGGCTCGACCCGCCTGTACGCGCAAGGCACCCGACGTCTTTCCAAAAATGGTGCCTAATTCCTCAAACGCCCATCCTTCCAAATACTTCATCCGCACCAATCGAGCATCCTCTTCTTCCAATGCATTGATTCCATCCAATAACCGCCGCTCTGCATCCGTTTGAGCAAAGATCGCTCGCCCATCCTCACTCACCAAAGCCGAGTCAATCACTTCTTGCATGTCGACCTGCGGGTGCTGTTTAGCGTGATGATTGATGAGATGATTGCGGGCAATCGTATAAATCCAAGACGATCGACTTTTAGAAGGATCATAACGCTCAAACGCCTCAAATGCCTTCAAAAAAATCTCCTGGGTAAGGTCCTGCGCCAGTTCCACCCGACCCCCAACCCGGTAGAATACAAACCGGTACACGCGTTTGACGTAGGTATGGTAAAAAGCTTCAAACGCTTGCGAATGCATGCTCCTTACATAACAAAAATACCGTGCCGACGTCAAAATGTTACGTTATTCAGTAAGATCCATGACCCCTCCCCCACTTCTCCCTAGAACCGCCAAAAAGACCAGTGGGGCAATCAACCAAAAACTACGTCCAACATCCCCCAAAAAGACCTGCACAAGTCCATTCGGAATAGACGCTAAAAACGCCGTAGGCAAAAGAAAAAGGACAATACTCGCTAATAGTCCCAGCTGGAATAAAACCAGCAAAACCGACTCCCACCACGCCCCTCGCTCAAACGCCATTCCTCGTAAAATGTCACTGCGCCAAAGCAGAAAAAACATGAGCAAAAATAACCCAAGAAACCACGCCAACTGCAACGTCGGCCGATCTTGTATCCGCAACCAACGACTCGCCGTCGCAATGAGAGGAGCATTCGTTAAGATCGCAAGCGACAGATACATCGATAACAGCAACGTCACCATCCGATCACGACCAACAAACACCCCATAAGCTAAAACAGCCACAATCACGCCAATCAACATCCAAACATGATGACCGGAAGTGGTAAGCCAACTGCGAATAAAAGAAAGAACGTCGGACATGCTTACAGTATACAACAAGGAGTCTCTATTTTATGCAAACCCTGAAAAATAAAGCGAGGATACGACAAAAACCTAGATCCCCTCCCTCTTCAACTCTTCCAATAACTGCTTCTGCTCCCTTGAAAGCTTCTTCGGTACCTCCGGCTGTACACGCACAAGCTGATCACCACGCCCACCCGACCGAGCATATGGAACACCCTTCCCTCGCAACGTAAACACGGTCCCAGGCGGCGTCCCTTCCGGAATCTTCAACGTGGTTTTACCATCCAACGTATCGACCTCAATCGTGCCACCTAACGTCATCGTGGTAAACGGAGCAGAAACGTGGGACACGATCGTGTTTCCCTCGCGCTCAAACTGAGGGTCCTCCTGCACCCGTATCCGCACATATAAATCCCCCGCTTTCCCTCCATACGGTGCCGCTTCACCCTGCCCTGTCACTTTTAATGTTTCTCCATCCGCAATACCAGCCGGAATAGCGATCGAGACTTTTTCTTCGCGTCGCTCAATACCTATGCCCCGACAAAGATTACAAGCTTTTTCTGGCTTCTTGCCGCGTCCCTGACAATCAGAACAAACAGACGACATTTGGATCGTCCCAAACGGCGTCCGCTGCGCCTGGCGCACCTGCCCCGTCCCATTACATGTTGAACAAGTCACGATCTTCGTTCCAGACTCAGCCCCTTCCCCATGACAACGCGAACAGGTTGAGTGCTTATACAATTTTATTGGTTTCTCAACGCCAAACACAGCTTCACGGAACAAAAGATTCGCTTCGATTTCCACATCTTTTCCACGAGCCTGACGCGACTTTCCTCCGCCTCCCCCAAATCCAAAACCGAACATTTGACCAAGCACATCTCCAAGATCACCAAACCCGTCGGCATCCATATTCCCAAAATCAAACCCTCCAAAGCCCTGCCCTCCGCCAAATCCTCCAAACCCACCAGGACCTGCCCCACCACCCTGCTCAAACGCCGCCGAACCAAACCGATCATAGGTGGCACGCTTTTGCTTGTCACCCAAAATCTGGTACGCCTCGTTAATATCCTTAAATTTCTGCTGATCACCACCCTTATCCGGGTGATGTTCATGCGCAAGGCGTCTGAACGCTTTCTTGATTTCATCCTCGTTTGCACTCTTTTGGACGCCGAGGATCGAATAATAGTCTTTGGCCATGATGATTATGTATTCAAAAGCTTGGGCTCGCTAGCTTCCTGGATAGGTCCGTGCGCTACTTCATAATTATGAACATTTTGGGCTAACGCTCCCAAAATCCGCTTCATATGACGCGGACTAACAATCAAACGAGACACAAGCTCCCCACCAGGCTGAAACGCCGAAATAAAATCCAATACAAACTCTTCGGGTGTATGTGTCACCTGCATCATGTTGGCATACTTGCCGCCGAGGGAACCTTCGGGAGCTTGGATGTTCATAAAAAGTATCGAGTATCGAGTATCGGGTATCCAGTATCGAGTGCAACGAAATGAATTAAGAGGAGGCATCCGAAATATCTACCAATTGAGGCTGCTCAACCTTCACATAATCCTCATACTGCATCCGAATCGAATCCGTGAGGCTTCCGGCGTTAAAGTTGATTGAATCATTTTCTGCCAAGCGTTGATCACAATACGTGCTCAATCCTACCACAGAACCAAACGGCGGCACTGAACCCTTTACGCATCCCGTCACTAGTTCAGGATCAGCCGCGAATGAGAACGACTCCCCCAAGATTTCTTTCACCTTCTTTTTATCCAATCGAAGGTCAGCCGGAAGCACACACAAGACACATTTGCCTGTCTTATCTCCTTGGATAACCAGAGCTTTTGCTCCTGTATGCATATCTACTCCACGCACCCGCGCCGCTTCTTCACTGGTGACAACAGGCGCATGATGATCAACATCATACACAATACCGGCTTGATCAAGCTTCACGCGAATACGTTCAAAGGCAGATGACATAGAGAGGAAAAGCTGACCCGCTTATAGCGGAGGTGACGGTAACGTTATGGACATGCACGAATCGCGGAGGCAAGAAAAAATCCTAACCGTCACCGAAGCACCAGTCTTAGAAAATGGCCCTAGACTAGCATCTCGCGTAATTTAGTTCTCAATACCTTCACCATA
>CAYTIN010000020.1:0-22854 GCA_964438015.1 uncultured Gammaproteobacteria bacterium
ATTCGAGGATGATTTGGCTTGGGGGTGGTGCATTGATGTTAGAACTGGGGGGGGAGCTTCCCTTCGTTGACAAAATTGTTTAATTTTGATAGCGTCGATTGTTCTGACTTCCTCCAACACCAGAGTCTTGTAATCTTGTGTCGGAGGAAGTGAGAGGCGTGTCGCCTTTATCACTTGACCTCAAAAAAGCATCGATCTTGAGAGCAAGATCGATCGATGGAGGAGTCATGGCCGAAAACGAAGAAACCACTGCGAAGAAGATCACGGTTCAGTGCCCCACTGCAATGAGTACATCCGTGTCACGATCGACGTCGAAGCCCGTCCGCTTTACCGATCGGGTACGAGCGCAAGCAGTGGCACCGCCACTACGAACGGCGTACCCAAGGCAGAGGAGGCTCAGGGCCTCACCGAAGGACAGCGCGAAGCCCTGGAGGTCGCTCGAAGCAGCGGGCTGCTCGAGGCGTTCGATGCGGTGGTAAGGTGGGTTCGAGCAAAGGAGGGAGGGAAGTCTGTTCCTAACGACATGGAGGCCTTCTTTCTCAAGTTCTGGGCCAAGGTGCAACCTCGACAGGTTCCGCGACCCGTGCTCAACCTTTTCATCGACGCATTCCCTTCCAAGCAGATCATCCTCTGGTCGGCTGATAGAATCGTGGCTGTGTGTGCCGATGGCGTCATCCGCTGCTTCATCGATCAAGCGCTCGTTCTCGGGAAGAGGATCGAGGGCACCTCGGTCAAGGTCGGATCTGACGAGAAGACCTGCGCCGAATGGATTAGGACCCGATTCGGCTTCGTCTCCGGCAAGGGAGCACTGCTGGAAGAGATGCGCCAAAAATCCCTCGGAGGATTCGCACGGACCATCGCTCCATAGCCGATCTAGCTCGTTCCTTTCCAGATGAGCAGCACACTCTTCTCCTAGTGTCCCTCAAACAACCACCTTCCCTCGGGGCTACTCCCCTTCCAGACTTGAACTCACGAGTTATCGTGTATTGAAGTCTATAAAACATCCGACCAAAGTGGTCGGATGTTTTGTTTCCTCTCCCATCTCTATCAAAAGCGTTGCCCACCTGTTGCCCACGAAATAGGAGAAGATGGGAAAATAGGGAAAATTGCCAAACGATAAGAATGTGATTTTTTCCTAGGTTTTTCAGCGATTTACCTTGATTAAGCCTCATTCCTCCCCTTCCGGTTTATCGTTTCGATCCCCACCGGTCCCACCACACAAAACGCCTCGTCATTGGACGGGGTGTTTTGTTTTGAAGTCGAGCCGCGCCCATGTTAGGATCACATCAAAATGACTCTTGCATCTAAAACTTTTTCCCCTATGGCAACATTTGAAGAACTATTCAATCAAATACACCAACCCACTACTCCTGCGGAACAGAGAGAAAAGGTATTAAAAAAATTAGCAGAGATAGAAACCACCAAGCCAGAATTTGTGAGTCAGGGACCGAGCTACCAATTAATGACCAAAAGCGGAGAAAGAATGTTCTGTACAAGTACTTTTATAGATGTCGACGGAGTAGAATCAGAAAGCAAAAAAAGGACAAGAAAGATAAACGAAGGGCCAAGAAAGGCCCATCTTGTGCTTCGAAACGAAAAAGAAGAAGTCGTGGGACATTACGGACTTTACCTTGAACCCTCTCAAGAAGGCAAAGTGAGAGCGACCTCAGAAATTGAAATTCTCGAAAAAGGGAAAGGGCTTTCGACCATCCTCGGTCAAGCTTGTGTAAGCTTTCTACAGTATATAGCAGACAAACGAAAGGAGTCGATTAAATGGAAAATAACGAACCAAAATAAATATAACCTAGAGGACTACCGGGTGGAAAAGGATGCTGATCCAAAAAAAATCCAAGAAATGGAGGCGGAACAAGAACGCTGGCAACGAGTCTTTGGGGAAGGAGGAATACTGGGCATAAAAAATGGAATAAAAGAATTCTTTCCCAGAGAACAGAAGGCGGAGACATAAAAAGCAGCCTGAGATATAGATAGATATCAAAGCGTCGATAAAAATAGCTCAAGTAACAGTGAGAATAGTTAATTGGAAAGTTTTTATTCAGGGATTACGCTTACTATGGCATCTCACCTGTCCACAGAGTCAACAAGTAGGATGCCATGCCACGTCACTCTTGAGGAGATGAAGCGACGTGGCAGAAGTATTTTTTACTCATCGTAAAGAGTTATATCCCCAGGGAAGGGAAAGGCTCCCATGAGCGAACCACGCTCACTGAGCCTCCTGTGCGCAGTCCTGGGATGGCGCAGCATAGGAGGACGTGGAACCATGGCCGCCTGCAGCGTGGGGGCGGGGGGATCGCCTGCATTATCTGAAATCTCGACTACCCCTCTAGAGGAGGTAACCTCGGGTCGCGCAACCGCTCCCCGAGGCACTCCCCGTGCCCCTACCGGCACATAAACCGAGCGCACCCCGACCAGGCGCGCGAGGCCATGACGATACGCCTGAACGAACGTTCCGAGCTGCCGATAGCCGCAGACCGTGCCTGAGGAAGCCTGAATCCGGAGCCGCAGGATGACGGCGTTGGGAGAATGGGTCTCGTTCTCGACACTGCCAGTCTCTCCAGCCCTGATTTCCCCAAACGGGCTCGGCGGGCTCGGTGCCTCACCAACAACACAAGCAGACACAGGGAGAGGCACCGGATCCGTTACGGAAATGAGGAGGCTAGGTGGAGGATCCCGGAGGAGCTCGGCCAGAAGCTGACGCCCGCTGATTCCTTGATAGCGGACGTTAAGAGGCTGGATAAGCCCCATCAGGAAGGGGGAGGAAAGAACAAACCACTCCTCCCACGTAACCTCGACCGTCGCTGCGGGCGACACGCAGTACACTGCACGGCTGGAAGAAGGACGCTCCTGCGCCCAAGCACTGGAAGAAAGAAAAGAGAAAACGAACATGAGGCCCACGATGGCGCTTTTCATGACCAGTCTCCCGAGCAGATGCGAAACATCGCGGAATTGCGAACGTATTCTTCTGCCCCTGAGGAGATCATGAAAAACAGCAGTGGCAGTAAATAATACATTAAAATCTGTATTTTAGCAAGCCCTCCTCCATAGGGAGAGTAATACGGCCAGTAAGGGCTCTACTTATATTTCGTAATCTTCATTTTCCCATTACGAGTATCGAATAAAGCATCCCAACCGCGTTCAGGACTGTCATTGAATTTTATCCGCATCTGCTGTTCTGGAACACCAGCACTAGAAAGTGCTTTAAGTATAGCGTTACGAAACTCCCTGGTACCACTGTCAAGCGCTGAAGCCTGAAAGGCTTCTTCATCCCCTTCTGGACTAGCACCAGCAATATAGACACGAGTCCGAGAAATATCAGGAAAAATATCTCTGGCACTATCTAAAAAATTCACTAAAATGTAGCAAAATCTTACTGTGTCACATCTCAACAAAACTTTTTATTAAACGCTCATCCCTCAACTCTCCGACTCCCCCTAAAGAAACATGGCTACAACAAACAAAATGAGAGCCAAAAGACCTATAGCACGCTTGGCACGGGTCTTGTTTAAATGAAGCTCCTTGACAAAGGAGCCACACTATCATGATCGAACGATACAAACCAAAGGCCAAAGACAAATCTTGAAAAAGAGTTTCATAAAAGACAAAACCCCCGCTGCAGGCAAGGGTAAGCAAGAGAAAAGAAGAAAGGATCAACGCCTCTACCTCTTGGCCACCGTCTCGGTTGGAGAGCGCGGACCCGTCCGGATCACATCAGCACCCGGAAACGGAACCGGCGGACCATGATGCACGGGCACGACGGCCGCTCCACTGCCACAGGGCTGAGGGCCAGTAGAATCAGGAGCGGACGAACGAAGAGACGCATTGGACAAACGCATAACTCCACCTCTTAGAAGCAAGCCTAATCGAAAGCCACTCAATCGTCCATCTAGACAAACTATCGACCACCAAAAACAAGTAGGATATCTTGCCTGCATATGACTGTATTGACGTGTGGCCTCCATGACCCAAACGCAGGCCTCAAATGGATTTCGGATACGCACATCCCGACACTTTTAGACATGTTCGACGCCGTCATCATCACGGCCTCCCCTCTCACTGATCAAACCTATTTAGATACGCTTGAATTTCAAGGCTGCCAAGTCTTCCGGCGCAAGCGAAACATCATCGTGGAAAGCTACTTACAAGCCATTAAACATGGATTGAACACTGGGGCAGACACAATTTTGTATTGCGATTTTGACCGCATTATGCACTGGGTACGGACCTATCCAAAAGAACTGTCGTGCATCGCAAAACATATTAACAAAACAGGCTACCTCATCGGTGAACGAGGTCCACGCGAATACCAAACCCATCACGACGCCCTCTATTACACCGAACAACTCCCCAATGCCATTATCTCCGCGCACTTGGGCGAGAAAAAACAACATGATTATCTCTCCGGTTGTTATGGATTCTCATCTGAAGCAGCAACGTTCATCATAAAACACGTAAAAACAAAAGATTTTTCTCTTTTTGGTGAATGGGCGAGCATTATGAAACAGCACGGCTTTAAACCGACCTATCTCGTATGCAAAGGACTTGAATGGGAAACACCCGATCAACACCGAGACGAGGTAAAACACTGCGGAAGCATTGAGGCGTATCATGCCTGGAAGTCCTCTCCGGAAGAATGGAAACGTCGCGCGCAGATGGCATACGAATTCGTCAAAACCATCATTCCAAAGCCATAGCTTGCGAAAAATAAAGGAATTTGTTACAAAAATATCCATACGTCCGAGTGTCCCCGGCCGGTCAATATCCCTCCCCTTGACCCTCCGCCGGACATCCGGACCCCCCCACTCCCCCCACCTCCGGATGGGCCAAGGACGACGCATGAGTACGCGTCAAGAGTTGATGGCAAGCATCAACAAAAAACGAGGTAAAGCGAGAAGGCTGATCACTCGCCTCAAAGAAGTGGATCCCAAATCTCCAATCAATGCAGAAGAAGAAGATTGCATGGCAGGGACGCTCCGCGATCTTCAAAGACTCGATCTGCTCGTAATCAGATTTGAGCTCAATGACCTTATCGAACACCTGGAAGATCTGCTCGAAGCAGCAAAGAACCGTATCTCTCAAATTTCTACAATGTAAAACTATCCTTTTCTTAAACTTTCCTCACGCCTTCGGGCGTTTTCGTTTTTATAAGAAAACAGACCAATTATTGATGTAGACTTTGACCTGTGATAATCTGAGGCCACGCAAAGGGGCAAAAAATGTCTGCAATCAAGGATAATCGAGAGCTGGTAAGGAACGAAGCCGAGAAGCGTGGCCGGAACTGGGCGTGGCTTCAGGAGAACGTGACGAGGCTCATCGAAGGACACTCGGGTGAGTGGGTGCTGATCACCGACCCCAACGATAATGGGGTTCATTACTATGATAATCCAGGGGCGGCACGACAGGCTGCGAAGGATCAAGATCTTCAGTTCCACGCGATCATCTGGCCTCTTCGAGAGCACGTCCGCATTTAACAGTAAACAAAATAAACTAGGGATACTAAAAGGAAGCATCTGGTATTCATTACCAGGATTTCTTACTTATCGGCTGACTGCCTGTCAGTCGTGTTTTTAATCAAGATGTTTCAAAACCACCCCGTAAAAAGGCTTTGCCTTCACGGGGCACGTAAAAATCCCTGCTGTCGCGGGGATTTTTACGTGGTGGACGCTAAAGGATTCGAACCTTTGGCCTTCTCGGTGTAAACGAGACGCTCTAACCAACTGAGCTAAGCGTCCTCTCTGATCTATGCACATGGTGGGCGAGGAGAGACTCGAACTCTCAAGCCCTTGCGGGCGCTACCCCCTCAAAGTAGTGCGTCTACCAATTTCGCCACTCGCCCATCATGTGAACAGATCGAACGGGCCCCGTCCCTTCACGAAGGGAGGGGCGGCGGCAGAATACCAAGCTCGGCTTAATCTGACAAGCGTCGTCCGGTAATTAAGGTCAATTTGCTAGGTAAAACGGAAAAATGGAAAGTACTCCCCTCATACGCCTGACCATCTACAAAGATCTTAAAGGGCTGTTCCGACGCCATCGTCCCTTTGGACAAAAACACCTTAGTCTCCGTTAACTGCTTCTTCGCCCAGGGCCAGCCACGTTCCGAAGGAGTTTCGGCTTGGATCACGATTTCGAGTTGACCATCTTTAGGATTGACCAGCATCCCATCTTGACCGGCACTAGCCAAATTACGAATAGCAATCGCCCCCTTAAAAGAGGGCCTCAAGCGATAAGATCCGCCAACATCGATACCGGCTGTTGTTTGTGGGGCAACAATATCCAATAGAAACGCCTGCCCATTTACCTGCCCCATATCCAAGGTCTCAACCAATCGAGCGGCAATCACATCCACCGCCTTTGGACCCGATGGAATGCCCAGCAAACTTCCAATCAGCGAGGGACCAATAGGCAAAAACCCCACCGTCGTCTGCAGCTCGGGCAAAAGGGGCGTAACAGTACGGACTAAGTTATCGGTTCCCACTAAAATAAGATTTTTGATGCCTTGCTTCGCAAACTGGCTAACCACCTGCTTAGCTCCACAGAGAGAAGAAGCACGCATCGTCGTCCCCTCAATACCACGTCGCGCTAGTTCGTTCTCTACTTGCTGCAACTCACGATCAAATCGTTTATCAATCAAACATTCGTCATACACATAGGCAAATGACGGATTCATAGCCGACAACGATTAGGCGGAAGCATGCGCCATGGTCCGTTCCGCATGAGAAGCCTTCTTTTGGTCGGTGGACTTCCCTCCAACCGCCATCTTTCCTTGCAAACTCGCACCGGCCTCCATAGCAATCACCTGGGCGGTAATATCGCCAACCAATTTTGCCGTAGCTCGCAGCTCCAATCGGTTTGCAACGGTAATATTCCCCTGAATAGTACCTGCCACTGAGGCCTCACCGACTTTCACCTCTGCTTCAATCAATGCTTCAGAACCCACTGTTAAAGACCCACTGGTAGTAATCGATCCCTTCACATGACCTTCAACTACGACATCTCCCTGGCCTTGAAAATTTCCTTCTAAGGTAACCCCACGGGCGATGATCGTTGCCTGGGAAGAAGAAGAATTGGACGTTTGTTTTTGAAACATAGGAAAACCGCCCCGTGTTAGTAGTCAAAACAGAAGGTACAAAAAAGAGGCGGACAAGATGAGTATAGCACATCTAAGATAACGCCTCTGTTAAGAATACTTATCAAATGTGGATAACCCTACATTTCTTCTGGCGTTGGGATTCCTAACAGATGCAATCCGTTAGATAAAGCCGTCTTCGCCGCTTTTGCAAGAGCTAAGCGCTGTTTTCTGACGGATTCTCCCGCTGACAGTATAGGAACGTCCCGATAAAATGCGCTAACCGACTGCGCCATTTCCAAACACCACTGAGCAAGAACTGAAGGACGTAGCTCAGCCGCAGCTAACGCAACTTTTTCAGGAAGCTGGGCAATTTTTAGTCCTAACTGTTTTTGAGAAACTTCAACAATACTCCTATCCCCTTCTTCTCCGAGAATACTATCTCCAGCCTCCGCTCTACGAATGATCGACTGAAGACGAGTTACAGCGTACTGACAATAAGGCCCTGTTGCCCCTTCAAAAGCCAGTGCCTGTTGTTTATCAAAGATCAGAATCTTATCCGGATCTTGTTTAAGCACAGAAAAGGTTATACCCCCCATCGCCAGGTCTAAAGCAGCTTTGTCACACCGAGCGGCATCCCATTCTGAATGTCTAGACACAACCTCTTGTTTGGCATACACAAAAACATCTTCTTGCAAATCTTGAAATGTAACAATATTCCCTTTTCGGCTCGACATGGCACCCTCCGGCAATCTCAAAATTTCATAGGTCAAAGCCTGAAAAGAAGGAGTGTATCCCAACTGACGCAAAACCTCTGCCAGCTGCTTAAAATACAAGCTCTGACGCACATCCACCACCGAGTAGTACGTGTTACATGCCGGATAATCCACCACCTTCTTCTCGGCCAGTGCTAAATCTTTGGAGGCATACAAAAGATTTCCATCGGATTTACGTACCAGCATGACTCCCAGCTTCTTATCCTCTAGGTCGACAATATATGCCCCTTGGCTTTCCCGCACGATCCCTTTTTTAATCAATTCTTCAACAACTTCCTGGGCTCGATCAATACATTCGGACTCCAAATATTGCTTTTCCACCTGGATATCCAGCTGTCGAAAAATATCATTCAACTCTGCTAAACACCAATTGCGCGTTTCCATCCACAATTGTTCATAGCCGGGGTTGTGCGCTTCCAACATCGATTGCACAAAAGAAATTCCGGTGGCGGCCTCAACATCTTGCTCTTCGGCCTTGGTAGCTTCGGAATATAATCGCCCAAGTTCACGGCCCGTATGTTCGACCTGCTTCAAAATAGCCGATAAATACGGCTCAATATCCTCAACAAGAGGAACACTATTTTTTTTCAAAATCCACCACAGCGTCTTCGCCACATTTGCCCCCTGGTCATTCACAAACGATACAGGCACCACCTGTTTCCCAGCAGCTTTCAAAACCGACACAAACGCCCGTCCCGTAAGAAAATTTCTCAAATGTCCCAAATGGATCTCCTTATGTGTGTTGGGATTCGCATACTCAATGAGAATAGGCGACTCCTCTGTAGGCTCATGCATCCCAAAAGCCTCGCCTTCTTCCTCCACCCTCTTCACCGCCTCTGGAACAACAAGCTTCATGTCCAAAACCACATTCACATACGGTCCCGCTGCCACAAACGTCATGCCCTCAACCTTCGTGGCTTGCAATTTTTCAACAATTTCCTTGGCAAGTGCCGTCGGATTCATCCCTTTCGTTTTGGCATACTTGAAACAAGCGACCGCAAAGTCACCCAGCTTTGTATCGGGTGGAACCACAACTTCACTAGAATCAACAGGCTCACCAAGCGCCTGTGAAATATATTGCGCAATGGTCGCCGTCCATTGCTGCCAAAGGGTTTGAGACATAGCTATTTTTTAACCACTTTCACAAAATGTCTCTTCCCTTTTTGGATAACAAGACCATCTTGCATCGGTTCAACCACGGCTTTAACGTCTTTTATCACCTCATCGTTAACCTTTACTCCTCCTTGCTCGATCTGACGACGTGCCTCAGTTTTAGACGAAACAAATCCTACTTCGACCAACACATCAGCCAAAGCCATCGACTGCTCCAAGAATAACTCGGGAATCTCCTCTGGCTTCTCGCCTTGGCTGTGCACACGCACAAATTCATCCGCCGCCTCTTTGGCCGCCATTTCTCCAAAAATCCCTTCAACAATATGATAAGCAAGTGCCTTCTTTGACTGAATGGGGTTCTCTCCCGCTTTCAAAGCCTCTTTGACACCCTCGATTTCTTCAACCGTCTTCTGCGTACAAATTTCAAACCCAGGAATAATCATCTCGTCCGTCCAACTCATGACTTTTCCATACGCATCCTTTGGGTCATCAGTCAGTGCTAGCATATTCCCCTCACTCTTCCCCATTTTCTTTCCCGTCGCATCCGACAAAAGCCGATTCATCACCACAAACTTCTCTTTATGCTTAATGGCTTTAAGCAACGTCCGCCCAGCCAACATGTTAAAGGTCTGGTCATTCCCACCGATTTCAAGGTCAACGTCCATCGCCACCGAATCATACCCTTGCATCAAAGGATACAAAAACTCGTGAAGATGGATCGGCTTCCCCTCCTCCATCCGCTTCTCAAACATGTCGCGTTCCATCATTTGTTGCACCGTGAAATGTGATGCAAGCTCCACCACATCCGCAAACGACATCTTCGCCAACCATTCACTGTTAAAACGAAACTCCGCCGCATTTGGACCATTAAAATCTAAAAAAGACGAGGCTTGTTGCTTGTACTGCTTACAATTCTCCAACACTTCTTCACGAGTGAGCTTTTTACGCGTCGCTGTCTTATCCGTTGGGTCGCCAATCATGGCGGTAAAGTCGCCAATCAACAAAATAACCTTGTGTCCAAGTTTTTGCAGCTCAGCCAATTTTCTCAATGGAACGGTATGCCCCAAATGCAAGGTTGGACCTGTCGGATCAATCCCGTGATAGACCTTAAGTGGCTCGCCAGATAACAAACGCTCCCGCAACAACTCACGAGATGGATAGACGTTTTCGACGGCACGGGTCAAAAACCACTCGATTTGCTTATGATCCTGAGAAACCATTGACATACCGCCTTATCTTACGAGAGCAGGCCTTTTTCATCAATAGCCGGTCTGGTATGATGAGTCGCAATATGGAACAAAAACAAACGGGTGAAGAGAAATCATTTATTAGTCAACGAGCACCAGATCAAATCCGACGTCTCACGGGTGGCTATACCTATTTCAAGACAGGAGATGAGGAGGTATTCATTGGACCAAATGGCCAACAAGTGGACTGGGCTACCATGAAGCCAGAGGAAGTGGCTAGAATAGGTTTGGAGATGGATGAATACGATCAAAAAGAAAAAGACCTCGTCGAAAAATTGGCTGCACAAAATGAAGCAAGGATGAGGAAGCTGGAAGAAGATACTCGTAGGGAACAAGTCGCAACAGTAGCATCCCTCCGGAGTCAAATCGAGGCATGGACCGACCCTGCAAGACCCGCTTCTCCTAAAGAAAGAACGGTTACAATTCGGAAACCGACAAATGCAGAAGACAACGTCTTCTTAGGACCAACCCCACAAAGACCCTCCCGCGGCAACGAACGAGCAGGCTTTAACGACCGGACAGTTGTACTAAACACACAACAAGGAGTTAGCGCAAAAATAGGCAACTTCTTCAAAAAACTTTTTAGCTAAAACGCGGAAACATGCCCTTAAACAGCCTTCACCTTTTTCGTCAAGACCTCAGCCTTCTTCTTCGCCTCTTCCAACTTCTGCTTCATTCCTTCCACCACATGCCCAGGTGCCTTGGAAATAAATTCCTGGTTCAACAATTTTTGCTCCGTAGAAGTAATGTATTTTTCTATTTCCCCTAACTCCTTCTTCGCTTTTTCTCGCTCCGCTTCCTGGTCAATCGCCCCTGCCACATTTAAAGCCACGGAAAGAGAACCGGACGTCGCCGTTTGCCAGTCTTGAGGCAAAACGTCGACAAGCTGGATAGCCGAAGCATTCGTAAGGCGCTGAATCCAAGGCAAGTTCTGCCGAATAACCTCTCCAAGATCCGACGCAACAATCGCAAACTCAACCTGCTTTGCAGGCTCAATCTTCTGCTCGGCACGCAAACGACGCATGTCAGTGACCATTGTACGCAAACGCTCAAATTGCTCTAATCGCTCAACCCTAACTCCTCGCATGATCGGCCACTCCGCCACAATCAGCTTCCCATTAAATCCTGCCAATCCCCAGACATATTCCGTCACAAAAGGCATAAAAGGATGCCAGAGCTTAAGAACCGTCTGCAAAATATGAACCAAGATATCCGACTTGTTTCCCTCCACTTTTGCAATTTCAAGATAGGAATCAGCCAAATCTGTCCAGGTGAAATCTCTTAACTCTTCTCCCGCCGCAGAAAGTTGGTATGACGCAATTTTTTGCGTAACTGACGTCACTACTTGATCCAAACGGCCTAAAATCCATTGATCCGCATCTGTAAGATGCTCTTCAAACGTTCCAGGAAAAGTCTTTCCTTCAATCTGTTGCAAAATAAACCGTGAAATATTCCAAAGTTTGTTGGTAAAATTGCGGTAACTCTCGATTTTTGTCTCCGACAACTTCACATCTAAACCAGGCGTAGACCCAAGAACAAGAGACAAGCGAACCGCATCCGTTCCGTATTTTGGGATTAAATCCAACGGATCCAACACGTTCCCTAGAGATTTAGACATTTTGCGACCTTGGTCATCACGCACAAGCCCATGTAAATACACATCGTTAAACGGCACCTCTCCTAACACATACGTCGACATGAGAATCATGCGTGCCACCCAAAAGAACAGGATGTCATACCCCGTTTCCAACACCGCCGTTGGGTGAAAGGCCTTGAGCGATTCCCACTCTTTCCCAGGCCACCCCAATGCCGAAAACGTCCACATACCCGAAGAAAACCAGGTATCCAACGTATCTGAGTCTCGTACCCATCCCTCCCCCGGCGATTCAACCCCAAACCTCATTTCCTCTTTCCCTTCCTGCCTCTTGTCCCCCGCCTCCTGCCTTTGCTTGTACCAAACGGGAATTTGATGCCCAAACCAAATCTGACGCGAAATACACCAATCACGGAGGTTATTCACCCAGGTAAAATACGTCTTGGTAAATCTCTCAGGTACAATCCTTGTCTGGCCAGACTGAACCGCATAGATCATGAGATCCTTAAGGGTAGCCAACTCCCCTTTTTTCCATTTCCCGAGCGTATCCTGACGCAAAACAAACGTCTTATTCACGCGGATAAACCATTGCTGTTTAGGCAATTGTTCCACCGGTGCACCGCCACGTTCCGCAATCGGCAAGTTCTGTTCGATTTCTTTTACTTCACGTAGCACGCCTTGAGCATCAAGGGCCGCTTCGATTCTTTGCCGTGCTTCAGCCAATGTTAATCCCGCATACTCAGTCCCACACACGTCCAACAGTCGACCCTCTTCCCCGATAACTTGAATCATCGACAACCCATGACGCTGAGCCATCTCCTCATCAATCATGGCATGAGCAGGAGTCACACCTAATGCCCCCGTTCCAAAGGCAGAATCGACCGCCTCATCCGCGATCACACGAACGGTTAACGATCGACCGCAAAAGGTAGGATGAAACGTTTTTCCCACGTGCAACGCATAACGCTCATCCTTCGGATGAACAGCGACGGCGGTATCACCAAACTTCGTTTCAGGACGCGTTGTGGAAATCGGAATAGGGAAGTCCTTATCGTACGTAAACGTGTATAACTTCGTTTTAATGGGTTTGATAAATACCTCATCATCAGACAAGGTCGTCTTAAACTGCGGATCCCAATTCACAAGACGGTAGCCTTTCTCAATAACCCCATCTTCCAACATCATCCCAAACACCCGATTGACCGCTTCATTGCGATCCTCATCAAAGGTATACCGCTCACGTGACCAGTCGCAGGATGAGCCCATCTTGCGCACCTGCTTATTGATCGTCTTACTGGATTCCTCCGCAAACGCACTCACCTTCTCCAAAAACACCTCACGACCCAACTCACGTCGCGGATCCTTCATCCCCTCTTTTATCAAAAGCTGCTCAACTTTTACTTGTGTAGAAATCGCCGCATGGTCCGTCCCAGGCACCCAAAGCGTCTTTTTGCCCTGCATACGATGGAAACGGATAAGGATATCCTCAATCGCAAGCATAGCCGCATGCCCCATATGGAGCGTCCCCGTCCGGTTAGGAGGCGGCATCATGATGCAATACGGCTCGCCTCGCTGATTCCGATCCGGCAGCCGATCCGGGTTAAACACCTGAGACTCCTCCCAAGCCGCATAAATTCCCTCTTCCACCTCAGAAGCGGTATACGCCTTTGGCAAATCATGAGCCATAGAATAGAAGGAGTTTAAGCCAAAAAGCCCCCGTTGCCAAATCCCTTGGTTTACCCCTTTTCCTCCCCAACCCTTTACAGGTAGGTGGGATAAAGCTTTTTCTTGACGAGGACTGTTCGAGATCCTTAAAAAATGGCTCCCAGAAAACAAACCGAGCCCCGCAGGCAATAAAAAGCTTTATCCCACCTACCGTCCATCCTCCCCTTGACACCCCTTTATTCTTGGCATAAATTAGCCCATTCCTTGCTCTTCCCTCATGGCATTGAATCCCTTACAACAAGCGGCTGAACGCATCCTTCGAGCCAAGCAAATTCTCCTCATAACCAGCGAACATGCGTCCGTTGATGCCTTAGCGTCTGTGATTGCCTTAGGAATGGTCTTACAACGCCTCAATAAATCCTTCGATGCCGTCGTCCCCAACTGGGATCCAAAGCACTACCCGGACATTTTTCCCAAAGGCGTCGAGATCCGCTCGCAAGTCGGTGCTATTCATAGCTTCCACCTACGAGTTAACCTCGCCACTACCCCGCTCGCTGAACTCATGTATGACGTGCGTGACAACATCCTTGATATCACCCTCGTTCCCAAACACGGCAGCTGGACCTTACAAGACGTAGGTGCGGACCAAGGTGAAGAACGCTACGATCTCGTCATCGCCATCGACTCACCTGACATGATGTCGCTCGGAGTCCTGGCACGCGAACAGGCGGATTTTTTATACAAGACAGACATTATCAATATAGATTGCAACCCCAGCAACGAATACTGGGGACAAATGAATGTTGTCGACCTCAACTCCGTTTCCAATACCGAAGTCCTCTATCATTGGTTACGAGAATGGCAACCCAGCATGTTTGACGAACGCTTAGCCACTACATTACTTGCGGGCATGATTGCAAAAACTAAAAGCTTTCGCAGTAGCCACGTTACTCCACGAACGTTAGCAGCCTCCTCAGAGCTTGTAAGCCTTGGGGCAAACCGTGAAGGGATCGTCCATGGCCTCTGGCGCACCCGCTCTGTCTCGACCCTGAAACTTTGGGGTCGCGCTTTGTCGCGTTTAGAGCAAGACCGTGAACTAGGTCTCGTGTGGACAACTCTAAGCACAAGCGATGGACTAGAAGCCGGCGCAAACCCTGATACGCTCGACGGCGTCGTCGACGAACTTCTCTCGTACGCTCCGGAAGCACGCGTCGTAGCACTTATCTCAGAACGCAAAGAGGATGTCCTCGTAAGCCTTCATGCCAGCACCCCCTTATCAGCAGCCGAACTCTCTCGTCCCTTTAACGGACAGGGGACGCGGGAACGGTCTCTCTTTACGGTAAAACAGGAAGGGACATTTGTAGATACGGTCCAAACTATTGTCGAACGACTAAAAAAGACCTTGGGAGCCATAAAAGGATCTTAGGTCTTTTTACTTAGAGAGCCGAAGCAACTTGAACCGGCTGCTTCATCCGAGGAGCAATCAAGCGGTATTTCTGCAAATAGCCAAGGGTCTCTAACTTTAAACGGCTGCGATCTAATGATTCAAGTTGTTGCGTGACCTGGGCATGCTGGGCTTGAGTGGTAGCAAGCTGTGCTTGCAATTTCTTTTTCTTCGCGGCCTGTTTCTCGGCTTTGATACTCTTCTTTAAACGATTAATAGAAATAGCTAGGTCGGTCTGCTTGGCATCCAGCTTCTCCCAATCAGCACGGTAATTTTGATCCCAAGCATCTCCAAACTTTGTTATCGCACGACGGACACGAATGCCACCGGTATTATAAGCTGCAATTAAATAAGCACGCATCGCTTCCGGTGAGGTGACACGCGAATCTTTTGCTTGTGCAGGCAAATCGGACCACACCCCATCCAAATAAGCCATGCCGGCCTTAATGGCATTAGGCAAATCCCCCATACCCGTCTCAAAATCCTTAATAAGCCCAAGTTGTGGCCAGTTTTTTACGATGGAGGCATAGGTACTTGGGATAAATTGCAAAAGGCCATTTGCACCCGCCGAAGACACGGCCGTATGAAAAGCATGCTCCTCATTTAAGGCAAGTTCAACATAAAACAAATCCAAGCGGTCATCGGCTCCGGTTCTGACGGAAGCGTGATCCATATGCTCAATGGCCATGATAGATTTAAGCGCAATTGGATCAGCAGCATCGGCCAAGAGCTGTCCAGGAAAAGCACGTGAAGCAATGCGTTTAGACCGCATATCGTCTAAGGCGTTCTTCACTAACTGGTCAAGTACAACCTTGCCCCAATTAATAACTTCGGGAGTATGTAAAGAAACGGTGTATGGCACATACACCATGTCATGCGTTTTGTAGACGGTCTTCTTTTTTTCAACGACAGACTCTACAATCGGATAGCGGACGCCTACCACCACATTCGTTGAAGGAGTCACCGCATAATCTGTATCGTAACCACTTCCTCCGCGCACGCGAATTTGAAGATCCAAAGGAACAGCTCGAAGAGAAGAGCCATTCTTTTCAACAGTCACAAGGCGTACATCATCCGTTTCCGTATTCCAAAGAGCCAACTCAACCACTCTCCACTCTGGTGGTTTTTGTTTGAGTGTTTGAGGAGCAATCACGCGAGCTTCAAGCAATGCGCGAGCTCGACGAATAGCCAAAATAGGGCGAGGAGCGGGGATGCCTTGTAAAAAAACGGCGGAAGGAGGATTTAGCGAAGAACCGACTGGAAAAGGAGAAACTTCGGAAGCAGATGGGGGGGAAGGAGGGCTTTCTGGCTCCAATAAATCACCGGCTAAACGAGCAAACAACTCATCTTCCGTAGCAGCAGAAACACCAGATCGAATATCTAAAAATCGACCATCGGACGTACGCAAAATAAGCGGAGCGAGAGCCGTCGAAGAAGTTTCGGCTCGTGCTAGCCCCGCGCATACCGAATTGAACAGAAACAGACAAGCAACAAATCCAAAAGTACGAGAAAGATAAGACATAACCCACATAATAATACCAACTCGCACAAAAAATGTAACCATCTCCCACCACCCTTCTCAGGTAACTAAGGGAAGGAGCATCTTTTTCTTGCCGAGGACTGTTCGAGATCCTTAAAAATGGCTCCCAGAAAATAGACCGAGCCCCGCAGGCAACAAAAAGATGCTCCTTCCCTTAGTTACCTTCCATTCAACCTTCTCTGCTCTTGACTGATAATCCTCAATGCCTTGACTAGCAACTTAGCTAGATTCATATACCCACATGTTTCAAAAATCCGTTCGACCGGCACCCAAATCGCCTCCCAGATCGCCTCCTCACCCGTCAGAATCTCTTTTGCATCGGGTGCCGCCTCAAATAAGAAAAATTGGATATTTTTTTCTATAAGCTGACCCTCTTTTCGCAAGCGAAAAGACGTTTTTCCAATCGGAGCCACAAAACGTAAATTGACCAATCCCACCTCCTCCTTAATTTCACGAATAGCCGTCTCAACCAAACTCTCGCCCAAGTCACGATGACCCTTGGGGAAGGTCCAACGACCCTTTCCATGCCGCAAAAAGAAAAACTCTAAACGTCCTTCGCGACGACGATAAATAATGCCTCCCGCTCCTATCTCAACACGTAAACGCTGAGGGTAGTTATGGAGTGGTCGTGGAGGATGTGACCGCACTACGCGTGGATGTCGCGGTTCCGTTGAGGATACCGACGGCACGGTCGAGGACGGGATCTCGTTTGGCTTCATAATCTTCAAGGGTTTGTTCAACCGTTATATCGGGTTCAAGGCCCGTCTTATGGATGGTCCGTTCATTGGGCGTAAGCCATTCATAAATCGTAACTTTGAGAGCGGAACCATCCTCAAAATCACGCACTTCTTGTACCGAGCCTTTCCCAAAGGTCTTGCTGCCTACCAGCTCCGCCAAGCCATAATCCTGTAGCGCACCGGCCACAATCTCGGAAGCACTGGCCGAACCCTGGTTCACAAGCACAATCGTCCGCAAGTTAGCGAGACGAGCTTTGCCAATCCCTCGCAACTCTTCATCAATAGCTCCTTGTCGACGTTCTTTGACCACAATCTTATCACCGGTCCAAGCCGCCGCCACGCGCTGGGCTTGATCCAATAAACCGCCCGGATCATTGCGCAGGTCCAAGATAAGCCCCTTTGGTCGTTGAGCTAAAATGCTGGTCACTGCTTTATCAAACAACGAAGCAGACTCGCTCGTGAAGCTGGTAATATTGATATAGCCGATTCCCCCATCCAACATCTTGTACTTGACGCTGGCTACTCGAATAACATCACGGCTAATCGTAACATCAAATAACGGTTGCGTAGCCTGTTCACGATAAATAGATAAGGTTACCTTGGTGCCTGGTTCTCCGCGGATTTTCTGCACCGCCTGGTCAACCGTCATGCCGGCTGTCTCCTCGCCATCAATCTTGGCAATCAAATCTCCCGCTAACAACCCCGCACGGGCCGCTGGCGTATCCGGCAGCGGAGCTACAATTTGAATGACGTCTTTCTTAAGACCAATCTCGGCCCCAATTCCGCCAAACGACCCCTTAATACTGGCGGTAAACTCTTCTGCCGCTTTAGGTTCAAAAAAGGTGGTATACGGGTCACCGGTCCCAGCCGCCAAGCCATTCAAGGCACCATAAAACAAATCCTTGTCTTTCAGAGGCTGTTCATAATAGCGAGACTTCAAATCCCTCCAGACTTCCCAGAACAGTTTAAAATCAACATCCGTCGCAAGGTCGGGAGGAGGGAGCTGACCCTGACCCAACACATTACCGGTACGGCTATAAGCAAAGGAACTTGGTAAAGGCGCAGCTTTTCCGGCTCGGAAACGCTCAAACGAAACACCCAGAGCAATCCCCAAGCAAACGCAAACCGTGAGGGTAAGCGCGCGGAAGGCAAAAGGAGCACGTGAAGAAGGTTCTTGCATAGGACTTATTCATGAAGACAAGTAATATCGGCCCCTAGTGACATCAGCCGCTCATCTAAACGCTCATAGCCTCGATACACCATTTCCGCGTCATGGATGAGTGTTTCTCCTTCCGCGATCAAACCAGCTAAAACCATCGTTGCTCCCGCACGTATATCAAGACTACGGATCTCGGTCCCACGTAACGGAGTAGGTCCGGTAATAAAAACACGGTGCGGATCCGCGATAACAGCATTCGCACCCATTTTCACCAATTCGTTAACATACCCCATGCGAGCTTCAAACAACGGGTCATGAATAAAGGATGTCCCATGGGCCTGAGTAGCCAACAGCCCAAATAACGCCTGAAGGTCCGTTGGAAATCCAGGATAAATCATGGTCTGCAGTTTGAACGCTTCAAACTGCGAAGTACGATGGACAGTCAGAGAAGTTTTCTTGAGGGTATGACGAACGCCGGCACGCTGCAAGGCATTACGAATAGCATCGAGATGGGTAGGAACAAGGCCTCTTATTTCAACCTCTCCCTTCGTAAGGGCGGCAGCGACCGCAAAGGTACCGACTTCCAACATATCCGGAACCACGTTCCAAGGTTTTTTTGGAGCTCGCAACCCTTTGACACCCGTAATTTCCAGTTCGTGAGTACCAATGCCACGAATCTTGGCACCACAAGCTTCCAAAAAACGACATAAGTCTTGTACATGAGGTTCCGCCGCGGCCATTCGAACAGAAGTCTTTCCTTTTGCGACAACCGCCGCCATAATCAAGTTCTCCGTTGCCGTGACACTAAACTCAGGAAGAATAACGTAGCCGCCGACGAGAGCGGGAGCATCCATGTACATCGTCCCTTGCTCATCATGTTCAATCGAAGCTCCAAGGTTAGTAAGTGCGTGAAGATGTGCCTCAATCGGGCGGTTGCCTAGATTACACCCGCCGGGCACAGGTACCATAATGCGCTTAAAACGAGCCAACATCGGTGCCAACAAAAGAATAGAAAAACGCATGCGCTTCATCTTTTTGGGATCAAGCTTGGTAGGATCAACATGGCGCGTATCCAAACAAAGCTCATGCGCGCCGGTCCACTCTGCCCGAGCGCCCATATCTCGCATGATCTCTAATAAGTTCTCGAGATCTGTTAAACGCGGAACATT
Organism: uncultured Gammaproteobacteria bacterium; assembly: GCA_964438015.1. Taxonomy (GTDB): domain Bacteria; phylum Patescibacteriota; class Patescibacteriia; order 2-12-FULL-60-25; family 2-12-FULL-60-25; genus JAGOUY01. The sequence goes on from CAYTIN010000020.1 coordinate 19,526, forward strand.
GGTAAAGCGGACTTCCCCTTTAACAAGCAAAGTTGCAGGCACGAGCGGAGCGATAGCGTTTTTCGCCCCCAGCACTGACAGGACTCCCTCCAACCGTTCACCCCCTTTGATGAGCATTTTCATAAAAAACAATCTGCTAAGGCTTCGTTTGAATACAAACAAAAGCATGACGAAAAATCGTTGCTAGTGTACCTTGATGGATATTCCCTGTCGAGACCATGTATAAACCTCCATTTTTGCGTCGTATTCTTCCTTGGTTGTATGCCTTGGTCTTTTTAGCTGTCGCGCCTCTCCTCCTATTCTATACCGCCGGTTATACCTATAATCTCAAAAAAGGCATGGTCGAACGGAATGGCGTCTTAATCGTGGATGGATCACCCGAAGGAGCACAAATATGGCTAGATGGGGCAAATACAGGCAAGACTATCCCATACACTTTTCAAACCCTTTCGCCCGGTTGGCATACGGTGGAAGTCCGTGAAGTCCACTACACCTACTGGAAAAAAAGTTTAGAAATTAGAGCCGAACAAGTAACCTTCGCTAATCAAGTTCGTCTGTGGCCCCTGCAACCACCTACCCTTGTTCTCAAACAACCTGTTACACGCCTGAGCACAGATCCAAATGATACCTGGCTAGCAATGGTGCACGCGACGAGTTCCGGATTCCTAGTAGGCCTTTGGACAGGGAGAAGAGCAGATCCCCAATTCACTTCGGTAAGCACAACAATACCACTTACTGACAGTAGTATCCGGTGGAATCAGGAAGGAACATCTTTTGTACTCAATGGCTTAACCCAACAAGCACAGACTTTTTGGACAAATACAAAACCTTCCCTCCATACCGATCAACTACCAAATAGCATCTATGGCTGGCAAGATACTTATACGCTTTTAGGCAGTGACGATCACGTCATGACCCGTCTCCAAACGAGGAGCAACCGGCTCTCACGAGAGCTACTTCCCCCACACACCGTTTTTCAAGACAAAGAACTCCTTTTACAAACCACTGGTACTTCCCCCTTCTTGTACCTAACTAAGAAATCTCTTCAAGAGAAGATTTACCAACTATCCAACCTCAACTGGCGTCCAACAGAACGGTTCCAAAACATCCTTATCCTTAAAGATACAAACAACCCACACTGGATGGCCCTAAACTTCACCGAAGCCCATGCATACGCCGGAGATGTTTGGGGAGATGTTCCGCGTTGGCTTACCGACGCAGACGGAAACCGACGACGCGGGCTCTTATTACATGGAGGAGAAGCCTGGATCTGGGAACCGGGCAACGATCCGCTTCTCGTCTGGCGACAAGCACTTCCGCTACGAGCGGCCGTGTGGGAACCAAGCGGCTCCCACATCATCCTCGCAGATGATAAAAAAATGTTTAGCTTAGAACTGGATGAGCGGGACGGACGCCAAGTAGCAAGCTTGGCAAGCTTTGATGAAATATACGACCTCGCTTCCTTCGATACTCGATTCTACATCGCCGCTAAAAAGGGCGACCAATCGGGCGTGTGGGAGTATGATCCTGAATAACCTATGTGTGGCATCGTCGCTTATCTTGGCTCCCATAACGCGAAGGACATCCTGCTGGATGGCCTGCGACGTTTAGAATATCGCGGCTATGATTCCGCTGGCATAGCCCTCCTCACAGAAGGAGCAATCCATCGAACGCGCGCAGCAGGACCTATAAGTGCCCTAGAACCAAAAACCGACTCGCTCCCTTCGGCAACACTCGGAATCGGACATACTCGATGGGCTACGCATGGCCCTCCGACTGAGAGAAACGCCCATCCCCATCTCGATTGCACAGCACGGTTTGCCGTCGTCCATAACGGCATTATTGAAAACTACCACCAACTCAAACAAATGCTGACAGACACAGGTCACGTCTTTCACTCGGAAACGGACACGGAGGTCTTAAGCCATCTGATTGAGCAAGAACATCAAAACAACAAAACACACTCTCTCACGGAAACGATTACAACAGCCTTGCAACAGGTACACGGAACCTATGGATTAGCGGTGATAGATGTTCAGCGTCCAGACGAACTCGTGGTGGCTCGCTTAGGAAGCCCCATGGCCATCGGGATAGGCAACAATGAGTACATTATTGCTTCAGACCCAAGTGCTATCCTCCGCTATACCCGTCAAGTGATTTTTTTGGATGATTACGAAATAGCGACGATACAACGGAATGACCTCCAAATCCGTTCTCTCAAAACGACTTCCCCCATCCAAAAATCCCCTCAAACGATTGACTGGTCCCTAGAGGACGTACAAAAAAATGGTCAGCCGCACTTCATGCTGAAAGAAATTTTGGAAGAACCAGAGGTGCTAAGGAACACAATGCGAGGTCGGCTCTCCAAAATACACGGAACCGCTATCCTAGGTGGACTTAAAGATGTCATGAACCGCCTCGAACAAGTGGAGAGATTGATCTTGGTAGGTTGCGGAACCGCCTACTATGCTGGCTGCGTAGGAAAATACCTCTTGGAAACATGGGGCAACATTCCCACCGAAGCAGAAATCGCTAGCGAGTTCCGCTATCGTGACCCGGTCATTTCAAAAAATACCGCCGTCATCGCTATCTCCCAATCTGGAGAAACAGCCGATACGCTTGCTGCGCTGCGCGAAGGTACCATGAAAGGAGCTCTGGGACTTGGCATTGTGAACGTCGTAGGCTCAACCATCGCCCGTGAAACAGTGGCGGGAGTCTACACCCATGCCGGACCGGAAATTGGTGTTGCCTCAACCAAAGCATTTATTTCACAATGCACTACCTTAGCACTGGTCGGATTGCTGCTAGGACGTAAACGCCGGCTTTCTCACACCGACGGCATCGAAATTATCCAAGCCCTAGAAGCCCTTCCCGAACAAGTCGAGGAAATCCTTAAACAGATGGACACCATTCGTGCTCAAACAAAGCCATACGCCCAAACAAACCATCTTCTTTTCTTAGGAAGAAAATTCCAGGCCCCGATCGCTTACGAAGGAGCGTTAAAGGTAAAAGAGGTCAGTTATATACACGCCGAAGGCTACCCCGCCGGGGAAATCAAACATGGCCCCCTCGCCTTAGTCGACGAGCATATGCCTTGCGTGGTCTTATGCCCTAAAGACAGCGTCTTCCACAAAACCCTGTCCAACATCCAGGAAATTCGTGCGCGCGGAGGAAGAGTCTTAGCGATCACCACACCCGACGGCGTAGAGGAGGTAAAACATCAGGCCAACGAGGTAATCATGGTACCAAAAACGTTGGAACCCTTGCAACCGATCGGTCTCTTTCATCGCAAATGCGACTTTTCAATGAAATACGGTCTTGGTGACTTC
>CAYTIN010000021.1:0-22851 GCA_964438015.1 uncultured Gammaproteobacteria bacterium
TGGTGAAGGTATTGAGAACTAAATTACGCGAGATGCTAGTCTAGGGCCAAAAAGAAAGAAAGAATCACTATACACAATAAGACATCCCAGGAGGGGATGTTTAGCGGAATAGAAGGAGGGGGAAGGTTACAGTCCCAGCGTCAGGTAATAAGGCGAAAGTTGCTCGTCAGAAGCACCATCATCGCAGATTCTTCGAAGTGCTTCAGCTACGTCGTGGTTACGCCTCGCCGATTCCTGGCTGATCATCGTTTCCCTGAGTTCGACGCAGATGGTATTTTTGGAAGGGGGGAGGAGGATGAGTTCGACTCTGGTGACGGTCAGGGGTTCAGCTCCAACCTTCGAAACGAGATGAGTAGCTCTAGTCCCATGAGGAAGGATGAGAAGAGGAGGGGTGTGCGGATCTGTAGTAATTTCTTGTGCATTGCGGGCATCAGTGCACACTTGACGAAAGGGGCCGTGACGCGCATTTTGAGGCGTTTGCCTGACTGCCAGGTGGGCTGCTCCCAGAGTGAAAGGAGGTCTATTTGGATAAGTTACTCTCGTAGCCTCAAACAGCAGCGTAGAAGTCATGCCCCGAGCAGGAAGGATGGTACCGCTAAGACATCCGCTTCCCACGAGATCTTTGAGGCTAAAAGGATCGATCTGGAGACGCAGCGCGATGCGTGGAGAGAACGTGCTGATCGAATCGTGAGTCATGGCTCACTCCTTTCTGTTGCGTTAGCAACGCTCTAAACCGTACCGCTCTTGAGAAGTCATGTCAAAGCTCCAGTATTTGCAACGAAATTAAAACCGCTCCGGTGGCAAAAACACCTTTGGATCTAAGATATTTACATTTGGCTGAACCACAGTGTTGGCAACGCCGGTAATGTTATCGAACCAGTTAATCGAAATCGGTCTTATCTCACCGGGTTTGAGGTTGGTTTGAATCAGTTTCGTAACACCAGCCGGTGCCCCGGAGCGAAACAAGACAACAACCAGCTCAACCGACCAAAAGCCATACCCGCTGGCATTGCGTAAAGAAAAATTCGTTTGACCAACGGTTTGTTCACCTACTTTTAAATCATTTGTATAGGTCGGATCCGTCGTTTGTAATTGCAAGCGATTAGCCGCAAAACTAGCGTAATCACGTTCTACTTTGGACGGATCAACGCGGTGCCACTTGAGATCGTTTACCTGCAACTCCGGATCGCCTCCACCGCTTTGCCCCTTCCAGCCCACTTCCGCTAAATAGCGTTGTCCATTGGGGAGAATGTAGCCTTTACGTGAGGGCGTACTCTCACCATCTAACTTGAATTGATACTCAAACTCCGCCCACCATTCCGTGTTCGGATTGGTGATCTCCACCAAAAAATCTCGGCGATTTTCTGTGCCCACGAAACTAGCGATAGGGCTCGTTTGAATCGCTTGGGGGGCATTTTCGGTTAGGGTTGAACGTAAGGCGTCGTTGCTGCGAATCACAGCCGGAATACGCGCTTCACGTGGATACGAAATCACATACGCATCTAGGAGTGACCAAAGGGTATATCCCCAAAAAATCACAACCAGGAAAATCAAGAAGGCATAACCCGCTTGGCGCAACTGCAACCGATGCCGCACCCACCAGTTGGCGGCCTCTAATTCGGTATTCGTAAACCCTCCACCAATTTGATAGGAATCGGACATGAAGGGAGTATACAGGATGGAGAAGAGGGGAGGTAGGAGTTGTGCAAAGATCTACTTGACGTGACTAGGCAAGACTTCTATTATATCCCACATAATTAACTTTTTTGATCAACATACCTATGTCTGAACGAATGCCCGGTCAGCCACCAGCTCCTTCAGCTTCTGAGAGAGTAGAGGTACCTGCCGAGCGTCTAGAACGTGCCCGCGCCATCTGCTCCTACGTTGATATTGCTATTGCCGCAGTGGGTGGGGATGAGGACGCAAAAAATAGACTAGAGAAACTAAAACAAGCGATCATGCATCAAGCAACAGATGGTAAACGTCTAGCACCGTCGATTCTGACGCCTGAAGACGACGGGGCGGCCATTGCCGAAAGCAGCGGAGAGCATTCTTTGATGGCGCAATGGCAACTCGGGCCTGATCGTGATTTAGCGTCTATAGTAGGCCAATGGAACTATAATAATCGTTTACGATCGGCACGCAAAGCTCTTGAGAAAGCAATGGGTATCAAAGAAACGTAATAACACATCCCCAATAAACAAAAGACTCCCCCGGTGGAGTCTTTTGTTTATTGGGGGATCCTATTTTACACTTGACAATCCGCCTTTTCCCCGCGTGGTCTCTCTGCTAAGATGCCCCCGTTATTATATGGCTACTGCAAAAACCAAAGGTGCCTACGGGGCAGAACAGATTTCCGTCTTAGAAGGCTTAGAGCCGGTCCGCAAGCGGCCGGGGATGTATATCGGGTCAACCGGTCCGGATGGATTATTTCATTTGCTGCGCGAAGTTGTTGATAATGCGTTCGATGAAGCCATGGCCGGGCATGCTGACGAAATTACCATCAAGTTATTACCTGACGACAAGGTTTCGGTCATAGATAATGGTCGTGGGATCCCAGTCGACCTTCACCCTCAATACAAGGTCTCAGCACTTGAACTTGTGCTCACAAAACTCCATGCCGGAGGGAAATTCGGCGGAGAAGAAAGCGGCTATAAAATCTCTGGCGGTCTGCACGGCGTCGGTGTTTCGGTTGTTAATGCGTTATCCGACTGGCTTGAAGTCGTCGTCGAACGTGATGGTGAAAAGTGGATGCAGGAATATGAACGCGGTATTCCAAAATACAAAGCGAAAAAGATTGGCACGAGTCGCCGTCATGGAACCACGGTCACCTTTAAACCGGACGCCACCATCTTTAAGGAAGGGACATCGTTTGATTATGCCCGTGTCCTCGATCACTATCGCCAGCAGTGTTATTTGAACAAAGGCATCAAGCTCTATGTCATCGACGAGCGCAATGTAGGCCAGCACGACGTCTACGGCTTTTATTTTGACGGCGGCGTCGCCTCCTATGTTCGCAGCTTGAACCACCACAAACAACCCAAGCATGAAAACATTTTCATGGTCGAAAAGCAGGTCGACAAATCAGAAGTCTCGATCGCGCTTCAGTATACGGAGGACTATCAGGAAACCATGTTCGCGTTCACGAATAACATCATCAATCCGGAAGGTGGGACGCATGTACAAGGCTTTCGCACCTCTGTCACGCGTGTCTTAAACGCCTACGCCCGTTCCAAAGGTTTCCTTAAAGAAAAAGATGACAATCTTTCCGGCGAAGATATCCGTGAAGGGATGACGGTGGTTATTTCCATCCGCTATCCAGAACCGCAGTTTGAAGGCCAGACCAAAGCCAAGCTGGGCACCCCTGAAGTCCGTGGCGCGGTTGAGTCTGTCATGAGTGAGGCATTTGCCACCTACCTGGAAGAGCATCCCCGTGACGCCGAGGCCATGGTGGGGAAGTGTATCTTGGCCCAACGTGCCCGCGCTGCCGCCCGCGCCGCCCGCGACACGGTCTTGCGCAAAGGGGCGTTAGAAGGCATGACGTTGCCTGGCAAGTTAGCAGACTGTTCATCTAAAAACGCCGCTGAATCCGAGCTGTACATCGTTGAGGGAGACTCTGCCGGTGGTTCTGCTAAACAAGGCCGCAACCGTGAATATCAAGCCATTCTGCCTCTGCGTGGCAAGATTTTGAACGTGGAACGCGCACGTCTCGACAAGATGTTGGGGAATAACGAAATCAAAAACCTTGTCATCGCCTTTGGCACAAGTATCGGCGAAACCTTTGATATCGCTAAACTCCGCTATGGTCGCATTATTATCATGACCGATGCCGACGTGGATGGTGCCCATATCCGTACGCTCTTGTTGACCTTGTTCTACCGCTATTTTCCTCAACTAATTCACGGGGGTCATATTTATATTGCACAGCCCCCATTGTTTAAAGTCTCATCCGGGAAAAAGGCGCAATATGCCTTTTCCGATGAAGAGCGTGACAAGATTGTGGCAGAGATGTTGAAGATGAAGGAAGAAAAAGCTAAGGCAAAGAAAGGAAAAAAAGAAGAAGCCGAAGAAACGGTAGAAGCAACCGAAGGAGGAGAAGGGGAGGAAGGTGTGGTCAAGGTGGGGGGTATCGACATCCAGCGTTACAAAGGTCTGGGTGAAATGAATGCTGAACAATTGTGGGAAACCACCATGGATCCGGCCACACGAACGCTCAAGGTCGTGACCGTTGAAGACGCCCAAAAAGCTGATGAAGTCTTCGACATCCTCATGGGTTCCGATGTTGCACCGCGTAAGAAATTCATCCAAACCAACGCCAAACACGTGAAGAATTTGGACGTATAGCTCTCCCCTCGTCATTCCGACCGGAACTCATCTACAAAAAAGAACATGTGTGGAGCGGAGGAATCCCTTGCGGGACTGCCCTCCCCTCAGAATAAAGAGTCTCAAAAGACGGCTAACCACCGTCTTTTGACATTCAACGCAGAAAACGGTTTACTAGTATAACTCTAAACTCTTGCGAAAGGAGAACGGGATGGACGCTCCATCATCAGAGCACGGAACAACGAGTGATAACGCTCCCGGAGAAGAAGATTCGTTCGAATTTACTAATGGTTTCGTGAACGAGTTGGGGACCTCACGCAGGTCAGAGCGTACCCCACCTCCTACAACTCCCGAGCCTTCGCGTCGGGGCTGCTGCTCCAACGCATGGAAAGATTTCTGATCTTTTTCTTCTATTAGCCGCCTCATGCGGCACTCCTCTTTTTTACTTTCCCCGACCCCTCTCCGGTCGGGCTTCTGCGTTTTAGAGAGATTTTTTGACATTCGTCTGTATTTTTAGTTGAGTAGCAGTATCTTGGATGGTCCAAGACAACCCGTCGCAAGGAGGTAAGTCGTGACGGAAAAACGTGAAAAAGAAAAACCGGTCTTCGTCCTGAAGATCGGCGGCGACATTGTCGCTGATCCCGTAGCTCTGCGAACCATGGCAGAGCAAGTCCGCGCGCACCAACGTCGTGAGCGAAGCGTCGTACTGGTCGTCAGTGCACCGCGTGGTGCTACACCGATCCTCCGCAATCTCGTCCAGGAACTCAAACGGAATGCTCATGACAGGAAGGACGAGACTGCATCGAGTGAAGAGGTGAAACGGCTGAAGAACACGTTTGTGGGACTCTACAAGGACTGGATTATGCGGTTGGGCGTCACGGATGTCCATGATCGCATTAATCCAGCTGTCGATGAGCTGTTCCGAGACGCCTCTTCCGCGGCCGGCGAGTACAGCTACACTCCCATCCTCGGTGACCGCATCCTCGCCCTTGGCGAGCAGACGGCCGTCGAGGTCGTTGGCGCCTTTTTCGAGAAGATGTCCTTCCTTCCTCAGGTCGTCCGGGTCTGGGAGGCGGGCCTGCTCACCGACGCAAACTTCGGAGCGGCACATCCGCTCGAAGCCGCGGGTGAAATGCTCCGGGGACGGATCAGCTCGATTCTCCAACAAGGGCTGCTCGCCATCGTCCCCGGCTTCGTTGGGCACGATGCCGACGGTCGTGTGACGACGCTCGGACCGAGCGGCTCTGACTACACAGCCACGACGATGGCACGCGCCTTCCGGGACGGCGAAGTCGTGGTCGAGGTGTGGAAGAGGTTCGAACTCCACACCGCCGACCCCAAGCTCGTCAAGGGGGCGAAGCCGATTCCGCTCCTTAGTCATCGCCAAGCGCAGGAACTCGCTGGTAACGGCCTGGGTGCCCTGCACCCCGCCGCTATGGAGCCTCTCGAAGGCACCTCGATCGTGGTCTATGTTAAGAATGTGGACCAGCCTGCCCGCACAGGCACCAAGATTAGTCCCACCATCGGCAGCCGTGCGCCGGCAGGCATCACTCTTACCCGTGGGCATCATCTTCTCACGGTTCAGACGGGAGCCATGTTCGATGTAGCCGGGTTCGTGGCGGCAGCGGCTACGGTTCTCGCCAAACGCGATCTGAGCATTGGTCTCACGGCCACGGGAGAAACACGGCTCTCGTTCTCGACCAAGGGATCGGTGGGGGAGATCGGCGAGGCGATGAAGGAGATCGCCGTGAAAGCTACAGTGAGAGACGAAGGCAGCTGCGCTGTTCTCACCGTGGTCGGAGGGGTAAAGGGGCTTAATCGTCAAACGCTCACACGGATCATGGAGGCCCTGGCAAAAAGCGCCAAGGTCCTGAGCTTCTCGATGGCGGGAGCCGGGTATGACTGGCCAGCGGATGCAGACCCGCTCAGCTGCCAGATCGTGGTCCGCAACCGAGATGCGGAGCGTGCTCTCCGCGCCGTCCACCGGGCTCTCTACAACAAGCCCTGCAACAAGCACGGCAAACCGGCGTAATCTCGCTCCTTTTTCCTTTTCTCTTCCCCTCGTCTTCCTCGCAAGCCGAGGTTTTCGCTTTTTATACGCAATCATTGACGGAAAACATCGAAGATGCCTATTATATTATCTTCCCAACCGAACAAAGCATGTCGCTACGTGGTTTGTTGGGAGTAGGAGGTCGGAGCCATGGAAAGGCCCGAACTCACTCGACAAGAACGGAAGAGGCTTCGAGCGTTCGTAAAGACGGCGGCGGCACTCTACGCCCCCCCACCGCAATCCGAACGCAAGGGCGGGCCAGAAAGCTCGTCTTCAGCGGTGGCCGATCGAATCCACTTTCGGCGACTTCTTCGCTTCCGCGGGGACTGCCATCGAGGAGATCGTGCAGACGTGGAATCCCGACGGAACCCAGGGGCAGGTGAAGCTCGTGAAGCACGAGACCGACTACCTCACCGCCTCCGACCAGTGGCCGAGCATGGCCTACGTACTCGGGCATCTCGTGAAAGCCTCAAGATCTCCGACGAAGAGGTCTTCAAGCTCCTGCCCCTGGTGTACGACTTCATCTACGGAGTTGCCACGGCCGCGCGCGTGAAGATCGACGGCATCACGTATCTCTACATGGGAATCCGTGCAGACGCGAGCGTCATCGCCGGCATGAATCCCGGGATGCTGAGCCTGCCCGCTGGGCTCGTGAACAGCCCGGATGAGACGATCATCGAAGCGGCTGCGCGCGAGTTCCGCGGCGAGGGTGGTCTCAACCTCAACATTGTGCTCCGTCCTGGCGTGGCCTTCGGCCCGCACAACGCCGCGCCCTCGATTACCTTCGTGGCTCTCGGTGACGTCTGGGAGCACGGGGACATCAAGCCCTCACTCGAATGGAAGGGCAGGAAGATGCTCCCGGTTCCCGAGGAGCTCGTTCGAATGGTCCTCGATGATCCCGACCGGGATGGCGAGCTCCGAACCCATCTCTCCACGCAGGGAGTCAACGTGAGCAAGGTGCAGATCGCCCCCGACATCATCGGGCCGCTCAAGACCATGCTCAAGGTCTACCCGGACTGAGCAAGATCTTCATCTCCTACGAGTTCGCTCCTTTTCCTCTCATCCCCGCCCCGGCCAGCCCTCGGCGGGTATCACTGTTTTTATACGCAAATCCCTTTGCCACTTTCCCAAAACCCCGCTATGCTGAATGTATGCAGATAAATTATCACGTAGTCATAGAGCCGGACGGCAAACAATTCCATGGCTATGTACCGGCCTTGCCCGGTTGTCATACTTGGGGAAAAAGCGTGGCAGCGGCTAAGCGTGGTCTTCAGGAAGCGATGAGTCTTTATATTGAATCCCTCATAGCACACGGAGACCCGATTCCTCAAGAAAATAGACTACAGTATATCCAAAGAATTTCCGTTCCTTCTTCCCGTCGTTCTGCCCGTAGTAAAACGATGGTGAAAAAGAAAAGGCAGTATGCCTAAGCTTCCACGGCTAACTTCGAAACAGTTGATAAAGATTTTAGAAGCAATTGGATTTATCGTGGATCGCCAAAGAGGAAGTCACCTAGTGCTACGTGATAAACAAGGAAGAGTGGCTGTCGTCGCAAATCATCCTGGCACAATGCCCGTTGGTACGCTTAAAGCCACCTTACGAGATATAGGAATAACGCCGGAAGATATAATAAACTTGCTGTAGCCATTCTCTATACACGATACTGGATACTCTATACTTCCTTATGAACTCCCAAGCCTCAAAAATCCTCTCGCACTGCCCCATGTGCAAAAAAACCTACCCGGAAACCGCGATCCGGCACTTGGGAGAGCAAGGCGAGGCAAATGTGTATCACTGCACCTGCGAGGCCTGCGGTCATGCCATGATCGCAGTGGTTTTAGAGCAAGCCGGCCTTGTCAGCTCGATCGGGATGGTCACCGACCTAGAGATCCATGATGCCCTCCGTTTTTATAAAGCCAAACCCGTGACTAACGACGAATGCGTCGAAGCCCATCGCATTTTTGAGCACCACAGCCAAGATGTGTGTCATATATTGATGACAAATGAACCAAAATCTTCCTGACTTCCTCTGAAAAGCTACTCCACTACTCTCCTACTCACTACTCTACTTGATCCCTTGACATCTCCGCCTTTTTCGCATACCCTAGCCACACTTTTAACGTCGATGATGGTAGCGCCACTTTTAAGGCGCAAGAGTACGTCGACCACTCCGTATGGCTTCCTATTTGTTATCCGCCATGAAGCGCGAAGGCCGTGTCCAAGATATTCGTAAAGCTAGCCGCATTCCTGCCATCATGTATGGCAAGGGGATCGCGCCACAAGAGCTTTCCGTGCCCCGCTCTGAGTTTATCAAGGTCTCCAAGGCCGCTGGTTCTTCCAGCTTGATCGACCTTTCGATCGACGGCCAGCCGCCTGTGAAAGTCCTCGTCAAAGAAGTCCAGCGCCATGTCTTGCGTTTAGATCCGATCCACGTTGATCTTTACCAAGTCAACATGAACACCGAGATCACGGCTAATGTTCCTCTTGTCTTCATTGGCGAATCTGCTGCGGTTAAGACGCTCGGCGGTACGCTCGTGAAGTCCATGGACGAACTCGAGGTCGAATGTTTGCCAGCCAACTTGCCACACCAAATCGAAATCGATTTGAGTAAGCTCACGACCTTCGAAGATGCTATTACCGTTGGTAGTTTGGTCTTGCCAAAAGGTGTCAAAGTCACCGCTGATGCAGAGCTTACGATCGCTACCGTCTCTCGTCCGCTGACCGAAGAAGAATTGAAGAAGATGGAAGAAGCGTCAGTGGTGGACGTTTCCGCGATCAAGACCGAAGGTGAAGAAAAGAAAGCAGCTGAAGAAGCCAAGAAGGCTGAGGAAGAGGCCGCTGGAAAATAATCTAAAAAATTAAGTGCTTCACGTACGTGATTTTCGCAGAAAGTCACGTACCACCTACTTTTGTTCAATGAACAAAAGTAGGTGGTACGTTTTCTTCATCAGCCGCAATGGTGCGACTCAAGGAAAATGTACGGAGAGCAAGCATGAGATTTCTCTTCTGGGTGATGTCGATGGTCGCCGCGGCCCTTCTCTGGGCCGGATGCGGCGGCGAGGGGGGTGCGCAGAGCCCCCAAGTTCCATCGAGCTGCGGTGGCGCAGGGACGCTCATCGCGTCCCTGGCGGTAGAACCGAACACAGCCTCGGTCGATTTTCTGCTGAACCCGGTGGCTCCGCCGCCGGCGTTCGCCGAACCGGGCATGTCCGCCGGGTTCGTGCGATTCGCATCCCTCGACATCGAGGGAGATTGGTCACAGCGACGATACTACTCGGGGCGGGTGTGGGCTGGGTGCCCGGACACAGTCGGCAGGGCACTGAGAAGCAGGACGACTACCCCCCTGCGGGTGTACAACCTCACGACCGGAGCAGATGGGCCCGGGAGTTCCGTCGGTATCCCGGTGCAATTGTTGGTGAGGTTCCAACAAAGTGGAGGGGAGTATGTGCTCCACTCAATAGGTGCCCCACCGCTGTACGATGGCGGGGGGAACGATGGATTTGCACTCTGTAAGAGCGCATTCTTCCGGGAGCACAGGTCGGCGATCAGCGTGGTACTGGGGACTCAGCCCCAGTACCGAGCAGTGACATGGATGTATTCCGCATCCTTTCACTGTCGGGATGGGGTGAGAGCCCCCCCTACCGGCTTCCAGCCTGAGCTGCAGCCGGAAGAAATGCTTCCTTATGGGCAGGGGTGCGCCTCAGGCTACCCTGTCCTCTACACAGACGTTTTTGGTCAGTGGAGGTGTAGGGAGGTGTATCCCCCCACCTCTTCTCGGCCGCACTAGAGACCAAACCGAACTTTCCCTCATCTTGAGAGAGACTTCTCTCTCATTTATGACCTAGATTCTCTTCTTTGAAGGGGGTCTGAGTCATACAAGGTTACTACGTTTATTTTATGGATTGGGTTAATATATATTCATGAAATCGACGAAAGGTATTTCAAAGCAAAATAAGAGGAGAGAGATGTTTATCGTTGGAGGAATGATTTTGTTTATCTTGATGCTATGTAGCGGCATATTCACGCTAATTATCCTTGGAAAAACACGTCGATCTCTGCAAGGGGCAACGCCGGTTGTATCTGAAGAAGTGACGGTCACGAGCACGCCTCTCGTATTACGGCATTTGGACGGAATACTTGTACCACCGGAAGAGGCAAGTGCAACACCTTGGGCATTTATGATCGACAATCAAGTCGATGCGCGTCCGCAAGCGGGCGTGGCTCACGCGCGTGTCGTGATTGAGTCACCGGTTGAAGGTGGTATCACGCGTCTCATGGCTCTGTTTGCCCCCACTTCGACTCTGACGGAAATAGGTCCGGTACGCAGTGCGCGTCCATATTTTATTGATTGGGCGCAAGGTTGGAACGCCAGTTATTTTCATGTCGGTGGGAGTCCCGAAGCACTTGAGCAAATACAGGTATTAGGTAATCGTTTTAAGAGTGCGAGTGAAATAGCGAATGGTTGGGCCTTTTGGCGTTCAAGTAGCCGTGTAGCACCGCATAACGTCATGACGAATGGAGAACGTATCCAGTCATTAGCGGATCGCAAAGGGTTTACTTCAAGTACCTTACCTGTGGTCTGGCATTTTTTAGAGAATGCCACTTCTACCGCTTCGCTGGGTGATGTGACACGTGCCGTGATTGCGTATGGAGGCTCTTACAGCGTAACCTGGAAATTTGATAAAGAACGTGATGTTTACACGCGGATCGTTTCTGGTCGTACAGTGAAAGACCAAGACGGTTCTGTGGTCGAAGCAGACAATGTTATAGTAATCAAGACAGACGCACAGGTTTTGGATGAGAAAGGCCGTTTGCGTATCCGAACAACCGGGAGTGGAGAGGCCTTGGCTTACCGCGACGGCGATAAATTCGCCCTTCGTTGGCGCCGCAGCCCCGGCGAGCCTATCCGATTAGAAGGGGAAGGGGGCACCGAATTCCTCCTGCGCCCCGGCAAAACCTGGATTCAAGTCACGACCGACGATATTTCATTTGCGGGTGTGGAGAAATAATGCGGATAACTAAAATACGTCTATTTGCAAAAACCGCTCTCGCCTACACTCGTCCTTTAGAACCTCAATTGTCGCTTTAGGGAAAAATTGACGAGCTTTTGCCTCTAGCACCCTCACCTGCGGCGGATCAAATTCAAAATATACCTTTAAAGACAAAGAATGTTTATTAACAAATTTCGACAATTGCCCCATCAATTTCAAAATAAGTGCATTACCATTTTCCTTGGCAAACAAGGCGGATGCCGGTTCATAATCCACCACGTCTTTTTGTAAAACCTGTCTGTCAGAAAAAGGAAGATAGGGGAGATTGGCAAGGATAACCAGTTTCTCGGGTTGATAACAAATAATATATTCTTTAATCGCTTTTGTAAGAAGTGAGCCTTGAAAAAAAATCGGCTGATGGTCGGGAGCGAGTAATGCCGCAGTATTCTGTTTTGCGACGTTGAGTGCACGCGCTTTGGTGTCGGAAGCAACAACCATCGCTTGGGGCAAACGTCGCTTGAGGCTAATCGCGATCGCTCCCGATCCCGTCCCTACATCCCAGACCATCATCTTATCCGTACACGCCCTTACCGCTAGCTCAACCATCTCCTCCGTCTCAATCCGCGGAATAAGCACATGCTTATTCACGATAAACCGCTGCCCACAAAACTCGGTCGAACCAGTAATATACGCCGCCGGTTCGTGAGCTACTCGTCGTTCAATCAGCTTCAAAAACGCTTGTTCCTGACGTTTTGATACAGTCTCCTCGCCATGCGCTACGAGCCAAGTACGTTCTTTTTTTAAGACAAATGCTAATAATACCTCCGCTTCTTTCCAGGTGGTTTCAGGGTAGATGATTGTCTTTACTAGCCGTTCGTGCGCATAGCGCAAAGCTTGGTTGAGGTTCATACCTTTTCTCCCCTTAAGGTAAGGGGAGATGCCGCAGGCAGAGGGGTTATGCTCCGTCGCTCCCTCAGATCTTGCCAGAATTAGCCTATTTTTGTAAGATGCTCGCATTATCGGACGTTTAGCTCAGCTGGTTAGAGCGCACGATTCACATTCGTGAGGTCGGTGGTTCGATCCCACCAACGTCCACCACGTAAAAAGCCCCGCTTGATAGCGGAGGCTTTTTACGTGCCCCGTGATGCAAAGCATTTTACGGGGCACGTAAAAACCCTTCTTTATGGGCGGGGCTTCACGTGGCACGGCCATTTGCAACCCACTCCTTCCACAAAGGCCCAATCTCCTTCCGCATCAAAATCCCTGGCCGATACGCAACATGATACTCATCAAACGTAACGCCTAAGATGGCTGCTAAGGCTTCTCTAACGTCTTGATCCGGAGCAAGGAATAAGTTATAGCCATCAATGACATCAATAGCGGAAATAAATTGTTGGTCTACCATCGGGTAAGTGATGTGCAGACGATCAAGTGTCTTGAGTAAATCATCGCGCCGCGTTTCAAAGAGCTGTTTCGCGCCTACAACTTCTAGTTGTCCGATCGCAATATTTTTGCCAGCAATTTCACGGTAGGAAAAATCTCCCACCAACGTTTCTTCCAAGGCTTTTCCTTCTAGTTGGGACTTGGCCACAAACATGACTGGAATAAAATCGTCTGGCATCGGATAGAGCGAGCTCAACCAGGCCGCGGCACGTCGATCCCTGTCCGTCGTTACGTTCGCTTTAAAGTTGACCGTGTTTGATGCAATTGCTCCAAATAACAAACATGCCGCTTCGCGATTCGGGACGATATCCGCTTGTTGGAAGCGTTCTACAATCAGGGTCGCAGCCGATCCCACGAGTTCAATCTGTAAGAGTGCATGAGGAAATTTCTCCCCTTCATGCAGCTTGCGATGATCGATAATTTCGATGACACGATCCGTCGGCAAACGCGGATCCTGTTCCGCGAGCATGCTCGTGTCTACCAGGACGATCTCTTCAAAAGGGGACGGATCAAGGTTGGGTGGCAAAGGAATGGCAAACCGTTCTCCTACGTGACGAGCTTCCAAATGCGGTGTGCCCAAAACGGCGGCTACGGCGTTACGCCCTTGTCTATTCAAGAGTTCCGCATAACCAAAGGCGCACGCCGTCCCATCCAAGTCAGGGTCGCGATAGGAGGTCACTAAGATAAGGGACATGGCCAAACGATAGGGGAAGAGCTCACTTTTCACAAGCAGAAAACGATGGTTGACAACGATTGAGTCTTTTCTCATCCGCCAATGATCCCCAAATGAAACAGGTCAGCTTCTGAAGGATTTGAATAAGGTTTCTTTCGCTGTCTGCATGAGCGTAGCACACTCGTTGTCGCTCGTGGCGTGAGCAATCCGCTCCAATTCTTCAAAGGAAATAGCTGTTTTTAGGTAGTGATGGGCGTTCTTTAAGCCTCTAAAATGTTCGTAGGGAGTTTCATAGGTGTCATAGACCTTCTTGATTTTGCCTCGCGTATCGATTGTTTCCGTCGCATACCCACAAGGGCGATGATAATTGATGTAGGTATTGAAATACGTTTGATAAAAGTTATCGATCTTTGAAGCGTGCTGCCTTGCAATATGGACATAGCCCATATGCTTGCGAATCACGCTCCCATTCTTTCCTTCGACGAGCGCGTTGTCATTCGATCTTCTCGGACGTGATTTCGTCTGTTCGATCGAGAGTTTGTTCAAGAGCTTTGCCACAACATAATTGATGTACTCCGAGCCATTGTCGGAGTGAAACTCGATAACCTTGAAGGGAAACTGTGCGAGCAACATCTCAAGCAGAGGAATCAAGAAGTGTTCACTAATGCCTTCCACGCAACCCACGAGTTCCCACTGCGTCACCTCATCCACTAGGTTAATATGATAGACTCCTTTTTCTTTGTCCTGATCCCCCTGATGCACGGAATCGACGCGTATATAACCCGGTTTCCCTTCCGGACGTGGTTTGCGCCGTTCCCCGATGGGAATGAGCGTTGGGTTTGTTTTTGTGAGGGTGGTGGTCGCTGACAGATACTGTCTGCGACCACGGAGACGATACAAGTGAGCAATGGATATATCTTTGAGACGAATGAACTTCTCGTCACGAAAAAGAGCGAACGCACGTTCAAAGATCTTTTTCGTTGCAGGACCGGACAAGCGACGGTGGACGTCGTCGGTCTTTGCAAGAAGGGCAACATCATCCGTGGTGTACTTTTTTGGAAACGAAGAACAGGTGACACGTGAGGAGGGAATGATGTGCCTCGTCTTTTTCTTTTTGCGGATCAGCCTTGTGACTTGCGCGTCTCCATATCCTGTCATCTTCATGATGTATGTTCTGATCGTCGTCTTGTCTCGCTTTCTGCAAGAGGCGTAGAAGAAGCGGGTGAGGAGTTTTTCCATCCAGGCATACTTTTCTTTCCGCGTCTTGCCGACAAAGTTCAGTCCATGCGAGGCGGACGTGAAGGCTTCGAGCTGGGACAAGGTCACCAATCGTTCGTCATGCATATCGAGGGTCATATTGACCTTTAGATTGCCTGATCTGTGGACTCTTTCCGCTGAACCCTCACTTGGGGATCATTCTGCGTGAGAATCGGAACCCCATTTGGGGATCATCTTGTATGAGACAAGTCTGATTGTTGTCTTTTCTCCCGGATGGGCCTACCATGAATAGTGAGGAGGGCTTACTCATATAATGCAGCTATAACACTATGGGAATCATCCTGTGGATTATCTTCGGAGCACTAGTGGGTTGGATCGCTTCTTTAATCATGAAGACGGATGCGCAGCAAGGATCGGGTCTAAATGTTATTGTGGGTATTGTGGGGGCTCTGATTGGTGGATGGGTTATGTCTGCTATAGGAAAGACAGGGGTAACGGGCTTTAACCTCTATAGCTTCTTAGTTGCCTTGTTGGGTGCGATCATCTTGATTGCCATCGTAAAAGCAGTCAGAAAGTAACAGACAAAAAAACATACCACGGACTCATCCAGTCCGTGGTATTTGATTACATGTAAATATGCTTACTGGGCCCGTGGCGCAATGGGTGGTTCTCCTGCAGGCATTCGTCCCGCCCCACCGCCCATCCCCATTCCTGGCATGCCGGCAGGGCGTAGTTGAATCATGGAGGCACTCACGCTCCCATCTTGATTACTTGTTCCTGTAACGGTTACCTCCGTCCCTTCTTTTACGTCATCCATCGATCCATCCGTCATTTTTCCTACTCGAGTTGAGCTGGAGGTCAGGATGATTTTTGAGCCTCCATCGCGCAATTTAAGGGTGAGGCCAGTGGCATCTTTTGATACAACCTCTCCCGCTGTAAATCCTCCCATTCCGCTAGCACCATTCATTCCCGCGCGACCTGTTAGTCCACCTGCGGCAAATCCGCGCCCTTGTCCATTGGTTCCAGTCCCACGTTGGAATGGATTCTGTCCGGCTGCAGGCATTTGGGATTTTTGGTATTGCATCCCACCGTAAAAGGAGCCTCCACCAATAAAGAGCGCAATAATGATAAGCGGAGCCATGAGGTTTTTTGGCATAGGAAGAAAATAATAAATTATATCGAATGACCACTCTTTTTCCTGTCATCCCGACCGGAGCTTGACGGAGTGGAGGGACCTGGCTACCTGTTTCCGCTGCGAGGTCCCTCGGCTCCGTATAACTGCGCTCGGGATGACAGGAAAGATTAAGATAAAATTACTCAAACCGCAACGCCTCAATCGGATTCAATCTCGCTGCTCGTTGTGCAGGATAGAAGCCAAACACTAACCCGATCACTGCTGACACGCCAAAGGCGAGAGCAACCGAGGAGCTGGAGACGCTCGTCGGAATCTGCGTCACGCGCGTGATAAGCTGTGACGCTCCATAGCCCAGCACAACGCCGATTGTTCCGCCAAGGAGGGTGATGAGCACTGCTTCCCCTAAAAACTGCCCGACGATCTCCTGTTTTTCCGCCCCAATCGCTTGTCGAAGGCCGATCTCACGCGTCCGTTCCGTCACTGTCGTAAGCATCATGTTCATGATGCCAATGCCGCCGACAAGGAGCGAGATACCTGCAATGGAAGCTAATAAGACGGTAAACGTATCTGTTACGCTTGATGCCGCACTAACCAAATCCGATTGGTTCAAGACGCTAAAATCCGCTTGCTGAGGATTGGAAATCCGATGACGGTCCAAGAGAAGTCCGGTGACGGCTTCTTGGATCGACGTCATTGACTGCTGGTCTTTGGCCTGAATACTAATAGTGCTTACATACTCTCCTCCCGTTAAGAATAATTGCATGGTAGAAAGAGGAACAAAAATCGTATCATCCTGATTAGCGAAACCCGACCCGCCTTTCGACTTCGTAACGCCAATAACGGTGAAGTCTACACCGTTAACGCGGATGCTTTGCCCCAGTGGGCTCGTCTCTGCGCCAAACAAGTCATCGCGAGTCGTCGGCCCAAGAATGGCGACTTTGGATCGTGATGAGACCTGGCTATCACTGAAAAATGATCCTTCATCTATGGTCACATTGCGCACGGAAAGGTAGGCAGGACCTGTTCCCACGATTGAGGTGTTAGTGTTTTTTCCTCGCGTCGTGACTTGGTAGCGACGAGAGAGTTCGGGGGCAACCCCGGCTATATCGGATAAAGCTGTAATCGCGGTCGCGTCTTCGCTCGTGAGGCTTTGGGAGGCCCCACGACCGGTACTTACTGCCGCTCCAACGCCACGTTGCGCACCTGGCATAACAAGCAGGAGATTCGAGCCAATCGACTGGATATTGGCTTCAATTTGAGCTTTTGCCCCCTGGCCGACCGATAACATCGCAATCACGGAACCAATGCCAATCACAATCCCAAGCATCGTCAAACCCGATCGAACTTTATTCGACGACACGCCTAAATAAATTTCTTCCAATAGGTCACTGGTCATCATAGAATGGGTTGAAGGCGAGGAGTGTGGTTGACTCGGTCTTCCACTAGTTCGCCATCTTTAATCACGAGGATGCGTTCCGCATGTTCCGCAACATACGGTTCGTGCGTGATGAGGATAATCGTCCTCCCTTCTTCATGGAGCTTTTGGAATGTCCCAAGCACGAGATCGCCTGTCTTCGAGTCTAAATTTCCCGTTGGTTCATCGGCTAAAAGGATGGAAGGATTATTCACAAGAGCGCGAGCAATCGCAACACGCTGCATCTGTCCACCGGAAAGTTGGTTGGATAGGTTGCTATGACGAGCTTCATCTAGCCCAGCGGCTAATAAACACGTCCGCGCTCGCTGCTCCCGCTCGTCTCGTTCCACGTTTGCATACACAAGAGGCAGCGCCACATTTCGCAGGACAGTCGCGCGTGGTAAAAGATGGAAGGCCTGAAAAACAAAGCCTATTTTTTGTTTCCGAATAACAGCCAATGCATCTGGTGAAAGGGTGGATACATTTTCTCCATCAAGCGTGTAAGTTCCGGAAGTGGGAGTATCTAATGCGCCCAAGATATGCATGAGCGTCGACTTGCCAGAGCCGGACGGCCCCATTATCGCTACAAATTCTCCCTGCTCAATCGTAAACGAAACGCCTTTCAAGATGCGGGTTGTCTCTTTCCCGTTCACATATTCTTTTACAATATTTTGCAAGGCAATAAGACTCATACGGCTATCGTCCTACTGTACCGCCACGAATAACGGCATTTCCGCCACCTCCAAATCCACCTCCGCCACCAAGTCCTGGAATGCGTAAGCTACCCGCCGGTGCCTGGGTCGGTGTGCCTCCTGCCGCAGGAGCGGTAGTGATAGTCCGCAAGACAACTTGGTCGCCTTCCTGCAATCCACTAACAATCTCAGTACTTTCTTCATTAGAAGTACCTACTTCTACGGCACGTGGTTCTGGTACATTGTCAGACAAGACTCCTTGCGTCACCGATCCTCCTCCTTCTTGTTTGATGTTCGTAAGCATTTGCACGCTTACATTCGTTCCTTGGCGACGGACAGCGGCATTTGGGAGCAGTAAAACGTCTGATTTTGCTTCCGTAATGATGGAGACAGAGGCACTCATGCCGGATTTAATCCGGTCATCCTGCGTCTGAAACGCAACCTTTACCGTGTAATTAACCACTCCTTGTGTCACGGTCCCAAGTGGATTCACTTCGTACACGCTGCCGGCGATCGTCAAGTCTGGTACGGCATCAAACGTGAGCGTAGCTTTTTGTCCAACATGAATTTTTGTCGCGTCAACTTCATTCAAAGAAATTTGTGCGAGTTTTGTTGGTGTGACCAAAGTGGCGAGCGCGGTCGAAGCGGAAGCCTGATCAGAGACATGGATCGTGATATTGGCGACAACACCATCAAATGGCGCACGAACCGTATAGTCGTTCAACGTTTGTTGAGCATCAGTTAATTTGTGTTGCGCCTCGTTCAAAGCCGCACGGTGCTGTTGGACGGTGTTTTGCGAGAGTGCCAAGTCGACCGCATCGGCTCCCTTTTGAAGTTTGGCTAGTGCTTGTTCTGCAGCCGTGACTTTGTCTTGCACGCTAGCAATATCTTTTGGGTCTGAGCCGGCTTTGAGTTTATCTAAAGACGCTTGCGCTTTACGAACGTTCAGTTGTGCGGTTGTAAAGGAGGTTTTGGCATTCGCCAGATCGTGGATTTGCGTTGTGATCGTGGTGAGTTTTCCAGATACACTGGTGCGGTCACTTTGGATCGTGCTTTGAAGAGAGTTAAGGGTGCTTTGGCTGAGCGTGGGGGAGGCAACCGTAGCCGCCAGCACATCATAAACCGCTTGCAAAAAGGGTGTCATGAGGTTCGTGTTTGCCTGAGCACGCACCAAGATGGCATCGATCTTGGTCGGATCTTCATTTGTAGCACTAAGACCATCCGCCTCCTGCTTAAAGGCTTCGACAGACCGCTTAAGGGCGGGATAGAGCGAGGAAGCCTGCATGAGTTTACTAGGGTCTACAATCGACAGTTGGCGTTCGTAGGCGTCATTCGCACTTACGTTGTCCACGCCAATAATCGCATCCGCATCATAGAGAGATTGTTGCAAAGTTTGCGCAATCGTTTTGATGACGGGCACAGCGCTGTCATAGGCGTCACGAATAAGGTTAGGGGTTTTTCCATCGCTCGAGATGCGGATATTTTGTTCAAGGCTCGCGAGCTCCGTTTCTGCTTGCGCCACGTCATATTGGTCGGGTCCCTCCTGAAGTTTTTGCAAGTCGCGCTTAGCTTGGTTAAGAGTATTTTGTGCCTGCGTAACCGAAACCGTATCGGGTGGTTGTTTTAGCTTAGTATACGATAACTCTGCGGACGCTAAAGAGATTCGCGCATCAGCTACACTTTGATTGGCGTCACGGATCGTTTTGAGGGCAGTTTTTGTATCAACCTGGAATAGCGGGTCATTGGCTTTGACTTCTTGTCCGGACTGAACGAGGATCTTCGTGATCGCTCCAGAGGCCAATGGTTTGAGTTCTAATTGATTTTGTCCGGAGACTTGTCCGCTGCCTTTAACGGAGGTGATGAGGCTACCACGCGTCACGGTGGTTAATACATAGCGAGGTGGCTCCGCAGGTTTATTGGACTGCTTCCACCACACGCCTCCTCCTACGATACCTGCCGCAGCCAGACCCACCAACAGCTTATGGGCAGCCATCCATTTCAGAGGGTTCATACAGAAAAGATACAACGCTAAACCAGGTGGGTTATGGTCGAATAAAGAAGCGAATCAAACGCGCCTCGATTTGTCCTTGTGTTGTGGGTGTGCCAAAGACTGCCGCCTCTACACGTGTTAAGTCAGCTGGCAAGTCTTCAAACCGAATTGTTCGTTGGTCTAGGCGCAAGGTCGTAGAAGAAGTGACCAGCACCTGCTCTTCAATGCCGTCTTTGCCTTGGATGACAAGAGTATTGCCATTGAGAGTAAGAATATTACCAAAAATCCCATGCCCACCGGGAAGAGCAGGCGGGAGCGGCGGCATTCTTTTATTAAAGGGCAGGCCTCGACTTGGAACTATGCGAGGATAGTTTTGTTGCCAACGAGAAAGATGACGGGCTTTGCGTTCGCCGACATGTACTCCGGCCGCAAAGCTGCCTAAGAGAAGGACAGCACTTGCTAAAACGATGAGGAGGCGTCGAACAAAAGGCGAAGTGGAGAGGTCTTGCATACGGAATTAGTGGCGAAAGGAGTAAAGGGAAAAAGAAGAACGTTGACGCAATGAACTGATGAGGTAACAACTTCCCAATAGACACAGGGAGCTTAAAGTACCTAATAGCAACGCTTCGAGTGGAAGCGTTTCTATTAAGCCTAAGAATAACTCCGTAAGATGGGGAAGGATGATATCCGGATCAGAAATGGCTAGGCGCAAAAACACAAAAAAAGTCGATTCCGCCATCCCAGCACGAAGCGCTTCAAAGTTCCAAAGCCCATACCCTACACATCCCAAGAATCCGACCAGAGCTAAGCCGAGACGCTGATATAACCAACGTTGCCGGGCGCACTGGATAGCTTGTAATGTCTGCTCAAACAACCCTTTTGGCGGCTCTATGGGCGGAAGGGCGTGCAAGAGAAAGGGGGGCATACTCGTGATAGATATAATCTTTTACGTATCTTCCAGGGATTTTGGTGCAGTGGATAGAGTGTGGCGAGCATCTCCCTCAGGGGTTAACTTGGTCTGGAGGAAGAGTAGTCCGCGTCGATAACGGCTTTTTACCGTATTCATAGGCTCGTTAAGACTGTCGGCGATTTGCTGGAAGGTAAGCTCTTCTGTTTCATGCATAAGAACAATAGCCTTTGTTTTAGGGGGAAGCTGATCGAGGGCGTCTGCCACTTGTTGCTTGATATCCGCTTGTTCTAAAAGAGTAGGGGAGAGGACGCGTGGATCTGGTAAGATATCAGAAAAAGACGCCTGATCCTCCTCTTCTAAGGAGGAAAAAGACAAGGGCCTTTTTTTACGTAGGTTGTCAATGGCAGCATTGCGAGCAATGGAAAATAGCCAAGGTTTGAACGTTTTATGCACATCAAATTGACCAAGGTTTTTCCAGGTTTTAACAAAGGTTTCCTGGGTCAGGTCTTCTGCTACGGTAGCATCTCCAACCATACGCGCTAAAAACCGATAGACGGACGAAAAATAGCGTTGGATAAGCAAGGTCAACGCTTTTTCATCGCCATGACGGTAAGCGATGATCAATTCCGTATCAGAACACGATTCTAGAGAAGACATGTCTTAAACACCTTACCACTGTACGAGCCGTGGTCGAAGTGGGACACTATTCAACCTATGGAACACCTTCCTACGGAAGCAGTGCCTGTACAAGATGTACAAGACAGGCCCCTTAACACTGCAAAAAAGACCTTGATGGTATATGCGGTGGTGGTGGGGGTAACGGGGCTCATGTACCTGATCTATCTTCTGCACGCTGTCATTCTACAATTGGTTGTTGCGTTGATTGTGGCCGTTGCTCTTGAGCCTCTCGTTGCCTTCTTAATGCGCCGTGGACTTACCCGAGGTTGGTCTGTAGGTCTCGCGCTCGCCCTCACGGTGGTCGTCCTGCTCTTCGTGACAAGTATCATTGCCACCCCACTCTTAACCCAAGGCACAAAACTCATCCAAAATGCCCCTCAAATAGTAAGCGATCTTACCCATAATCCACGCTTACAATTCTTTAATGAGCAGTACCACCTAGTTGATCAAGTAAAAGAATTATCCCAAACGCAAGCCGCTAAACTGGCGGGCGATGGTGTGCCGTTTGTCGGTGTCGTCGGCAGTATTCTCGGCGGGATTTCTGCGGTAGCCATTATTCTCGTCTTCGCTTTTTTCTTTTTGATCGAAGGGCCTTCCGCTTGGGAAAAGGTGATGCATCTTTTGCGGCCCGAGCACGCACGTCGGTTGAGGCGCACAGCGCAAAAGATGACACAGGCCGTGGGCGGATTTGTGACAGGAAACTTGCTTATTAGTTTAATTGCTGGATCTGTAACCCTCGTGACATTGCTCTTATTGCGAGTCCCATACGCCTTCGCTTTGGCGGCACTCTTAGCTATCTTCGATTTGATTCCCCTCGTCGGAGCAGCCATTGGAACCATTGTGATTGGGCTCGTGGCTCTTACAAAAGGGGTCATTGTTGCGGCAATTGTAGTGACGGTTCTCCTAGTCTACCAAATGATTGAAGGGCATATTATTCAGCCGCTTGTTTATTCGCGGGTGATCTCGCTCGCGCCACTCTTGATTATTCTGGCATCAGTCATAGGAGCCGAGCTAGCCGGTATCATTGGGGTCTTATTGGCAATTCCCGTCGCTGCCGTTATTCAAATCGTTGTCCTTGAGGTGCTTACGGAAGAACGATTTGAGGCGTTGCATACGCCTCGTGTGGAGTCAGTAGAGGTGGGATAGATATCGATGGAGGAAGAGGAATGCGATGACGACTTTATTTACAAGAAATAGTGAACCACAAAAGGATTTTTTGCCGGAAAGACGAAAGAGAAACCAGCTATTGACAGTAGTGTCAGAGTGTTAAACAGTAAAATTCTAGGCCCTAGACCAGCATCTCCTCTGCTAGAATAGAGATCATGCCCATAAAA
>CAYTIN010000022.1:0-22601 GCA_964438015.1 uncultured Gammaproteobacteria bacterium
TATTTTATGGGCATGATCTCTATTCTAGCAGAGGAGATGCTGGTCTAGGGCCAATAATTTTGTTACTAGTTTTGGTCAACGATCTCAACAACTTCTTTGATTTCTCACAAAATATTCAAACGATCTCCTTTTTCAGCCGCATTCCAACGCGCAATAAGTTCACGAGTCTTCTCTTCTCCAGCTTGGCCAGCTGTTGGATACTCCCTGCGAAATGGACCCATATGAGCCATCAACCACTCCATCGCCTTACTCTCATCAGAGCCAGCAGCGAACAATACTAGCTGCGGCTGAATATGGCCGCGCGCTTGGTCTAAAGACATTTTACCTAAATCCAATGTTGGGCAATCTAGTTCATGAGAGTGGATGTTAACAGAGGGAGCAGACCCTACAATAGATTCATGCATAGTAGAAAATGGTATTTTGTTATTCTCTATACTATATACTCTATACTATATACTCTCTACTCTTTACACATCCGGCCACGGCGTAATCAACTCATACCCCGTCTCCGTCACGGCTACCGTCACCTCAAAGTGCGCACACGGACTACCATCGCGCGTCACAATCGTCCAATCATCATCCTTCACGTCTACTTTCCAGGTCCCCAGCGATACCATCGGCTCAATCGCGAGCACCATCCCCACCTGAAGCTTAACGACGGGCGCACGCGGATCACGAAAATTAGGGATCTGAGGATCTTCATGTACCGCATGACCAACTCCATGCCCAACCAAATCTTTCACGATCCCATATTTTTTTGGCTTCAGCACATCCTCAATCGCTCCACTAATCTCATGCACCCAGGCACCCGCTTTGATGGCACTAATCCCAGCCACAAGCGCAGCTCGCGTATCTTTCACCAGGTCTCGAACAGGTTCGGGAGCCTTTCCTCCCACGATAACGGTGGTAGCCATATCGGTCGCCAGCCCCTCAAACCACATACCAATATCCAATCCAACTACATCTCCGTCTTTAATAGTCCGATCCGGAATGGGTAATCCATGCACCACTTCTTCATTAATGGAAATACACACAACTCCAGGAAAGGCGGGACCTTGTCCACCCATCTTGTAGCCGAAAAACGAGGATGTTCCACCCTTTTCCTCAAACCGCCGACGAGCAATAGCATCCAAAGCCTGCGTCGAAGCACCCGCTACACACGCAGATCGAATCTCGCGCAAGGTATCAGACAAAATCTGGCCGCCACGCTTAAGCGCAGCAATTTCCTCAGGAGTTTTTATGAGAGACATAAGCTTTTAACATGAAGTACTTACTATTTTTTCGCTCCCAATAGTCAACGTCTTTTTCTTAACGAGGACCGTTCGAGAACATTGAAAGGGCTCCCAGGAATAAACCGAGCCCCGCAGGCAAGAAAAAGACGTTGACTATCGGGAACATCCGAATCATTTTGCTACAAACCCAAGTTTCGTCACTTTCCTCACCAACTCTTCATACAAGGACGCGATCGGTTGCTCACCTTTTACCGCCAAGAGCACTCCACGCTGACGATAGTAACTGGCGAGTGGCTCCGTCATAAAGTGATACGCCTCGAGACGCGCTCGAATAATCTCCTCGCTATCATCTTCGCGCCTCACAAGCGTCTTCCCACACGCATCACATACTCCCTCGATTGCGGGCGGGTGATCTTCAATGTGAAAAATTGTCTTACAGCCCGTACATTGGCGTCGACCTAACAAACGTCGCAAAGATTCATCGTCACCTATCTTAATCTGTAAAGCAAGGTTAATCTTAACTACTTTGTCGAGCGACTCCGCCTGTTCCACATTCCGCGGATACCCATCCAATAAAAAGCCACGGTCGACAGCAATCGCCTTCAACTGTTTTTGCACGACCGCATTTACAAGTTCATCCGGCACCAGCGCCCCGCGACCCACATAACTTTTAACAAGCTTACCAAGCGCGGTCTTCTCCTGGATCTCCGCCCGAAACAATTCCCCCGATCCAATCAACGGCACGCCAAAATAGTCGGCCAACATCCGACCCTGCGTCCCTTTACCAGATCCTTGCGGACCAAACAGGACAGCACGCAAACGTTTACGAGGCATACCAATCAAAAAAGGTTAAACACTCCCAATCCCCTGCAAAAGAGGGATAATAAACCGCATCAAGAGAATCGCTCCAACCATCCAAATAGCCGCCCAAGGCACGATCCAAACCGGCTTACCCTCATTCGTGCGCATGATGGCATACCATGCACCAATAAGCAACGCAAGACAAAGGAATGCGCCCTCGACAGGACCTTTCCAAGTAACGCGAGTAACCAAGGCCGACGGTATAACCATATGACTCGCCCAAATCCGCGCCTTAAGTCCGGTCATGCTCACAAACTCCGTGGGAATACCTCGCCGACTAGAAAGATCGGTTAAAAACGATTCCAGCACCCCCATAGATTGAGCAGCAAACTGGTCGTGTAACGCAAGACCAAGCCACAATAGCCCAAGAGGAATTTCCCCTAAAGAAGATGCGAACAATACCCCCGCTCCCGCGGTTCCTATCCAAAAACCCATGATTCGAATCTCTGGACGGTTACACCAAAAAAACAGCAAACAGGTACATCCAAACCCCAGCACCGCACCCCAAAATCCCGGCAAAAGTAA
This sequence comes from uncultured Gammaproteobacteria bacterium, assembly GCA_964438015.1. Taxonomy (GTDB): domain Bacteria; phylum Patescibacteriota; class Patescibacteriia; order 2-12-FULL-60-25; family 2-12-FULL-60-25; genus JAGOUY01. The sequence continues at coordinate 2,619 of CAYTIN010000022.1, forward strand.
TCGAGGATAGATCCACCCTCCAAAGAACACTGTGCCCACAAACATCCATTCCCACAAGATCCGCGTCGACCAACCACGCCGAAGTTTTAAAGTCAGACCAACACACGCAAACAACAAGAGAAGGGCTGTGACAAGCATGGTATCAGCGCCTCTCACAACTGCCGCCTGCGGTACACGATAAGCCGCCAACCACGCCAAACCAGCCACCAACAACAGTTCAAACGCCATCAAAGAACGACGTTGCCACACATGCATATCTTTTTTCATAGGATACTAAGAACCATGTCCTAAGATGAAATAAAGTATAGCAGGATGACAAAAACCACCCCATCGGGTGGCTTTTGTTTTTTCATGATCCTCCGCGTTACAATTAGTGCTCCTAGTAAGCATCGTACTCACGCATGGTGGCCTGCGCTTCAATCTGCTTCACGGATTCAATCACTACCGAGACCACAATTAACATAGACGTGCCACCAAGCGCCAATTGGGTAGCTCCCGTGAGCCCTTGGGCAATCAAAGGCAAAATAGCAATGATCCCAAGAAAAGCCGCCCCTCCAAGCGTGATACGATTAATAATATATTCAATATATTCTGCGGTTGGGCGTCCAGGACGAATCCCCGGCACAAACCCTCCTTGTTTTTGCAAGTTTTCCGCAATCCGGTCCGGATGGAATACCACTGCCGTATAGAAGTAGGTAAATCCAACAACGAACAAGAAGAACAAGACTCCGTAAATCGTTTGATTTTGAAGGGTAAGAGTCACCCAGCGTCCTGCCGCGGCTAACCACTCACTTCGTGCGCGAGCAACAAACTGTGCAATCAAGTTAGGAAAAAGGAGCATCGAGACCGCGAAAATAATAGGAATGACTCCCACCATATTCACACGCAACGGCAAAGACGATGCAACTCCACCCAACGCAACCCCTTGACCACGCACCTGGCGTGCATATTGGATCGGGATATTACGCTGACCTTCCGTCACAAACACGACACCAAGAATTGTTGCGACAGCAACCGCCGCATACAAAACCAATGTTAAGGCCTGCGCCTGGTCAAACGCTGATAAAAACTGCGAAGCAGAAGCGGGAAGATCAGCCAGGATACCTGCCGCAATCAGCAACGACATCCCATTGCCAACTTTCTTCTCAGAAATTAACTCCCCCAGCCACATGAGAAATAAGGTTCCCGCCGTCACCGTACACACAATGGCTACCAAATAGACCAGGTTCGAGCTAGGAATAATGTTGAATTGCGACTGTTTCATGAGGCCGATCAAACTCACAGACTGGATGATGGCAAGCGGCACGGTCAAAAGACGCGTCCATTGGTTAATCCGACGCTGTCCCGCTTCACCATCTTTTTGGATCTCCTCAATGCGCGGGATAATCATCCCCAAGAGCTGGAAGACGATCGAGGCCGTGATATACGGCGCCACACCTAACGCAACGATGCTAAAATTTCGAATCGTTCCACCAGAAAACAGGTTTAAGACCCCTAGCAATTGATTAGCTTCAAAGAAGCGCTGCAAGGCACCCAAATCAATCCCAGGCAAAGGAATATTAGCCGCAATCCGAAACACTACCATCATGGCTAACACAAACAGCAAGCCATTGCGAACCTCTTTAACACGTAAGGACTGAAAAAGCTTGTCCCACATAGGGTTATATTACCCCACTTTACCACCCGCGCGTTCAATCTCGGCTTTAGCTCCCTTAGAGACGAAAATGCCAGCGGCAATCGTGAGTGATTTGGTAAGTTCACCGCCCGCAATAATCTTAGCAGAACGTTCAGAACGACGTACGAGACCGGCAGCTTGCAAGACTTCAAGAGTCACAGGAGCCGTTACCTCAAGAACATTCAAACGCCCCACTCGCACCGCCGAGTCTTTGGAGAAGCGGCTTTGAAAACCACGGTTTTTAGGAAAGCTGAGCAACATTTGCTTCATGCCTTTCAGCTTAAGCGCCGACTTCCCACCCGTACGCGAACGCTGCCCCTTGGTGCCTTTACCAGAGGTTTTTCCACGACCACTACCCGCTCCACGACCAAGACGCTTCACGCGCTGACGGGAACCAGGCTTGGCAGCCAATGTATGAAGGGAAATAGCCATAGGTTATTTCTTAGGCGCAGCTTCTACTGCCTTCTCCGTAGCCTTGCCCTCCTTAACAAGCGGGGCACGCAACTTCTTGAGAGCAGCAAAGGTCGCTTTAACATTATTGATTTTACTTGAGGAACCTAAAATCTTGGAAACCACATTCGGCACTCCCGCAAGCTCAAGGACGATGCGCACTGCTCCCCCTGCCTTAATTCCCGTTCCTTTAGGAGCTGGTTTAAGCAATACACGTGCCGCCGCAAATTTTGCTTCAACAGGATGAGGAATTGTTTCATAGATCATGGGAACGGTAAGAAGGGCCTTGCGCGCTTGCGTTGTAGCCTTACCTGTCGCAAGAGCCACGTCCACACCCTTTGCAAGACCAAAACCAACTCGACCCTTGCGATTCCCAATCACAGTCAGCGCACGAAAGCGCATGCGTTTACCCCCTTTCGTCACACGAGTAACGCGAGCGACTTCGACATTCTTCTCATCGTATTCAACCTCAACCGCCGCTTCTCCGCCGCGGCCATCGCGACGTGGGCCACCTTGGCCGCGACCGCCGCCACGACCACCTTGGCCGCCACGATTCCCTCCAAATCCGCCACGACCACCTTGGCCGCCACGATTCCCTCCGCCACGCGCATCACGAGAACCAGCCCCTGAACGAGGAGCTGAAGTCGGTTTGGCAGGAGCGGCCGCAGGGGTTGCGGGTGGCTGCGCTGCATGTGTTGCCATCGTATCAGTCATATGGGTTAAAAGATGAGTCCGGCCGTACGCGCTCCCTCAGCGAGGGCGCGCACACGTCCTTGATATTGCTTATCCCGACGGTCAAAGACAACCTGGGTAACACCCTTAGCTTTTGCCCGTTCGGCCACCATCGCCCCAACCGCGGTAGCAATTTCAACCTTGGTTTTTTTGCCACCAGCCGTAAGCTCACGGTCATAAGCAGAGGCGAGCGTGCGACCCGTCACATCATCAATAACCTGCGCAGAGATATGCGCCAAGCCACGAAACACTGCGAGACGTGGACGTTCAGTCGTTCCGCGCACACGTGCGCGCATGCGCGCAATGCGGCGGTTAAGGCGTTCTTGTTTACGTTTCTGAATAGACATAGGACTTGGGAAAGATTAGGCACCCTTACCAGCCGTCTTACCGGCTTTACGGCGGATCACCTCATCAACATACTTGATCCCTTTGCCCTTATAAGGCTCAGGAGGTTTGACTCGGCGGATACGGGCCGCTGTTTCCCCTACTAAGTATTTATCCGATCCACTGATCGTCAAAATCTGCTTTTCCACTTTTGCTTCGATGCCAGTTGGCAAGTCAAAAGCAACGCGATGAGAGAAGCCCACGTCCATCATGACCTTCCGGCCTTCAAGCGCCACTTTAAAACCAACGCCAACAAACTCAAGCGCCTCTTCAAAGACTTTTTGGACGCCATCAACCGCATTCTGCAACAGCTGACGAGCCAATCCCCAAATAGCACGCTGGTCAACACGTGTTTCTTCTTCCACAGAGACCAGAAGAGCTTTGGGGTCAGCTTGCGTCGCAACCGAAGCATGTGGCGGAAGAGCCACCGTCAAGGTCGCTTTCGGACCCTTGATCGTCACTTGACGGGACTCGATGGTCGCGTCAACGCCGGCAGGCAAGAGGACAGGTTTTTTACCAATACGAGACATAGGGGGTTAGTAAACTTCACACAAAACTTCTCCGCCAAGTTTGCGGCGACGTGCTTCTTTATTGGTCATGACACCCGCCGAGGTGGACACAATGGCAATCCCTTGATCGGAAAGCACACGTGGCAACTCACCTGCCTTGCGATAAACGCGAAGGCCAGGCTTAGAAACACGACGGATCATGCGAATAGCAGGCACTTTACCCGCATACTTAAGCGTAACGACAAGCGTCTTTTTAACACCATCAACTTGCTCTGTAACCGCTTGGATATATCCTTCGCGTTCCAAAAGCTTGGCAATGGCGAGCTTCATGCGCGACCCAGGAACCATGGTGGTCTCATGCTCAGCCGCTTGCGCATTACGCAAACGCGTGAGGAAGTCGCTAATTGGATCAGTAATCATAAGAGGAAATTACCAGCTGGATTTCTTCACCCCAGGGAGTTCACCACGTAAGGCAAGCTCACGGAAGCAGATACGGCAGAGTTCAAAATCTCGCATATATCCGTGCTTACGGCCGCATTTCCAGCAGCGCAAGACCTGGCGGGTGGAAAACTTCTGCTTTCGCTTGGATTTGGCGATTTGTGCTTCAGTAGCCATAGGTTATGCTTGGAAGGGGAAGCCAAGGGCTTTGAATAAACGTTCTCCGACCGCTCGCGAACCGGCAGTGGTCGTAACCGTGACCTGCAGGCCATGCAAGCGTTCGACTTCATCCGAGTGAATTTCCGGAAAGGCGAGATGCTCTTTAAAGCCGACGGAGAGGTTACCCTGGGCATCAATCACCTTAGAAGAAATGCCACGGAAGTCGCGGATGCGGGGAAAAGTAACCTGGGTAAGTTTGGCAAGAAAATCCCACATGCGATTCCCGCGTAGCGTGACCATCGTACCCACCACCATACCTTCACGGATTTTAAAGCTGGCAATCGATTTCTTGGCTTTCGTTTTTACCGGGCGCTGGCCGGAGATACGACGGAGTGTCGACTCAACCATTTCCGCCACTTTTGGGTCTTTATTGCCCTGGGAAAGGCCCACCGACAAAACCACCTTGGTCACCTTTGGGACGGCCATGCGGTTTTTGATCCCAAGCTCCTTTTGGAGGGTCGGGACAATCTCCTGTTGATAGCGTTCTTTAAGAGTCATACATTAGGCGGATTTCTTAGCCGTGCGCGCACGCTTTGGCTTAGCTTCGGGAGTGACGGCCTTGGCTTCCGTACGAGCCACGTTGGAAGCATGGATAGGCATGGAAAACTCCACAATCCGACCCGCTTCCCCCTCACGGCGCGTACGCAAGTGTCGCTTGGTGACATTAACGCCTTCGACGACGACACGATGAAGCTTGGGAAAAACCTGAGTTACTTTACCGGTCTTGCCACGGTATTTGCCCGTAAGGATTTTAACCTCATCACCGGTTTTCACATGGAACGTAGGCATAGGCTTAGACAACTTCAGGGGCTAAAGAAATAATCTTGCCATATCCTTTGGCGCGTAATTCGCGAGCCACCGGTCCAAAAATACGGGTTCCTTTCGGCTCTTTATTTTTTTGGTCGATGATCACACCGGCGTTGTCATCAAAACGGACATAGGTGCCGTCCGGACGGCGCGTCTCTTTATGCGAGCGCACCAAAACGACATGGACAATATCAGACTTCTTAACCATCCCGCGTGGCACAGCTTCTTTGACCACGCAAGTCAGCATGTCACCAATGCGGCCGTAACGTTTTTTGTATCCACCATGCACGTGAATGCATTGGAGGAGCTTGGCTCCGGTGTTATCAGCCACCTGGAGCATGGAACGATGTTGAACCATAGAGATTAGACAGTCTTCTGAACCGAACGAAGCGTGGAAATATAACGCCAGCGCTTGTGACGAGACACCGGACGGCATTCTTCAATTTCAACCGTATCGCCAACCTTAGCGGCGCCCGCTTGGTCATGAATCATGAACTTCTTCGAGATCGTGTAGTACTTGCCGTACTTTGGGTGCGCTACCTGACGGTCAACGCGAACCACCGCGGTTGTAGGACCGGAGACGGAAGCGACCACGCCTTGAAAGCGGCGATGAGAAGAAGTGGGTAATGGAGATGCTTGCATAGGAAGACAAGGCTAGTTCGCAAGAACCGTGAGGATCTGAGCGATGTCGCGCTTGAGGACACGGATTTGACGGACTTTGGCGAGCTGACGAGTAGCGGCTTTAAAGCGCAGGTCACGGAGCTTGGCACGAGCTTCAGCCAAGAGGCGTTCTCGTTCTGCCGGAGAAGCGCTGCGGAGCGTAGAGATATCCATAGGCCTAGTCATTGCTGACAAATTTACACACGGACGAAATTTTGTAGGCGGCACTTTGAAGCGCTTCTTGAGCGGCCTCTTTAGGGATGCCATCCATCTCATAAATGATCGTGCCCGGACGAATCACGGCGACGTAATGATCCACCGCCCCCTTACCGGAACCCATCGGGTTTTCATTACCATGCTTAGTAAGAGGCTTATCAGGAAAGACACGGATCCAGATCTTGCCACCGCGCTTGATGTAGCGCGTAAGGACGCGACGGCCCGCTTCGATTTGCTGGCTGGAAATCCAGGCCGGCGTAAGCGCCTTGAGACCGTAGGAACCGAAAGCGAGCTCGAGCTTGTCGGAGGCAACGCGGATGTTGCGAGCGCGGCCCTTATGCCACTTGCGGTGTTTGACTTTTTTAGGAATCAACATAGATGAGGAAGGTTAGGCAGCCGCCGGAACAGGTTCAGAAGCTGGACGAGCCGGTTCACGAGTGGGACGAGAGGATATCGGACCACGTGGACCGCGGTCACGACCATGGAATCCGCCGCCCATGCCCCGTCCGCCGTCACGACGGTCGGAACGGCCAGGCGTACGCGTCTGCGTAGTTGGTTGGTATTGGGATAAACGGTCTTGTTCAAAAACATCACCGCGATAAATCCAGACCTTCACCCCAATGGCTCCAGCGATGGTGTGGGCAAAATCTTGGGCGTAATCGACATCTGCACGCAAGTTAGTGAGCGGAATCTTGCCCCAGTACAACCATTCACGACGAGCGATTTCCGCTCCGTTCAAACGACCAGAAACAGCGACTTTCACACCAAGGGCACCGGCTTTTTTGACACGCTCAATCGATGTTTTGAGCACGCGACGGAACGCCATACGACGTTCAAGATCGCTAATGACGCTCTGGCATACCAAGGCAGCCTCCAAGTTTGGACGACCCACCTCTTGGACGGAAATATTCAGCTGAAGACCCTTGGATTTGCCGGGGAAGAACGCTTTGATCAACTTTTTCTTGAGCTGGTCAATCCCATCACCAGCGCGACCAATCACGTAGCCGGGCTTAGCACTATGAATCGTAATAGACAGAGCACCACGGGAACGTTCGACATCAACACGGTTGACCGCGCAATCCTTAAGCTCCTTCTTTAAAAAGGCGCGCAAGCGGATATCTTCGCGGACCTGGTTGCGGTAAGCGGCATCGCGGGCAAACCAACGCGATGGCCAAGTGGTCGTGGTCCCGATACGGAACCCAAATGGATGAACTTTATGACCCATAGGTTAAGCAGTCTTAGCCGCTGCGTTTGTCTTGCGAGCGGGTTTTGAAGCGGAAGCGCGAGCCACCGTCTTTTTAGCAGGAGTCTTAGGAGCAGAGCCTTCCGAAGCGGTAGGAGTCGAAACAGCTTGGGCACCAGCCTTAGGAGCCAAGACAATCATGATGTGCGTCGTCCTTTTACGAATCGGTGCAGCGGACCCACGGGCGCGTGGACGGCTGCGCTTAATCGTAGGACCACCATCCGCCGTGATCGTTTTTACAATCAAATCCTCCTTCTTAAGGTGGAAATTATGCTCAGCATTGGCGATCGCGGAACGCAAGAGTTTTTGAACTGGCTCAACCGCCGCCTGCTTCATGAACGTAAGACGGGTATCAGCGGTCATGACAGGTAAGCCGCGCACAGCATTAATTACGAGGCGCACCTTACGAGGGGCCATGCGAAGATAACGAAGAGAAGCGTGAATATCCATAGGAGATTACTTCTTGGCAGCGGGAGCAGCGGCAGGCTTCGCCGGTGTTTCAGCCGCTTTTTGAATCTTCCCACCATGACGGACAAATTTACGCGTTGGCGCAAATTCCCCCAACTTGTGACCAACCATGTTTTCCACGATCAGAACCGAAACATGCTGTTTACCGTTGTGGACCGCTATCACACGACCGACCATTTCTGGGGTGATCGTGGAAGCACGCGACCAGGTCTTGATCGGCGTTTTGTCACCCGGCTTCAAAGCCGCCACTTTCTTGAGCAGCTTTGGATGGGTGAATGGACCTTTTTTAAGACTACGAGACATAGATTAGAGCGTATTACCGCGACGGCGGACAAGAATATGACGATCAGACGAGCTCTTCGCGCGGCGGGTCTTCACCCCAAGCGCATGCTTACCCCACTTCGTCTTGGCATACTTCATACCAATTGGATGTTTGCCTTCACCACCACCATGTGGGTGATCAACCGGGTTCATGACCTTACCACGTACGGTTGGACGAATACCCCGATGGCGCATACGACCAGCCTTCCCCCAACGCACTAAGTGCCAGTCAGGATTAGAAACCGTACCGATCGTCGCCATACACACTTTCGGCACCCGTCGCATTTCACCAGAAGGGAGTTTGATGATAGCCCAGCTGCCTTCAATGGCACTAAATTCAATCCGGGTACCAGCGGCACGACCAAGCTGAGCACCTTTGCCAGGCACCATTTCCACCGCGTGAATAGGCGTTCCAACCGGAATCTTCTCAAGCGGTAATCGATTTCCCACCGCAATGTCGGCCTCTTTTTGAGACGAGATAACAGTATCCCCCACTTTCATGCCGTCTGGGAGAAGCATGTAGCTCTTACGGCCATCGCGATAAATAAGAAGACCAATACGACCGCCACGATTTGGGTCATATTCAATCGAATCAATGCGCGCAGGGACATCAAAATGCGCGCGGACAAAATCCACTTCACGCAAAAACCGCTTAGCACCACCACCTTGGTGGCGAACGGAAATTTTTCCGCCCGAACGTCCGGCATGGACTTTGCGGGTCGTAATCAACGACTTCTCCGGTTCAGTTCGGGTGATATCCGAAAAGTCCTGCACCGAGGAGAGGCGCCGCCCTTTGGTAACGGGTCGATAGACTTTAATAGGCATAAGATGAGAGGTTAGACGCCTTCGTAAAGATCAATCTTCTGCCCAGGCGCGAGCGTCACGAGCGCCTTCTTCCAATCATGGCGCGCGGAAACACGACGACCACGGCGTACAGGCTTACCAAGACCACGGACGGTGCGTACAGTGGCCACCTTCACTCCGTAGAGAGCTTCCACGGCTTTTTTGATGACAATCTTTTCTGATTCCAAAGCCACCTCAAACACATAGGTGTTGAGCGCACCTAAACGAGCAGCTTTCTCACTCACACGAGGACGTGAAAGGATAGAAAGAAGATGGGCAGGAACGACCTTAGCGGACGTCACATCACTCTTCTCCGGAGCAACAGCATCAGCCTTCTTGGTGGCGCGCTTCGCAGGAGCCTTCTTCTTTGGTTCAGCCGCTTCGCTGGAATCAGCGTTCTTTTTTAATCGATCGAGAATTCCCATACAGGTTTAGGCGCGATAGAGACCTTCAAACGCTGACACCGCGTCCTTAAGGAACACGACCGAGCGATAGGTCAAAACATCAATCAAATTTACAGAATGGGCGGATACAAGCTTGACGTTGGGCAAGTTTCGCACCATTCGCATCAAGATCTCAGAGGAGCCGGGGACAACAACGAGTGCATTACGATCAATGGGTAATTTAGCCATGATCGAAGCGACGTACTTCGTCTTAGGCGTGCTGGTTGCAATCGATTCAAGCACCAAAAGCTTTTGCGCCTGAACCTTATCAGACAACGCCATGAAGAGTGCCTTGCGCTTGACCTTCTTGTTGATCTTGAGGGAGAAATTGCGCTCGCTGGTAGGACCAAAGGTAATGCCACCACCAACCCACTGAGGAGAACGGATAGAACCTTGACGCGCACGACCAGTTCCCTTTTGCTTCCAAGGCTTTTTTCCACCACCACGCACTTCGCCGCGTGTCTTGGTATTGGCAATCGCGCGACGGGCGTTAGCGCGTTGGGCAACCATCGCCTCGTGGATGATAGCCTGATCAGGCTTCACGGCAAACAAGGCGTCCGACAGCGCGACGCTTCCCACTTGGCTTCCAGCCTCATTGTAGACAGAAACGTTTGGCATACTAGGCAGACACAATCTGAATGACAGCACCACGTGGCCCAGGAACCGCTCCTTTAATGGCCAAGACTCCTTCTCCGCGCACTTCAACCACTTGCAGGTTTTTAACCGTAGTCTGCGCATTCCCCATACGACCGGCCATGCGTCGTCCTTTAAGCACATGCTGCACGCCACCAGCACCGATCGAACCAGGCATACGCTCTTGGTCCTTGTGACCGTGAGACGTTGGATGACCGTGGAATCCATGACGCTTGACCACACCTTGGAACCCTTTACCTTTGGACACACCCATCACATGGATCATGTCACCGGACTGGAAGGTGGAAGCTTCAATTGTATCTCCACGCTTCATTTCAGTTGGGGTAGCGAGACGAAACTCAGCTAGATGCTCGAGCTTAGGAAGATCCTTGAGGTGGCCTTCCAACGATTTAGTTAAACGTTTAGCAGTACCAAAGCCTACCTGTATCGCCATATAGCCATCACTCTCTTTGCTCTTGACCTGGGTCACATAGCAGGGACCTGCTTCCAGTAATGTCACCGGAATGACATTTCCGTCTGCGTCGTAGACCTGCGACATCTCGAGTTTTTTCGCAAGAATAAATTTCATAAGAATTCGGATTGGTCGCTGAGTAACTAGTAACGTAAAACACCGAACAGCTGTCGATGAACGCAATCATCTTCAACCATTCGGTGTTTTATGCAAACGCACAAACCAACCTAAGTATGAGGGATCGCGATTCAACTCCGTAGCACGGAATGCTTGTCCAAAGACAGGCTCAACAGGGAGGTTTCCCGAGTCAGGCTCGGGGCTTTCTCCTTGGGAATCGAACGTAATTGTGAAGCCTACATCTTAATCTCGACATCGACACCGGCCGGCAAGTTGAGGGAGGTAAGGGCATCGATGGTCTTTGGATTTGGGTCCAAGATATCAACGACACGCTTATGAATCCTCATCTCAAATTGTTCACGCGCGTTTTTATGGACAAAGGTCGAGCGGTTGACCGTCCACTTCTTCTTTTCAGTAGGAAGAGGCACGGGACCGATCACACTAACTCCACTGCGCTCCGCGGTTTCGATAATCATCTTCGTCGCTTGGTCGATGATCTTGTGATCATAGGCGCGGATCTTGATCCGCACGCGATGGGAAGACGTTGTCGTAGGTTTGGCGTCTGCCATGAGAATGATAGGAGAGCCCTGTCATCCCCTGCACCAAGTCCCGATCATCACGATCCTCGTGAAGGGCGAAACTCGGCGCAGGGGAACTCCCCTGCTTAAGAATAATTTATTTAATGATCTTGGTAACCACACCAGCACCGACCGTCTTGCCACCTTCACGGATAGCGAAGCGCATCTTTTCTTCCATGGCGACCGGAGCGATCAGGGTGATATTCATCTTAATAGTATCGCCTGGCTGCACCATAGCCACCTCGGCCGGCAACTTGACCTCACCCGTCACATCCGTCGTGCGGATGTAGAACTGAGGCTTGTAACCTGTCACAAATGGCTTGTGGCGACCACCTTCTTCTTTGGTAAGAGCATAAACTTCCGCTTCGAATTCGGTGTGTGGCTTGATGGAGCCCGTTTTGGCAAGCACCATCCCACGTTCGATTTCATCCTTCTTGGTACCGCGCAGAAGAAGACCGGCGTTGTCTCCAGCCAAACCAGAGTCAAGCTGTTTGTTGAACATTTCGATACCCGTGACGACCGTTTTGCGAGTTTCACCAAGGCCAACGATTTCAACTTCTTCATTGATCTTGATTTGTCCGCGTTCGATGCGTCCCGTAACCACCGTACCACGACCTTCGATCGAGAATACATCTTCGACCGGCATAAGGAATGGCTTGTCGGTTTCACGAACAGGTTCTGGAATGAACTCGTCACAAGCTTTGATAAGATCCAAAATCGGCTTGGAAGCAGCTTCATCCTTAGGGTTGTTGAGCGCCTTGAGAGCGGAACCGCGAATAATCGGGGTCTTTTCGCCATCAAATTCGTACTTGGTCAAAAGGTCGCGGATTTCTTGCTCGACCAAGTCGATCAATTCCGCATCTTCCACCATGTCGACCTTGTTCAAGAAGACAACGATGGCAGGCACACCGACCTGACGAGCCAAAAGAATGTGCTCGCGAGTCTGAGGCATAGGACCATCGGTTGCAGACACAACCAAGATTGCACCGTCCATCTGGGCGGCACCCGTAATCATGTTCTTGATATAGTCAGCGTGGCCGGGACAGTCGACATGCGCATAGTGGCGCTTGTCAGACTCGTATTCCGTGTGAGCCGTCGCAATCGTAATCCCACGCGCCTTGGATTCAGGAGCTTTATCAAGGTCATCGACGCCCTTTTTCTGGGCCGTCATGCCGTGTGCGCCAAGAACCGTCAAAATAGCCGCCGTGGTGGTGGTCTTACCATGGTCAACGTGACCGATGGTACCAATGTTCACGTGTGGTTTTGTCCGTTGAAAGACGTCTGCCATAGGTACGTAATGCGGAAAGCATTAAAAAATAATGAGTGAAGATTTCGCGTTTTTGGCTAAGCTGTAAGGATATTCTCACGTGGAGGCAGTTCGAAACGAACCGCGCCGAGTGAGCACGTCCTCTAGCTTTTTCGCGAGTGAGCAGATAGTAGCAGAGCTTAGCCAAGATGACAAGACCCATCGCTGGCAAACGACGGGTCAAATGGAACAAATACGGAGAAATTATGGCTGGAAGGAAAAACGCTCTTCCATCACGAGGCCAGAAGCGAGGCTGGAGGGATTAGGTTGGGGGTTAGGAACGGCCTGAGAAACCGTATCCAGTGAACGGTGGAGGGCCTGGGTACGATCCTCATCCCGCTGCCGGACCCGGAGACCATCCTGAGGAGGGCGGATCGGAGGAGGGATAGGTCGGGAAGGCGTAGAAGGGGGTAGGCTGGAGGGACTAGGTTGGAGATGAGAAGCTGGATACTCCTCACTTGCTTCAGGCCTTTGGCCTTTGCCCACTCCTCCTGCCTCCCGCCTAATCCCTCCTTCCTGCTCCCTTTTTTCTACCTCCTTTTCCAACATCCCTTCATACACCTCCAAAGGAAGCACCACCATCGGCTCTCGACCAGCAACATCCGTAATAATCATCGGCATCCCCTGTCGACGTGCGAGCTCAATAATACGCTGTAATGACATATAGATCCTATCTAAGGGGATGGGACAGGAAAGGGCAAGGGGTTGAAGGTAGAAGGAATTTAATAGACAACACTTAGACATCGACGTCATTCAACTTCTAGTTACTTCAAAAGACATTTTCATCCATTATTGGTTCGATATACGCAATGAATGGACGCAGCCCATCTACGAAGCCTTTCCAAAAATCGAGAAACGAGACAGCCTTTTCGCGAAACAGCTACAAGTGATCGCCGGTGAGAAAAATAATAAAATGAAGGTACGTTCGGCTAAAGAGATCTATAAGCAACTCTTTCCTGAATAAAAAAACAAAAGGCTCCGCCGAAGATTAAGATAATCAACGCAAGCGGAGCAAACAAGATCATTAAAATGAACGCCCAGACTAGGTCCGCCTTGAAGGTCGACGACCGGATCGCCGCACTTTTGAGCGGTTCCAGATAGAAAGAAGGGCAAATACAAGAGGCGGGCGACAGGACGCCTCCTCGCGGACAACCTGCAAAAACGGCCTCCAAATATATTCGGGAGGAAGACGTCGACCCTCCGGGAAACGGATACAGACCACCAGCGGACCCCCCTCTGAACCGGAGAATTCAACCAGCCAAGCCCACCCTCCCCTAGGCAGTCCAACCATGGTACGTGCCTTAGAAATTTGCCGCCTCCCCCTGACAGTTGTCTCGGGCAAACCGAACCTTTTCGTATATTTATCAGGCGGAAAGACAGCGACCTCCAGATCACCATCCACCTCACGATAAGCCACGGAGAACAAAACGTACGAAGCCGACATCGCTCTCCCCCTTCCCGGCTACTTGAACATCCCCCATCACTCGCACCATGCAAGAAACGAGGTACAGTCCATTTCCAAAGAACAGAGAAAACTTAATCATGAACCGCGTACAAAAGCAATGGACAGGGTTACACCCTGCAATACAAAACACCTCGCGGAAAATGCGAGGTGTTTTATTATTTTATTCTCTCTTACTTCTTCGCCCGTCCTTCAATCACCGTGGTGGCCACATTGGATGGAACTTCGCCGTAGTGGCTAAATTCCATAGCATAGCTCGCACGACCCTGGGTCATGGAACGAAGGCCGGTAGAATACCCGAACATTTCAGAGAGAGGAACCTGAGCGTTCACGATACGCGCGCCGCTGCGTTCACCCATGTCTTGGATTTGTCCACGCTTAGCATTCAAGTCACCGATCACGTCACCCATGTAGTTTTCGGGAGTAACAACTTCGACCTTCATGATCGGCTCAAGCAAGTAGAGACCGGCTTTGCGGCAGCCTTCCTGGAAGGCCATCGAGCCCGCGATCTTAAAGGCTGCTTCGGAGGAGTCGACATCGTGGAAGCTTCCATCCTTGAGCGTCACCCTCACGTCGAGCAGCGGATACCCAGCCAACACACCACGCTGCATCGCTTCTTGAATACCCTTATTAATAGGTTGAATAAATTCGCGAGGAATAACACCACCTTTAATTTCATCAATGAATTCGTACCCCTTACCACGTTCGTTAGGCTCAATATCGATAACGGCGTGACCATATTGACCGCGACCACCAGACTGACGGATGTACTTCCCTTCCACTTCTTCCGCTTTGCTGCGAATAGCTTCACGATACGCAACTTGTGGCTTCCCAACATTGGCCTCGACTTTAAACTCGCGCTTCATGCGGTCCACGATAATTTCCAAGTGAAGCTCACCCATACCGGAAATAATCGTTTGCAATGTTTCCTCGTCGGTTCGGACACGGAAGGAAGGATCTTCTTCCGCCAATTTCTGAAGAGCAACACCCATCTTTTCCTGGTCGGCCTTAGTCTTAGGCTCAATCGCAATCGAGATGACAGGCTCAGGAATCACAATCGATTCAAGAACAAGCGGACGCTTTTCATCGTAAATGGTATCACCCGTAAACGTCCCCTTGAGACCCACGGCTGCGGCAATATCTCCGGCAAACACCTCGTTCACGTCTTCACGTTCGTTGGCATGCATACGCACAATACGGCCAATGCGTTCCTTGTCCCCTGTCTTAGCATTGATAACGTAAGAACCAGCGGCCAAGGTACCAGAATACACACGGAAGAAAATTAATTTTCCAACAAACGGATCGGTCATGACCTTGAAGGCCAAAGCAGCAAACGGTTCGTTGTCATTAGCATGCACTTCCATAGCCTGGGCCTCATCTTCAACCGCATGCGCCTTGGTGGCAGGGATATCGATTGGAGAAGGGAGGTAGTCGACAATCGCATCAAGCAAGAACTGGACACCCTTGTTCTTCAAGGCTGAACCGCACAAAATCGGGTTGATTTGGCCAGCAATCACCGCTTTACGCAAACCAGCTTTGAGCTCTTCCAAAGTAAATTCCTCTCCTGCCAAGTAGCGGTTCATCATGTCTTCCTCAGTTTCCGCAATCGCTTCAATCATTTGCGCGCGGTATTGCTTGGCCTTTTCCAACATATCGGCTGGCACCTCCGTTTCTTCAATGTTCTGCCCCATGTCATCGCGATACATTTGCGCCTTCATGGTCATGAGGTCGATAATCCCAATGAAATTTGCTTCGGCACCGATCGGTAATTGGATTGGATGTGCACGCTTGGTCAAACGGTCATGGATCGACTTCACATCGGCGTAAAAATCCGCGCCCATGCGGTCAAGTTTATTGATAAAACAAATACGAGGAACATTGTGCTTATCCGCTTGGCGCCAAACCGTTTCTGATTGGGATTCAACACCAGCCACGCCATCAAACACCGTTACCGCGCCATCAAGCACACGTAAAGAACGTTGTACTTCAATCGTAAAGTCAATGTGTCCAGGTGTATCAATCAAATTCATGCGGCAACCCTTCCAAAAACAGGTGGTTGCAGCCGCTGTAATCGTAATGCCACGCTCGCGTTCTTGAGCCATCCAGTCCATAGTCGCTTCCCCTTCATGCACTTCCCCAATCTTGTGCTTGCGGCCGGTATAAAACAAAATACGCTCGGAAACCGTTGTTTTTCCGGCATCAATGTGAGCGATAATCCCAAAGTTACGGGTGTCCTTCAAAGAATATTCACGAGGCATATACATTTAAAAATAAAAGTGGAGTAGTGGAGTAGGCGCTTTGCTTAGTAGGCGAGTAGCGGGCTTCCAAGCTACTGTACTACTCACTACTCCACTACTCTCCTGGTTATTATCTCGCAAAGTGGGCAAAAGCGCGGTTGGCTTCGGCCATGCGATGCACATCAGCACGCTTCTTGACCGCTTCACCTTGGTTCTGAGCCGCATCCATGATTTCCGTTGCAAGACGTTCAGACATGGGTTTACCTTTACGTGAACGGGCTGCGTCAATCATCCAGCGAAGGGCGAGCTGCAACCGACGTTCGGCGCGTACCTGAAGCGGAACTTGGTAGTTCGCTCCGCCAACGCGCTTGGATTTGACTTCGACGCTTGGCGAGACATTCTTCAAAGCCTCTTCGTACATTTCAATGGCTGGCTTTTTCATTTTTTCTTCGACGATATCGAAGGCTGAGTACACGATGCCTTGCGATTTCTGTTTCTTGCCGCCAATCATGATGTAGTTGATCAGCTTCGCCACATTGGTTGATCCATATTTTGGATCAGGGGCTACTTTACGCTTGGGAGCTTGTTTTCCGCGCATATAAGATCGTTAAGGGGTTAGGAGAGTAGGACGCTTCGCTAGTAGGAGAGTAGGAGAGTAGGACGCTTCGATTCGAAAGCTACTTGCCTACTACCTACTCGCCTACTACCTAATTTTATTTTTTACCTAATTTTATTTTTTAGCTTCCGCTTTAGGACGACGGGCACCGTAGAGGGAACGGCTGCCGCGACGGTTGGCAACACCCTGCGTATCGTAAACGCCACGCACAATGTGATAGCGCACACCAGGAAGATCTTTCACACGTCCACCACGAATAAGGACGATAGAGTGCTCTTGCAAGTTATGGCCTTCACCAGGGATGTACGCCGTAACTTCTTGGCCGTTTGAGAGACGCACACGAGCGATCTTACGAACAGCTGAGTTTGGCTTTTTCGGCGTCATGGTGGTGACTTTGGTGCACACACCGCGCTTAAAAGCGGAACCACGAGATAATTCCGTACGCTTGCGATGCAAAGTATCAAACGCAAACTGAAGAGCAGGGCTCTTGGATTTGCGACGGGCAGTCGTACGTGGACGACGGATGAGCTGAGCAATAGTAGGCATGCTTTGAACCTTTCTCCCTGAGGAAGACAAGGAAAAAATCGTTAAAAAACGTGTAAGGTGCGCCTAATCTACCAGCGATTAGGCCGTTCGTCAAGGCATGTCATTCGCGAACGACATGCCTTTGACATTTATAGTGGTGCGGCATGCCGCACCACTACCCTGTCCGACCAAATTTTCGCCAATTCCAGGCAAATATGATTAAAAACATCAGGGCAGCAAAGGCGGGGGCCAAGACACCAAAACTAGCGCGTTCCGCCACCATCATCCAACCAGCCAACAAATATCCAACAGAGAGAAGGGCGCTCCAGCCTAACAGCTCCCAGCGGCCTCGAGCCACCAATACCTGCCGATGAGAGATAAAAGCCAAGGCAAAAGCGAGAAAAACGGATAATCCTAGCAACCACGCTCCAAAGCAGGCTGCCACTGACCAAATCCAAGACCACTCCTCCAAATCAGCGGCACGAACCCACCCGGCCGCCAGCGGTCGTTCAGGGGTAAGGATCCCATGGGTCGCTTCGAGCATATCCACCTCGGCCGCTCGCGCAAAAACAAATAACATTGTCGTGAGAGCAAGCTGAAGAAAAGCTAGGCCATACGTCCAGGTAAAGGCATGACCTTCCCCAAACATCGTCGCGCCAATCATCCCAAGACACACGGTTCCAAAAGCCTGCAGACAACGCCGCCGATCCGCAAACACCCAAAACCGCCGCAAGGACCACTGCCACGCATTCGCCAGGACAATAAATAAAATAAGAAGCCCAACGATCCAAACCAGCGTCGCAAACAACCAGGTCTGACTAACATGTGCCTCACCACCAACGGCAAGTGGAAACCGCTCATAAACCGCGCGCCAGGCATATCCATCAATCTGGGCGGCCACGAAGGCACGCTCAACCACCATGCCCATCGTCGACCAAACCGGAATATCTCCAACGAGAATCGTCCACCCAATTAAAGAGGGAACCAAAAACAAGAGAGGAAGAGCTAGATAACCAGGCACCGCATCCTGAACAAGCCGCCAAACATTCCGCTCGGAAGTCGAGCGCCACCATGACCACATCAACCATCCAAAAGACAGAACCCAAACCAACATTACCGCCGGAGGGACAATAAACACCGGCAAGATTCCTCCGGTTAAAAGCATCGTAAGTGCTTGCCATCCGCTTACAAATCCAAGTTCATTGCTAAATCCAAGGCTACGGATCAAAAGTTCAAAGACCGGGACAAGAAAAACAACCCACCGGAACCCGTACACCCCTCCAACTCCGGCCGCAAACGAAACATGCCACAAACGAGTGCAAACAAACCCTAATAAAGACAGCAGTACAAACGCGAGACTGGGCCAGAGTAAAAGGACTGTCATGGGGTCAAGCACCACCAAAGAAGACTGGGCCTTAATCAATTGCGAGATAAACCCAGCAACGCAGGAATAAAGAAACACCTGCGTCAACAATGAACGCCAGCCCGGAAAGCGTCGTTCGGAAAACGATTCACGAGTGAGCCGAATCATACGGTCAAAAGCTTTTGCACCATCCACCACGACGTAGAAGAGATCCAAGAGAGAGGCCCGATCGGTAAAAACATATCAAGCAACACCACGATCAAAAGCAGATTTGGGCCTTGGGTGGCAATAAAACGATGAACGGCAGGAAATTGGTATTCATCTAATATAGCTAGTAATGCCTTTGAACCATCCAAAGGAGGTACCGGGATAAGGTTGAAAAGCGCTAACGAAAAGTTTAATAATGCTCCAGCCGTCGCAAAAATCGTCAAAAGGTTACTAGCTCCGAGATACACACTCGACCAACGCAAGAGAAAAACAAAAAGCGTGCCCATCAGGATATTAGAGAAAGGACCAGCCGCGGCTACTAGCACCGGCCCCAATTTTCCATACTTCAATTGATATGGATTAAAAGGCACAGGTTTTCCCCAGCCAAACCCCAAAAGAAGCAAGGAAATAAACCCCAAAGGGTCAATATGAGCGACCGGATTCAACGTCAATCGACCTTGGCGCATTGCGGTCGTATCCCCCAGCCAAAATCCAGCCAACGCATGAGCGGCTTCATGGACAGACAAGGACAAAACAAAAACCACAATGAACGCGGCAAACACCCAAGGTTCACTAAATAAAAGCGAGAGAAGATTCATACAGTCTATTGTGGCGACTAAATCATAGAACGTCCACCCCTTGCCAAAACCCCAACTTTCCTCTATCCTTCCCCCATTCATTGAGCAGGCTACTCGCCTACTCCCTACTCGCCTACTCTCCTTATCTATGTCCCGCATCTGTCAACTTAGCGGAAAATCCGCCCAATACGGCAATTCCCGTAGCCACTCCAACATCGCGACCCGCCGTCGCCAAGGGGTAAATTTACAGACCGTTCGCATTAATGGACAGCGTATTCGCATTGCTACGCGCACGCTTCGCACCCTTAAAAAGCTCGCGAGCGAAATGCACGCTGGACATAACCACGCCGAAGCCAAATAGATACAAAGACCATCTTTCATAAGAATACTCTCGATATTTAATCGAGAGTATTCTTATGAAAGATGTAGGCCCTAGACTAGCATCTCGCGTAATTTAGTTCTCAATACCTTCACCATATCA
>CAYTIN010000023.1:0-20223 GCA_964438015.1 uncultured Gammaproteobacteria bacterium
TTATCCCGAATTCATGAACATCGCTGACCGACTCGATACCAAGATCACCTTTGAAGACATGATTATGACCGGCAAGATTTTCATAGCCAACCTCGGCTCCTGCAGTGAGCACATGAAGAAGTATTATTCTGTCTATCTGACAGCGTATATCGCGGAAGCGATCTTCGATCAAGCAAGACTCTCGCCTCAAGAACGCAAACCCGCCGTTTTCGTGGTCGATGAGTTCCAGCGGGTCGCAAGCGACATGTTTGAAACCCTCTTTTCAGAAGTCCGAGCCTTTAACACCGCTTTAGTTATCTCGAATCAATTCATGGGCCAGCTCGATGAAAAGATCCAAAAGTCGATTGAATCAAACATTGCGACCAAAATATTCATGCGTACCCAGTCCGTGGATGATGCAGAGATTGCGGAGAAGATTTTAGGTGAAAAAGCCAGTGTTGAAGATATCATCAATCTGCCAACAGGATCGGCCTACATGAAAACGTTGGTCAATGGCATTCCCCAAGAAGCCATGTCAATTAGTATCCAGCGAGTTGAGCACTCAACGCAGAATACTCAAGATATTGAAGCATGGTTTATCCAAGACACGATGGAGCGCTACGGGACGCCGATCAAAGAGATTATCGAGAAACGCAACACAACTAACCGCCTCTTTTACACTGCCGAAGAAAAGACTGCTTTCCTGGAACACATGAAAGAATATCAAGATGCTCATGAAGCGACTACGATCTCCTAACCCCTGGATACACGATCAATATGTTCTCTCCCAAACTAAACCTCATCCTTACCCCTCGCTCTGCAAAGGATATCTATTGCCCCGACTTGAATGAAGCGACACTAAATATTTTATCTCTTATCTTCGAGTTCAAGCTCGCCACAGCCATTCACATTGCCCGATTCTTAGGCCAGAAAGAAGTGAATCGTTATTTATACATGAAGCTCCGCCGTCTCTGGCAAGGCGGACTGCTTGAGAGTCTTCAGCTCTATCAAGGTACACGTTTGGGTATGCCACTCTACTACATGTTATCCAAAGAAGGACTCGCGGTTGTCGCTCGACATCATCACTACGACAAAGAGTATCTCAAAACCTATCCTTCACCCACATCCTTTATTTCTTCCGGCCTCTTCCACCACGAAGCCGAGATTGTGGAGCTGGCGAGTCTTGAATCTCTCGCTGCCTCTGACAAGATAAAAATAACCTTCATTGGGGAAGTTGGGTCGCTCATTCGTGAAGTACGAAGCGACAAACGGATCGAAGTCTTAACCCCAGACTATACCGTTTTCTATACCTCAAACAGCATAACGGAGACGGTCTATACCGAATTTGAGCGAAGCAATAAATCCATTGGGGCTATGATGCGGAAGATTGAACGGTATGACCGAAACTTGGAGCCAAACGAACGCGAACATACTACCTTAAGACTCATTTTTGACAATGAACGGATGGAACGGTCGTTTTGGTTGCATCTTTTGCTTGAGAGATCCCATTTAGCGAGGAATCTGCGGGTTGTGACGACGAACCTTTCCCTCATACAAACGACGAAACAGTTTCTTGATACGGTGTATGGAATGGAGGATTCGATCAAACTGAAGAGGGATGGGAGGGTGATGGCACTGGTGGGGAAACGAGTAAGGTTATTTAGGCAGATGCCAGATTTATAAGCCTCCCTAATTTTCCTTTTGCTTGCGAAGTCACTTCTTTATACCCATCCTACACATTTAAAAAGAAACTGGAGCGTTTCGAGGATCAATTCTTGGCCTTCCCGTCTTCTTTGACGGCAAGGTGGCCAAGCGTGCGACTAGCTTCCATTGACGATCCGTCAGGTTGGAAGCATAGGCGCGCATGCAAAGAATGATATTTTGTTTGAGTTATGCGGTTATTGTATCATAGGTTTTGAAATGAGCTCATAGTAAGATACAGTTCAACCTATGCACCCACTAAAAACCAAGCTTAAAACTCAACATACGGTCCTTGTCGCCATGAGCCTCGTCCTTGGCCTAGGCGCGGTCGGTTTTGCCGTACTGCCACTGCAACGCTCGCCTGAAGAACCTCTTTCAAAAGATCAGATTGAACAGAGACCGCCAGACGTCCAAGATGCAAATCTTGAAGCTGAAGCGGTCTCTTCTCCTGACCAGGAAAACAATGCGTATGAACAGATTGAGCCTGAGCCTCCTCGTCTTCCACCTCCTCCCACTCCTGCGGAGTCCATCCCCGTGGCCGTCCCCTTGGACTCAAGGCGTATCCGTATTTATGGAGATGAAGATTGCCTCACAAAAACAACCAGAGCGTTAGAGCAGCTCAGGATGCGGTCTCCTCTCCACGATGCGATAGTTGCTCACTATATCGGGATTATTGAATGCGTCCAGATGGGATCAGGCATGTACGTCGAAGAGCATCCTCCGCGCTACCAAGTCGGCAAACCGACCTGGAATGGAGACATGATTTGGTACGCGGGAACGATCGTTCACGATGCCTGCCATTCCAGACAGTATAACGACTACTTAGCCCTTCATTCCTCGTCTGAAGTGCCACGCGAAGTCCACTTTGGGAGAAATCCGGAAATTGAATGCAATAACGTTCAAATAGAGGCTCTGAGAAACTTGGGTGCTTCCCAAGAAACGATTGAATACGTCAGAAATAGCATTAATACCGAATACTGGGAGGCAAGGGAGAGGAATTGGTAAATTATGTCACCATTTGAAAAGTCGCCCCATCCCAAAGAAACGAAGGAGGAAATAACTGAACAAGCATGGGAAAACTGGTCATTTCTTAGCATTGCCTCAGGAGATCAACATCAGCAGCTTATCCGCTCCGACAAACAAGAAGTAGCCGAAGATTGGGAGACGTGCTTCGATAAAGATATGGCTGAAGCAGAAAGAATGACCCAGTCGATCATAGAAGAGCGGCTCTCAACAGAAGAAAACACAAAATTGTTGCAGCTTCTTGAAAGGATTAAGAAACAAAAGAAACGTATTCATGAACTCGCCCTGTCTGAAACGCTAACTCCAGAAACGCTTATGGATGTTTTAAGAAGAAAATATCCGGACGGAGCAGGCTCTGGTAGAGATCAATATCGTGCAGAAAAAAGGTCTCCTGGTTTTGACGAAGTTCGGGATTTCTTTAAAGAAACGACGGGCTCTCGTAAGTTCTTTATTTCTGACTCACACAAGACAACGGGACATGTATTTGCAGCATTAGCAGACTTTCCTGTCCCGAGTGTCCCGGTGAGCGAACCCTTTTTCGAATACGATCCTAAGCAGACAGCAATTCTTGCATTTGACCATCATGGGGATACCCAGTATATCTATAACTATAAACTAGATAAAACAAATGTGATGCGCTGGCTCGTGGAAGAGGGATACGTGGCACAGGTTGGAGTGATAGGACCAGCATACATCAAACCGCAAGATCGTATTCCAGGAGCATCTTTTATTACTGGAGCATCCCTCTATAGAGAAGGAAGACCCGAACAGAAGCTGTTTGAATCAAATATCGTTCGCCTCTTTGAAGAGTGGAACCGGGTTGGCATACGTAATCTCTATCTTTCGATCGATGTTGATGGCCTTTGCTTAGATAAACTAGGGATCGACGCGACGGATTACTCACCGCTCCGTTTAGAGTGGACAGTATTTAAAAAGATAGCCCATTTCTCTAAAGAAATGGAATCTACTGCTGCTAAAGACAGAAACGACCCTAGACTACAGATATTTGTGGACAAAATAAAAGACGAATTATCCTTTTTAGAAGGATATTCTCAAGACTACCAAGGCATTCCAGCGACATGGGTGCTTCAATGTCTCAGGAAGGCCAGAATGGCACCCTTTAACTTCCATATTGGAATTCCTGATCAATCGTCAGATACGATCGCTGTCGGAGATCTGGTAGAAGTGTTTGGCAATGATCGCCGAAAAAAAGCACAGCGACTTTTTGTTGCCATGCTTGAGGCACTTGTGAGGCTTGATATCTAGCCCTGAACTTTCCTATTTGGCACGTCTCCATTCACTAGACATGCATTCTTGCTATAGAGTCTTCCTTTTCCTCGTTTACTTGATTGAAGCAATGATCCGGTTATTAAGATCGATGCCAGCTTGATAAGGAGTCATCTGATAAAGCACTTCGATGAGATAACGCTTGCCGTTTTTTATGAAGATATATTGAGCATCTGGGCATGTTTCCCCATCGCACATCTCAACAATAGATGATACTCGTGGATTAACCGTGCTTTCTTTCCGATTATCGGAATATTGTTGATCGTCAATCCTTCGCATAACCAGTTCATAGCCTTGAAAGTTTCTTGAATCGATTCCAACTTTGCGGCTGGCTGAAGAGGAAATGCGGAGATTTCGCTGTCCAGAGGTAAATTCATCCTCATAGGTCGTTGCTGACAGGCTCTTCGGATAAGAGATACTTACCCCATCGTGCGTCATTACAGCCCAATCATCATTTTGGGATGGAGGCGCTATTTGTCGAGCCGAATCTGTGACAGGAGGCATGGTATTTACGGGTGCGGTTGCTCGAGAAGGCTGACTATTCGTCGCAGGAGAGGGTGGTGTTTGAATAGACCGTAAAGCTGCAAGCGTGGTTAACAATTCTCGTTGAACGTTTGCTGATTGGTTCTGCTCTCGAACAAGCAGTCCCATTGTTCCCAAGGACGCAAGAAGAGAAATAACGACAAGAGCGATTAAAACCCCATGTGAATTGTTTGCAGATGGTGAAGTGTTCATAAAACAAGTCAATAATTTAGTATGAGGTGAAGTATATACCCTTGTTCACCCCCCCCTCAAGCTTGTACATCCAAACTAAGCTCTTAGGCTCATTTGCTCTTGCAGCCACTTCTCAACTCTCTATAACGTAAACACGTTCCATGAAGCCTCATGCCGACACTGTAGGTTCCCGTTGCCGTAGCTTGTGTGACTCTCAGAAGTGAGTAACCCCTATGACCATTCTTTCTCTTTGTAAATATAAACCCCGCCTTTGGGAGGGTGATTTCCCTCGCCTTCAGGCGATCACTTCAGTATGCTAGCGTCTAGGCATGACCAATGAATATCGACGAAGTAGCCATACCACCTTCCTGATTCAAGTGCACATTGCTTGGATCACCAAATATCGGTACAAGGTATTGAAAGGAGAAATAGCCGAACACACAAAGAACTATCTGCGCAGGATATGCTCGGAAAACAACGTGGAAATCATTTCGGGAGCCATCAGCCAAGATCATGTTCATATGCTCGTTTCCATCGACCCGAGCATATCCGTCTCGAAGCTCGTGAAGTACCTCAAAGGCAAAAGTTCGAGATATCTGCAGATGCAGTTTCCTGAGCTCAAGAAAAACGGTTCAGGAGACGATTAAGTGGAATGGATAACCGCCCTTCTTTCGTGGCATACGCAGATGCACTATCATACAAGCATGTTTCATTCCTTTCGTCAGAGTAAGGTGGCTTTATTTTCTCAGAAAACACTCCGCGAAGCAGTTTTAGGTATTGGTGCATGTCTGCTCATTTTGCTCGGATTCTCAGGATATGACGCTACTCAATGGCATATCATCACAAGACGGTGGCCCACGGTACAGGCCGGTATTGATTCTAGACAATCGTGTTCTGGAAGGCGTGTCGCCAACTGCCCATATTCTCTCGAATATGTTTACAAAGGTCACACATACTATCAAGTTGCTGAGTTAAACAAGTTTGAATATAACCAGCGCTTAGATGCCCTTCAGCCCGGTGAACGATCTGAATCAATTACAGTACCCGTTAAAATCAATCCGGATAGTCCTGAAGAAATCATTGTACCACCTCAATCGCTTGATCTCCTTGGAGGAACGCTCATGATTGGTATAGCTTTTATTGTCTTTCTGACGGTAGGCATTCGCTTAAAGCAGCGGTTTTATAAGGAAGAAGATGATTCCAATTCCAAAATGGGAGCCTTGTGAAATCGAGCATCTTTCTCAGTATATTGATAAACCAGTCCGTTTTTCTGTGTTAAAATAAAAAATCCAGTTCTGTATGAAAAATAACCTTCAAAAACAAAAGTGTTGGAATGCTCTGATTGAGAAAGCACGCGGCACAGGCGACCGACTAGGGATGGGAATTGATGAAGGAATCCTTCTTGTTGTCGTCGGATTGTGGGCGCATGGTATTCAGACGACAGGGTCTTGTGAAGGGCATGCGGATCACGGAGAGACCTATCCATGGATTCGGATTGGAATCTTCCCTCCTGTAGAATGGGGCGAAATGAAACTTTGGTGGAATGACAAAGATAAACAGAAATATTTATCTAGAAAAAATAAGCCGATACTCTTCAAGCTGTTTGGGCTTCTTAAAGATTTTTATGCAGACAAAAAAGTGCCATATGAGGATCAACTGATTATAGCTGGGGTAAATGGGTACAGCGGAGAGTCTCGCCTTCAATCGTTAGAGGCAGATTGGACATTTTTGTTCTCGAAAGCTGAATATAGGAAACGCGCTGCTGTTCATAAAAAGGAAATGCGGAGGTTCGGAGACTTTCTCAGAGAAAGATTTATGAAGGATGCTGCTACGTAATATCGAAGATACATCAATATCTCATGCAAAGAATGAGTTTTATCCATTTTCTTTCATTCGTATATTTGGAATGAACTACCCTACAGCAAGCTGACGGGGTAGTTCATTGATCTGAACCGGCTAGCATTGTAAAGTCAGCCAATGAAAATCGCCTTTATCCATAACGATAAAAAACTCGGAACCGGAGCGCATTTTATCAATGACCTGATGGCGAGTCGTTTGCGTGAATCTGGTGTTCGGGTAAAGAGTTTTTACCCGAAGAATCCGTTACTTGATGCACCGCACTATCTCAAAGGAATCAGTAACGTTTTATTTTTCTATTCGCTTCTTGAGCATAAAGACGAGGTACTCAAATACGACCTCATCCAAGGCACAACGTACACGCCGCTCGCTTTTTTACCCTTCTCGATTCCTGTGGTGAGCCACTTCGGTTCGACCTCATGGGGGTTTTTGAAGGCCGTCCCTTTGGCAAAAGATCTCGAGCCTGCCTTGCGGAACATTTGGCTGACCATGAAAGAGGGCGGGGCCATCAAGGAACTCAACGTTCGTACACGACGGCCGTTGAAGGACGTGGCAGAAATAGAAAAACTCGTTGCGTTACGCGCGGATGCCGTTATTGCGACTTCGGAAATCGTGAAACAAGACTTACTCGAAGCAGGCGTCTCGTCTGAAAAGATCCATGTCGTCCCAAACGCTATCGAGGACTACTGGTTCAAGCGCCATCCTCTGATCCTTTCCGAAAAACCATCTTTGGTGTTCTTGGGACGCATCGGTGCCGATACGTTCACGCTTAAGCTCAAGGGGTTAGACCGTCTGGTTGATTATTATCAACAATTCCCCTCAATCGAAAAACACACGATTGGTATCACGACGAACAAAGCATTAGTGGATTGGTGCAATCGCAACATCCGAAACCATCGTTTTCACGCGAATCTGAAGAAAGAGCGGATTCTCGAACTGCTATCTGACAAAACGGGGAGCATCCTGCTTATCACGTCTCGATATGAAGGTTTTTCTTTGAGTCTCATCGAGGGCATGTCGCAAGGATTGATACCTGTAACGTATGTTGTTGGGATCGCTCCAGAAATTATCCAAAACGGAAAAAATGGTTTCTTGGTTCATTCTCAGAAAGAGGGCAAGAAGGTCATCCAGCATCTTTTGCATCTTCCACGAGAAGATCGGCATCAACTTGCTCAAGCGGCTCAAGAAGCAGCACGGAGATTTGATGCAAAGGCGATTAGTAAGCGACTGCTCGCTGTGTATAACAGCATGCTAAAAAAGCATTCAACGTAGCGCTATGCGCACTTTGTTTCATCGCCCAAAATTCAGTGATACACTCCACCGTATCGTATGAACATTTGTGAAGAAGTGAAAAAGCTTCATCTGCCCTTGGGCGAATATGTAGTCGTCGGCAGCGGACCGCTTGCAGTTCGTGGAATACGCAATTTCAACGATATCGCTTTGCTCGTTTCAGAGCAGGCGTATAGTCGACTCTCTGCACGCGGCTGGGAGGAGACGATCGGATTTGGCGGACGCATGCGCTTAAAACTTGGACTGTATGAAGCATATCAAGATCTCTGTTATGGAGACTATCGACCTGACACGAAGATCTTGATTGAGCAAGCCGATATCGTGAACGGGATTCCCTTTTTGCAACTGGAAGAACTGATCCGCTTCAAGAAAGCCGTTGGCCGTGAAAAAGACTTGGCTGATATCCGGCTGATCGAAGCGTATCTTGCACGTTCTGAAGGTCACCCACCTTTTGGCTCGTCTCTTCAAGCATAGTTGTTCTTCCTCTATTCAGGCGTTTTTTTAAGAAAGTGAGCGATTACTTTTTCCAACAACAGACCTGTACTTAGATGGCCTTCTTCGGTATCATGTCATCTATGAAGCATGAATCAGCTCCCGACCGTCTCCGTACCGGATTGTCGGCTACCCCCCCCACTGAGCAAAAAGCGGATATTAAAGAAATCAAAGTAGAAGTTACGGAAGCAGACATCCAAGCTGAAAAAGCACGGATCTCAGATGTTTTTCAAAAGGAAATATCACCGGTCTTGGATCGGTTGAACTCTTTAGCATCAGCCGTTTTTGCCGAAGATGTAAGACAGAGACTCCAACAGTTTACCAGCAAAATAAGGGGCTTTTATAACAAAAACGACCACGCTTTAGCATACGATGGACTGACGCTATCGCGTCTACAGGACGTAGTAGAATTACTAGATCGGCGTCAAAAGCTTTCGAAAGAGACAACAAACGCTATCCTCGATAACAAACCCGATTTTATCGGTCTGGAGAACGATCTTGCCAATCCAAGCGTTGCCTCATTTAAGGAAGAACTCAACTCTGCAATCTGGAAAAGAAAAGCTCGTCAAAGCAAGGAAGAAGGGTTGATCTGAAATAAGCTCTCCAACAAACTGGTAGGCTCGTTCATTCCACTTGAGAAAACACCTCCCTGTTCTCCTCCCCCGTCACCTTCATCGTCGTCCACGCTCCTTTGTTCATCCGTGCAAGCGCATGATCGACGATCGTATACGTCCCTGGAACGTCAGCCGTGAATTCAACGATGGCTGCTCCTCCGGCGGGGATAAGCGTGGTCTGGACGTTTTTGAAGATCGCTGAGCCCGATCCCATCGCTCCTTCCGGATAGACGGTATCGAAGATTTCTCCAATAACGTGGAACGAAGAGATGAGGTTCACACCCCCGTTTCCAATATAGATACGAACTTTGTCGCCTCGCTTCACCTCCATCGCTGCGTGCGGTGGAATCTTCCCATTGAATGTCACATAGGAAGGATTCCCGTCTACCAACGCTTGGGAATCAAAAGAAACCAGTCCCTTTCTTCCTAAGCCTCCACTTGTGTAGAGTTCACCTTGAACGAGATAGAATTCCTTGTCCACTGGCGGTAATCCCTCCTCTGGCTCCACCAAAATCAACCCATATTGTCCATGTGCGTTATGCGTACTCACGTTCATAGTGGCGCAGTGATAAACATAAAGACCGGGATTCAATGCTTTCCACTGAAAAGCCTTCGTTTCTCCGGGAGCGACATTCGTAAGCGTCGCTCCACCTCCCGGACCCGTCGTAGCATGCAGGTCGATGTTATGGGCATGCAGGCTTGAAGGATCATTCGTGAGCGATAATCGGACCGTATCGCCGACGCGGACGCGAAGCATGGGACCGGGAACTTGTCCGTTATAGGTCCAATAGTTGAAGAAAATCCCAGGAGCGACTTCGGCAATAACTTCTTTAGCCGTGAGATGCATGTCGATGGTTTCCGGAGTTGTTCGTGTAATAGGTAAAGGGACGGTGTTAGGGTTTGCAGAAATATCACTCACTCGTTCAACGCGGGATGAGTGAAACAGAAAATGCAGTGCATTGACGAGTGGCAATTCCGGTCCCATTTCATGCGGCGCATAGCTCTGCATCCAAGGCGGCATGGCGAAGTGCGGAGAATACGTTTTAGTGGCGAAGAGGCCGAGGAGAAAAGCGACAACGAGAAACGCAAGACTCATCTTTATGAATCGATGAGAAAATATTCCTTTTACAAAAGGTGTTCGTATAAGGGTAACCAAAATAACCCCACCAGCCACGATCCCAAGAATCCATGCAAACACGGTTAAGACAAGATAAAAATACATAGTCCGTATTGTATTATGTACGCACCTCTATTTCCAGATCCGGACGTTTTACCCGCAGATCTTTGGCGATATCTTCTAGGTTAAGTGGTTCCGTCCGCGCTAATGTGGGATTCAACGTTTTCCCATAACGAATCTCCTGCAGGGCATAACGCTCTCCTTCGCGCAGCTGTCCAGCGATCTCTTCCAGATCCTCTTTTTCATGGAAGCCCGAGTAGACTGTGGTACGGAACTCGTGTGGGACGGATGATTCTTGAATCAAGTGGAATGTTTCCCGGCAGTTGTCGATCGCATTCTTTTGGTTGATGCCGATAACTTCCGAGTAACGCTCCCACGTATGCTTGAGATCCATCGCGAAGAAATCGACTAACCGTTCTTTGATGAGCTTTTCAATCATGCGCGGAGTGAGACCGTTTGTGTCGAGCTTCACGAGCATCCCTAATCGTTTCACTTTTTTGATGAAATCCAGAAGGTCAGGGTGTACCGTAGGCTCTCCTCCCGTAATACAGACTCCTTCTACGATGTTCTTCCGTCGGTTGAGATGTTCAAGGACGTCTTCTTCTTTAAGGACTTTGTTCGCATCAGCCACTTGAGCAGGAATCAGCTCCGGGTTGTGGCAATACACGCAGCGGAACGGGCAGCCTTGGGTAAAGACAATAGAGCAAATGATTCCCGGATAATCAAGCAAGCTGAGAGGTTGGAAGCCGGAGATAATCATACGGTTTGGCAAGCTAATTCTGGTTCTCGCTGAGCAATAGTCTCTGTTTGTGTCTGAACCACGTATTCTTTCCGTTCTTTGTATTCGCTCTTCTTGCCCTTGTTCCATTGGTCGACCGGACGGAAGTAGCCCACAATTCGTGACCAGACTTCGCAGGTTGATTCACAGGTCGGACAAGTTTGGATCTCTCCCATCAGATAGCCATGTTTTGGACAGATACTAAAGGTTGGTGTGATCGTGAAATACGGCAGATGGTATGACTCGGCGACTTTTTTGACGAAGCTCGCACATGTCTTCCAATCACGCACCCGTTCACCCAAGAAGAGATGAAGCACGGTACCGCCCGTATACTTCGTCTGTAGAGCGTCTTGATAGTCGAGAGCTGAGAGTGGATCGTCTGTATATCCCACAGGAAGATGAGTTGAGTTGGTGTAGTAAGGCGCATCAGCCGTGCCTGCTTGGATGATGCCGGGATAGCGGGATTGGTCCTCTTTGGCGAAGCGGTAGGTTACGCCTTCGGCGGGAGTTGCTTCGAGGTTGTAAAGCGTGCTGGTTTCATCTTGGTACGCGATCAGACGATCACGCATGAAGTCGAGAATTTCATGGGCGAAGGCTTTTCCTTCCTCTGACCCGAGATTCGCCCCGAGAAAGTTCAGACAAGCTTCGTTCATGCCGTTCAACCCAATGGTCGAGAAGTGATTACGCAAAGAAGGAAGATAGCGTTTGGTATAAGGGAGGAGGCCGCGATCAATGTTGTCTTGGACGACCTTCCGTTTAATCTCAAGGGACGTTTTGGCGATGTCCATGAGCTTGCCGAGTCGTTCAAAAAAGTTTGCTTTTGTCTTAGCAAGATACGCGATGCGGGGAAGATTGATCGTGACAACGCCAACGCTGCCTGTCATTTCAGCCGAGCCGAACAAGCCTCCACCACGGGCACGCAAGACGCGTAAGTCGAGCTGTAATCGGCAACACATGCTGCGAACATCGCTAGGATTGAGGGAAGAATTCATGAAGTTCTGGAAGTACGGAATGCCGTATTTCGACGTCATCTCAAACAAGAGCTTGGCGTTTTCCGTGTCCCATTTGAAGTCTTTCGTGATGTTGTAGGTTGGAATCGGGAAGGTGAAGACGCGTCCCTTGCGGTCACCTTTGGTCATGATCTCGATAAAGGCTTTGTTGATAAGGTCCATTTCGGGTTGGCAGTCGGCATAGGTAAACGGTTCTTCTTTTCCGGCAATAATCGGGCGTTTCTCTTTGAGGTCATCGGGAGCGACCCAATCAAGGGTGATGTTGGTAAACGGCGTCTGCATGCCCCAACGCGACGGAACGTTTAAATTGAAGACGAATTGCTGGACACCTTGATAGATCTGCTCATACGTAAGTTTGTCGCGTTTGGCATAAGGAGCGAGCATGGTGTCGAACGAAGAAAAGGCTTGTGCGCCCGCCCATTCGTTTTGGAGTGTTCCAAGAAAGTTCACCATTTGTCCCAAGGCGGTTTCAAAGTGTTTTGGCGGGTCGGATTCGACCTTGCCTGCAACGCCGTTGAAGCCTCCTTCGAGAAGCTGCCGCAAGCTCCAACCCGCGCAATAGCCCGAGAACATGCCGAGATCATGGAGATGAAAATCCCCTTCGGTGTGCGCTTCACGGACTTCCTTTGGATAGATGTAGTTAAGCCAATAATTGGCCGTAATTTTGCCCGAGGTATTCAAAATCATCCCGCCGAGTGAGTAGCCTTGATTCGCGTTCTCATTCACCCGCCAGTCAGATTGGTTAAGGTATTCGCTAATGGTTTTATCGACATCCACGACGACTTTGGCTGTTTCCCGGGTCTGCATACGCTTTTCCCGATACACGATGTAGCTCTTGGCAGTTTTGAAGTAACCGGAAGTCATGAGCGTAAACTCAACGATGTCTTGGATTTCTTCGACAGAAAGTTCTTGGCGCGTTTTGGCTTGTTTCGTAATGAAAAGGAGAATCGTTTCGGTAAGACGGCGGGCTTCCGTAGGACCGAGTTCTTCTGTCGTTTCTCCAGCGAGACGGATGGCGTTGTAAATACGTTCTTTGTCGAAAGAAGCCTTCCGGCCATCACGCCTCAGAACCGTTGGGAGAGTAATAGATGATGTGATCATATCGAGAAAAATGAACAAAATAAAAACTCACGGTCTTGTGAGCTTCGGGAGCTTCTGTGGGTTCAAACGGAAATTATTTGGATTCTGTTTGGGAATCCCAGCTGACACGGTTAGGGCATTTCTTAATTAAGCATAAAAGTTCGTTGAATTGGGTGGCTTGAATAACATTTATCTCGTGGCAGTACTTGCATTTGACTTCAATGGAGCCCTCAACGAGCAATCCCTTGAAAAACAGCTTATGGCATGATTTGCATCGATATTCGGTTGCGCAATTCGGCATAAGCTGTCCTCATACGATAGCCCTCAAGAAGACTCCGGTAAAGAGATGAGAAACAAGCCTTCTTTTTTGGTTATCCACAATATGTAGTGGTTGAAATACAAATAGAACACAAGATGTAGTAACAGCGAAGAGAAGATATTCTGTCAGTTTTGATTACAGGGTACGTTTAATCCGATACCAGATGTCCAAGGATAAATTTTCTCTTCTTCTTTTTATGTCGAACTTTTTACTGAATGAAACGCGTACAAAAACGCTTTATAAAATTGGCGACACGGCACCCGTACATGGGATGTATATGCGCACTCCCTGCGGTTATGTACAAGAGTTTCAAGAAGGCATCGCATTTACCACCTGCGAGCTCTGTTTGGCGGGAACGGATGAAGGGCCGGAAGGATATAAAGAAGTGGAAACGGAGTTTTGGGAGCTGATATCTTGATCTACTGGCATTTACGGTCATTTGACATATACCCCCTAGGGGGTATATTAGGTTCATATGCACCAAGACAACCACAAGCTCATCCGACGGTTGAAGATTATCGAAGGCCAAGTTCGTGGCCTTCAAGAGATGATTGCCAAAGACGCGTATTGTATTGACGTTATTACCCAGACCTCAGCGGTGAAGCAAGCGCTTTCTAATATCGAAGATGTGTTACTTGAAAACCATCTCTCTCACTGTGCTCTCGCTCAGATCAAGGGTGGAAACGAGAAGAAGGCCATCGGAGAAATTCTGAAAGTCTATCAACTGAAGAGAAAATAATATGATCTCCACTCAAACCTACAAGATCAAAGGCATGCACTGTGCTTCTTGCGCAAATATTATTGAAAAGGCTTTCAAGAAAGTACCAGGAGTCGAATCTGCTGAAGTAAACTATGGTACCGAAACAGCAAAGATTGCTTTCGATGGAGCAAGGACGAATCCGCATCACCTTTCCCAAACGATCGAACCTCTGGGTTATTCCCTGGCTATGTCGCCAGCTGAATCGATGGGGATGTCGGAAAGCGAACACGCAGCTCATATGGGGTTGAACCAATCAAAGACAGAGAAGTTGGCAGAAATTGCCGATATGCGGAACAAAGTTCTATCCATCGTTCCACTTGCTGTTTTTAGTGCGTTTGTGATGGGTTGGGATATTCTGGCTGAGTTCAAGGTCTTGGCTCCGCCTGCCGACATTCTCAAAGAGTTTTTTCATCATCTCCTCCCGATTTTTGCGACTTATACGCTCTTTATCGTGGGAAAGCCGTATCTTCTAGGCGTCTATCGCTTCCTACGCTACGGCAAAGCCAACATGGATACGCTGATCGGCATCGGTACGTCTGTGGCGTTTCTCTATAGCTTCATTCTCTCCGCGTTTGAAGAGTCGCTCGTCCGCTTCGTGAATGTGGAGCAGGCCTATTATGATGTGACGATCGTCGTCATTACCTTTATTGCTCTTGGGAAATATCTCGAAGCACGAGCGAAAATCAAGACCGGAGACGCGATTGAAAAGCTCTTGAATCTCCAAGCTAAAACAGCCCTCGTTCTACGTGATGGAGAGGAACAGGAGGTTCCGGTCAGTCAGGTTGTTATTGATGATTTGATTATCGTGAAACCAGGGGCAAGTATTCCGGTTGACGGAACGATTACAGAGGGGCTCTCTTTTATGGATGAATCCATGATCACGGGCGAGTCCATGCCTGTTGAGAAAAAAGAAGGAGATGCGGTTACGGCCGGAACCATGAATACATCCGGTTCTTTCGTATTCCGGGCTACAAAAATAGGTTCGGAAACATTGCTCGCGAAAATCATCAAGATGGTTGAGGAGGCACAAGGTAGTCGTGCACCTATTCAGGCGCTGGCAGATAAGATTTCCTCTGTATTCGTACCGATTGTACTTGTACTCTCATTTGTTGCGTTAGCCGCTTGGCTCGTCCTCGGCATCCCATCGCTTGGATTTGCTCAAGCCCTCTCATATGGTCTGACGTCGTTTGTTGGAATCTTGGTGATCGCTTGCCCCTGTGCGCTTGGCCTTGCCACGCCCACGGCAATCATCGTTGGTGTCGGTAAAGGGGCGAAGGAAGGCATTCTTATAAAAGATGCAGCTACGCTTGAGAAATTGCATAAAGTTGATACAGTGGTGGTTGATAAGACGGGAACCATTACTAAAGGAAAGCCAGAACTAGTCGGAATTGAGAACGTCTCGAAGAGTTTTTCTGATGAAGAAACTGTCTCAATTCTCGCTTCTCTTGAAAGCAAGTCCGAACACCCTATTGCTCATGCGATCACGGAGTATGCGAAAGAAAAAAAGATTGATCTGCAGCCGATCCAGAACTTCGACAGCATCAAGGGCAAAGGGTTAAAAGGAACTGTTGGAAAAAACGAGTATTTTGCAGGTAACACGAAGCTTGTTACGGATCTCAAGCTCTCTCTGAACTCAAAAATGATTGAGAAAGAAACGGCTCAAGGCAAAACTCCGGTCATTTTGGCGACGGAAGAGGAGATTATTGCTGTGGTGTTTGTGGCGGATGCCATCAAGTCAGAGGCCGTCCAAGCCGTAAGGGATCTCCATGCGCTTGGAATCAAGACCGTGATGCTTACGGGAGATATGGCGAACACGGCCAAAGCGATTGCGGAACAAGTTGGTATTGATGAAGTCGTCGCCGAGGTCCTGCCCGATGAAAAGTTGAACAAGATAAAAGAACTGCAGAAACAAGGTCATTTGGTTGCAATGGCGGGAGACGGCGTGAATGATGCGCCAGCTCTTGCGCAGGCAGATGTGGGAATTGCGATGGGGACCGGAACCGATGTCGCGATTGAGACGGCGGGGATCACTCTTTTGCATGGCGACATCTCAAAATTAGTCAAAGCCATCCGCCTCTCCAAGATTACGATGACGGGTATCAAGCAGAATCTGTTCTGGGCGTTTATCTATAATATCATTGGCATTCCGCTGGCAGCGGGTCTGTTCTTTCCATTCTTCGGCTGGCTCTTGAATCCGGTCTTCGCGGGACTGGCGATGGCTTTTTCAAGCGTGTCCGTGGTGGGTAATTCCTTACGTCTTAAGGCTAAGAAGCTCTAGTATGGCACAAACGTACAACTTTCATATCAATGGCATGCACTGCAATTCGTGCGTGATTCTTACCGAAAGCCAACTGAAAGATATAAAAGGAGTTTCACAGGCAAAAACCTCGCTTAAGGAGAAGCGGGTCGAGGTAACAGGAGAGTTTGGAGACAAGTTGCAAGAACAGGTCATGAACGAGTTGAACGCGGTTCTGAAGCCTCACGGGTATTCACTTTCTCTGGAAAAAGAAACCAAGACTATTAACTGGTCTGAGTTTGCCTACGCTCTTCCGATCTCTCTTCTATTTGTGGCGGTTTTTGTTCTTTTACAGAAGCTCGAGATCGTAAATCTGGTAAATACGGCGGACGTAACCTACGCAACCGCTTTTACCGTGGGCCTTATCGCCTCCGTCTCAACGTGTATGGCGGTGGTAGGCGGGATTGTTCTTTCTCTTTCCGCAAGCTACGTCAAGGAAGGGGATAAAGTGCGGCCACAAGTCATGTTTCATATTAGTCGATTGGCGTCTTTCTTCTTCTTGGGGGGAGCGATCGGAGTTTTGGGATCAGTTTTCCAACTGGGAGCTACCGGGATGTTGATACTCGGACTTGTCGTGGCGCTCGTTCTGCTTGTTCTGGGGGTTAACCTTCTCGACATTTTCCCATGGATGAAAAAGCTTCAGATTACCATGCCTACGGGTCTTGGAAATCGCGTTCACGGACTAAAAAATGCGAACCACGTTCTCACGCCTCTCGTGGTTGGAATTGTGACGTTTTTTCTTCCTTGTGGCTTCACGCAGTCTATGCAGATTTATACGCTTACAACTGGGAGCTTCTTGAAGGGCGGACTCACGATGTTTGCGTTTGCTTTGGGAACATTGCCGGTTCTCGCACTTCTTAGCTTTAGTTCTCTTGGGATTCATAAGAAGACCCAATCCGGCATCTTCTTTAAAACAGCGGGGCTCATTGTCATCTTCTTTGCGGTCTTTAATCTCATCAATACGTTGGCGGGAGTCGGCATCATTGATCCTGTCTTTAGCTTCTAATCCTTACCGTTCTTTTTCTATGAACAAAGTCATTATCGGTTCTCTCATGGTCATGGTTCTCGCAGTGGGTGGTATCTTTATACTCTTGCGAGGCGGTGAATCGACTACGCCAACGATTCCTAACGGGCAAACCAATGTTACCGTTGTCGATGGAAAACAAGTTATCCAAATTAAGGCAAAAGGCGGGTACGCCCCTCGCGTGACAGTCGCCAAGGCAAATATGCCGACAGTGATCAATGTCCAAACAAACGGTACCTTTGATTGCTCGTCTGCTCTGACCATTCCTGCGGTTGGATTCCGCGCCATGCTTTCATCGTCGGGAGTAACACCAATTGAGATTCCTCCCCAACAGCCGGGAACGACGATGAAAGGCGTATGTTCTATGGGGATGTATAATTTTGTGGTAAACTTCAACTAAATAGTGGATTTTTCTCAGATTATCTAAATGAGGCTATCATCTTTAATATGAAGCGATTTATTGAAATATTTGGCTGGTATGGAACAATTGCTATTGTTCTAGCGTATGCACTTGTCAGTTTCTCCGTTCTGTCAGCTACGAGTATTGGGTACCAACTTTTGAACGCGACGGGTGCTCTGGGAATCGTTGCTGTTTCTTTTTACAAAAAAGCCTATCAGCCGGGAGTGCTAAATGTCATTTGGACGGTTATTGCGTTGATGGCGATTGTGAAACTTTTGATTTAAGTATCGTAACCTATATTAGACAAGGCGGCTTGAATTCTCTTCAGGATGTACGAAAAACAAAAAGGGGGACGGAGGCAACGGATAGATTGACCACCCGTTCCTCCTCACCACTTTCACCCGGTTTGGGAGCCATTGCTGACCCACCTTACCGACTTCCCAGTAGCTCCCCACTTCCTTCCCCCATCTATAATGTATACCTTATGAGGTATACTGTCAATGCAGTTTTTTCTTTGTTGAAGCCTGGTTTCGCTTATATTCTCGTATGTAACAAGTCGTGCATAAGCCATTTGCTTTGTGTGGTTTTTTACCACTTCCGCAAGCCTTACAATAGGCATGCAGCTTTAAGAAAAAACGATGCAGCGTTGTTTTCATAGTAACAGCAATTATACCATTTTAAGTATATTTTCGCAAGGGAGTAGCGCGTTCCGATATCGGCCGAAAAATATCCTTTTATTGTATTTTCTCCTAAAAATGGCGCACAATAATACTAATATGCATCTCCAGAGAGTCATCGAACGGTTAGGGTATAAACCGAACGAGGTTCGGGTCTACCTCGCTGCCTTGCGTTTAGGCGAATGTACCTATTCCGATATTGCCGTTCAGGTAAAACTGCCTCGTACAAGCGTTCAACTCATAGTCGATCGATTGCACAAGGATGGTCTCATGAATTTCTATGTGAAACGACGGTATAGATACTGGATTGCGGAGAATCCAGAGAAGCTGATTATCGAGCTCCATGAGCGTGAGGCGGCATTGCGTACCGTCATGCCGGAGCTGTCGGCCATGCGTAACGGTGGTAGCGGAAAACCAACGGTCAAGACCTTTATCGGAACAGAACAGATTAAACAAATCCACGAAGATATTCTGTCGACTCAACAGAACCTCTGCGCATTTCTTCCCTGGGATGAATGGGTGGCCATTATGGGACGCGAATATATTGCGGATTTTATTGAACGGCGCGTTCAATTGCATCTAAAAGCGCAGACACTTGTTTCGAAGACCGCTTCCTCCCTTCGCTTAAAAGAGCGGGATGCGAAAGATCTGCGCCAAGTCCGTTTTCTGCCCAGTAACTTTGCGATTACGGATGCGATTTTTATCTATGCCAATAAAGTGGCCATCGTGTGTTTGAATAAACTTCAACCCACAGCTGTTCTCATTGATGATCCAAGCATCAAGACCACGATGACGGCATTTTTTAAGCAGTTTTGGTCAGCAGAACAAAGCAAGGACGGAGTAAATCGCTTAAGAACGACTTCATTTCTGTCGTCATTCTTGAACCCCGGCGAGGTCTGCAATGAAACCCACGGAAACATTGGAGAATATGGCCATTCTCATTGTTTTTGTATAGGCAAAAACCGTCCTGCTAAGTGTTGATTTGCCAAAATCATTCACGGAATTTTTGAGGGCGGTATAAAGGAAGTGCAAGACTCATTCATTTGTTCTCACTCATATGTCGCTCATCAAATACAGCCCGTTTGCCAATCTAGATCGATTTTTCGACGACTCTATTCTCACTCCCTTTCGCAAGTTCGGCTGGGACATGGCCGTTGATGTCTACGAGGAAAAAGACAAAGTCATCGTGAAAATGACCGTACCCGCGATGAAAGCAGAGGATTTTGAGATCTCGGTCGATGAAGACATCCTGTCTGTCTCCGGAGAACGCGCAGAAGAACATGAAGTGGACGAGAAGGAGTACTACAGCAAAGAAATCCGACGCGGCTCTTTCTCTCGGTTGGTTGAACTTCCTTGTCACGTGGATGGGAGCAAGGCTGAGGCCGACTACAAAGATGGTGTGCTGAAGATTGTTCTTCCAAAACTCGCAGATGAAGAAAAGAAGGGGGTAAAAATTAATGTAAAGAAATAAAAAGTCTTAATTATCTAACCTGCTTTATATGATGTGGAACTGTCCTTGGAGTGGCTACGCTATGGGAGGATGGCAGCCTCTCTTCTCCATTGTTTGGTGGATCCTCATTATCGCGGCTATTGTAGCGTTGATCCGTTGGTTTCGAACGGGCTCCATTCATCGAATAAAGACGGATGTACCAGCCCTCGAAGTGCTTAGAATCCGTTACGCAAAGGGGGAGATCGATAAAAAAGAATTCGAAGAAAAGAAGAAGGATTTGGAAAATGGAAATACA
>CAYTIN010000023.1:20233-21722 GCA_964438015.1 uncultured Gammaproteobacteria bacterium
ATGGGACAGTCTTTTATTAAGTGTGGACTAGTATTTCCCAACCCACCCTCATTCTTATCGCAAATCATGTGCAAGGAGATTTTTGGAGAGTAAAGAAGGATATCTTCGAGCACATCAAGCAAGTACGTGAAGAACAGAAGATGGTGGGCGATAAGAAAGGAGCATTCGTCGATACGGATAGTGGATATGTGCATGCATCTTTTGGGCATATCGATGACGAACGTTTGAAGAGGTTTATTACGCGCCTGGCAAACACATCTTCAAAACTCCTCGATAAGACAAAAGCAACACGCCTGTGCCTCATTCTTCCAAAAGATATGGCGCGTCTTCTCACGAAACAGCTTCCGCT
Source organism: uncultured Gammaproteobacteria bacterium (assembly GCA_964438015.1). Classification (GTDB taxonomy): domain Bacteria; phylum Patescibacteriota; class Patescibacteriia; order 2-12-FULL-60-25; family 2-12-FULL-60-25; genus JAGOUY01. The sequence continues at coordinate 20,583 of CAYTIN010000023.1, forward strand.
CGCCGATCAAAAGAAACTCATCGCCACAAAGACAAAGGATCTTACGAAACAACCATTCCTGGAGGTTATTAACCGCCTCCGCACCCACCCATATGGACTACGATGATGACAAGCAAACCGTATCGAAGCGCGATATTCGTCCCGAGCATTATTATGGTGACCACGTTCGACGTCTGTTTCTGGTGGCGGGAGCGATCATGATCTTGAGCTATCCGTTTTTTAAGGAGCTTATCAACCTACCGATCTGGACAGCCATGTTCTTCATGCTCGTGATAAGTGTATTTGCGGCGTTGCAGACACCCCGCCATCGCTGGAGCGCTCTCATCAATGTCGGTGCTTCAACGGTCGCCTTCTGCCTCTTTGCCTATAAAGCTTCGAGCTTTTATCTCTCGGCTCGTTATGCTGAGGGACCGCTCTTTTTCTGGATCAATCAACTGCTCGCCATTCTTTTCTTCTTCGGTATCTACTTCAGTGTGAAAAGCACGCGGGCAAGAATATAAGCTAAGTATGACCACCGCCTATTTGTCCACCAGAATCTCACAGAATCCGCTGATCACGAAAAGTTTGTGGCGCGGATGGGATTTCTCGTGGTCGAATATTTTCAGGATCGTCTTTCGGATCGCCTTTGTCGCGCTGTTCCTGTTTGAGCTCGCAAACGTGATTCGTATTTTGAACTACGAGGTGGTGTATACCTGGCCGGGATTGGTACTAACGTCAGGTGCGACACTGCTTGTTATCGAGCTCGTAAACAGAGCCTTGAAGCAGCGGGGGGTTCAAAGCTTGCCATGGTTCGTATGGGGATTGGCTTTTGCTTCTATTCTGGTTGATACGCTTGGAGATATTGCGGGTTACTATGCTTCTATTCCCGGGTACGACAAGGGAGCGCATTTTTTAGGAGGAGTCACGGCGACCGTTGTTTTGCTTTCGATTATTTTGCCCCTGCTAGAGCGAAGGATGTCTCTTCCCGCTCCTACGGTTCACGGACTTTCCCTCATGTTAGCCTATGCATTTACGGCGCTGGCTGGAACATATTATGAAATTGAGGAGTACGTCGAAGATCTATTCACAGGCTCACATCGTTCTGGTGGAAGCTCAGATACGGCCGCCGATATTTTGATGAACACCTTGGGATCGACGCTC
>CAYTIN010000023.1:21732-22477 GCA_964438015.1 uncultured Gammaproteobacteria bacterium
TCGAGTACGCACTCTTTTAAAAAGAAGAGATGTTCTTCCACTGTAATATCCCCACATATATGAACAACGCATCTTGCTGTAACCACCCAGATACCAATGGAAACAAGCCATCCTGTTGCAACGGTATGGAAAACTCATCTTGCTGTAACAAGCAAGCCATGACGGTGAGCAGAGTGATCGATCCGGTCTGTAAGATGAAACTTGATCCATCCGAAACAAAACTCACCGCCGAATACGAAGGTGAAACCTATTACTTCTGTAATATCGCCTGCAAAGACAACTTTGCCAGCGATTCTGAGAAATATCTTGGTTAGGCGAATCAATAGCTTGCTTTAAATCAACTCATCTCAACTATATGGATAAACTCTCATTCTCATCGTATGTAAAGAAATGTGTGCTCGGAATGGAAATTGCTTACGTGGTCTGTCTCATCGGAGGCCATCTCCCGCTTCGAACGGAATTGCATCACACACTTCTTGAAACGTTACCAGGATTTACCTGGGGGAGCTTCGGCAGCGTCATCTGGGGAGCGATCCTGTTAGGCTTGCTAGCCGTTGTTGCTGGCTCCTACATGGTCTGGATGCATAATTCCAGCCTTGAAAGAGGCTGACCATTCCTCTATATGAAAAACTCCACCATTCGTTGGGTGCTCGGTATCCTGCTTGCAACAGCCGGTGTCTATCTTGTCATTGATCACGGTGAGCATCTTGCTCCCTATCTGCCCTTTACGTTTCTCTTGGGTTGT
>CAYTIN010000024.1:0-21322 GCA_964438015.1 uncultured Gammaproteobacteria bacterium
GAAAAAGTGCAGTTTTCAGTGACGACTGAGTGCAGTTTTGGATGACGAGTGACATCCTCCCCGCTAGCCCTTGATTTTTCCCCAAATTTCTGCTACTGTCCCTGTAGGTAAGGCGGATGGCCGCGCTGATGCAAATCGGTGAGGAAAGTCCGAGCCCCCTTTGTCTCGTAAGGGACAATGTCATGAGAGCAGTTAACGGCTGCCAGGTATAATGGTGACGAAAGGATAACTTGGGACGTAGAAGCGAAGCTTTTTTTACGTCCCGTGCCTAACGTCATCAAAAGCCTAGGGAAAGTGCCACAGAGACAATACTAGCCTGTCTTCGGACGGGTGAAAGGTGAAAAGCGAATCGATGTCTTTATCCCCGATGCAAATCGAGGCAATGATAGGCGACGGTTCTCCCTGCATGGCAACATGCAGCGGTGGTAAACCCTCTCTGGTGCAAGAGCAAGTCCGCGAGAAAGCAGATGTCATGAAGCAATTCATAGCAGCGGTTTTTTCAAGGAATGGTCGCTCGCTAGAGCCGCGTAGTGATGCGCGGCCAAGAGAGATGGTCATCAACCCCGTGGATGCGCAAGCATTTTTACGGGGAAACAAAACTTGGCTTACAGCCTTGCCTACCCATACAAAAACATCCCGGAAATCCCGGGTGTTTTTGTTTATCTCCCAATCCCCACCCGATCCCTCACCAGTGCCATCTTCTTGGCTGCCAACTCACGTGCCCGATTCCGTCCCGTATTCAATATCCGTGTCAGTTCCGCCGGATCATTTAAATATTCATGGATCTTCTTTGAAATGGGTTCCATGTGCTCGACCACCACTTCAGCTAAGGCCTTTTTAAAGTCCCCATAGCCTTTGCCTGCAAACTCTTCCTCAATCATATCCAATGTCTTACCGGACAATTGATGGTAAATCGTCATCAAATTCGCAACCGCCAGTTTCTTGGTTGGATCAAAGACAACCCCGGGCTCCGTGTCCGTCACAGCTTTCATGATCTTCTTGCGAATCGTATCCGCATCATCCGTAAGCGAAATCTTACTGAGCTCAGATGCATCACTCTTACTCATCTTCTTACTTGGATCCTGCAAGCTCATGATCCGCGCGCCATTTTTTTGTAGGTACACCTGTGGCAAGGTAAACGTCGGACCAAAATGATGGTTAAACCGATCCGCTAAATCACGTGTAAGCTCTACGTGTTGAATCTGGTCCTCGCCCACCGGCACCACTGTCGTATCATATAAAAGAATGTCGGCCGCCATGAGTACCGGATAACTAAATAGGCCAAGACCAATTTTGTCCCCATATTTCTCTGACTTGTCCTTGTACTGCGTCATTCGTTCCATCTGCCCCATCTTGGCAATCGTGCTTAAAATCCAAGTCAGTTCCGTATGTTCCAACACCTCACTTTGTACATAGATCGTCGACCGTTCCGGATTCACGCCAATCGCCAAGTACGTCGCGGCGGCTTCCAAGGTATTCTTCCGCAGTTCAGCGCAATCTTGCGGCACCGTAATCGCATGCAAATCTACAATACAAAACAAACACGGAAAGCGATGTTGCAGCTCCGTCCATTGCTTAAGTGCGCCAATATAATTGCCAATGTGGAGGCCGCTCGTGGGTTGAACACCGGAGAAAACGAGATCTTGCATAGAAAGTAGTAAGTATAGACTTCATACAATCATGTTCGTACCTCCATGTCTACCACTTGATTTTTCCACGGATTCATTTATAGTAACGAGTCTTCTGGAAGATGGGTTCCAGCGACAAATGGAGGTGTATCGATGCGCTGGGCGTATGTGTTCGCTCTCGTACTCCTGGGAGCTCCTCAGACTTGCTACGCAGATCCTCCCTACCTTGAGGTGCGAGTGCCACTCTATCTCGTCCGACTGAGCTGGAAGCATGGAATGAGATCCAGGCAACCAGTCCGATTCTATCTCGAAGCCATTCAAAGCGACACCGATGCCGAAGGATCCTGTATAAGGCGGGTCCGTATCGCGAGTGGAATGGCTACATCCTATAGAAGGCAGGGACATTTGCTCGTCATACGGGTACCGACCCCGTCCTCCATTCCCACGAGTTCAGCCGTCTGGATCTTCAGCCGTGCATCTGACGAATACGATATGGTGCAACAGTTCCTGCATGGAGACCGTAGGGATGAAATCTACCCGCGACTCCTGAACGTCAGAACTTGCACAAGCTCTTTCTAATCTCTTCGCTCTTCCTTCCTTGTCGTTTTTTCGTAAGACGAAAGAGAAGGAGTAAAAATACCCCGATGTTCTCGGAGTGTTTTTATTTTACCTCCACAATCTTCCCACTTCCCCACACGATCTCAAAAATCATCTTAAGCACGCTCGCAATATCCTGGGATTCAATCTCCATCCCAAACAGTTGCCTATAGTCAACGATATAGATATGTTTGCCGTAAATCCCAATTTCCACATTCGAGTGATAAACATCTTTAGGTAAAAGACGGGTTTCTCGCAACTCTGCCTTGTCACGTTTTTGGAGCATGACATTCTCCGGCGAAATCTCCGCAATCATCCGCAAAAAGTTGCCACGCGCGACGCGTTGTGGGACATGTTCTTTGAGAAGGTTGAGCTGTTCCTTCGAGACGAAACTCGGTGTCGTAAAGAGGACGATATTCCCACGATGCAGAAGCATATGTTCATACACCTGTTTCACACCTTGCACTCCCTCATAATAAAAAACTTTTGGTTTGTCTTGTGAGCTATTACTAATAGCTTTGAGTTCCGGCAGTGCCTGTTTTAGTTGTGTAAGTCGTTGTTCTTGTAGGGTAAATAATTCCTCAGGATCAACGGCGCGATACAAATGCTTTGTTCGCCGTTTAAGCTGCTTGGCTACGCCGATCGCCAAAAGACGAGGAATTAAATCATAAAAATTCGTTCGTTGAACGCCAGCCTTAGAAGCAATATCCTGCGCCGAAGCTTCGCCCAGCTCAAGCATCGCAAGATAGACATGCGCTTCTTTTTGTTTGAGTCCAAAGGATTCGAGAATGGTGGTGAGTTGCATATTTTGTTCTATGCCCATGTTCTCTTTTGTCATCCCGAACGAAGTCATACGTAGTTGAGGGACCTCACAGCGGAAACGGGTATTGATCGGAAGGGCTACCTGTTCCGGTCGAGGTCCCTCGGCTCCACTTCGTTACGCTCGGGATGACAGAAGGAAAACGATAAAAGAAAAAATGTCGAAAAATATCTACAACATTATAATAACAAGTTTAGCTAAAATAAGCAAATATAATGATATATATTATATTCCGTACACAAAATACTACACAAGAAACCAAATCCAGGCTATTCTTGCACATTCGAGGATGAGAACTCGAACCGTCCTTTCATAAGCCTCCCGCTTCTTACGGGTCGCAGACGAGTGGGCTTCTGACTTTGTCTCATACAAGTCACAAGCCCGCTTGCCTCGACCAATAGAGTCGAGAAGCGCGGTCCAGCTCAGCTGGATGGAGGATGTCATGAACCGTTCCCTCGTCATCGTTGCGCAGCGTCACGCCCACCCCGCGCCCAAGGTCACGACCGACCAGGCGCGCACTCTGTCCGAGAAGGGGATGAAGCAGCTCGACGTGGCTCGTCCCGGCATCGATGCCTACGGCCCGTTCGACCTGGTCATCGCTTCACCGGCAGATCGGGCCAAGCTGACCGTGGCTCGTCCCGGCATCGTCACCCTCCCGTGCCCCGAGCTCTACTTCCCGGCCGATGGCTCGGCCGACCGCGCTGTGACGGATACGGTCTACGACCGTATCGGCAACAAGCCGATCCACGAGCACCTCAAGAGCGAGGCCGGGCTCGCCTTCCTGCGCTGGGCCCTCCCCGCCACGCTCGCCGTCGCTGACTGCATCGGCTCGAGTCGCGCGGAACGTGTCCTCGTGGGTGGCCACGGTCTCTACACGCAGCTGCTCGTCATGCATCTCGCCCTTCTTATGGGCAACATCGCGGGGGTCAACGCCGCCCTCACGACCATCCTCGCCGAAGGAGATGCTCTGATGCTGAGCTGGCACGAGGCCAAGTATCTCGCTTGTCCCGTCATCTAGCCCCGCTCCTTTCTCTTCGGCCTTTCCCGTCGGCCATCTGCGTACACATATGTGTCGCGCGACGGGAGCCTTCTTGAAATCATCACCGGCGTGTGGTGAGATCGAGAAGGTATGATCTTACTAAAAAAACAATTTTCTCGTGAAAAATCTCTCATCTATTTTTGTATGTGGGATCGGAGTGATCGGGCTGGATATGCGCGGTTTGCTGGGCATGAGGTGAGACATAACTTGTTCTATTTGTCTGGAAGCGAAGAAAAAGTCCACGTGTATTACTCTGATGAGGAGATGGCTGAGTTGTTTAGAAAAATCGAGAATCGTTTTACTCGCGAACCGCAGGCATGGCTCGAGCTTACGGCGCATCTGGAGGAGACGTGGGACAAGATTTCCCCGTATGTTCAGTGCGAGCTTTCTCTCGAAAGTGTTGAGGATTTCTTGCAGTACTTTCAGCATTTGACTGACTGGTGGACGGCGATGACCGTGGTGTTTTTTGTGCCAGACGTGAAAGGAATCGACGCAAGTTTTCGAGCAGCTGCACTTAGATATCGAGAGCGCGGAGAGAAGTATACGGAAATTATGCATCGCGCGATGGAAGCGTTTTGGCGGGTGCATCTTCCTCAAGAGTTCTTGGATGTGGCCTTCGTTGTGACGCCGGAAGAGCTGGCGGCACTCGTGCGTCGTGAGCTTTCGGCGAAGGATGTTACGGTGATTCGTGAACGTTTGAAGGGGTACGGACTTTTTAATGGCAGAGTCCATCCATTGGTGGATTTGCAAAGAGCATTGTCGGAAGCAGGGGTTCATCTCGATGATCATGAAGCTGGCGCTGGTGTCAGCGAAGTGCGTGGGACAACCGCTCAACCAGGACGGGTGTTTGGGCTAGCGCGGATTGTGATAAAGAAGACAGACCTCGAGCAGGTTCAACCGGGAGATGTGATCGTGGCCGAGATGACGAATCCAGATTATGTACCGTGGATGAAGCGTGCGGCGGCGTTTGTGACGGATGAAGGTGGGATGACGTGTCACGCGGGGATTGTAGCGCGGGAATTGGGCAAGCCGTGCGTCGTGGGCACGAAGATTGCAACGAAGGTTTTTAAGGATGGGGACATGTTGGAGGTGGATGCGATGAATGGACTGGTGCGGCGCCTGTAATACAAGTAAAGACGAGCCATGAAGCTCGTCTTTTATCTTTATACTTCGATAATCACCGGAATCACCATTGGGCGCTGTTCCGTTTTGATAAACAGGAACTCACCTAATTCATCGCGCAACTTATCCTTCAAGTACGTCCCATTTGGCGACGACACCTTCGGATCCGGTGAAGCACTCTTCAAAATCGCATTCGCTTTCTGGCGCGCTTGCATAATCAACTCTTGATGTTCTTTCATGTACACAAACCCTCGCGAGATCACATCAGGCAACGCTTGCGGAACGCCCGTCTTGCCATCAATGACGGCAACGGCAATCACGACACCTTCACTCGACAGCTGTTGACGATCACGGAGCACGATTTGATTCGTATTGCCGACACCAAGTCCATCAACGAAGACATAATCCGTCGTTACTTTCTTGTTGGTTAGCATCCCATTGCCATGCACGTCAAATTCAAGTATTTGACCATTATCGGCGATAAAAATGTTCTCTTCAGGAAACCCATTTTCAACGGCCGTCTTGGCATGGTCACACAAGAAGGAGTAGTGCCCTTCAATCGGGATCAAATATTTTGGCTTGATCATGTCATGCATCTCTTTCAAGTCTTCCTGTTGTGCATGACCACCGGCGTGCACATCCATCATCTTGTAGTGGATGACTTCCGCACCTTCGCGATAAAGCGTGTCTTTCACGCGTTGCACCGAGCGTTCGTTGCCGGGAATCACGGACGAAGAGAACACGACGGTATCACCAGGTTCAATCGAGATAATAGGATGTTCACGGTTCGCGATTCGCATAAGCGCGGCACGTTCTTCGCCTTGCGCACCCGTACAAATGACAGCTGTCTTTTCACGTTCGTATTTATGGATATCTTTTGTTTCAATCAAGGTCCCTTTTTGAATATCCATGTACCCAAGTTGTTGGGCAATCATGATATTGGAGCGCATCGAGAATCCTTCGATCGCCACTTTGCGGCCTTGGCGTTCGCAGGCTTTGATGATCTGCTGCACACGCGCAATCATGGAAGCAAATGTCCCAATAATCACACGGCCTTTGGAGTTGGCGATAATCTCATCGATATTATTTTGAATATCAATTTCCGGCAGCTGTTTTCCGGGTTTCGACGCATTCGTTGAATCACACATGAGCGCGAGCACATTGCGTTCTGCGAGTTTCTGGATCTTTTCCGTTTCCTGGATCGACTGCGAGCCTGGCCCTGGGTCTAGCTTGAAGTCACCCGTATGCACAAGGATGCCGCAGGGCGTTTCGACAATCACGCCCATCGAAGAGGGGACAGAGTGCGCTACCCCAAAGAATTCCACCTTAAAGGCACCAAGTTGGAGCACGTCGTTATACGATACGGAATATAAATTCAGCGCCGGAGCATTGCGATGGTCTTCTTGGCGTTTTTGGACAATGCCGCAGGTTAAATCTGTCGCAAAAATAGGCGGATTCCCAAGCATGGGGGCAAGGTGTGGCACGCCACCGATATGGTCATAGTGGGCGTGCGTCAAAATCACTCCACGGATATTCTTCTCTTTGCCTTTCAAGCAAGACACATTCGGCACGATGTAGTCGACGCCGGGCATGTCATCATCCGGAAACTGAAGACCCATGTCGATGAGCAAAATGTCATTGCCATACTCAAGCATGGTCATGTTGCGCCCGACCTCCTCATTGCCGCCCAGCACGGCTACCCGTAAGCGCTGGCTTTCTTTGTGGAGGACGTCTTCATCAACGCCTGTTTTGCGAAATGGTTTGTGTTTAAACGTGCTCATGCGAGGAGCTGCGCTAAATGCGCCACCCATTGGACCGCGCTTGCGTCGGTCAACCTCCTGGCGGTCACTCGTACCCCGTTCTTCTTTAGCAAAACCCTGTTTAAGCGAGCCACGCGTATCAAAATTTGCTCCGCGAGAAGCACCGGGGTGCACAGGGAGCTTGGGGCGAAAGTCTTGGACTGGTTTAGCAAAAGACACGCCCGTTTTTACTGGCCCATCAATACGTGGACGTTTTGGTCCGCCGCGCATCGGGCGACGGAAGGAGCGATGGCTATTTTGGCCACCACGATAGGAGCCAGGCGAAGCTGGCGTAGGTTTTGTATCGTTCATACATTTTACAAATAAAAGGAATCATCGAGTCCATCAATGGCATGACAGGAGCGGAGTGCAGATCTGAAACAGATAAAACACGTACACACGGTCACTGATGCAACTCAAAAAATAATATTTACGGAGATTAAGCCGTCTCCTTTGGATCTAAGGACAACGGATGTGACTCCCAAAGCGGGAGAAACGGTCTGAAACGGATTTGGCGGAGTAGATCCTTCCAAATACGTAACACGGTCTGTCACGACTTTCGCTCAACCTAGCCAAGAAAACAAGATGAAGCGAAAGGCGTCCAGGGCACAATCACTAGGAACGATAGCAGAAACCGGCTGATCCGTCAACGCCTTGACCCGCCCCTCTGAATACGGCATGATCCAAACGTTAGAAAAAACCATGGGCGAGTGGCGGAACTGGTAGACGCACTGGTTTCAGGTACCAGCGATCGCAAGGTCATGAGGGTTCGAGTCCCTCTTCGCCCACCACGTAAAAACAGCACAGCAATGTGTTGTTTTTTGCTGAGGCTGTTCACGTGGCGCAGCCAGATTGAATCTAAAGCCTCCACTAAGCAAGAGATTTTGTTAAGGTGATACATTTAAAGCAGAAGTCTAACTTATCGGACTTGACCATCATGTAGGATATTGGATAAGGTCATACCGCTGAGCGTGCTCCCCGTGGGAGTACGTGGTGGACACGCGTGAGATAGACGTGTGCCTACCCCGCGGTGGATCGCCGATGGTAACCGTCTTGCGTAGAGCCTCCTAACGGGCATGGCGTAGTCATCGGTTCCGACTTACGACGACGTTGTTGGAAGCCTCGGGCGTCGTGAGTCGGCCACCGCGGTCAGTTTTCTTTAGGGGTATTACCCCCGCTCATCGTTCGCGCTCCTTAGCTCCTAGCCTGTCAGGTTCCTCGACGGGCATTCATCCTTATATGATGACGCTGGTCGTCAGATGAGGAGGAAAGAGTAAAACACCCAACCGAAGGGTGTTTTTATATATGCATTCTCCGGATTCACCCTTTTCTTCCTGTAGTATGAAAACTTACCTTCTCTTCAATAAAGGTAGTGATTTGCTAGATAAAATGCTAAGCTAAAATACACATAAAAGCGGCCCAACTGCCGCCAGGAGGTATCGTCATGGGAACGAGGAATGAAGGCGCCCCCCCCACGCAGCCTGTAGAGGATAATGAAGCTCCTGAAGCTAACAACGAGGAGCAGGAAATCAAATGGGATCCGGACAGGGTCGCGGCCGGAATCGCTGCCGCGTCTCGAACCGAAGTCGCTAGACTTCATGCAGAAGGTTGGTCTGCGTTCACGGTCAATCGTGCTACGGGTGAGGTCATTGGAGTTCCCCCTCCCAAGAAAGAGTGATTGATGGTCGCTCGCACCTTTTTTCTTTACTCGAACTCGACAAGCGTCGAGTGTCTTTAGTTATTTTTCGCAAGATACCTCGTCACTTCCTCTACCATCCCATCTAAAATCTCGTCGTTTAAAACCGTTGTATCAAGTTCAATCAACTTCGCTTGAAGAGGGAGAGGAGAAAGGCCTTGCCGGATAGATGATGCGAATTCAGCCAAGTGTGCGGGCTCACAATGGCCTGGATGTCGTCTACCGCTGAGTGCTCGTTCCTGGAAACGGGCAAAAACTACCTCTGTCTCTCCTTTGCATAAAATTTGGAGTACCTGGGCTCCTGATAGTTCTTGTAGTCCTTGGACGCGAACTGTATCCATCTCTGGTCGAAAATTAGACTCGATGATGCAGCTGTTGCCTGCCTTCAATAACATCTCAACAACATCAAACAAAATATCCACTGAAGCTTTGCCTAACTTACGAGAATGTTCTCTCGTATCACATCCTAAGGTATCGTAAAGCCGTTCTTTGATCCGGTCTTTGCTGAAGACCGGATATCCCAATCGTTGCCCTAATCGAAGAGAGAGGCTAGTTTTTCCAGTTGCGGGCAGTCCAGTAACAACAATGAGATGGGCCATAACCTCACTTCCACTTCCATGTCGTCTTCAAATACCAATTTCTGGCTTGCAGTAATCGATCCGAAGGACGACTAAGTCGCATCGCTTGCACGCCTTTAACATCTTGAGACAGCATATAGGCATACGCAGGACGCAGGAGAAAAAGGGCGGGAGTTTGTTTGATGATGGCGGCGGACAGAGTTGCGCGCGCAGATTCAAGTGCTTGTGTATTGGTCGCTGCTTGGATGGATTCTAGGGCTTTATCCGTATCGCGATCTGCTAGATTAGATAAGTTTAGCCCCTGATTGGTTGTATAAGCACTCTTCCAAAACGGAGAAATGTCTTGGGTGGGGGGCAGTAGCACGTTCCAAACTAATACTTGATAGTCACGCTTGGTGACCGCTCGTCTCAGGAGCTCATTAGCAGGACTCACGCGTATCTCTACTCGTGCCCCGATCAAGGACCAACGTCGTTTTAAAAGTTCTGCGACGTTAACTAAGTCCGCTTGGTTGGGAAGGTCAATCGTCAAAAGCAGTTCCGTAGAGCTCGTAGCAGGTTTAGGTACGGAGGGGGAGGTCGAAGTCCCCTCAAAGACGCGTACCGAGCCTCCGCTTGGCAGGCGCCAACCCAGGGTGTTTAAAAGGGCTCTTGCTCCATCTAAATCTCCTGCCTGCGTAGTGGTCGCTTCTAAAAAAGGAAAAGGAGAGCTAACCACGTTGGCGTGAGTGCCGATTAAGTCTTGCAATTCACGCTGATCAATCGCCATGTTTAACGCTTGGCGCAAACGCACATCTTTCAAAAGTGTATCTTTGACATTCAAAAACGCGACCGTTTCCTGCGGAAGCTCAAGGGTAGCGGTTTGCACATTGCCATGCTTTAGCTCTTCCACATCTTTCCAGGGGACAAATGCTACCGCTTCCGCTTGGTTGCTTTGTAAGGCAGCCTGCGCTTGGGCGCGATCAGGATAAAAACGGAACTGCCAGCCATCTATATAAGGAGCCTGTCCGTAGTAACCGGGGAAACGGGTAAGTTGAAAATTTAACAAGTTTCCTTTGCTGTCACGTTTAAACGAATCTAATTGATAGGGTCCGGAGCCAATCGGTTTAAGGTTTGCCTCTGCTAAAGCGGCAGTAGAGCCGGGCGTGTCTTGCCAAATGTGGGCAGGCAAAATACCCATGCTCAAGTCAGCAAGAAGGTTAGGATTTGGTTGTTCAAGATGAAATTGTACAGTCGCGTCATCCACGCGTACGACTTGTTGGATATCTTTAAAGGTTGCTGCCATGGGGCTACGCCAGCTTGGGTTAAGGACAGTTTGATAAGTAAAAAGAACGTCATCAGCTGTCACAGGCACTCCATCATGGAAGCGAGCGTCATGGCGCAAAACAACTTCGAGACTTTTTCCGTCCTCGCTCCAGCGATAGGATTGGACAAGGTCTGGTTGTGGCTCAAGCGACTCATCCATGCGGAATAATCCGGAATAAAGCAGCGCGCACAAATCACGATCTACATCGTTCAAGGGAGCGTAAATGGGGTTCACAAGCTGGGGAGCCCCAATCACTGCTTCGGTAATGGTGCCTCCTTGACTTGGAACCGTAATCAAATGAGGTCGAATGGCGAGCGCAACACCTATCCCCAGCGTAACCATCGATACAGCTACGCTCCCCCAAAACAAACGACGTTCTTGTGAAGAGAAGACAAGATTTAAAAAACGCAATTTGCGCAACCGAGCCGAACCGGAAGGTTCCTTTACCGCCAAAACAAGCGCATGGTCGTGCCGCGCTTGAGGTTTAAATTCTTCAGAACCGGTCTTCGTTTGCTGCCAAAAAAACAGACGCTGCCACCACGTACGGAGAAAAGAAAGCCAACGGGGCATGGAGGAAAGAAGGCGACGTCGAACGCGCCAAAATTAAGCCAACACCAAGGTAAGGATCGCGGTTCCAAAAAACAAGCAAGCGAGAGCAATCGTAGCGTAAAATAAGCCTTTTTCTAACCCACGCTTGGTGCGGAATACATTTCCGTCTCCGCCAAACGCCACCCCTAACCCGGAGCTGCGTTGCTGTAAGAGAATCGCGGCCGACAAGAGGATGGAAATAACGATCATGGCCACAGCCAGAATGGTTTGTCTCATAGCAAGTAAACGTTACCTGCTAGCGGGTCATTGGTCAATAATCTCAAATACTCGATACTCTATACTGAATACTGTATACTTTTGTTATCTATGCTCTTTCAGGTCTCGCTCTGGCGTGTCATAAAATGGCTTTTAATAGGATTATTTGTCGCTCTGTTGGGCTGGTTTGGATATACATTGATCAGCTACTATCGTGCGATTCGTGCTGGGGACTCGAGCCCACTGCTAGACCAGCGTTTGGAAGCTTCCGTTAGTTCCGCCATCGCCAACCAACACGTAACTGAAGAAGATTTACTTCGTTTACAGCCTACCTCTGCTCCAGCCTTTGGCAATCCCGCCGCTAAACTCGTCGTCGTAGAATTTTTAGACTTCGGATGCCCCTATTGTCACGATTCTTTTCCTGGTGTTCGAGAGCTTATGCAGCGTTATCAAGACAGGTTTTATTTCATCGCCCGAGATTTTCCGGTCGACGAGCTCCATCCCCGTGCCACGGCAGCAGCTCTTGCAGCTCGCTGCGCTCACGAACAAGGGATGTATTGGCCCTACCATGATAAGCTCTTTTCGAACCAAGACCGCCACGAGGATGAAGATTTACGTCGCTACGCGCAAGAAGTGGGGATGAACGTCCCTTCTTTCGACCAGTGTTATAAGGAAAAACGCTATGAAACCCGTATCCGCACCGAAATTGCTGATGGGTTGAGAGCCGGGGTTGAGGGTACCCCCACCTTTTTCTTCAACGGGATTCGTGTTCAAGGAGCACTGGACGCTAGGACACTGGAATTTTTGATCAAAAAATTTATTGACACAACTGCCACCCCTTAACTATGTTTCGCGTCAAACATCTTTTGTTGCTCCTGTCCCTATGGGGAAGTCTCTTTCCAACGTTGGGGTGGATGCGCGGCTGTGTCGTAACTTGTGTACGTGGGACAGAGACACGACCGGTGACAGTCACCACCGTCACGACCGATGCGGCTTGCCAGCAACTGTGCACCGGTTCACCCGCGAATGGAGCCACGCCAGCGGTTGCATCTGCGTGTACAACCTTGGGAACACCCGCCTTCACTTGTCGTGGTCCGGCCCAATTTACGCCTGATGGAAGCAACCCAACTACGCCGGTCTGTTCTTGTACCTGTGTCCCGGGAGCAGGGGGGACAGGTAACCCGGTCACGGTACAAACCACGGATACATGTCCCACCGTAGCCGATGCCTCCCCCGGCTGCGCAGAAAGCTGCACGCGCCGTTGTGCAAGCCCCACCGCTCCCGTCATCGCTGGCATGCGTCCCGACCCCGCTCGCCAGCCTGCCTGTGCTGCACCAATTTCCCCCGCCACCTCCCCCCCGGCAGCCGAAACGCAAGGAGATACTGCCGACTCCGCGGGTCGCAACGCCGTTCCTTTGCAATTGTCTCAACCTATTGCCGGCGTCTCGGTCGTAAGTGACCTTGGCAGTTATATCGCGCTCATCTATCGCTATGCCATCGGATTAGCCGGCACGGCCGCCGTCATTATGGTTGTCTATGGCGGATTCTTGTATCTCTTAGGGTCAGCCGCAGATGAAGTCGGCAAAGGCAAGCAGATTATCCAGGATGCGCTCATTGGTCTTCTCTTGGTATTAGGTTCCTATCTTATTCTATCAACAGTAAACCCCAACACGTTGAGTTTAAAGTTGCCTAACATTACTCCTATTACTCCGATTGAGCTTCCACCAAATACAGGGGTGTACGGAGAAAATGGTGGCCAACAGCATGAGAGTGTGTCAACAGTTTCCTGTGCTCGTGATCTGGATTGTCCGAGGAATGAATCGTGTATGCGGTATAACTATCGCAGAAGGGATGCTTCTGATGATGGAGGAGTCGCTGATAGCATCTTTGAATTTGCTGGATTCCATGTAAATAGAACTGATTGGGATATTCAAGGTGATCACGCCGCCAAATTAGGCAGTTGTAGTGCGGGTCTGGAGGGGCAGCGATGTTTTTGTGCTGGTCGGGGGTGTCAATTAACAACCACGGGTGACTTAGGTGATGAAGCTACACAGTTTGGGTTTGGAACAAATAATCGGGGAACGGGTATGGTAGCTTGCCAAGCTCCATTCAAGTGTATTTTTGAGCAACCGACGGGAGGATTTTGGGGTTGGTATTGTCGAGATGTTCAAGTACGGACCCCGACTCCGGAAATGAGTCGAGCCAGAACAGGAATAAGTGCCAATTGCAGATCAAATGCAGAATGTAATTCACAAAATAAGCGTGCGTGTATAGCTATGGCGGATACTGCACTCACAGCAGATATTCGTGGTGAATGCTCAAATGGGAATTTAGGAGAGCGATGTCGATGTAAGAATCTTGGCTGCCGAAATAACTTTGGGGCACAAATAGATATTACTTGTAGTTCTGGCCTACAGTGTCAGCTTTTCGGATATGGAAACAATGGAGCTCTCGCTGACTGGTTTTGCGCACCTCCGGGTAGTACACCCGCTTCAACTCCAGCACCGGCTCGCTAATTTTTTGCTTGATTAGATTCATCTGCCTCCTGTGGGTCGAGATTGTTAAAAGAGCCTCGCAGAAGGCGACGGTCTGAGAGCGAGCTTAATCTTCTGCGGAAAATGACGGTGTGTTCCTCTAAGCCATCTCTAAATACAGGAAATCAACCCTCTCCTCTTGCCCCGCTTACCGAAACATGATAGTCTCGCCGCCAACATGTCCAAGCGTCCTTCTCTCTCCGCACGACCTGCGGGGGATCGCTCCATGATCTCGATCAAAGGAGCACGGGTTCACAATCTAAAAAACATTTCGATTGATCTCCCTAAAGGGTCATTCATCGTTGTGACCGGCTTATCCGGTTCAGGAAAGTCATCCCTCGCATTTGACACGATTCACGCCGAAGGACAGCGTCGCTACATGGAGAGCCTCTCTTCCTACGCGCGCCAGTTTTTGGAATTACAAGATAAACCGGACGTTGATGAAATTACCGGGCTCTCACCCACAATTGCGATTGACCAAAAGTCCGCTTCCAATAATCCGCGCTCTACCGTCGGTACGGTTACCGAAATCTACGATTTCTTACGCATTCTCTTCTCACGTGCTGGTCGTGCTCATTGCGTGCAGTGCGGTTCACCCGTGATGGAACAGCCTCCACGTGCGATTGCTGAGAAAATTTTAAGCTTGACGCACTCCTCGGCCATCGTCCTTCTCGCTCCCATGGTTCGTGGTCAAAAAGGGGAGCATAAAGTCGTGCTGCAAGCGGCACGAAATGCCGGTTATCGCGAAGTCCGCTTTGATGGAACCTTGGTAGATATTGATGAAATGTTGCGGACGCGTATCGATAAAACACAAGAACACACAATCGAGGTGGTCGTCACAAAACTCGATCAAAATACCAGCATGGTACTCGAGTCTTTGCTGGAAACCGTCAAACAGGCTCTTGAGCTCGGCAATGGTCTCGTGATGGCATTGGTGGAGGAGACGACAGAAGATCTGCTGTTTTCTCAGTCACTTTTTTGTGCCCATTGTAACCTGTCTTTACCAAGTCTCGAGCCACGTCTTTTTTCTTTCAATTCCCCGCATGGTGCCTGTCCCGCCTGTACTGGCCTCGGTACGAAGCTAGTGTTAGAACCCGACCTCGTCATTCCAAACAAGCGGCTTACGATCGCTCAAGGAGCTATCAAGCCTCTCACGCGTATTGCGGGCAATCAGAATAATCAACTAAAGCTTCTCGAGCGTGTCGGAGAAAAACACGGCTTTTCCGTACACGAACCGGTCTCTACCTTTTCTCCCAAGGCACTTCGTGTGCTGATGGATGGCACGGGAGAGACGATCTATGACATCGAAGGCAAAGCCATGCGCTTTGGCGGTATCGTGGCCATGTTGGAGGAGAAGTACAAAGATACGGATTCCGAATACGTGCAAAAAGAAATTGAAGCCTACATGCGTGTGCTGACCTGCCCAGCCTGTCAGGGTAAGCGTTTGCGGCCGGAGGCATTGGCGGTAAAGGTGGCAGATACCTCGATCGCTGATATTGTTTCGATTCCGCTTGATGAAACCGTGAAATTCTTTTTGGGTCTTGGCCGCGGCCCCATCAAAGTCCGTCCATCTAAAATTGCTCGCATCAAAGCCACTAAAGAAGTCGATTCCCAAGGGTTCACCGAACGCGAACGCCTTGTCGTAGATCAAATCTCAACCGAAATCTCCCGTCGTTTACAAAACCTCATCGACGTCGGCTTGAATTACCTTACTCTAGACCGCTCTGCCATGTCCCTCTCGGGCGGAGAAGCGCAGCGCGTTCGTCTGGCCGCCCAACTCGGTTCCGAACTTTCCGGTGTTATCTACATCTTAGATGAGCCTTCCATCGGTCTCCATTCCCGCGACAATGATAAGTTAATCGCAACCATTAAGCGTTTGCGTGACTTGGGAAACACGGTCATCGTCGTCGAACACGACGAAGCCATCATCCAAGCTGCGGACTATGTCGTCGACGTAGGTCCAGGAGCAGGGGAGTACGGCGGAGAAATCATTGCCGAAGGCACGCTCGCAGAGATTAAGCGTTCCAAAGAATCAACCACGGGTGCCTATTTGAGTGGTCGCCAATCCATTGCCCGGCCAAAAGTCCGCCGCAAAGGCAATGGCAAAGTCCTCACCATCAAAGGTGCCACCGCCTTCAACCTCAAAAATGTCGATGCCAAAATCCCGCTCGGTCGCTTTGTCTGTGTCACGGGTGTATCTGGCTCCGGCAAATCAACCCTTGTCCTTGATATTCTCGGTCGAGCCTTATCCGCGCATTTTTACGGTGCCAAAGATCCAGTCGCCGAACACAAGACCATCGAAGGCATCGACTACCTCGATAAAATCGTCTCCGTCGATCAGTCGCCAATCGGTCGTACCCCCCGATCGAATCCTGCTACCTATACAGGTCTCTTCACGATCATTCGCGACTTGTTCACCGAAATCCCCGAAGCCAAAATGCGCGGCTTTGACGCCGGAAAATTCTCCTTTAACGTCAAAGGCGGAGGGCGTTGCGAACCGTGTGGAGGAGACGGGTACGTTCAAATCTCCATGCAATTCTTGCCCGATGTCTATGTCGAATGCAGCGAATGTCATGGTCGCCGCTATAATTCCGAAGCGCTGGAAATCCATTGGCGCGGCAAAAATATTGCCGATATCCTCGACATGACCGTCGAAGAGGCGCGCCGCTTCTTTGTCGACCAACCACTCATTTACGAAAAGCTCTCCGTCTTGCACGAAGTCGGCCTCGGCTACGTCAAACTTGGCCAACCGGCCACCACCTTGTCCGGTGGTGAAGCCCAACGTGTTAAACTCGCGACAGAATTATCTCGTCGTGCCACCGGTAAAACACTCTATATTTTGGATGAGCCTACGACTGGTCTTCACTTCGACGATATTAAGCGTCTCTTGATCGTCTTAAACGCCCTCGTCGACAAAGGTAACACCGTCCTCGTTATCGAGCACAACATGGACATCATCAAATCCGCCGACTGGGTCATCGACGTCGGCCCAGAAGGCGGCGTCTACGGCGGAGAAATTGTGGGTGAGGGCACGCCGGAAGAGGTGGCTAAAGTAAAAGATAGCTGGACCGGGAAGTATTTGAAGGAGGCGTTGTAAACAGTATGGAGTGGAGAGAACAAATAAGTTAGGCATTTACTTTATTTTGTTGACGTCTCATTTCCCGCCTTCTCCCACAGCTGATTAAACATATCCTGAATCATCGCCACTATGTATTCATCCTCCACAAGGACGGCAAGCGGAGTTTTTGGCTGCCAAAACGCCACCTTATTCGCAAAAATATAAAAGGAAGTCACGAAAGGTTGCTTGGTTTGATAAAAACGCGTTTCACGTAATTCTTGCTTATCCCTTAAAGCAACTTTTTTGGCTTCCTCGTCCGGCAATAGTAGGGCACGCGAAAAAATGCCTCGCTTTGAACGGGTCTTGATGTGCTCCATGCCTGCCTCGTAGCTGATGTATTGCAGAAAATGTTGAAACGATCCAAAAAAACACACCTCGTCTCTCGCTTCTTCAACGACACGTCCAAAGGTTTGAATAAATTGCTTCTGTCCTTGAAGAACTTTTACCTTGGTCGGCATCTCTCCTTGTTTGTAGAGGGTGAGTAGGTTGGGAATATCTTCGACGAACTTCTGGCTTTGTGTCTTTAAGCGTTCCTGTTTTTTGCGTAGCAGCTCCACAATCAGACTCGGGGACTCGACCATAAACGTTTTGCTGTACGTGCCTTTGCCGGAAAATTGTGCGAGCCCCTGTTTTTCCAGCCCAGCAATTACTTTATACACGTTCGAGCGCGGCATGTGCATATGCTCGGCCAGCGTCGCCGTAGAAGTTGGGCCTAAAAGCAAAGAGAGCGAGTAAAGGTTGCGTTCGTGCTCCGTCAGGCCAAGTTCTTCTAAGATCTGGGACAGATGTTCAGAAACATCATTTTTGCTAGGCATAAAGCTTTTTGTATAATTTAGGTGACTATCCCTTGACATACAGTAACGGTTTCACTAAGGTACGTCAAGTATGAAGTCTGCCCGTTTTTCCATCCTCCGCTTCCAGGCCATGTTTCCTGATAACGAGACATGTTTGGCACATCTCTTTACGTCCCTCTACGGTACACCAACCTGTCCTACGTGCGGTCGCGTAGGGGCGTATTACCACCGTAAAGACACGTCCCACTACGTCTGTGCTTGTGGCAAGCATAATATCTCCCCCAAACAAGGGACGATTTTTGCAAAAAGCGACACCGACCTCGTGAAATGGTTTTTCGCCATGTACCTGATGACAGCCTCTAAGAACGGGGTATCGGCCAAGGAACTAGAGCGTGAGCTTGAAGTGACGTATAAAACGGCGTGGCGGATTGCGAAAGAGCTTCGTTCCCTCATGGAACAAGCACCTGGAATGTTTGATGGGATTATCGAGGCAGACGAGACGTACGTGGGCGGTATCCGCCGTGGCACGCGGGGACGTGGTGCTAAAGGCAAAACGCCTGTTGTCGGGGTTGTGAAGCGTGGAGGAAGCGTATATGCCAAGGTAGCGACGGACTGCAAGGCTTCAACGATCCTTCCTTTAATTCAAAAGAGCATAAAACCTGGCAGTCGCCTCATGACGGACAAGTTTCCTTCTTATCGAAAGGCGAGACGACATGGATACAAGCATAAAACGGTCGATCATGGCGCTCGTGAGTATGTACGAGGGGAAGTCCACACCAACACGATTGAGGGTTTTTGGAGCCAGCTTAAACGCTCGATTGACGGGACGTACCATGCCGTTTCGGCGAAGCATTTACAGTCTTACGTGAACGAATTTGCTTGGCGGTATAACCTAAGGAATCACGAGACGCCACTTTTTCCGATTTTGCTTTCGCGTGTGGGTGCATTGAAGCGTTAAGCAGGCTGAAAAATCCTGCCTTGCTCGTAGATTTGGGGACACGGCCTGATTGCTCCCATTGCGTGTGTTGAGAAGACATGGTAATATTTTACCACATTGTTCTTTAGAGAAGTTAATTCGCTCTCGATTCCAGCCGAGGGCAGGCAAAGTCTCCGTCACAGATACTCCAAATTAGTGACAACCATCGAAGGGAGCCCCCGCTGAACCATAAAAAGGTTCGTCGGGTGCTGGAACACTGCTGACGAACGGCATTGGAAACAATGCTTTTCTAAGGCGGGGGTTGCCTCCGGTGGTTTTCTATATCCTCTACAGTTTCTCTCTTGCTCTTTGTGGAGGGTGTAGGACTAGCTGCACTCACGTAGATCGTTGATCTACGGCTAAACGCTCCTTAACGGTTATGGCATCCAAAGATGTTGTATTCCGTGCATGGCGTCGTTTACCTAACGGGAGAATCCTGTGGGCACGTAACTACGGGTTACGGGCATGGGCCATTCCGGTAAGTGAAGACTCCGGGAACGAAAAAACGACCCACGATTTTTCGTAAGTCGTCTATCGTTCGCACAACTCTCAGCCCCGTCGCTCCACCAAGAATGGCGGGGTTTTGAGTTATTTGGACATAAAAATTAACCACTTCTATTAACTTCTGTCAATGGGTGGCGTACCGAGCTGATACAGCGGGGAAATCAGCCGGTTCAATTATTGTACAGTGTAACAGCCTAACGTTAGGCTGCCAATGCCATGGCATAGCAGTAGTTCCAGTGTTTTTTAAAGGGTGTGGAAAACCTACATCATTGACTTCAAAAAGCATTACTGTATGTCAAGGGATAGTCGCCTAATATAAAGCGTCACGTTTAAGGTTGTAACGTCACGTTCTGTTTTTGGAGGTTGTGTCATCTTTTGTTTTTCATTCCCTTTTGTTACCGTAGTTATTGTGTATTTGTGTGTATTCCTTTCGATCAGCTACGTTAGAACGAGAAAGCGTGTTCCCTTAGCCTTTAGATCTTTATAAGTTGAACTCGGATTTTGTATCTTGAAGCTTTTCTATACGGTAAAATATTCTTTCTGGCAGGAGATGGTCGCAAGGTAATAAGCTTTTGGAAAAGGAAATCTTCAAAAACAGAAAAAGTTGAATCAATTCGCGTTTAGTATTCAGTATTCAGTATAGTATAGCTCTTTCCCCAACGAATTTTCTAAAAATAGTACAGTCTGCTATCTTTCTAAGTAGTCTAATACATTCATACTATGAATTTTGAAAGATTTTCAACAAGTTCACTCCCGACTGAGGGATTAAATCCTCAAGAGGTTCCTCATCTTGATAAAGTGAGAAAGTTTACTGACATGGTTAAGGTAGCCAAGCCTTCTTATGAATCGGTCCAGAATTCTTTTAACGCAATCGTTCAAAATTTGCATGAACAGGATTCAAGGCATAGGGCTGGAGAGTTGGGGCAGAATTTTTTGGATCATGAGGGATTAGATTCTTTGGATGTAGTAATGAATGAATTAGCAGAAAGTGTTTTTTTAGAACCAACAATAGCTCAACGAGTTTTGTTGGAGCATGCTTTACAGGAAGGCCGTGTTCCGTCTCGGGATCGAGCCTTTGCTAGTTCTGTTGTTGACCATCTCCGGCAAAAGAGCGATCGTTCTAAAAGAGAGGATGATTTTTATAAAAAATATTTAGGTGATGAATACGTCGATATTCAGAGGCGTGGATTAGCCGCTAAATTAGCAATATTAGCGAAAGATCATCTATTATCATTGGAAACTGCTTGTCCAAGAGAGGCACGGCGAGCAAGGTCGGTATTGCAAGATATTTTTGAACAAAAGTACTCCCATCTTATCAAACGATCCAAGGCTGCTTCTCAAGAGTATGAGCAAGCGTCTCAGAAAGAGGCTGAGTTTTTGAATCGGCATTTGAGCGACAGTTTAAAAGAGGAATTATTGGGTAATGCAATGCGTGATGTAAATGCGTCGATAGTTAAGAATTTACACCCTCGTTATAGTGATGAATTAAACAGTATTATAGTAGATGTGAATATACGGCTGCAAAAAGTCAAAGCTGATTTTGAGCGAGCCGATCAAACTCTTTTAGATACAAAAAAAGAGTTTATTCGTGGTGTGGATTCTGCTTTTTCCGGGGATCTTACTCTGGTTAGAAAATCGCTTAAGGAATGTCAAGAGGCCAATAAGGAAGAGTATAATAGTGATGTTGAGGCTGGGGGTAAGGTACATAATAATGTTCTTGAGCAAGATGAGCGTTTCAAATCTTTTATGAAAAGATTCGGAGAGTACTTCCAGGAAAATCCTAGATTCGTGGCTGCGGGCTCTTGGCCAATCGATGCTGCGTTTGGATCCGTGGAAACATTTGAATATCTTGAAAAAAATTTATTTAGCTAATACTGTTATTCATCTTCCTTTGCTTTTCCAGTCCGATCAGGAAGTGTTGACGTAACTTGTTTCTTATTCTAAGATATATTAAGTTAGGCCCTAGACCAGCATCTCCTCTGCTAGAATAGAGATCATGCCCATAAAATA
>CAYTIN010000025.1:0-21273 GCA_964438015.1 uncultured Gammaproteobacteria bacterium
TCGAACCCATGATAACGGGACCACAACCCGCTGTGATAACCTCTTCACCATAGCCACCATGGGTGTGAAGCGTTGCTATTATACGGAATTATGGGTATTTGGCAAGGCTTATATGGATCTCGCCTTGGTTTCATGGACCTGCCATTTTCCTTGATCTTGATAGATGAGCCAACCGATTGGTTCGTCCCAGAGTTCTCGTTTAAGAGCAGAGGATTGGAGTTGGTGACCATGAGCAACACCTATCCGAAGGATATTTGCTGGGAGGGTTGATAGGAGGCGATCGTACCAGCCAAACCCACGGCCATGGCGGGTTCCTAAGACATCGAAGGCTTGGCCTGGAAGCAGGATGTGTGTTTCTTGTCCGGGAAACTGTTCTTTGAGGTTCAAGGCGAGCTTATTTGGGTCTGTCATTTTACTTTGAGGAACGGTCTCTAGTTTTTTTAAGGATTGATTTTGAAGGTAGGGGATGGAGGTTGGGTCAATTTCGTCTTTCAATGGTTGATAAGAAATGCGAAACGGCCTACCTATAAGAATCTGCTCTAATCTTTGCACGACGTTCATGGGTTTGTTGTAGCCTTTAGGGACTTGACTCGTCAATAGAAAACCAACACTCCGCCCTTTATGATGGGCGGAGTGTTCCGGTTAGTTAGTATGCGCCAAGGTAGTTGGTTGTTAATCGGCTGACGCCTTCGCGGTTTAAGGGGAGGCTTAGTGATGTGTATCCGCCTGGTGCAATAGGTCGTGCAGGAAGGTCGCTCCAACTGAGCGTAGGAAGAGCGATCGTGTTTAGCGTCTTAATATTGCTGTTCGACGTTGGTCGAAAGTCGCCTCCAGCGGGATTTATTAGTTCCGGTTGAAGCGTGTTGAAGCGGTTATCGCGGCGTAGTTGGGTAATATTGCAGGTGGCATTATCGTTTTGGCAATGAGCTGTATCTTCGATACCGATTGAATCAGTATTTGTCCCGTTCCAAAAGACATTGTTTTTGAGGTTGAGGTCTTCATCCGCACGGGTCGTTGGTGGCAAGTTTGTGTTGGCTGGTGGTCTGGCAAGGCCCTGGGGAACTTGGATGAAGCTTGGACTTGCGTAGCCGGATGGATTATAGAAGATATTGTTGTAGACGTAGATGTGTTTGTTCGGAATGTATTGCTCTTCACCGCCTGTATTACCCCAACCTCCGTTGGTTTGATGGCGGGAGCAGTTGCCGGCGACGTTTTGCGAGGTATCACCATCACAGCCGCGGCGTCCGTGGTTGAATTCGATCATGTGGTCGCGTTGGCCTACGCGATAGGCGGTGTTGTTGGCCATGACAATGTTGTAGCCACCATTTACCCCTAAGGCAGCTCCGTCGGTATCATGGATGATGTTGTTCACGAAGGTGATGCCATAAGCCTCATAGTGGAGCCACGGGTTAACCATGTATTCGAAGCCGGTGCCTTGGCCGGCGGTGAAGCCGCCAGTGCCACAGTTGAAGATTTCGTTCCCTTCATAGCGGAGATAGGCGGATCCGCCTTTGGCATAGACGCACCAGTCCTCTGCATTTGAGATCTTGTTATTAATCAGGTGTCCATATTGAACGGCGACAAAATCGATGGTGTTGTCTTCGGCACCGGAAATGTCGCTGTCTTCTATGTAGACGTGTTGTGACTGGTTGATTTTGATAGTCTCGTGGGCAGCTCGATTCCCTCCGCTTAAGCGCATGCCACGCATAAGGAGGTGATCGCAGGATTCACAATGGAAAGCATCGCCAGCTGGGCTGGGAATGAGGTTGATATCAACAAGGTATAAGTAACTTACGTTGGCGACGTTCAAATCTCCTCCAAGCGTGACCGTGCCACGGCCGTCTGCTGCTTGAATCATGATTGGGAATTGAGCTGTTCCCCGTTTCAATTCCATGTAGTTTGGCAGGCTGCTTTCTGGGTAGGTGCCTGTGGTCATCATGATGCGATAACCGGTTCCGGAAAGGTTTCCGGAAGGGATTAGGCGCCAAGCTGCGTCCAAAGATCGCAAGGCGGTGCCGCGTGTTGCTCCTGAGTTGTTGTCGTTTCCGGAAGGGGATACCCAAATGTCACGTACGGTGGGCGTACCTATATCGTAGCGATTTGCGCTTGAGGGTTGGGGAATGGTTGGGGTTGGTAAGGGGGTTGCAGGGGCGGGTGTAGGTGTTACGACAGGTGCTCGAGTGATCGTTAGGGGGAGGGTGACTGTTTTGCTGACCGCACCACTGGTGGCGCGTAGCGTAACCGTTGTAGGCCCACCGACCGTGGCGGTTTGATTAGTGGAGAAGGTTATGGTGCCGGCCGTGGTGCCATTTTGGAGCGTGAGAGTGGAGGCGCTCACGCCGGTTGGAAGTCCAGAAGCGGTTACAGTGATATTGCCTGTTAATCCATTTAGGCGTGCAACCGATACATTTACTGATCCGTTTTGGCCTTGTTGAATCGAAAGAGAGCCTGGGTTTCTGGTTAGGGTCAGGTCTGGAGCTGGAGCATTGCGGGCAATGACAGTGATTGGGAGTGCGAATGTGCGAGTGATGGATCCACTGATTGCTCGGACATTGATAACGTAACTGCCAACGCGTGTTGTGCGACCTACAGTGACGGTGAATCGTGCCGAGTTACCGGTGGTCCGGCTTAGGTTAAAGCTAGCACGTGTATTTGTTGGAACCCGGTCGTAGGCGAAGCGGATGCTATTTCTAAAGTTACCTGTGCGTTGCAGGTTGAGAGTGACGGCTCCACTGGCCCCTTGGACCAGTGTTAGGGCAGTGGGAGAGACGCCCAAGGTAAAGCTGGGAGTTGTGGGGGTGGTTGGAGCGATAATGGGTGTTGGTGTTGGTGCTACAACAGGAGTGGGTGTTGGAGTTGGAGTTGGAGTTGGAGAAGATGAGCCGCCAAGGTCGCCCATGTTGATCGCGTTGGCTGCTATTTCTCCCGCATAAATCGAAGCGAATCGTCGGGGGTGTAGACCATCGCCTTCACGACCGATCTTGTTTATGTCGAACGCGTTACTACCAGTCGTCCAGCTTGGATTGGGAAAAGCCGTTGTGGCTTGATTCGTTGCAAACGGCGTGAACATGTCGATAAAGCGTACGCGAATAGATTCGCTGGCTTGTAATTCATTTACCGCAGCACGTACGCGATCGACGAACAGAGGGCGCAGGCTTGAGATCGACCCTTGACTGTCGGGCATGTGTGCGGTTACGAAAATGACGGGGTTGGCTTGGCAATTGGAGCCCTGTGCCAAAAGACGGATCAAGCTCTTTAATTGGGTTTTGTATGATGTATCGTCCACGCTTGTGTCATTACCACCGCGTGATGCGAAGGCAGCATCGTAACAATACGTTTTGTTTACGAGTTCACTGCGGCGTGCGTTCGTCCAATCTTCTACGCTGGAGCCGGAAATGGCGGATGTTCTTCCAGGTGTCGTTGATGGGTACGTGCCAGAGTAAGGATTGTCTTCTGCGTTTGCCCAAGGTTGAGCACCCACGAATTGAATTGTGAGATTAGGGTCGCGAAGTTTTAGACGTTCTGCGAGTGGTACCATCCAGCCGTATTGGTCATCATCATTGTTCTGAGGGTTATTCAAGCTGCCATTTGAAGTAAAAGGGGCTTCGGTGTGACGGTTACGGCGTTCAATGCTTTCTCCGGCCACATACACGCGTATCGTGCGTGGGCTACCGGGGGTCGAGGGCGTTGCAACGGGGGGTGGCGTTGTTGGGGTGGGGGTGGTTGGCGTTGTGGGTGGTACAACGGGAACTGGTGTTGGAGTAGGAGTCGTCGTAGGAGTCGTGCCGCTGTCAGTACTTCCGTTATCAATAACGACACTCTTTAATTTAGCGAGGACTTGTAAAGCGGTCAGGTTGCGAACATTATAGCCGTTATTTAAAGCTGTGCCTTCTAAGATTGAGGCATTTCCGTTTTGATAGGTTGTCGGGTGAATGCCGTCCGGGTCCATGCCGAATCGATTGCCTGAGCCAATGTTTTGTAGTGCCCGCCAATAGTTCCAAGTAGGAATATTTCTTGCTTGAGCGACTTCGATGATTGCTTGATTAACTTGAGCGACTTCATCCTGAAGAGCTCCACCTTGGTCAAGGCGCGGAGGGATGGTGCTTAGGACGGGAATGGTCCCGGCTTGTTGTATTTGGGTTACGATGGTTTCCAGGCGTGTTTTGTAGGCGTTGATAGATACGTCTCCGCTCGCAATGCCATCGACGTCGTTCGTTCCGATCATTACTAAGGCAAAGCCCGGTTTTGTTTGGCGTAGCTCACAGGCGAGTTGGCTTTCGCTTGCGTTACAGCCTGCTCGTAAGCCGGCATCGCCTGTGGCTATGCCAAGGATTTCATTCGTTCGCCAGCCTGAGGCGGCTGCTCGTGAATCTCGTGTGAACGAATTACCGGTGCCACACCAGGTAGAGCTTGCTCCTAACGAAGTATTTTTAAAATATTCTACAATCGTGGCAAAACCAGCGTAATTATTAGGTGGGTCGCTAGGACAGCCCATGTCTACTAAAAAGGAACCAGTGGCCGTGATGCTATCACCGATTTTTGCAAACACCGCTGCGCGATTTCCTTGCGTTTGTCCGTTCGATAGGATGCTCCGCAAGTTTGTTTTTGTGCTCTCATTGATTGTTGGGACGACTGGCAATGTTTCTGCCAAGGTTGCTGCTTGGGCGGTTGGAACCGACGTGAGCAGTGTATTTGTAAGAGGGGCAAATGAGCTTACTACTAGGCTAAGCGTGAGGAGAGCGGCAGCGGATATGTGCCAGCGACGCGGGGTGGGGGAGGGTGTTTGCATAGAAGAGAGATGCTTGTGATTCATGAAAGGGTGAGGCATGATAGAAAAGGAATTATCACATATGTTCTTTCGTGCTTTTCGCGTTTTAAGCGTGGTGATGGGGATGAGTCTGGTCTTTTTGAGTTCGATGCAGGAAGGCAAGGCTGCTCTTCAAGCCGGGCTTATTAAAGGTTCTGGCCCGGTGATTTTTTACCTGGCCAGTAATGGCAGGCGCTATGCCTTTCCTAATGAACAAACCTTTCGGACATGGTACCAGGATTTCTCGCAAGTGCGTACTGTATCGGATGAGGAGCTGGCTCGTTATACCTATGGCGGAAATGTTACCTATCGACCAGGGACGCGTCTTTTGCAGCGCACGGGCGATTCGAAGATATATACCGTTGGGAGAGGGGGAATGTTACGTTGGGTTACAAGTCCGCAAGTATTGCAGCGGTTTTATGGCTCAAACTGGCGACGTTTGGTTGACGGCCTGCCGGACGCGCGGGTTGCCGACTATGTTTTTGGGGATCCTGTTCGTACGATTCGAGATGCTTCTCCAAGCACCGAACGAGCTCAGACTCCCACTATTGAACAAAACCGTCGTGTCCCAGCTCTTGCCGTTGGTTCGACCTCCGTCCTTCCTTCTAACTCTGCTCCCGGATCATCTCCGACGGTGTCTAGTCAAGGTCCGACAACTCCTCGTCCCGTTACATCTCCTACCGTTTCTGCTCCCTCTGTAACCGTCCGGTCGCCGGTGGCTCCCGTGGTTTGGCCGGGCCAGGTGCGCGCGACCCCTGTTTCCACCTCTGCTCCTTCGGTTTCTTTGCCTAGCGGTGGTTCAGGTGCTGTGAACGCACTTTCGACAGCTGACTTATCTGCCTATCCCGGCGCACAACGTTTAGTGTCTGTAGGTAATGAGTCCTCGCTCCGTACGGCTGTGCAAAGTGCTCGACCTGGAGATGTGATTGCTATGACCGGGACTTTTTCTTTATCTCGTCAACTTGTTGTGGAAGCTCGTGGAACGGTTGATCATCCGGTTTATCTGGTAGCCGCTAGGGGTCGGGGTACGGCTGGGTTTAGCGTAGTCAGTGAGAAAGCGTTAACGATTACAAGCGGTGCCCGTTATATAGTGGTGGATGGGTTAGTTATCAACCGAGCCGGGGGGACGGTGGTGGAGGTGCAGGGTCAGTCCAGTTACATTACGTTACGCAATTTAACTTTATCGGATGCAGGCACGGACGGAGATGTGGTCAGTATTCACCAAGCTTCTTATGTAACGCTTGAAGGCAGTGATTTGGCGCGACCCGGACGACGGGCGGATACCTCAGAGGGGGACTGGCAAGAAGTGATCGATGTTTGGGATGCTTCTCAGGTTTCTATACGCCGAAATTGGATTCGTGATTTTGGAAATATGGCGGGGGTGATTCGAGGTGGGTCTGAGTATGTGCGTGTTGAACAGAATGTGATGGATGGCCAACGTTCCGGAAGCGGAGCTGATCCTGTTTGGAGTATTGGAGGATGGACGGACAGCTCGTTGCTGACACGAGAGATTGCCTACGAGGCGATTGGGACCACCTTTGAGCATAATGTTATCGCTCATGGGGCGTATGGAGCTATGGCTGTTGTGGACGCCACTGATACGAGCGTGGCTCATAATTTGTTTTTGAATAACTCCGGTGTTCTTTTTCAGCTCCGCGCTGGGAATGCGGTTGAGCAAGCGACGGATGGGCTTCGTATTACTAATAATCGTTTTGTGGATACACGTGGTTCGATGCCGAATGTATGCGAAGTGCAAAGCCATGATATCCGTGCCTTAACCGCTGCAAACAATATCTATTCGAATAATGGCGTAGCTCTCCCTTCGGAATCTGATTGTGGGTTTACGCCTGCAACTGAAGCAGGTGTAACGCTGGATTCAGCGGGTATGGTGGATGTGACGCCTTCATCGTACGAAGCGGCCATGTTACTTGTGGCTCGAACGTGAATTTTCCACAGCTTTATCCCTTGACGAAGACGGTGAACTATGGAACGGAGTATAAGGTGGGCTGGTCGTAGCGGTTGCGATCATACCACGACAACCTTCGGTCAATGGAGTGTGCCATGCGGTCTATCGTCAAGCTGCTGTGGGTGTGTGTTCTGCTCTCGATCTCTCTGTCCGCCGAGAGTTGTGGGGGTTTCAAGTTGATCGCGGATCCGCTCGAGGTCGTCGCTCGAGATGCTGCTTTTTTCGATAGGACTGAATCCAGAGATGGGCGTATGACGGTTTCACCCGTTCTCATGGATGCTTCTGTCCCGACTTCTGATGTTCCTCTTCCTTTTGACGTTGCTACCCAGTCGACGCTCGATGCTATGGCCGTGTCGGATCGCGTGAGCTTCAATGATACGATGCTGCCTGATCGGATGACGCCGGTTGACGTGCGCGCTTCCCCCGATATTCCTCCTGTCTCTGAGATGTTTCAGTCTGCAGTGCTCTCGCCTACTACCTGTCATGGGCGGACGCTCAACCTGCCGAATACGTTCTTTCAGCCTGGGCTGGCGGCATGGCACTTCTGCTATGTGACGCCTGACCCGCATGATCGAGAGGATGGAGGTGCGGCACCTATGCGACCGGCTTCTGTGTCGTTTCAGGTTGGTCGGGGGGATTCGGTTTCTACGCTGCTTCCCATGGTGACTGCTTCCGCTCCGCTCACGGCTAATCCCTGGACGGCGAGTGTGGCCGTAGCTCTTCCTACCAACTTCAACCTGCCTCGCTTTAATGTACGTCAAGATCCGCCCATCGGACTCTTGGGAGTGCTCTGGGCACTTGATGGGGATGGTCGTGGAGGTTTGCGTGAGCGGGGTACGCTGCGTGTCTGGCGGGTGGCGGCTGACGGTCAACAAATGGAAGTCTTGCTCGCTGAACTTTTCCTTGTCTGTGGGGGTTCGCGTGCGTTGTCTGATATGCCGACGGGCAACTACGTGCCGCAGGGGATGTGCCCTACGGTGCTTATGAGCTGCATGCCGGGTCCCTACCACTGCCAGTGATTATATTCTTTTCTCTTTTCTTATCCTCGATGTTCTCATCGGGGATGAGTCGTTTATCCAAGCTTAGAGCTTTTTCCTTTCAACTCTTTCAACTTTTCCCCAATCCCAAACTCTTCTACGGCGACATCAAGCTGTTCGCGTCTATCGATTTCGGAAAGTTCGAGAATTGTTTTAGAGATGTGGTTTGGATTACTGACTTGTTCAAATTGAAAACGGTTTTTTTCGCCGGCGGTCTGGATCTCTACATGTCCATAATTGAAGACCGTGGCCCAAAAGCCGTTGATAGAGGCTGTGACGTCTTGGATGCGGTAGAGACGTGACTCTGACATGGTGCGATGAAAGAGCCCTGTTTGTTCGATATTGATGATGCGTTTGGTGGTGACGATCCAAGTGTCTAAATAGTAATCCATGAAATATTGGAATAGGAACAACCAGGCAAACAGGAAAAAGATCGAACCGATGACTACGACCGGTGTTAAGACGGATGGGTCTTGCAGGATGTCTAGGCGATAGGTCTGTAGGTACCAGTTAATTCCAAACGGAGAAGTAAGGAGAATCAGTGTAACGATAATGAGGACCAAAATCGTGATAGGGTGCCGACGTAATAAAAAAACCAGTTTTTCATCTGGAACCGGGTTAGGAAGGTGGCGAAGGTCGATCATAGGTTCTGGGCAAAATCAAACAAAGGTACTTATTCCTCAGGAATAAATGTGTTTCCCAATACACTGCTTAGATCAATGGTTTGCGTCCAATCGACGGTTACAAGATAATTACTAGCTAAAATAATGGCTATAGTACTCACTCCAATAAACGCTAGCGTGCTAAGGTAAGTGATGAAGCTTGCAACGCCGTAGCGAAGATGGGTAAAGAGCGTAATGAGGGCCAACAGGAAAAAGAGCCCCAGCATGCCGAGCCAGGCGAATAAAAACCAAGAAAGAGGAATCATATTGGCTACACGATACTTGATATGCGATTGTTTCGCTAGAGAATCGTGCCCTCACGTGCCGGCGGTTGGAGGCCTAAGTGTTTGTAGGCCTCATCCGTTGCGATGCGTCCGCGCGGAGTGCGGGCGATAAAACCTTCTTGCAGAAGGAATGGCTCGATGACGTCTTCCAGAGTTTCCACATCTTCGGCGGTTGCTGCGGCGAGTGTTGTGAGTCCCACGGGGCCGCCGTTGAATTTTTCGATGAGGACTTTGAGGGTGCGTTGATCGGCTTTATCGAGTCCGTGCCTATCGATATCCAAGGCTTGTAAAGCGACCTCGACAATATCGGCGTTTAACGTGCCATTATTCATGACTTGTGCATAATCGCGCACGCGTTTTAACAAACGGTTCCCAATGCGTGGTGTGCGTCGTGCGCGTGTGGAGATTACGTTAAGAGCGTGACTTGGGACATCCAAGTTTAATAGCTGGGCGCTGCGCGAGAGGATCTGGGCCATTTCTTCGGGGGTGTAAAAATCGAGGTGATAGGTAACGCCAAAGCGGTCTCTTAGAGGTGATGAGAGAAGGGAAAGGCGTGTGGTTGCACCGATAATGGTGAAACGTTTGAGATCTAGCCGCAACGTGCGTGCGGTGGGACCTTTGCCAATAACAATATCCAGGGCGTAATCTTCCATGGCTGGATAAAGCACTTCCTCAATCGAACGGTTCATGCGATGGATTTCATCTATAAACAGAATATCGCCTTCGTTTAGGTTGGTGAGGATAGCGGCTAAGTCGCCGACACGTTCAAGAGCTGGTCCGCTAGTAATTTTAATATTCGCGCCCATTTCTGTGCTCACGACATGTGCGAGAGAGGTTTTTCCGAGACCGGGCGGGCCATATAATAAAATATGTTCACACGGTTCGCTGCGACCTTTGGCTGCTTCTAGAAAGATACGTAGGTTTTCTTTGACTTTTTGTTGGCCAAGAAATTCATCTAAGCGTTTGGGGCGCAAAGCTACATCAAAACCTCGATCGACTTCTTGCGATTCTGGAGCTAATAGACGTGGTTCTTGGGTTTCAAGGTCAGAAAAAAAATCCATACGGTATTGGCTCTCCACTACTCACTCCTTTTCTACTATCCCTCCCTCTACTACACCTGTTCGTATTCTGTTCGTCAACGGCGTTTGGCGATCACGCGCCAATTAAGAGCTTCTGTTTGATCACTCGTCCAATCTTTTTTGCCGTACATGCCGATCTGAACGATATCTAGCCCTGGATTCGTCCAAAGCCGTTCCCATTCTCCGGATTGCATAAAATGAACATAACGTTGACCTTTTTCTTCCGAGGTTAATCCTTGCCAGGGCATCCAAACATCGCCTGCTTCGCCTTCTGAAATGGGGGTCATGGCTATTCCGTGAGGATTGCGTAACCAAGAGGTGGCAAGCATGATGCCCCCAGGTTTGGTAATACGGATAAGCTCTTCAACAGAGGTGCGTCTCGTGGTTTGGGTCGGGATGTGATGAAGGACGGCTAAACAGACCGTGACGTCAGAGACGGCGTCGGGGAGTGGAAGATGGGGAAGAGTTCCAGGAACGAGGGACAGGTGTGATGGGAGGCTCAAGGCGCGGAGTATTTCTGAGGGCTCAATTCCAATATAGCATGTGTTTTTTGGTAAAAGGTTTGCGAATCTTCCGTTTCCCGCTCCTACATCCACGATTGTCATGCCTGGCCGGATAAACTCTGAAACAAACGGGTGCTCTGGAATAACCTTTCCTCTGGTTGTCGCAAACCAAGCGCCGTGTTGTTCGTAAAAGGCGCGTACATTCTCGGTTAATCCCTTGGCAAGATTGGTATTCATGCTACTCTGGCCGCTATTCCATCATGTCTCATCAGAAGCGTCCACCTGCACACGTGATTGAGGCGATTATCGCCGATGTGCTTATCCAGGATCAGCCTTCTCAAAAGGCTTTGGATTTGGCGATCCGAAAAAACTTACAGAAGACAAATTACCAATTTCCAACGATTCCCGAGATGGTGAAGGTGTATCGTAAGATGACAAAGAGTAAGCCACGTAATCAGGGGCTTGAACGGCTTTTGCGCTGCAAGACGGTTCGGACGGATTCTGGGGTTGCGCCTATCACCCTTTTAACAAAGCCATACGCTTGTCCAGGAAAATGTGTCTATTGTCCGACCGAGGCCCGGATGCCGAAGAGTTATGTGGCGAGCGAACCGGCAGCCGCGCGTGCTTTGCAACTCAAATTTGATCCTTATGTCCAAGTTGTTCAGCGTGTGCAGGCTTTGGAGAGAAATGGACATGAGGCTAAGAAGATTGAATTGATTATCAAGGGCGGAACTTGGTCGGCTTACCCTTGGACATATCGTAAATGGTTTATCAAGCGGTGTTTTGATGCAGCCAATCATTTGGGTTTGTCCCGTAAGAAGCCGCGTTATGGCTCCCTCTGTTCTTCTCAGAAGGCGAACGAGTCGGCGGATTACCGTGTAATTGGGCTTACGATTGAAACTCGGCCGGATTGGATTACTCCAAAAGAGATTGTCCGATTACGTGAGTTGGGAGTGACGCGGGCTGAGCTTGGTGTGCAGGCTTTGGATGACAAGATTTTAGAGCTGACTAAACGCGGCCATACGGTCGAGGACACTGTTCGGGCGACGGTGCTTTTGAAAGCGGCGGCGTTTAAGACCGATTACCATATTTTGCCGGGTCAACCTGGGGCGACGCCGGAACGCGATATTGAAATGTTCGACCAATTATTCGCGGATGAGCGGTTTTGTCCGGACATGATTAAGTTGTACCCATGCGTAGTTCTGCCTACGGCGGAATTGGCTCAATGGCACGCGGAGGGAAAATATCAGGCGTTAGAGGGGGAGACGCTGATTGAAATGATGGTGCGGATGCAGAGCGTCATCCCGCGTTACTGCCGTGTGTCGAGGTTGATTCGTGACTTTCCTTCATTTGAAATTTCAGCGGGTAATAAAGTTACGAACTTACGTGATGTGATTGAGGTTCGGATGAAAGAGCGGGGGATTCACTGCCGGTGTTTGCGTTGTCGGGAAGCGGGACACCGACCGCCCTTAGCTTCTGATGTGAAATTGGTTGTGTTTCGGGATGTGTATCGTAACGCCTACGGCACAGAATATTTTTTGAGTGTGGAAGATGAACAACGGACAACGGTGGTAAGCTTTTTGCGTCTGCGATTGCCTGATTTTGATCCTGTGATTGAGAATGCTAAGACAACAAAGATGTTTGATGAGGTTCAAAAAGAGTTTCCTGAGTTGGACAATTGTGCCTTCATTCGTGAATTACATACCTACGGTCAAGCCTTGAAATTGTCAGAAGGTCGCACGGATGCGGTGCAGCATCGAGGGTGGGGGAAGGTGCTTATGGCTGAGGCGGAGAAGATAGCGAAGGAGCATGGGTATAAAGGGATTACGGTGATTAGCGGTGTTGGGGTGCGTGAATATTATCGTAAACGCGGGTTTCGTTTGGCGGGGACATATATGAAGAAAAAATTGAAGTAACTATTTGTTAGACGTAAAAAAGCCCCTACGGGCCATCTGTTTGTCTAGGCTTCCTCGCTTTTGCGAGGAGCCTTTTGAGTCTTTAATTGTCCCCATGAGCATTGGTTGTCAGCCGAAGGTTGGCGATCAGTGTTCGTGGAGGCCACGGAGAGTACTCCGTGAGAGGAGGGATGAGATGAGCACAGCTACATGCTGATGACTTGAATGTTGGATGCGCACTCTTCTTGCGGACTAGCTCCGGAAGCGAGCTGTGCCTGAGGTTGCTGGGTGAAGTAGAGGAGAGCGCGAACTTCGAAGCGTCCGCATCCCATTCCTCGAACTTCTTCTTCTACCCTCTGAAGACACTCCTGCATTTCTTTTGTGTTCAGTCCGTGGATCAGATTGCAGTCGCAGTTGACGTGGCCAATCAGTTCGATGGTACCCGTCCTGTTCTGCCACATCCAGGCCTGAAGTTTGAACGTTACATTGTTCTGACGCTCGATCAGTTCTTTGAGATCTCCCTTCAGAAGGGAGAGATCCGTGATGAGAACCAGTGGACCGCCAATGGTCCTCAAGGTTCCCTGTTGATCCCCCTGGTCTGCTGCTGCATGCGTACAGCAGATGGTGATCTTCTCGCCCACCAGTGCCTTCGCAGACGTTCCCATGTGCTGCTCCTTAGCCTCTCAAACCAATGAGGCTGTCTAAAATCGTACACCGACTAGTGGGTGAGTCAAGGATACCCTGTGTATAACTCGAGCAGGGTTTTTTAGGGTATTTTTATGAATATTTTAAAAACCGCTAGCATTAGAGCTAGTGGTTTTTATCTTACCCTTTGACTTCGACGCCCATGTTGCGAGCCGTTCCAATCACTTGGTTCATGGCTGCTTCAATGGTCGTGCAATTTAAGTCAGGCATTTTCTTTTCGGCGATTTGACGGACTTGGTCCATGGTGACCTTGCCAACTTTTTCGGTATTAGGTTTACCAGCGCCTTTCTCGATCTTAGCTGCTTTCTTCAAGAGCTCAGAGACCGGAGGGGTTTTAAGGATGAAGGTGTAGCTGCGGTCTTCGTAGAGGGTGATGACGGCAGGCACGACTTCGCCCAAGCGGTCTTGAGTGGCGGCGTTAATCTTTTGGCAGAACTCAGCGATGTTGATGCCATGCTGACCAAGGGCGGGACCAAGGGGAGGCGCAGGCGTTGCCTTGCCGCCCATGACTTGGACTTTGATAAGGGTCTTAACTTTTTTAGCCATAATGAGAAATGAATGAATGAGGATGCGTTGCCGTCACGCAGAGCATTGGTAGGGGATAGCAGCGAGAAGCGCGCTGACGGTGGCCTCTGCCATCCCATTTACTAAACTTTCTTGACCTGAGTAAAATCCAATTCGAGCGGGGTTTCACGGCCGAACATGCTGACGAGGACTTTGACTTTGCCGTGGGAGCCATCGACTTCGCTCACTTTGCCTTCGAAGCCTTTGAAAGGTCCTTCGCCAATTTTGACGGCCATGCCGGGTTGTAAGTCGATCGTTACCTGAGGTTCTTCTGTTGTCCCCATCCGTTTGAGGAGGCCATCTACTTCGGCTTGGGACAAAGGAGTGGGATTCGTGCCAGTTCCAATAAACCCGGTTACATTTGGTGTGTTGCGGACTACGTACCAGGAGTCGTCGGTTACGACCATTTCAACGAGGACGTAGCCGGGGAAAATCTTCTCTTCAATCACGCGCCGTTTGCCGTTTTTTATTTTGATCTTTTTCTCTTTGGGGACGAGGATTTGAAAGATGTGGTCTTTCAAGCCTAGAGTTTCGATACGTTGGCGCAAGCTATCCGCGACATTTTCCTCATAGCCAGAGTAGGTGTGGATCGCGAACCAGCGGCGGCCGTAGTCGGAGGTTTGCTTAGGCATAGGTTAAGGGGTATTGGTGGAAGGAGCGGGGGTTGGCGCGTCGATGGGGATTGGCTGAACGTTGAGATTCACGGGGTTGCCGTTTTGGTCGACGGCTTGGATGTCGGTGGGGTTAATGGGGACGGTCTCTTGGGTGGGAGCTGTTTGAGGAGTACGCGCCTTAATGATGGTTTGCACCAAGTTGCTTAGGCCGAAATCGAGCGCTCCAAAGAAGACAGCGGCCAGCACGCTGCCTACCACGATGAGCGTCGTATAGCGGAAGGTATCTTCTTTGCTTGGCCAGCTGACTTTTTCCAATTCTTCCTTTGAGGTACGGAGATAATCGATAAGGGGGTTAGGCATAACACGTTTTTTAAAAGACCCTTGGCGGGTCAACTAGGCGTGATAGTATCAGAAAGACTCGGGAAAGTCAAACTAAAGCCGTCGGTGCTTTCGTCGGATGGTTTCAATTACCCACGTCAGCCAATACCTAGGAGAAAGAGGCATGTCATGGGCATGCACATAGGCTTCTTCAAACCCTCCAAACCCGCGTTTGAAGAGTGACAATCCATGCCAGGGATGGTTGGTGGCGGATTCGGGCACGATCCCCCAAAAGTTATAGAATTTGCTGCCGTGACGTTTGGCCTCTTGGATGATTCGCCATTGAAGCAGGTGAGCGGCGGGAACTTTAGGGAAATGCGATTGATCAGAAGCACCGTGATGATAAAAGGCACTGCCATGGGCGAGGGTTACGATGGCGGCGGAAACGATTGTGTCTTGGATGCGTCCGACCGCAATCAAAAGGTTGCTCGTCTTGGCAAAAGCTTCGCACTCGGTTTCAAGATAGCGACGAGAAAACGGGGTAAATTGTTGGCGAGCCACGGTAGTTTCGTAGACCTTCCAAAATGCGTCGAGGCTGTTTTGATCCGTTGTGAATTCGACGGTCATGCCCGCTTCTTCGGCTTTGCGTATGCTCTGGCGTGTGGTTTTGCGGGCGTTTTTGAGGAGGTCTTCTTCCGTCGAAGACAAGTCGAGCATCCAGGCAAGCTCTGGATGCTGATGGGTGGGTGCCGGTTTGAAGCCGTGATCTTGGAGTAAGGACGTATGGGGAGCGGTGTCTTCCAGCAAAGGGCAGACACGGATAAAAACGGCCTTTCGTTCTTTGGCGAGGCGTTTCCAGGCTTCCGTCAGAAGGTTCCAAACGTTTTCTGATGATATGTGATGCGTGATGCGTGATGCGTGGACGATTGGTCCATGTGGTATGAGGAGAAACGAACCGCGACGCGCTTTTGTGAAAATTGTCAAGGCTGTTCCGACTAAGACATCATCTTCAAAAATACCCAGCGGAATAGCTTCCTGCCCATTCTGTTCGTTCATCTCTTTCCATTCCCATGATTGCAAGAAGGTGTGTGGCACCTGCTCGTCTAAAAACGCGGTCCAGGCGGAACGGTCGGTGCAGGGGCGGATGGAAAGCATAGAGAAGTATCGAGTATACAGTATCGAGTATCGAGAATGGGAAGGAGGATAATGGTCGACTCTCGTATTGACCTGCGCGCTTTAGACGGAGCGGAAAGAAGCGAGCTGGTTTACTATTCTGCTGATCTTTCTTGCGTCCTCCTCAGAAATATTGATGTGCGTCGGAAGATTGATCATTTCTTCTGAAAGAATGACAGCGTTCGGTGTTTTGCTTCGATCATATAGAACCGCTTGTTCGTCGATTCCTCTAGGAGCTACGGGTGCTACATACCAATCGCCAAGTTCAATGCGTGCTGCCGCAGCTTCCTTTAATATTTGATCACGGTGTTTGGTTCGGATAGGATAGCGCAGAAAAACGGGATCGGCATGTTCAGGGGGATGAGGCTGGATACATGAGGAGTGCAACTCTTTTTGGTAGATGGCTGCTATTTTGCGACGATGAGCGTCAAACCGTTCTCGTTTTTTCCATTGATGGAGGGCCAGGGCGGCGAGGGCGTTGGCCAGGCGATGATGCGCCCAAGAAGGGTGGCCACCGCGACGTTCTGTCGGTTCGAACGCTTTTGAGATGAGATGAAGGCGTTTGCAGACTTCCAAAAAGAGTTTTCCAAATGAGAAGAAGTCGTATGTTTTTCGTGAGATGGCTAGTGCGATGGGGTGAAAGAGTTGTCGGGCGATCCAGGTTCGCGGAGGTATTGGAGCTTGTTGTTGTAGGGTTTTTAGACGAGCTGCGATGTCTGGTCGTCGTGTCAGGGCTACGCCTCCAAATACCGAAGACAAAGATTTGTCTCGTCCAAAACTAAGGATTGAGACATCGCCAAATGTTCCCGGGAGTTGACCGTTCCAACGGCTTCCGAAGCTGTGTGCGCAGTCTTCAATGATGAGAAGGTTATGTTTTTTGGCGAGGGCGGTGAGCGCGTCCATGTCTGCCGGGATCCCGAATGTGTGTTGGATAAGGAGGGCGCGCGTGTTTGGAGTGATGAGTGGTTCGATGGTTGTGGCCTCGAGCGTAAACGTGTTTGGATCGACGTCTGCGTAGGTGGGAATGCAATTTGCCCAACGGATGCTGTTGGGGACGGCGACACAAGTAAAGGCTTGGAGAATGATCTCACTGTTCTTTGGAAGGTCGAGGGCTTGAATGGCGGCGCAGAGAGCGGATCGTCCGCTTTCGAAGGTAAATGCTTGAGAGCGAAAGAAAGCGCCTATCGATTGTTCGAGATCGTTGATCGCCGTACCTTCTTGCCATGTCCACGGTTGAAGTAGTAAAGACGCGGCAAGACGTATGTCGTCGTGTTCGGCGTTGGGGGAGAGCGAGGTGACGATGCGAGACATAAAAGTATAGAGTATCCAGTATCGAGTATAGGGCTAAACCTGGCTTGCTACTTGTATCTTTGCTCGAACCGAAGTATCCTCTCCTCCTTCTATTACGAATGGATGCTGTAAGATCGGTGCATAATAGAATTTATTATTCCATTCGATGAGGATATCGCAACCATGGGATAGACGAAGACGATCGCTACCTACGAAGCCGAACCTCCCGGATTTTTTGCTCCGATGTTGTTTTACTAGCTGTTCTGTTGAGGGATCAACCGGAATCCAGTGCCCCTGCTCGTCTTGAAATTCGGCCCAGGCGTGCATGTCGTTTTTATTGCCGTCGAGAAAAAAGCCGCTCACGATGCGGGCGGGGATATTATTTGCCAAACAGAGCGATACAAAGAGTGCGTCAAATCCTCCGCAGTCTACCGCGGGACGGAGGAGAGTATCGAGATCGCTATAGAGTTCGTCGATAGGGTCACCGTATGTCAACGTTTTGAGGAGGTGGGTATTGATGTTTTTCGCGATGTCTCGATGAGAGGATCCGCGTCCAGTGATTTTTGCGAGGGTTTGGATACGAGGATCGTTGGGGTGGAGACGTGCATCGGGTGTAGCGGTCGACCCCCGTGTCGACCCGTTTATTAACTCGGGCGGACTTGGAGGCCCGCCACTGCTAAAGGGTCTTACTTCCGCCTTACAACTAAATATAGGTACTTCAAACGACGTTGCGCGAGGTTCGATGCTTATTACAAAATATCGATTTCCAAAGACCGGATCTATTAGTTCTTTTCCTGTCGGAAGATAAAGAGCGAAGTCGGTGATCGTTTGTTCTGAGGTGTTGGGTGGTAGGGGAATGGCGAGTGTCATCGGCATTTGTGTTACCGGTGTTTCTGTTTTTTGGGCGATACACACGCTGTACGCTAGGTCGTATGTTTGAGATTGAGTATAAGGGTAGACCCTCAAGGTTTCCTTGAGACGGTGGACTGGCCATGCTAATGACTGTTTCCAGGTCATGAGGGGATGATAGCGAGGAGTCTTCTCAAACACAAACACCGGCGTAAACCGGTGTTTGTGTTTGGTCGGGCTAGTGGGATTTGAACCCACGACCTCTTG
The DNA here is from genome assembly GCA_964438015.1 of uncultured Gammaproteobacteria bacterium. GTDB lineage: Bacteria > Patescibacteriota > Patescibacteriia > 2-12-FULL-60-25 > 2-12-FULL-60-25 > JAGOUY01. Next base: position 18,014 of record CAYTIN010000025.1, read on the forward strand.
CACCCCATGCAAGCGCGCTAGCCAACTGCGCTATAGCCCGTCTTTATGTTTCTCTATCTTACGCGCGGAGCATAACGGGTTTTTTGACGGAGTGCAACTTGACCGCCTTTTTCTTTTCGTGGTTTGATTTGATGCCATCTTTAAAAATGGCAGAAGGATGTGACCATGCGTGCAGACAAGGTTTTTGCTAGTTATTCGGTGCTGGTGGCGCTGGCTCTTGGGGTGTTTGCTACATCTTACATCCCCTACCAGCGTGCCATCGGTCTTACGAACGGCCAGATTTTCCTTATCGAGGCGATCTATTCCCTGACCTTGATCGTATGTGAGGTGCCTACGGGATTTTTGGCCGATCGGTACGGACGTTTCCGTTCCCTCCTCTGCGGTACCGTCCTCTGGGCCCTTGGTATGGGTCTCGTCTTCTGGGCTAGGTCTTTTTCGGTGGAGGTTGTCCTGTTTCTTGTCGCAGGTGTAGGGAATGCCTGTATCACAGGAGCGGATGAGGCATGGTTCAAAGACGCCATGAGTGCAGATGGTCAGGATGCAGGGTATTCCCTGGCGGTAAGTAAGATCGCTGTCTATAGAGGTATTGCTCTCTGGATTGGGGGCATCTTGGGTGCTCTCTGCTTGGTGGTTTTTCCGGGAAGTCAGTGGCTTCTGGCCGCCAGCCTGATTGCATGTTTAGGTCTCGTTTCCTATGTCTGGATGCGTGGTCGGGGTGAAGCGCAACATCGTCTGCCTGAGATTCTGGCCATCCGTCATGGAGTTGATGTCCTTCGTCATACGCCAGCCCTTCGTTGGGCGATGGCTGCTTCTGTGCTCTTCGTTCTTTACTGGGTTGTCCAGCTTCAGTGGGCGGCTGTGTCGTTCCAGCGTGATGGTGCTCGCTGGTTTCTATTGACCTGGACGCTCAGTAGTCTCGGATTCTCGCTTGGTGCATATATCACTCGCTGGTTTCACAAGAGGGGGGAGAAGAGTATCTTCTTGAGTATCGTTCTTTTGTTTATCGTTCTGCTCATCTTGCCGGTGGCTGGTCACTGGCTTACGCCTATTCTCCTTTTTGGCTGGCGACTGACACGCGGTCTGTTTGAGCCGACTCTCACGATTTTTGTGCAGAGCCGTATCGAAAGTGCTTATCGTGCTACATATGTGTCAATGCAGTCCCTCGTGACGCGGATCGGTGCATTCTGCTTGTTTCTTGTCATAGGGCTTTGGTCTGACGCCGTCGATTACCGACGTGCTGTACGTGACACCTATTTTCTGTCTGCAGCAGCTCTGCTGATGGGAGGCTCTCTCCTGTTCGCATGGTTCTGGCGTAGACGTAAGCAATTCTCTTCGCTTTAACTTTGTGCGGCTTTGGTTGGGAGGTACCACCAGAGCCGCTTTTTCATTAGTTCTAATACTTCTTCATTTATTTTTGTTGTGTGGCTTGGCTATCTGCCCTTGACATATCCTCAATGTTTCTTGCGTGTTTAATAAGGAGGCTGCATAATAGGCCTGCAAACCCGCTGTATTCGTTCTTTCACTCATTATTTATTAAGGGTTTGATGCATCTTTTGTTTTATGAGCATGACCAAGTCTCAGCTCCTCCAGGAGTTGGCTGCTAAGTCCGGCCGCACCAAGAAAGAAATTGTTGCGGTGATGGAAGCCCTTGTGAAGATGGCTTACACCCAAGTAAAGAAAGAGGGTGAGTTTGTCATCCCAGGCCTTGGGAAATTGGTGAAAGTCAAGCGCCCGGCTCGCATGGGTCGCAACCCAGCCACAGGTGAGCAAATCAAGATTGCTGCTAAGACGGTCATTAAGTTCCGTGTTGCGAAAGCCGCCAAAGAAGCGGTGATGTAACAAAAAAGATCCGCTGCGGCGGGTCTTTTTTGTTTTGCTATTCACCTTTTTTATGCCATGATGTCTGTCGTTATGATTCGTGCGCGTGCTCAAGTGATTTCTTTGGGTGGAACGATCTTAGGAGGTCTCTTCCTAGTTCTTTTCGTCTTGCTTTGGATTGCTACACATGTAGCTGAGCGACGTTTCTATTTGGAAGGAGTGTTAGTGTTGTTTTTATTAGGGATGGCAGCATATGCGCTTGATGCAGTTACGGAGTATCTAATCATTGATGATTGTCATCTTATATTTGATGGGTGGCTCACGCGTCGCCGTCTTATTTCTTTACGTGGTGTGCAAACAGTGTTGCTTGTTCATGAGGGATTAAACCCGGAATGGGGGATTGAGACCCTGACATTGAATTATCGAGATGGAGCGTGCCATCGTGTCGCGCTTGGTCCTTTGTGGCGTCGTCGGGATCTTGAAGCGTTTTTGACTAGACTTGAGACGTATCTTCGTGATGAGAAGCTTGTTGAACAAGTCCGCTAGCCCTCTCTCTGTTTCATTGCTACACTTCGATCGTATGGCTCTTAAGCGTTCTTCCAAATCACCAGCCTCCGACCTTTCGTTTCCAAAATTACGTCCATCTTGGACAGGGGGAGAGTACTCTACCATTGAAAAACGTTTTACCCATTGGCTGTGTAATACCAATAATACTTGTGTCCCTGTCGAAGAAGAGGGATTTACGGAAAATATCAATTGGAAGATTTTTCGTATCATCGCGGAGTTTGTAGAAGGATTTGAATTCTTGTCTAAGCTTAAGAACGAAGTTACTTTTTTCGGGAGTGCGCGTAGCGGTCCGAGCGACCCATATTATCAGGTTGCGCGTGAACTTGGTTTTCTCTGCGGAAAGAATGGGTATGCAGTTATTACCGGAGGCGGGCCTGGTGTGATGGAAGCGGCGAATCAGGGAGCCTTTGAAAGTGGTGGTGAATCTGTTGGGATCAATATCATGTTGCCCATGGAGCAGCGACAAAATTCTTATGTACGGAGATCGATGGGTTTTCACTACTTTTTCACGCGTAAAGTAATGTTATCCGCTTCTGCGCAGGCGTATGTCTTTTTTCCGGGAGGTTTTGGAACGATGGATGAATTGTTTGAGATGGTAACACTCATCCAAACCGGCAAAATGTCTGACCAGGTACCGGTTATTTTAATGGGGAAAGCGTTTTGGCAACCGCTCCTCGCCTGGATCCGGCAAGCTATGGCCGACCAATATCGGTATATTAGCCCAGAAGATATGGACATTTTTCACCTTGTAGACACCGCGGAGGAGGCGTTTAAGATTATAAAGAAAACGAAGGAACGGGTCTTATAAGATACTTACATCTTGGCCCTAGACCAGCATCTCCTCTGCTAGAATAGAGATCATGCCCATAAAATAT
>CAYTIN010000026.1:0-21253 GCA_964438015.1 uncultured Gammaproteobacteria bacterium
TGGTGAAGGTATTGAGAACTAAATTACGCGAGATGCTAGTCTAGGGCCAAAAAGAGATAGACGGAAAGATGTCGGGGATTATTTATGGAGGGATTATTGCAGCCGTCTTGCTTCTAATAACTCTACTATTCGACACACACTTCTTTATGGCAGACTACCAGAAACATTTTCTGGATACTCAAACATCCCTTACGCAACAGATATACGACTTGAAGAAGGAAAATGCGGAGTTACAATCCTCAATGAGAAAAGATTTAGAAAAATCAAAAGAGAAACAGGAATACCTAGAAAAATTACTTTTAGAAAAAGCTAACGACTCGCTTGGTGCCAGAACCAGATAAAGAACCCTGAAATGGGTTTCTTTTATTTCCTTATGTAGCTAAGGGATAGGTGTGGATAAGTTCTCAAACACAAGGAAAAATGGACTCCTTGACCAACCAAGGGAATTGTTCTATTTTTGTTCTATATGCCAACACCTCTTACTCCTAAGCAAAAAGAAGTCCTCGATTACATCGTGAACTTCATTAACGACCGCGGCTATCCGCCGTCGTACCGAGAAATCGCCACCGGTCTGGAGCTAGCTTCTCCGTCTACGGTCCATACGCATATTCAGGCCCTACGGCTAAGAGGATACTTGCGCGGAGGGGACGGAGGGAACGCGGCCAATCGAGAATTAGAACCTACGGATAAAGCTGTCCGCTGGTCTAAGGCTGTTATGCTTCCTCTGAAAGGTCTTATCACAGCCGGTCAACCGATCGAGGCAGTTGAAGAACATGAAACCATGGCCGTACCGGTTGATCTCGTACCGGATTCTACTAACTCCTATATCTTGCGTGTGAAGGGTGATTCCATGATCGATGAAGGAATATTGGATGGTGACTACGTCATTGTAGAGCGTAACCCATCACCAAAAAACGGCGATGTGGTCGTCGCATTGCTAGACAATGCTTACGCCACTCTCAAAAAATTCTACCGCGAACGCGATCGCATCCGCTTACAGCCAGCCAATAAAACGATGCAGCCTATTTACTGCTACGACCCACTCATCCAAGGAATCGTCCGCGCTGTCATCCGATCATTCCGCACATTGTAGGTCAATGCCAGGAGAAAACGATTGGGAATAATGACGTTCTATAAGAAAAAAACGAATAGAAGAGTTCGTAATGTTTATGATTGCTTGGTTGGCATCCCTGCGGAGGCAGGGAGTCTAGTTCTGGGAGATGCTAGACGCCTTCTATCGTGTCCACTCAGAGCCAGCCTCTGTCAACGCGATAACCTGTCTCCGCAGAGATGGCAAGAGTACTCCACCACTCTCCTACTCACCACTCCATTTTCTTCTGTATATGTCCCGTTCTATCTACTTCGCTCCTCCTCGCCCATCTCCTATGTTCGTGCGTGTTGCTGTGCTCCGTTTCACGGTAGTGTTCGTAATGCTGGTCATCCTCTGCTTTCACTGGGCGCATCCATGAACGTAAGAGAAATAGATGTGAAAGAAGGTCAAGCAATAAGAAATCCCCTGAATACTCAGGGGATCTCCTCCTTTCCAAAAGAGCGTGTATGAAAACTATTTGCGCTTCTTGGTAGCAGCCTTGCGCTTAGGAGCAGCCTTGCGAGCTGGTTTCTTAGCGGCTTTCTTCACGGTTTTCTTAGCTGGTTTCTTAGCGGCTTTCTTCATTGCCATATTATATTATTCACTCTCCTTTCTAGATTAGTTTCGCCCCGCCTCTCGCGAGAGGAGGGGTCGATGCTCGTTGTGATGCGAACATCATCCAACGATCACGTTCACGAGTATAACACATAAATCAATTTTTGTGTGCAAGCGAAGTTGTCAAGAGTGGAGCGTGTAAGAAAAAACATCCTTATGAGCACCTTCGATTTTTATTTTGTTATTCTGAGTGAAGCTCCTTTAAACAAATAAAGCCGCGCGAAGCAAATAATCTCTTGCGAGGATCGTTTGGTATTTCTTGCGGATCTGGCAGAGGGCGAGGGATTCTTCGGCTACAACATTTATTTTGTACGACTGTCGATTGCACCTCAGAATGACGAAGCAAAGTGAGATGATGATAAGTATTATATTATTTTCTCTAAAAAAGATGCGACCCCGCTCCATCATCACGACGGTGCGGGGTTCAGTAGGTGGGTTGGTTGTAGGGAGGGTCAGCGACCCGTGAGCTCGCGGTACTCACGTCGCCACTCGCTGCGCGGATCGATCTCCTGGGCCCAGCCACGCGCGAGACGCTTCATGTAGTGTTGCGAATCGCTGTGGCAGCCCTTGCGCTTGCGCGCCGCGATGGCGAGTTTGGGGAGCCCCTGGTGGTGGGGGAAGGGGCGACGCGCGAGGTGTTCGAGTCGCTCCTCGTAGCGCCGGCACCGCGGGAGGTAAGGCCAGAAGAACGGGGTAGGCCGCGAGGGAGGCGGATCCCTCTGCCAGCATCCGTTCGGGAGCCTCCTGACGGGACGCTTCCGCGGCATGGTGAGGGGTGGAAGTTCTTCCTCCCACTCTCGCGCCATGAAGCGCAGGAAGCCGATGAGCGGCTCGAGCTGACGAGAGGTGCTCTCTTGCCGAGCCCGTTCCTCGATCTCACGCCGCCGTTCGAGCTCCTCCCGATCCTCGGCGATCTCCCGGTTGCGCCGGTAGATCCGCTCGGCGACTTCGCGCTTGGCCTGGAACACGAGGTCCTTGACGCGAAGAGCGGCCTGCTCGAGATCACGCCGGAGCAGAATCTCGCGCGCCCGGAAGAGCGCGAAGCCGTCTGCCGCGAACTCCTCGGCACGTTCCGGCTCGCGAACGCCGATGAGAGCGAGCTCCTGCAGGAACGACTCGAGCCGCGCTTCTTCGTACGGACGCTCACTGGCGCGCCACGTGGCCTCCGCCTTCACCTCGTTGAATGCCTGTCGCCAGGCACTCCGCACGGTGAGGGCTTCGGCGAGTGTCGAGGGTACGGGAAGATCGGGAAGCGGCACGACCACCCCCTCCCTCACGTACTCCTCGACGTTGGAGCGGAGCGAGTCGATCTCGACCAGGATGCGGTCACGGATGACCTCCTCCTGCCGAAGAGCGAACTCGCCGGCCAACGTCTCGATGAGGTCATCGCACCGCGCGATGTACCCCTCGAGATCTTCGCTGTCCGACGGCCGCTCGATGAGGGTTGACGGAGCATCGAGCAGCTTCGCCAGGAACACGAGCACGTGGTAGCGATCGTATGCCTGGTCGGCGAGCTTGCTCGCGCGCCGCTGCTCCCTCTCCTCGAGACGCTCGAGGATGGTCCGCCTCTCGGCGGTCGTGCCGTGGCGAGCCGCGAAGCTCGCCCGGGTCGTCCAGGCCCCTGTTGTCTGGTCCTGGACATCGATCATCTTCGTACGGTTGTTCTTCTCCATCTTCTCTCTCCTTCTTCATGCGTTGGTTGTTGAACCACGCATGTTGAAGGCGAGCGGTTGGGGTTGCGGTTGCCAGGCCTTCATTTTGCGTGGAATGGGTTCATTTCACGCTCAATGTCTCTTTGTCATGGATACCTCCTTTTTGAAAGGACGAAGGAAGATTAAATCACTTTTTTCTTAAAAAGTCAACCCATTGACAAAAGCTAAAAAACGTGTAACTATAGCTGTGGATAGAGACGTGCGAAGATCGGTCCGTAGTCGGGGATTAGGTCATGCGCAAACGAGCGTCCCGAGAGGGGTAACCTTCTCTTGATTCAATCAGTACTGAACTGTCCTCAAGATAGTTCACATCATACGCATGCCTACCAAGTTGTTTGTCGGCGGCATCCCTTACCGTGCTACGGAAGAGGAGCTCCGCGAACTGTTCTCCCAGGCTGGCGAAGTGGTCTCCGTGTTCATCCCTTTGGACCGTGAAACCAAGCGCCCACGCGGATTCGCCTTCGTTGAGATGGTCGATGACGCAGCCGCAGATCAGGCGATCTCGATGTTCGATGGCTCCGAAATGGGCGGTCGCCGCATCGCGGTCAACAAGGCCCGTCCGATGGAGGAACGTCCTCCTCGCGGTCCTCGGATGTAACATTACGTTCATCTATACAAACACCCCGGTTCTTCCGGGGTGTTTGTATAGATGTATTAAGTCTTACATTCCTAGTTGTTTCTTCACCTCCGCCTCAGCCTGCTCAGGGTTAGCTCTTCCCTCCGTCGCCTTCATAATACCCCCCACAAACCATTTTACGAGTGCTACTTTCCCGGCTTTAATCTGAGCTACCTGGTCCGCATTTTGTTCTAATACGCTAGCCACGATCTTGGCTAGGGCTTCTGGGTCATCCGATTGGCCAAGGTTATGTTCTTCTAAGAGGTGAGAAGGGTCGGTCCCATTTTCCATCATGAGCAAAAGAAGTTTCTGAGCATTTGCGCTATTAACTGCACCGTCATCAATTAGGTGCAAAAACTCCGCAAAATTCTCGGGTGAAATTTTGACATCATGAATCGTTTTATTTGATGTTGCCAATAGCCCGGCTAACTTGCTCGTAAACCATCCCCCTGCTAATTTTGCTTGTCGGACTCGCTGTTTCTCCATAAGCTCTCCGCCAGAATCCTCACTCGTATCCGTCGCTTCCATCCATCCACCTAACTCACCCATGACCGCCTCCACATATTCAACCCAACCATCGTTTGCGACAAAAAACTTCGCGTCATCGGCAGAAAATCCCCACTCCGTTTGCAAGCGTTCTCGCGTTTCAATAGGAAGCTCGGGTAACCGTCCGCGCTCCTGTTCACGAATATCGGCAAGTGAGATGGGGGGCAAGTCTGGTTCAGGAAAGTAGCGATAGTCCGCACTCGATTCTTTGGTGCGCTGCTCAAACGTGCGTCCTTTGTTCTCATCCCATCCGCGTGTCGCACCGCCGGGGACCTCACCCTGCTCGAGCATGACACGCTGCCGCTCAATCTCAAACGCTAAGGCACGCTCAACGGCTCGAAACGAGTTGAGGTTCTTGATTTCCGTCTTTGGATTGTAGTCCGGTTGTGCTTTGAGTCCTTGCTCATCAACGGGAAGAAGGGAGATGTTTGCATCACACCGCATATACCCTTTTTCCATATCAGCCTCTGAGACTCCAAGCGAGCGCAGCAAAAGTTGAAGCTCCTGCAAGAATGCTTTGGCTTCGGCAGGGGAGCGGACATCCGGTTCCGTCACAATCTCCGTTAAGGGGACACCGGCGCGATTAAAGTCGATCAAACTCGACGAAGAAGCGGTGTCGTGAATATTCTTAGCCGCGTCTTCTTCTAGGTGCGCACGGGTAATTCCGATCTTGATGCGCTCACGGCCTGGCATAGCATCCTTTTTTGACACATCAATGATAAATTCGCCTCTTTCCGCAATCGGAAAATCAAATTGAGAGATCTGGTATCCCTTAGGTAAGTCCGGATAGAAATAATTCTTGCGGTCAAAATATGCCTGGTCTGGAATGGTGCATTCAAGGGCGAGGCCGGCCCGAACGCCAAGGCGTACGGCTTCAAAATTCAAAGCCGGGAGGGCACCGGGTTGTCCGGTGCAAACGGGACAAATAGCGGTGTTCGGCGGCGTGCTATCGTCGACATTGGGACATGGGCAAAACATCTTCGTCTTTGTCTTAAGGCGAACATGGATTTCTAGGCCGATAATTGGGATATAGCGAGCGGGCTTCATAGATGTCCTTTAGCCTAGCAGGTTGGTCAAAAAAGAGGGAGGGGAGTGTTGTGGGTGCTATGAGTGTACGTTAGGATGGCCACCATATGTCTGAAGTCCGTTTAGAGGCCTCGTGGAAGCAAGCATTATCGGAAGAGTTTGAAAAACCATATTTTCGCGAACTGACAACCTTCGTTAAGCAAGCCTACGCGACGAGCAACGTTTACCCACCTCCTGCCCAAATCTTTCATGCATTAGATGCTTGTCCGGTCGACCAAGTTCGCGTCGTGATTCTCGGACAAGACCCGTATCATGGTCGCGGCCAAGCCCATGGCCTCGCCTTTTCCGTGCCCGAAGGAGTGACGCCCCCTCCGTCGTTGCAGAATATTTTTAAAGAAATTCATAACGATGTAGGTGCGCCTATTCCCGCAAGTGGAGACTTAGAGCACTGGGCCAAGCAAGGAGTGCTGCTATTGAATGCGACGTTAACAGTAGAGGCGGGTAAGCCGGGTTCGCATCAAGGAAAAGGATGGGAGATTTTTACAGACGCGATCATGAGGCAGGTATCACGCAATCGCGAACAGGTTGTTTTTCTCCTCTGGGGTCGTTACGCTCAACAAAAAGAGGCGCATATAGATATTGCACGCCATCTCGTGCTTAAAGCTCCACATCCTTCCCCGTATTCTGCAGCTTCAGGATTTTTTGGCTGCAAACATTTTTCTCAAGCGAATGAGTATCTCGTCGCGCAGGGGAAAGATCCGATTATGTGGTAAATAAGTTACGAAGAAGGCGTTCGAACCTGTTCTTCAAAGAGGGTAAAATCATGGTACAAATGAGTCTGAAATCCTTGGCGTTTTGCTGAGAGAATATTTTCCTCCTGGTCGTCGGTAAAAAGGATATCAGTTGGCGTGATATCGCTATGTTGATGACTGAGAAGCGTAGAGACGTGTTCAAAAAACGCTGGCTCATTCTTGGTATGCCCTATTTCACAAGCGGCAAAGACGCCATCAAACAGCTCAGAAAATCCCAACCTCTCTCGCAGAAAAGCCATGCGATAGGCTTCTTGGTTAGTCGCCAAATAGCAAAGCGTGCCTTTGCTGCGAAGGTCTTTGATAAGAGCTACCATCCGTTCATCAAGAGTAGATCCGCACGAAAACCAGAGATCAACCAACTCATCAACGCTTTTCGTCCAACCCCATTCGTTGATCACTTTACCAAGCTCTTCTTTCAAATCTGCTTGCCCAACTTTACAAGCTTGATACGGCCCGTTGAAAAATGGTTTCATCTTTTCCCAGGAGATTCCGTACTGTTCTTGCAATTGGTCGCTAAAGCGTTTGGCGATGATGATCATGCCATCGGCATCGAAAAGAATAGCTTTGAAAGGCATAGAGTTAACAGGTATGTGTGTTAGGTTGGTGATATTCTACCATGTCACCAAATGGGCTTTCTGCCTGATACAGGCCATCTTTCTCTTTAAGATATGAGTATGACAGCGGAATTTTCCCTTTTCCACCGGGTAAATCTAGCATGTACTTGGGTAAGGCAATTCCTGTTACCTTGCCCTGTAGTTTGCGCATAAGTTCCAAACCACGCGCAATCGGCACGCGAAAGTGATTTGTTCCACGTGCTAAATCAAGTTGGTGGAGATAGTAAGGCACGACGCGAATATCGGCTAGGGATTTGAATAGTTTTTCTAGAGTCTCGGCATCATCATTCACTCCTCTTAAAAGAACACTTTGGTTACGGACAACGATGCCGGCATCTACCAGGTTGACGACTGCTTTGATATTTTCCTCGGCGATTTCTCTCGGGTGATTAAAGTGCGTCACGACGAAGATGGGATGCTTGGCATCCATGTACTTCTTCATGAGAGAGACAAGGTTCCCTGTGATCCGCGAGGGAAGATTCACGGGCACGCGCGTATGGATCCGAATTCGTCGAATCGATGGAATGGCACGTAATTGTTTAAACCATTCCTCCAGTTGTTGATCGACGAGGGTAAGCGGATCGCCACCCGTCAAGATCACCTCTTCTACTTCAGGGTGCTGTTCAAGATAAGTAAAAATCGTTCCCATTTCCGGTTTTGTGGGTCCCGGATTCGAGCTTCCCGTCTTAAACCGTCGAAAACAAAAACGGCAAGACAGCGAACAGAAAAACGTTGCGTAAATTAAGACACGATCAGGATAACGATGCGTCAAAAAAGGAATGGGAGATTTGGCTTCGTCCCCGATCGGATCACATAGCTCTTCCGGCGAAACCACGAGTTCGCGTTCATGCGGAACGGCCATAAGCAAGAGCGGATCCGCTGGATTATTCCAATCAATTAACTTCAAACTATGCGGCGTAATCGAGAGTCGCATGTCTTTTAATACTTTTTTGAGTCGCTCTTGGTGCGGAAGAGCGACATATCGTTCTAGCTGTTCCAACGTCCGCACGCACTGTTGGAGTTCGCGTTGCCAGGGTTCAAGAGGAGTCATATGGGCCGAGCGTAGGATACGCATACCTTTACCGACGTGTCTAGGTCGGTGGTGGGTGAAAGGTGCATAAGGAGCTGGATAATTCCATTGCGCGGTAAAATGATGGTAGATAGCAGAATAGTATACAACGCCGCATCTTGGATTTTATCGTCTGCTTCTAATGGTGGTATGTCAACCATCCTTGCCTTTTGATGAGCGGGGTGTACAGTAAAAAAAAGAGCCTATTCTTAACACCTTCTCGGTATGCGTTTTATGTACGCGGTGTCCCCACCTCCCGAGCAAAAAGGGGAGAAATGGGCGCGAAAGATGGCTATTGGTGTTTTAGCCGCACTCACGATATTCGACGTGCTAAATGCGTTGCAGCTGGTTTCAGCCACGATTGAGTTTACTCATTTTGGACGTATTATTAGTACAGGTGGCGTTTTGTTGGGGCTATTTGTCTTAGATCGTTATTTTCAAAAAAGGTGGCGAGTATCTTTGCCTAGCGCAGCATGGATGGTGGGAGCCATGATTGTGTTGGTGGATTTTGTGGGGGATGTATTGAGGTTATATGGTCGTTGGGAGCAATACGATCAATTCGCTCATCTTTTAAGCGGTCCTTTGTTAGTGGGAGCCTTGATTCTGGGATTATCCGTGATAGCCCGTGCAGAGCAGTGGCGAGTACCTAACAGCGTTCTCATCCTGCTGGCTTTAGGTCTAGATGCCATTATCGCTGTCTGCTATGAAATTGAGGAATATCTTGAGGACGTATTTACCCTGTCGCATCGTCTAGGAGATGGACCTGATACCGCCAATGATCTCATGATGAATGTGCTTGGGGGAGTTCTCTTAGTGGTAGGTATGGTTGTGTATGAAAAAGCGAAACAAAAATGGTATACCTTTAAAAGCGCCTCCGTACCTGTGCGCGTTATCCATTCACACTAAGCAAGTTTTTTTAGGATAGTGACAAGATGCGGTTTGCTAAGTGACCACGCTCGTCGACTGAACCAAGCAGATAGCGCATAGGTGAAGCGACCAAACGCTGTATAAGAAGGGTCTTCATTCTCGAGCAAGATCTCGACCTTGAATCCCGCCTGTTCGGCAAAGGTACGTATGGCTTTTATGGTATTCGCTCGATAATATACATCAAAAATGTCATCATCTTGCCGTCCATAGAAATAGTCCAGTAGCTTATTTGCTAGCCGTTTGCTTAATAGTCGTCGGATAAAAATTAATAGTGAGGAACGATTAGGTGTAACGTATGCAAAATATCCTTCAGGTTTGAGAATACGCGCTGCTTCTTTAAAGAGGTTCAAAGGGTTAGCTACGTGTTCCATCGTCCATAACGATAGGACGAGGTCGAAGGACTGGTCGGGAAAAGGGAGGCTCCTGCCATCGCCGATGACAACGCGTTCGACGCTGGTATTGTTCGCGGTAGAAGCTATATCAACATCAAACCCAACTTTTGTGCCAAACGTTTCTCTTAGCTCGTCAATCACGAAGTTCCCATGTCCACAACCAACATCAAGGACACTGGCTTGCTTGGGCACTCGTTCGGCTACTAGATTCTTTAGGAGCACCATCGAGTCGTCCCAGTCGGGATAGTCTTGTTTATATCGCCGTTTATAAAAAAGTTGTCGCTGTTCTTTGGGGCTGAGTTGAGTGTGTTCGCGGATATAAGGCATAGGCTAGACTCCAACCAAAATTCCACGTCCTGTAAAAGAGTCTTGGAATTGTTTGAGCGGAAGGTCACGGTGTATCCAGTTGCCTTCCGGTCGTTTAGAAGTATGGTGGACAATGATCGTTTGTGGATCGCTATCCGTTTCAAAGCCGGTCACAACCGCAATATGTCCACCATATTTTTTCCAAAACAGAAGTTTCTCTTTGAGCGTCTTTTCCGTTGCAAATCCCCACTTGACCGAAACTAACGGAATAGCTCCTTCGCGCATATATTCGATGATCTTTTCTACCGAAAGACCGCTTTCCCGCCTGGCAGCTACGCCAAAATGCTTTGCAAGACAAACAAGTCCGTCGTGTTCCCAACCCGAGGCATCGTTATAAGCTTTTATTTCCAAGCCAATGCGAATGTAGTCACGAATGGAGGGAGAAAGAGGTTGGCCTGCTCGAGACCGTAATGCATCAATGGCCATTTTTAAACAGAGAATTCCGCAGCTAGAGCGTTCCCAATAGGTCGCTTCCTCTCTATTGGCAAAACCCAACTCAGACCATCGATCCAGTTCCCAGGCTTGTGAATAAAAAGGAATATCACGTTTCATATCTTTTCCAAGATAGGTTACTAACTAGTTCTCGACAAGGTGGAATTAGACGGAGTCTTTTTGTATGCTACCATGCTCGCAACCTCTTATATTTCTATTTATGGCTAAAAAACACAGTACGACCGCCCTTATCCCCGCAGACCACGAACGCCAGAATCAGCGCTATACCCAAGGCCATGCCTATGACTACGTGATTGTAGGTACGGGGAGTTCCGCTCTCACGGTTGGAGCACTTTTAGCCCATAAAGGCTACAAGATTTGTATGCTGGAAGCTCATGATATTCCTGGCGGGTATGCTCAATCCTTCAAAATGGGTGATTATTACTTTTGCGCGCAAATCCATTATACGTGGGGCTGTGGTCCAGGCGGAAAGGTGTACGAATTTTTAAAACACATCGGCCTAGAAAAGGATATAACATTCGAACTTTATAATCCGGAGGGCTATGACCATATGGTGATGCCCGACGGTAAGACCGTGAAGATCCCATACGGCTTCGACAAGTTGGTCGCCAATATCGAAGCAGCCTATCCGGGACAAGGTATGCCGACAAAAAAGTTTACCGATATCCTTGCAAAAATACGCACAGAAATGTCTTCCTTTCCAACGGGAAGCATTTCTTGGTTGGATTATATTACCAAAGGCTATAAATTTTTGACCTTGTTACGTTACAAAAACGCAACCTTGCAAGATGTCTTCGATGAGTGCGGTTTATCAAAAGAAGCGCAAGCGGTCTTGATTGCGAATGCGGGGGATATGATGTCGCCTCCAGAAGAATTATCTGTCTTCTCCTATGCTGGTTTATTTGGCGGCTATAACACTGGCGCATACTATCCTACCAAGCATTTCCGATATTATGTCGACCGCCTCGCCAAGTTCATCACCGACCATGAAGGTTGTCATATCTATTACGAGCAACCCGTCGTAAAAGTAGAGACGCAAAGCGATCAAGTCACGTCCGTCCAAACCAAAGACGGCAAAACGTTCATCGCCAAGCAATTCATCTGTAACATGGACCCCCAGTCCGCTGCTAATATGATCGGCTGGGAAAAATTCCCCGCTTCCTTTACAAAACCTCTTAAGTACGACTACTCACCATCTGGGATGGTGATTTACCTAGGGTTAAAGGATATTGATCTGCGGCAATTCGGCTTTGGCGGCCACAACGTGTGGCATTTGGAAGATTGGGATATGAATAAGATGTGGAAGGAGCAGTTAGGTGGTAATTTTTCTAAGCCTTGGTTTTTTATCTCTACACCTACTTTGCATACTAAGGAAGGAGGAACAACGCCTCCGGGCGGACACATCATGGAAATAGCAACTCTCACAGATTACGACTCGTTTAAAGCCGCTCAAGATCGTAGCTATGTAGAGTATGCCAAGATGAAACATGATCTCTCTGAACGGATTTTGGATCTGGTGGAGCAAAAATATGTTCCAGATTTACGCAAGCATATCGCGGTAAAAGTTGTAGGAACCACCGTCACAAACGAAGATTTTGTCATGGCTCCCAAAGGCAATGCCTATGGCTCCCTCATGAACCCAGCCCAGCTGACCTTAGGCCGCCTCAAGGCCAAAACGCCTTGGAAAAATTTCTTCTGGTGTAATGCTTCCAGTGGGTACGCCGGTCTCTATGGCACGGTTGGCACGGGTATGCAGCTCTATATGGATCTGACCGGCGACCGTTTCTACGATGGTTCAAAAGCTCCCACCGATGAAGAGCTTATTCGTGATGTCCATGCGCGTTTGCGTCGGCAAAACGCTGCCAAATGAGCGTCGCTGTCCGTTTCCCGCCCCGGACGCTCCCTTCCGTCCACAGGCTGTTCATGTAGTCTCCGCAAAGAAAAACGTTGTTTTTCCCTTGATGGTGCTCGAGAAAGCTCTTTACCCGTTTCAAATGTCCGCGCGAAAACTTAGGCATGGCCTCAGCCCATCGTTCAAGGTCATGTGGAACAAGAACGTCTAATGAACGTAGCGAAGGACAAACGCGCAGAAGCTCTTCCTTCGTCTCCACAAAGATTGTGTCATCCGTTTTTTCTAAAAGAGATTTGGCATACTCTTCGTGTAACCACGTGCATAAAAGACTCTCCCCATCTTTGACAAAGGGACCGCCTTTCATGGTCTGGTTGGTATAGCCAGAAATCTTTGAGCTTTCCACAAATGGCACCCAGACGACCGATTGTGGCGGTAAGTCCGAGGTCTTGACGCGAAACGCGACGCTAATGCTGCTTGCGTAAGTGGTCGAGGCGAGAAGCTCATGCTGAGCTTGTGTTGGATTCAGGAAGATCTTTGCACTCACCGTCGCGGTACATGCGAGCACGGCGGCATCATACCGTTCCGAGCCGTCTTTGGTACTGAGTATAACGCCTCCGTCTTCGGTAATGACGTGGGTCACCGGGGTAGCTGTTTTAACCGTCACTCGTTTGGCGAGTGCTTCTGGAAGTGTGCTCATGCCGCCGCGTAATTGATGGAGCTTCCAGCCATCTCCGTCATAACGGAATGATTCTAGGATGGCAATGAGTGCACCGCTGCTAATCTCCTTACTCCGATGGAATTGATAGGTGGAAGTGAAACAATCTACCAAATAGTCAGCAATTTCGTTATTCATGTGCTGGCGTGCATAGGTGTCTCCGGTTTCCGTATCAAAATCTGCTGCGTTCGACAGGTCGAAGAAGTTTTTCACGCGACGCGCTCCTCGTTGGCTCCAAAGGAGCTTTGCGCGAGAAGTCCAGCTGACCGCTGCATCCAAAGGGATTACCCTTCCATTTCTAAAAAAACCATAGTTGGAAAAACACATGGGTTCAAACACGAGACCGAACTCACGTGCATATTCCTTAATATCACCATACAAATCGCATAAGTGGTCAGCTCCGATGTCGAAGGCTAATCCGTCTTTCATGCGCGTTGCCATTCTACCGCCCACGGTCTCTCGTGCCTCGAAAACAGTCACTTCCGCCCCAGTTTTTTGTAGTTCGTAGGCGCAGGTAAGTCCGGAAATGCCTGCCCCAACAACGGCAATGCGTGGTTTATTCATAATTGTCGCGATGGTCTCATAAATAGGTAATTTAGACAATAAAAAGCTGAATAGGAAAGCGTGCCTCATTCATGCTACAATCCGTGAACTCCGCTATCTTCTCGTGCCCAATATCCTCCTAACATTCCATCTATGCCCGACCTAAAAGACGTCTTCCAGCGTATCCACGCCACCAAGCAAGAAAAACGCAAACTCGCCGCTTCTTTTAAAGATGTTCTGGCTCAGTCCAAGCCATATCAACTTGTATTGGATGATCTGAAAGAATTGAAGGCTAAAAAACTTCGCATCGAAAACGAAATCCGTCAAGAATTCACGCATGAAATGGAAAAAGCTGAACGTCTAACGCAGAATCTGAAAACAGATATGCAGCTTCTAAGTGATATGGCCCTTACTAAATTCATGAAAGGAGAAACGATAGATATTGTGGATGAAAACGATGTGAAGCACGAACCGGTGTTTAAAGTGACGTTTAAGAAATCGAATTAAGAAGAAAAAATAACGATCGTTCTAATTGGTTACGGTGCAGATGGTTTTAGGGTATACAAAAAACAGGCATTAGATTAAAAGCTAAATCCCAAACCATCGTTGCGCCAAAAGGCCAAACAAATACGACACGCTCGTCGCTAAAATCACAATAATAAAATTCATGATAATACGCCGCCGCATCCTCATGCC
Organism: uncultured Gammaproteobacteria bacterium; assembly: GCA_964438015.1. Lineage (GTDB taxonomy): Bacteria > Patescibacteriota > Patescibacteriia > 2-12-FULL-60-25 > 2-12-FULL-60-25 > JAGOUY01. Next base: position 14,045 of record CAYTIN010000026.1, read on the forward strand.
GGAAATAAAGGCGAGCATCGCTGAAACGAGGAGAATCAAGCTACCGGACAATACGATGGACCAAACAGGACTGCTGACCCCAAACACAAAGGGCGCAAGCGGAGCGGCAGCACCTATGAGATAGGCCACGCCTACAATCAACGCTGCCTTTAAAGGAGAGGGTGGAGTAACGTCTGCGGAAGGCAAAGATTCATCGCCCGCTGTTTCTAGGAATGCCCGTTTACGGGCTTCGGTCCGCACGATTTCTGCTTCTGAATGCGTAGAAACATACGCGCCGGCCGCCATGGAAATAGCTCCCGCAATCGACACCGTTAGCCCAGCGGCGGATACAAGTAAGGGGTCGCGCAGAGCCGCAACCAACCCATTAACCGCGCCTAAAATTTCAACCGATCCATCGTTGAATCCCAAGAAAATATTGCGGATCGTCGTCGCATCTACGGTCCGGCCGGCGAGTTCCGTCACGGCTTTTTCTTCATGCACCAGCTCATCTTCTAAAATGCTACGCAATCCCTTGCGAAATCTAAGATCTGTTGTTGTCCGCCATAAGTCCAAGTATTTTTTGACCCCATGGACTTCAATAATTTCTACGATAAATAAAATCGCCGCATCGCCAAACAAGCTGGCCAGCGTTTGAAAAATGGCCAATTTTGCACGGCGTCGCGCATCTAGTCTAGATACCGTGATTCCAAAATAGTCTTGCCAAAAGGTTAAATGGCCGACTTCCGTTTTTGCTAAGGACTCAAGTAGAGGATTGAGGGAGGGGGAGGCATGTCTTTGAAAAGAGCGATACAAACTTAAATCAAACAATTCATCCAAAATCAGCTGTTGTTGCAAGGAAGATGGTAAAGAAGAGGGCATAGCCTTAGGGTAGTCGCAGACATGAATAAGGACGAGCTTAAGAAAGACGCTTGTTTACTTGAGCGACGGCGTACCTGAACGCATATGCAATGCCCAAAAACAGCCCGATGGAAGTAAATGTTGCAAGAGAGGCTGGAAGGTATTTATAGAGGAAGTCATATCGATACAGGAGCGGCCAATGGAACAGGTAGATTTCATAGGAGAAAACACCAACCAGTATCAGGAATCGACTTTGAATGGGCTTAAGAAGGAAGATGCCTAGTACCATGAACATAGTAAACAAGCTCATACGTTGTTCAAGCCAAGGGCCTTTGCCTATGTCTGCATGCAAAGAGGTGTAGCAAAACAAGACGAGAAAAAGGCTTAAGCAAAGTGCGCGTAAAATGTAAGAAATAGAAGTACGTCGTTCAAAAAAAGTCTGGAACGCATTGGTGGCCTTATCTATCCACCGAATCCGGCTATAGAGGAGGGCTGCACACAGTGCTCCTAATGGAAAGGCATAGACATGAACTTGGTACGAGCCAAGCACCCCTGCATCCACAGGAAGAGGAACGAGATAGGCAATAAAGTAACCGATGCATCCTAATAAAACCGCAGAAATGATGGGCAAGAATCGAAAAAAGACAAGGGGAAAAAGAAAATAATAAAAGAGGATAAACGTAAAGTACCAAAGGGGAGCATTGATGCTCTCATATAAATGCGCTTTGGGAAAAAAGCCTAAGAAGCTTGATAGAGTGACGTAGAAAGGATAATGAATATGCAGAAAAACGCTATCAGCGGCAAGGAGAGTGATGAGCAAAATCCAGAGAGGAAAAAATAATTTCAGTAAACGCTTTTTATAAAAATCTAAAATAGATAGAGGTCGATGCACCATGGAATGGGTTAACCCATATCCCGATAAAAACAAAAACAGATTCACTCCCACGCCCGCGGATACAGAAAGGGGGAAAAGGAAGCGAGTATCCTGGGCCAAATAATAGCCTATGTGAGCAAAGATAATGGCTAGAATAGAGAAGCCTTTGAGTTCGGCGGTAAGGTCTTTAGAAAGAGTGGCAGATGCTTGTCGACGTATCGTTATGAGCAAGATAAACAGCAGGAGAATTGAAAAAAGCCGCGTTTGATACACAGGAGAGAAAATCGTAATCAACATAGACCAGAAAAGCGACGAGAGCGAATCAGTGGGCGCATAGTTCCATGTTTAGGGTTCAATGACAAGAGAAGAAAAATGCATCCCTGATTTGGACAGGGATGCATTGGAAGACCTCGCGATGATCTTATCGAGCCATGATATGGACGGGTGGTTCTTGTCGATTAAGCAGATCCTTTACGAGAGGAACAAAGATAAAATGTGGGGCATATCCTTCTGCCGGGGGTTGCTTAACAGCAAAGCGTAAGGCGGGTACGAGGAGCTCTGTCATGGGTTGGCCGGGTTCACCGGGAAGCCAAGCGTGCTGAAGAATGAGCTCGGGTGTATCAAGTTCTAATTCGATCGTTTTGCCAGCTTCCGGATTCATGTACCCGTACACACCACCTTTTTCCATGATGCCACGAATCCGAGCTTGATCCATTTCTGCTTCATACGCCGAGCTTTCATAACGATTCGTTGTTAAATTCCAGACGCTATCCACTTTGCGTGTTCGCGCTCCAATATTCACCATAAGACCATAAGCGGATCCGCCTTCTTCATACGCGAGCTTATCTGCCAAGACGATCGGATAGGCTACAGTGACCACATCCGGAACATAGACCATGCTTTTATCGACAGCCGTTTCATAAGCTTGACGCCATTCATTGGTTACGCGCGGCTCTCCATATTTATCCGTGGCAATTCCATGTTCGCGCAAGAATGCACGAGTAATTTCGATTGCTTCTGCATCCGTAGGAACCTCATTTGGTTGCAAACGTAATCGCTGGTAACACGCTTCATCACGACAGTTGGCCTCCGGATGCGGCCATTGCTGATAATTCTGGTTCAGGTTAATCATGCCTTCAGAGAGGTCGACCGTAACGGAATATCCAAACGGTTGATTTTGCATGGCAGTAAACGACTGGAGGCCCAAGTTTTGTAACCTTCCAAGGTTTAAAAGTCCTCGTGTCGTTTCTGCAAGGGGTTGTACTAAGTTTGGCAGATTGGCGGAACCTTTCACGCGTTTATAAACACTCAGATCCGTATCCCAGCTAGGAAGGTCGCCTCTATAGACGTACTTGTATTGAACCATGTCCACCGGTCGAGCGATCATGGCATCACTGGCTATAAGCTTTTCCGCTCGGTCACTCTGTTGGGTGGCTGCGGCAGCTTGTCCGTTCCCTCCACCTCGTCCAAGTTGACCGGAAATTGAGCCGAGATCCCCAAAGGCGCGTGCAGAGAGGGGGGTGATCGTCTCCGAAGCGGAAGAGGCGAGAGGTGTTGAAGGAGGAAAGGAAGGGGAAGAGGGGCGCAGAGATGACATCGCAACAGCGACTCCCACGAGAGCGATAGCTCCAATCGGGACCGCCCAAGGTTTAAAAGAAGAGAAAGAAGGCATATGGGAAAAGAGGGAAGAAAAAAAAGAAGGGGATGAATAAAGACGCGATTGAGTTGTCAGAAGGTCTTGTCGTAGCTGTAGACGCGCTCGTTTGTCGAAGGCAGCTTTCGGACGTGAGGCTAAGAGGTTTTGTATCAAGGAGATAAGGACAGGTTCCTGTTTGCGTAGGCTCGGATCCTCTCGATACAAATCTTCTAGGATCGTTTGGATATTAGGAGGAGTGGAGGGCATAGGCAGGGAAAGAGAGGGTGAGGACAAGAAAAGCGAGAGGAGCCTGCTCACGCAAAGCTGCCAAAGCACGGGAGACGCTCATCTTGCAGGCGGCCTCGCTTTTTTGAAGGATGTTCGCAATTTCTTCGTAGGAACGCTCGTCCCAAAGGCGAAGGATTAGGATTTCTCGCTGCTCAGGACGTAAGAGGTGAAGGGATGTTTCTATACGTCGCAACAGGTCTTGCTGTTCAAGGGCGATGGAAGATGAATGAGGGTCGCGCAGCATGTCCCACGCATCTTCTGCATCTACATTTGGTCTCGTGGCACGCACATGGTCAATAAGGAGATTCCGTGCAATTCGATAGAGCCAAGCGGAAAACATCCCTTTCTGTTCATCATAAGACCGAAGACGTTCCAAGGCTCGCATAAACGTCTGGCTGGTCAAATCTTCCGCTGTTTCCTTATGAAATGTTCGATAATAATGATACTGGTAGATACGCGTCGCATAGGCCTCGTACAATTGTGTAAAGGCATGTGGATCGCCATGCAGGCTGGCTTGGATTAGCTGTGGTTCTGTGTAAGACATGGGAGAATAATCACGCGTGAGAGTTCTTCCGTATGGTACTACGGATAGAAGACAAAAAGGTAACGACGTATACTAGCTCTATATGAAAATCACTTATATTGGACTTGGTTTAGCTCTGGTTGTCGCAGGTGGGTTGGTATTTTGGAGCCGGCCTTTCATGCCAGCGCCTCCTTCTATGCTTCCCGGAAAGATTGAGTCTATATCCATGCAATCCACTTCTTCTTTGTCGCATACGCTCCTTACACCCAAGCAAGAGCGTCTCATTTTAAGAAATGGCCGTACCCTTACCCTAACTATTCCGGGTAATTACCATATTTCTGTGGCGGCACAAGGCTATAAGCACCTACGTTTTATGGCTAAGAGCCCTGACGACCGTCTCTTCGTCGGTGAAATGGAGAGTTCTAGTGATAGCTCAAATGGCCACGTGTACATCTTCGATGAGTTCGATGCAGTGACAAAAACGTTCAAAAAAGTCACGCCATATCTTTCAGGTCAACGCAACCCAAATAGTATCGCATTTTATACCGATAAAGCCGGACAGGCCTGGCTCTATGTTGCCTTAACCGACAAACTGGTTCGATATAAGTACCAAAGCGGCGACCTAAAACCATCGCTGGCTCCAGAAACGATCGCAACTTTTCCGGACTACGGTAGACCTTGGTCAAAAGGCGGTTGGCATTTGACGCGTACAGTCATCGCCCATGATGACCATATCTACGTCTCCGTCGGCAGTTCCTGTAATAGTTGTGAAGAAAAAATTGAGGAACCGTCACGAGCAACGATCCTCCGTATGAATCCTGATGGTAGTGGTCAAAAGGTATTCGCCAGCGGTTTGCGTAATGCCGTAGGTATGAAGGGTATAAATAATAAATTATTTGCTACCGTGAATGGCCCAGATCATCTTGGGAATGATAAGCCGGAGGATACTTTTATCGAAGTAAGAGAAGGAGTGAATTATGGCTGGCCTTATTGTTATGAGCTGGAAGGGTCTATCTATGCCGATACAGGCGAAAAGTGGGATCGTCCTATAGACTGTAAGCAGGTGCCTCTCGCCGCATTTGGATTTGCTCCGCATAGTGCCCCTCTTGGGTTTGATATCTTTGATAATACGTTCCTTGTGGCTCTACATGGCTCTGGTCAAAAGTCGCTCGGGATTGGGTATAAAATCATTGCTTTGGATCAAAAGACATACGCAGCATCTGATTTTATGACCGGCTTCCTTGAGAAAGGAATTGTAACCGGCCGCCCAGTGGCGATCCTAGCCAACAATGATCGTTCGTTCTTGGTGACCGACGACTATAATGGGACAATCTACTTCGTTGAGAAGCAGTGAGGAGCTATTGTATATTTAAGTATCAAATGTTAAAAAACGTTTCAGCTATGGATACAGTTGCTTACGATCTCATACGCGAGCGTCTTACGGAACTCGCGCATCTCAACTCTTGCCTCGCGCTTTTGCAGTGGGATCAAGAAGTGTTTATGCCCCCAAAGGCAAGCGAAGCGCGAGCGAAAACCATCAGTTACCTAAGTGTCTTGGCGCATGAAAAAATTCTTTCTTTGGATCAAGGAAAGTACCTCACAAAGCTGGCTCGTCAAGAAAAGAATAAGAAAGATCCACAAGAATCCGTCATCATCCGAGAAGCTTGGCGTACGTATGATCGCGAACGAAAATTGCCGAAAGCCTTTGTCCAAGAACTATCCACCCTCTGCTCGACGGCCCAAGTCAGCTGGGCGCAAGCACGTAAGAAGTCGGATTTTTCCCTTTTCCAACCACTGCTCAAGCGTATGGTTGAACTGAAGCGGCAAGAAGCTGAATATATAGGCTACCAAGATTCGCCGTATGATGCCTTGCTCGATCTGTATGAGCCGGGACTCACAAGTAAGCAGGTCACTGTTCTCTTTAATGAGCTACGAGATTTTTTAAAACCCTTCGTCAAGGTTCTGTTGGCTTCGTCGGAAACTCCCCCGACAAGTACTATCTTTAAAGGTGTTTTCCCCCTAGAGGAACAGCGTGCCTTTAACCAACTCATAACGGAAAAAATCGGTTTTGACTTAGAAGCTGGTCGACTGGATGTGAGTACACATCCGTTTACGACCAGCTTTCATCCCTTCGATGTCCGTCTCACCACACGCTATGACGAGTCGAATATTCTCTACGCGATTGGCAGCACGATCCACGAAATGGGACACGGTCTCTATGAGCAAGGCCTACCGGTAGAGCACTTCGGCACACCTCTCTGTGAAAGTATTTCCTTGGGTATTCACGAATCCCAATCGCGTATCTGGGAAAATAACATCGGCAAAAGCTTAGCCTTTTGGGAATATTTCTACCCAAGGTTACAAAAGCAATTTCCAAAGCCTTTTAAATCCATTTCGTTGGATGACTTTTATCGTGTCCTAAACCGTGTCCAACCATCTCTCATTCGCACTGAGTCTGACGAAGTCACGTACAATCTCCATATCATCATCCGTTTTGAAATCGAGAAAGGGTTGATAGAAGGAAGGATACGGGTCAAAGATCTTCCTGAAGTGTGGAAGGCAAAGATAAAAGAATATTTAGGGATAAAAGTCCCCAATGACCGTGTCGGTGTTTTGCAGGACGTCCACTGGTCAAGCGGAGCGATCGGCTACTTTCCGACTTATGCGTTAGGGAACCTATACGCGGCTCAGTTCTATCACGCTGCGCAAAAGCAAATACCAGACCTGGAAAAGCAGATGAAAAAAGGAAACTTCACACCGTTGCGAGAATGGTTGCGAAATAACATTCACGCACCTGGAAAAACATATACGAGCGATGAGTTGATTAAAAAAGTGAGTGGAGAGTCATTGCAAACAGGGTATTTTGTTGAGTATTTGACCCAAAAGTTCGGAGGAATCTATAAGCTCATAAAATAAGCAAAAAGTTGAATGAAAATGAAGGAGAAAATAGTGGCTAATATTAGCCAAAAATAAGGCAATATATTGCCAAAACCAGGTGTTAGTCGTCTTTAAAAACTGCACTTGTCGTCACTCAAAAGTGCACTCCGCGAA
>CAYTIN010000027.1:0-20740 GCA_964438015.1 uncultured Gammaproteobacteria bacterium
TTTTATGGGCATGATCTCTATTCTAGCAGAGGAGATGCTGGTCTAGGGCCTAGAAAATACTTCTACGAACCACTAGGGCCGGTTGAACTCCCTTCACTCCCCGCTTGAGGACCCTGGCCACTCGCTCCCGCATCCCCTGCAGGACCCGCTTCCGTTTCTGGACGCGTTTGGTAGAGAGAAGCACCAACTTTTTGGGCGGCCGTAGCCAATTCATCCGCCACTTTCTTAATGGCTTCTAAATCTTCCCCATCTTTTACCTTCTTTAACTCTCCGATCTTGGCCTCAATCGCGCTCTTATCTTCTGCTTTCACCTTCTCCGCATTCTCCTTAAGCATCTTTTCCGTCGTGTAGATCATCGTCTCCGCCATGTTCTTCACCTCGATACCTTCGCGACGCTTCTTGTCTTCTTCCGCATGCAACTCTGCATCCTTACGCATGCGTTCAATTTCATCCTTAGACAAGTTCGTCGAGGCGGTAATGGTGATCATTTGCTCCTTGCCGCTGGCTTTATCCTTAGCTTTCACATTTAAGATCCCATTCGCATCAATGTCGAAGGAGACTTCCACTTGCGGAACACCGCGAGGAGCGGGTGGGATACCAGACAACGTAAACCGTCCGAGCGAACGATTATCCGTCGCCATTTCACGCTCACCTTGCAAGACATGGACCTCAACCGACGTCTGACCATCAGCCGCTGTTGAGAAGATCTGCGATTTAGAAGTTGGAATGGTCGTATTTCGTTCAATAACTTTCGTCATGACACCCCCTAAGGTCTCAATACCGAAGGATAAAGGAGTAACGTCCAAAAGCAACAACTCTCCTTTAATATCGCCTTGCAAGTTGCCAGCCTGGACAGCTGCACCAACCGCTACTACTTCGTCAGGATTAACGGAAGCATTAGGCTTTTTGCCAAAAAACTTCTCAACCGTTTGGATCACAAGCGGCATACGCGTCATGCCACCAACCAAAATCACCTCGTGGATATCAGAAGCAGACAACTTCGCATCAGCTAACGCCTTCTTACAAGGGATCAAGGTCTTATCAACCAATTCTCCGACCAACTGTTCCAGTTTGGCACGGCTAAGCTTCAAAAGAAGGTGACGAGGACCATTCGCATCACTTGTAATAAACGGCTGGTTAATCTCTGTTTCCATCGCACTCGAAAGCTCAATCTTCGCTTTCTCGGCTGCATCCTTAATACGCTGGAGAGCCAAAGAATCCTTGCTCAAGTCCACGCCATCCGTTTTCTTAAACTCCTCTACGATCCACTTAATAATTACCTGATCAAAATCGTCACCCCCAAGATGAGTATCACCATTAGTCGCACGTACCTCAATGGTATTCTGGTTTGTGGCAGAGTCATAAGCTACTTCAAGAACAGATACATCAAACGTCCCGCCTCCAAGATCGTATACAACAATCTTCTCATCCTTCTTACGATCAAAACCATACGCCAAGGCGGCCGCCGTTGGTTCGTTAATAATACGACGCACATTCAATCCCGCGATCTCTCCAGCAATCTTGGTAGCCTGACGCTGAGAATCATCAAAATACGCTGGAACAGTGATGACAGCTTCCGTGATCTTTTCTCCCAAACGCGCTTCTGCATCCGCTTTGAGCTTCTGCAAAATCATGGCCGAGATCTCTTCGGGCGAGTATTCCTTCTCCCCCATCACAATACGGACACCCTCACCGTGCTGCTTAAGCTCATACGGCAACCACTGTTTATCACGCTGAACTTCCGTATCATCAAATCGACGTCCAATCAAACGCTTCACCGAAAACAGGGTATTTTTTGGATTCACGACAGCTTGACGTTTGGCCACTTGTCCAACCAACCGCTCTCCCGTCTTAGATGAGGCCGCAATGGAAGGCGTCGTCCGCGCTCCTTCGCTATTTTCCAAGACTTTAGGCTGACCACCTTCGACCACCGCCATGCAAGAGTTCGTCGTTCCAAGATCGATTCCAAGAATTTTAGGCATACGTGTTATGAGTTCTTTTTAATTTCAACTTTAATCGCTTTTCGTTCTTGCGCTTTTGGCAAGGTTATTTTTAAGATCCCGTTTTCAAAGGCAGCTTGCGCCTCACCTTCTTGGACACGGGCGGGCAAGGCTATCTGGCGAAAAATAGAACCTGTGCGCACTTCTTTGCGATAGTAGTTCTTATCATCAACTTCCGTCTTACGTTCGCTCGTGCCTTTAATCGTCAGCATTCCATTATCAATCGAGATTTCAAGCTTATCCTGATCAACGCCGGGCATCGGAGTCTCAACTACCACCGCCTGTTCCGTCTCATAAATATCGACGGGAGGGATAATACTTCCCCGACCATGCGTCGTCATAGACGACTGCATATCATCCAACATTTTATCCATCGAGTCAAAAGGCTCGAAGAAGAAAGGAGACCATTTTACGAGGGCCATAAAGAAAGGGAGACTAAGTATAAGTATCGTGTATCGTGTATCCAGTATCGAGTGACGAAAAGGGTCTCCCATTCTCGATACACGATACTGGATACTCGATACTCTTTTATTATTTCGCCACAATCACCCGCGCCGGCCGCAACACTTTGCCATGGAATCTCCAACCGTCCTGCAAAATCTTGATAATCGTTCCGGAAGTCTTCCCTTCCATTTCTTCTTCTCCGGCAGCATCGTGAAGGCTTGGGTCAAAGGCACCATCCGTAGGTATGCGCTGCAGTCCTACGTCGGTCGCCACCGTATCCCAGAGAGACTGGACCGCTCGCACCCCCACCAACCAATTTTCCCAGACTTTCCGCTGATCTTCCGGCAAAGATGCCGTATCCGGAGTAAAGCGAAGCGCGATACCAAATTGATCGATGGCGGGCAGTAAGTCGGAAATGAGACGTTCATTGGCATACTTGGCCATCTCTCCACGCTCGCGTTCAACCTCACGTTTTAAATTTTGATAGTCCGCCTGCGCCCGCTTCCACCCTGCCATGTATTCCTCGCAGGAAGGACAAGAAGTTTTTACCGGCTCAGAAGACTGGGAGGAGTCTTCCGTTATCGCTTCTTGAGGAGCATCCAATGGTTGATCCATACGTTTTTATGTTTGAGAGAATAACAATTTTGTTGATACAAGGAGGGACGTAGCATGTTGATAATCCATTCTGAGAGGCCCCAGAATACCCATGAACGCGCCATCGAGAGATAAGACCGCACTCCCACAGATCGCGCCAAACGGACACGCACGACCGAGAAGAATGCGAGGCTCCGCATAAGAACTTTGACGCAACCCGGCCAGGACCTCATCTAAATGATCAAGAATCTCTGTGAGCGTAACTACGCGTTGCCACTGCTTAAATTCCGGTTGGCTAAAGAGCTGAGATAGACCCGTATAAAACGTATCCGCCCGCTCCAGTCCAACCACCACCGCCTGGCCCGACCGTTCCGCCACCGTCTTTGCTAACGCTTTAAGACGAACTTCGTCTTGATGAGCTTGCCAGACGTGAACCAACGCATCCTGATCCCGCTTTGCGGCTGGCTTGAGCTGGATAAACGCATCCACATATTCCTGGAACCCCTTTTCCGTAGGGATACGACCACCGGACGTATGAGGCTGCATTAAACATCCGAGCTCTTCCAGCTCAGCAAACCAATTGCGTACCGTAGCCGGACTCACCTCCAGTCGATATTCATCAACCAGACGCTGTGATCCCACGGGTTCCCCCGTCGAAACATAGTCCTCAACCACCAGCCGCAACAGATCCAAAAGACGCCGTTCCATGCGCTAGCACTCAAAACAAGCGAGTGCTAATACCACTATAAAAAGAGATGGAGGAGGTGTCAAGAAGGGTACCTTGAATTCAACTTCAAATCGCAACACCTCCTCCTACTCATACCTCAAAGACTCAATCGGGTTTAATCGTGCCGCCTTCCTCGCCGGATAATACCCAAACACCACCCCAATCGCCGCAGACACCGTAAACGCCAAAATAACTCCATTCATGGGAAAAACAAATCTCCACCCTTCCTGAAAACTATTGATAATTTGAATCGCAATAACCGATAGCAACAAGCCAAACCCAACCCCAATCGCCCCGCCCAAAATCGTAAGCATAAGCGCCTCGGCTAGAAACTGCCCCAACACATCCCGCCGCTTAGCTCCCAATGCCTTACGTAACCCAATCTCCTGCGTCCGCTCGGTCACGGTCACAAACATAATATTCATGATCCCAATCCCCCCAACCACGAGCGAAATCGCCGCAATCGATCCTAAAAGCGTCTGCAGCACCGTCCCAATCACGGCCGCACTCCGAGCCGCATCTTCTTGGGAAGCCACCCGAAAATCATCTTTTGCCAAATTCCCTTGCGGGTTGTCCAAATTATGCGTGTCGCGCAACACCAAGCGTACACGCTCTTTAGTAACCTCGACGCTCAATTGTTTGGCGGTCAAAGAAATAAAATTGATCTTTTCTCGATTATACTGATCCAAAACCGCGGTAACCGGCACATACACTTGATCATCAAGCTTGGTAAAAAAACGCGTCCCTCCCACCGCCATCACGCCGACAACACGATACGTCCGACGCCCAATCTTCACAGATTTTCCCAAAGGGTCATTTTGACTAAACAGCTTCTTCGCGACCGTCGCCCCAAGCACAATCACTCTTGAACGACTCGCCACATCCTCATCCGTCACAAACCGACCTTGAGCGACCACTGATTTAAAGATGCGCACCTCATCCTCCGTGGTGCCCGAGATAGGCGAAAACACATTTACCCCGTTCGCACTCACGACATCATTCGCAATCGATGCCGCATTCACATATTCAATCCATGATTCGTGGCGCAAACGATCAAAATCATTCATGGTAAGCGTTTGCTTGATACTCGCTTCCGGCGGCCCGCCGCGTTCTTGATCCCCTTTGCCATTCGCCACAAAAATAAGATTGGAACCAAACGAAGCAACTTGCGACAAGAGAAATGATTGCGCCGCTTGTCCAATCGCGAGCGTCAAAATGACCGAGGCAATCCCAATAATAATCCCAAGCATCGTTAAAACCGCTCGAGCCTTGGTACGCAAAAGACTTTGTAACGAAAGTTTAAAGATATCGGGAATGGTCATAGGATTATTCCTTCCTCAGTGCTTCAATCGGCCGCAAACTTGCCGCCTTCCGAGCGGGTGCGTACCCAAACAAAAGGCCAATGGCGGACGAAACGACGACTCCTAGCGTAATCCCCCGTATAGACACTTGAAACGTCCAACCCGCTTGAAAAGATCCGATGATTGTAATCGCCAACCACGTAAGTCCAATACCCAACAAGACTCCAATCACTCCTCCAAGCGTAGTTAGAAAGACGGCTTCTGCTAAAAACTGACTGAGGACATCCGCTCTCCGTGCTCCAATCGCCTTGCGTAAACCGATCTCACGTGTCCGCTCGGTCACAGCCACATACATAATATTCATGATCCCAATTCCGCCAACGACCAAAGAAATAGCTGCGATGGAAGTCAGCAAAATCTGTAAAATATTCGTAATTTGGGCCGCACTTTGTGCCGCATCTTCTTGAGTCGTGACACGAAAATCATCATCTTCCGGCTTTTCAATGCGATGCTGATCACGTAAGACCTGTTGAATCATCCGCTTCCCTTGCGAAAGACTGAGATTGGTTCGTACGGACAAACTCGAGAGATACTTCTTATTGTACAAGTCCATCGCTGCCGTAACAGGGACATAGACATTTTTATCCAAATCCTGGAAGGATTGCGTGCCCGCCCGTTCCATTACCGCCACGACACGAAACGATTGCGTACCAATCTTTACCTGCCGTCCTAAAGCAGATTCTTGGCCAAACGACGTCTTCGCAATATCTGCTCCCAACACCGCCACCCGTGAACGCGCATCCACATCCTCACGGCTAAAAAATGCGCCGGTAGCAACACGACGGTCGTACAAGTCCACTTCATCTTCCGTTGTTCCAAACACCTGAACCTGGGTATCCTCCCCATTCGCCACCACCGTGTCACTTTGCGAAACTGCACCGGTAATATCTTTTACCCAAGGCTGCAAACGCAATTTACGATAATCGGAGAACGTCAACACCTCCTTCACGAACGCCGTCGGAATATCACGCGCTTCTTCACGGTCAGGACCATTCTGGACGGTCAAAATATCCGATCCTAGCGACGAGACCTGTCCTAAAATATACCGCTGCGCCGCTTCCCCAATCGAAAGCACGAGGATGACAGACATAACCCCGATGATAATCCCAAGCATGGTCAAAGCACTGCGACTTTTGGTACGTCGCAGACTTTGGGCAGCACTCAAGAAAAGATCGGAGACAAACATAGAACACTTATTTCAAAATCGCCTCATCACCCAACTTTCGACGATTTTCAACAGGCTTATCAGATTGCAGAAGACCATCTTTGAGCGTCAAGATTCGTTCCGCGTATTCAGCCGTATAGGTTTCATGGGTAACAAGAATAATCGTGTGGCCTTGAGTCAGGTTCAAATGCAACAACATGTCCATGACGGCTTTACCGGACTTCGAGTCTAGGTTTCCCGTCGGCTCATCGGCAAAAATGACAGAAGGCTCACGCACAAGCGCCCGTGCAATCGCCACACGCTGACGCTCACCACCGGACAATTGGTTAGATAAATTCTGAAGCCGATGGCTGAGTCCAACCACTTCCAAAGCCTTCTTGGCCATTTCATCGCGCTTAGCAGCCGGTACATCAGAGTACAGGAGAGGCAACTTCACATTCTCAAGCACACTTGTCTTCGGCAACAAGTGGAACGCCTGGAAGATAAAACCAATCTTCTCTCCCCTAAAACGGGCATATTCGTCATCAGACAAGGTGGAGACGTCTTGGTCTTCAAAGAAATACTTCCCGCCCGTGGGCGCATCCAGAAGACCAAGAATTTGCATCAGGGTAGATTTACCGGAACCAGACGGACCCATGATCGCAAGAAACTGCCCTTTTGGAACCGTAAAACTCACGCCGTGAAGCACAGGCGTGCCCACACCGTCGTTAACATACTCTTTGGTAAGGTTTTCGATACGAATCAAGTTCATACAGCCTCTCTTCTCGTCATCCTAAACGGAGTTTAACGTAGTGAAGGAATCCCTTGTGATCGATCGGATGGGCGAGGGATCCTTCGTTCCGTATAACTTCAACTCAGGATGACGAAATTGATAAGCGACAGTAAATCAATTATTTCATGGTCTGCAACTTCTTATACTCATCCGCTGTAAGTTCGCCCAGAATGACCTGCTGACCCGCACTCAATCCTTCCTTAACCTCTACTCGACCTTCATCACCACGCAATCCAAGCTGTACCACCACCTCGCGAGGCTGGTTATTCTCTAAGACACGAACCGTCGTCTTTCCATTGTCATCACGCACGGCACGAGTAGGAATAAATAATGTTCCTTTCGCTTCACCAGTCGTCACGGTCACATTCGCCGTCATACCTGGCTTCACATCACGGCCATCAGCCATGAGCTGAAAGAATGTTTTATAGTAAATAGCATCCTGCACCTTGGTTTGATCAGGATTCTCAGACACAACGTTTCCTTGAAATTGGACGGAGTCTCCAAAGGCATCCAACGTCATAACAGCCGGTTGCCCAACATCAACCTTCGCGATATCCGCTTCTGGAACTAACGCCTCAACGGTGTAACCCTCAGCAGCCACCACTTGGATAACAACTTGACCTGCCCCCACCTGTTGACCAACAGACGGCAAAATGTCTGCTACCGTTCCATTAACCGGTGAAGTAATACGCGCATCATTCAACCGATCGTTAGCCTGTGCATAGGCGGTCTCGGCATCCAAAACTTGTGCGCGAAGAGAAGCCACGTCAACGGCGCGTGGAGGAGCTTTCTTAAGAGCTAAGGAAGCTTTTGCAGACGTAAGGGCCGCTAACTGGATAGAGACGTTTGCTTCCGCCGCCTGCACCTTTGTCACACGATTCGTATCCGCCGTCCGTAGATTCGTTTGCGCCGTTTCAAGGGCGTTTTGTAGCTGAGACGCACTCGTAGCACGTCCTAATTCCGCACTCGTAACGGTCTGCAAAGCTGTTGTAATGGTAGCAAGCTGGGTATTAATCGATGCCCGGTCAGCATCAATCGTAGAACGTTTGGTCGATAACTGCGTATCAGATAAATTTGTACTTGTAATGGTGCCTGTTAACGTACGCTGCACCAATTCAAGATAGTTTTGGATACTCTGTAAAGCAGTACGAGTAGATTCGGCAGCCGCTTTGATCTCCACGTTTGCAGAGGCAGAAGTCAGAGCATTTACGCGTTGAACAGAGATCTGATAGCTAGACTTCGCTATAAGATATTGATTTTTAGCGCGCTCCAAAGCGACGCGATCATTGATACCTAATAACGACTCATAATTGTCATTTGCGGCCGTATTGTCTACGCCAATAACAGCATCACCATCTGATAAACCCGTCTGCATATCACCTAACGTAGCACGCAACTTAGTACGTGCGCTTTCATAAGCATTTCGAATATCCTGATCAGCGGTCGCTCCAGAGTTAGTAACATTCTTTTGAGCCGTATCAAGAGCAATTGAAGCAACTTGGTATTCATCTTGAACCGTGCGCTTAACAGCTTCTAAATCAGATAAAGCCTTATCATAAGCCGCTTGCGCTTGCTGAACCGAGGCCTCACTAATCCGGATAGATTCTGGCGTCTCTCCCGCCAACCGTGCATTCAAATTGGCACGTGCCGCCGCCAAACTCGCTCCCGCACGGCTAATCGAAAACTGAAGTTCCTTCATCTCAAGCTCAGCTAACAAATCATTAGCTTTAACGGGATCCCCTACCTTTACATTTAAGGCCTGGAGTTTCCCGGACGCCTTAAAAGAAAGGTCAATGCGCGACTGGGGCTTCATTTGCCCCGTCACCTCGACCGTCTGAACAATATCGCCTTGCTCAACCACAGCAGTTTCATAAAACGGTCCTTTATTTGCGTTGCGGTTACGGACATAGAGTCCACCTCCAACCACCACCACCGCTACGCCGGCCCACAACCATTTGGACTTCAGAAATGCAGTATTCATAACAGTAAAAAATTAGCAAAAATAAGGCATTTTGTCAATAAATTTTGGTAAGATCCTTACAAATTAGTGTTTTAGGGATCGGGGTCATCCCCCCTTCGCAAATTCAACTTTTTCCTCTACAGTGGCCAAATTCGTATGGAAACCTCACTCTTCGATTATCACCTTCCAGCGGAACGAATCGCCCAACATTCCGTCGAACCTCGCGACCAAGCTAAACTCCTCGTCGTAAACAGAGAAACGGGTGCTCTCCGCGACCGTCACGTCTTTGACCTACCAACCCTCTTGAACCCGGGTGATTTACTAATCTTCAATGACAGCAAAGTCTTCCGTGCTCGCCTGCATGGCAAGCACGCCGGACGAACCCACGAGGTCTTTCTACTACACGCCCGCCAAGGGCCAGAAGGACAATGGGCAACCCTTATCAGCAACCTCAAAAAACTCCGCGAAGGCGATCAATTAATGCTGGCAGACGGAAGCCACGCCACGCTCGTTTTAAAAAACGTCAACGAAGGAACCTGTACCGTCAATTTTCATCGTTCTAATACCGAAGTATTTTCCCTCAGCGACACCTACGGCGAAATCCCAACACCGCCGTACGTTGATGGCAAAGGAATTCAAGCAACACAGTATCAAACCATCTACGCCAAACACATAGGCTCAGTAGCCGCTCCCACGGCTGGTTTTCATTTTACACCCGAGCTCCTCAAATCTCTCAAGCAAAAAGGCATCCAACAAGCTTTTGTTACACTCCACGTTGGACTTGGCACATTCCGACCCATGAAAACGGATAGACTTGAACAACACACCATGCATGAAGAATGGGGTGAGCTCCCAGAAGCAACCGCACAAGCGATCACTAACACCAAAAAACGCGGTGGCCGAGTCATCGCCGTTGGGACTACCGCTGTGCGTGTTCTAGAAACCTTCCAAGGAAAAACCGGTGAAGGTTGGACACGCCTCTTTATTACTCCAGGGTATTCATTCACGACCATCGATGCTCTCCTTACCAACTTTCATCTTCCAAAATCCACTCTCCTCGTCCTCGTCTCGGCATTTGCTGGACGTGAACACATGCTCAACGCTTACGATCATGCGATCAAAAATAACTACCGCTTCTACTCGTTTGGAGATGCCATGTTAATTATCTGATGCTACCCTTCTCTTTTCCTTGCTCATCCATAGGAAGAGAGGTATCCAAAACGTCGGCATGCGTCATAATCGTGATACTTGAACGATTCTCCGTCGCGCTGGCTCGTGTCTCTTCTAAAAGTCGTGCGATCTTTCCACGCATCTCAGTCGTGGGCATGAAAGACACTTCAAATGCAACCGCTGTATCCGCAGAGGTTGAAGGGAAAAAAGGTAAGTACCAGACGAGTTCATCTGCTTCCTGTTTCAGCTCTCCACCATTCAGCAGCGCTTCCCGTCCCGTCCAGGTAACCCCAGCGGGGAGCTTGGCACGAACCTCCACCTCTGAAAGATCCGCTTCCGTCGGTCCAATCTTCCACTGGATCCAGTAACGTGTAGATTGCCCGACTTGGGGCGGAAGAGGCCCTGCTCCGATTTGGCCCACCACTTGCTGCATAGTAACGCGCTTCAGCCTGAAGAGAAAACGGTGTAGTAATAGGAGCGTCATACACTCTCCCTAATAGTTCCAATCCATCAGGAGCGCGTCGAATCGGCCAAACAAACCAATGCGATTGCATGGTTCCATGATGTGGAAGAGGAAGAGAAGGATCCAAAGGTAACACAATTCGACTCGTACCCGACGCCACAGAAAAAATTCGAAATCCATTATCTGCTTCACGTAAAAGAGGGTGGTAAACCAGGAGCTGCAAAGGCTCAGTGGTAGTAACAAGAGCCACGGTATCTTGGGCAGGAACAGAAGGAAACGCGACAATATCTTGCACAGGAGAAGAAGAAAGAGGCGTCGGGGGAACGGTAGATAGACGACTTACCTCCGTTTCCCCACAAAATACTCGAATCTCCTGTGATTCCGAGAGAGTAAGAAAAAACAACCGTCGATCTTGCGGAGCAATCTCATCAAACGCAAGATAGACATCAGGACTCATATTGCCACCAGCTCCCATCAACAAATCCCAGTTAGGAGTCGAAATAAATCCACGTGCGCGCACGCGTCCACAATCAAGGGGAATATTTCCATCATTGTGAAGAATAAACAGCGTCTCACTTCCTGCGGATCGAATAGGCAAAAGCTTCTGCTCAAGTCGCAAAGCAGATCCCACAATCGGACGAACCTCTTCCCCGCTTAATAGCTCATCCCCACTCCGCACCTGGAACCCAATCCGCACAGACCCAGGCGGTAAAAACAAACGAACCGCTAGGCGTGCATGACGCTCCTCACCGGGATACAGGTCACCCAACAATACTTCATTTTGTGCATCAATTTGAGGGGCGAAAGAAGCGATCTCGGTTCCAGGAGGTAAAACCCAGCGCAAACGCACATCCGGATGCATACGCCCATCCCGCGCAGACACCACCGCTTCAAACGCAATCGTAGTAGCCGTCGTAATCGGAGGCGCGGAAAAAACCAGCTGCAATCCGGAATCTTCTTGCGGCTTCCAAAGAGACAACCAAACCCCAACTCCAAACACCGCCACCACACAAGCGACCACCAAAAGGTCGATACCGAATAATAAGGCAGGAAACTTGTATCTGCCTCGATACCGCTCATGATACCGCCGACGCAACCGCGATGTCGCCGCCCGCGCAGGCGTGAGAGCAACCGTCACACCGGGTAACACGAGACCAGTGCGTGGACGAGGATAAGTAGACATATTAAAACGCACTCGAAGGGATCAAAAGCTCTGCTTTCCCATCTCCCTCTATATCCGACAAAACCGGAAACACTCCCGTCGGTGCCGGGACACTCCCAAGCGAAAAGGAGGAACGCAACATACTTCCCCTAGTATACACTTGAATCCGCGGATTCGTCCCCGGACCCGAGCCAACCACCACCTCCGCTCGCCCATCTCCGTCCACATCACCGATTGCAACTCTGGCCCCCGCCGTTTCACGAGAATCAAATGCAAAAAATCCACCGCCCCATAATTGTCCATCCGTTCGAAAAATACGAATATGCGGTCCGCCTCCAGCTCCTGGGGCGGTCACCACTTCGTTTAACCCATCACCGTCCACATCACCGATTGCAACCGTCGCTCCCCCGATAAATTCCTTTCGATAAGCCAACCACTGTCGAAGAATAGTTCCACGGGTATTGAGGACAACAACATTCGCAGGCGCACCTTGGAACGGAACCGCCACCACTTCAAACGGCGCATCACGATTCGTCTGTCCAACCGCAAAAGAGATAGAACCTTTATATAACGCCCCAAACGGCTTTACCGTCACCGTCCTCCCATTGCCAAACTTCATAGTGATCGCACCAGCCGATCCACTCACCACATCATCTGTCCCATCACGATCCAAATCAGCTACCACCACCGCCGCACCACCTTGAACATCATCGCGATTCGCAAAGAATCCATTCCGTGTTCGCATGCCCTCAGCAGTATAAATTTGAAAAAACGTCCCATTCGTAAAACTTGCTCCACGAATACTTTGGGCCTCTTTTCTTCGCAACAGCATCACGCCATCTTGGGGCGGAACCGTCACCTGCGTCAGGATCTGGCCGTTGTTTGTAACCGGGTCCTGCGTTCCGGTCAAACGTTCAAACTCTCCTGCAAGCGTAATCGTCTCGGCCTTATTCGTGCTATTCACGAGCACCGTTCCCCCCGAATAATCCCGCGACCATACTGCAGGATACGCTCCCTTGGCCGGTCCTTTAACTACCTTAGCCGCGCTACGGGGCGTCCCGAGTGAAACATCATACTCATCATACCACCAGGTACGGTCATGCCCAGCATCCCCAGCGTCAAAGGAATAATACCCATCAGCAATCAAAGCACTGGTCAGCCCGTAACGCATCAAACGATAGTCCGTCGGGGTATTACGGTTGTTCGTATTCGTATTCACTGCCGAAATTTTCGGCTCAGGATTCTGTTCAAGCGAACGGCGAAACTCCGTAAAGGGCCAAGCCCAACCATCACGAGTAAAATTTTCAAATAACGTTCCGTTCGAGATCGAAGCATACGAAGCACTCGAATTATTCATGATGAGGTAACTCGAACCAATCGCACGACGGACATTTTGCACAAGCACACGCATCCCAACTTGGTATGCTTCGTCATTCTGCTTAGGAGGATTCACGACACGGTCACCATCCAGGTCAACATCCACTCCGGCAAACGGGGTGATGTCTGCATATGCGGAATCCAAAAACACTCCATCCCAAAGTCCTGTCGATAAAATCTGGTCACGGATAAACGGCCCAATAAACGTCTGCCAACGCTCACCATTGACCTGTGGACCAAGATTGGTCGCATTCAAAATATAATTCCCCGTCCACCAACTGATCCGCTCACCATTCGAGCGATGTAAATACCAAGCTTCTGGAATCGCATCAACTAAGCGTCGACCGGGGAAACTCACCGGATCATTTCCACGAATCGCGGCGATCTCACCGGCACTCACATACGCTAATATCTTAATATTTGGGTTCAATTGCTTCAGCTCGCGTAATTTACTCGGAAAACGGGCTTGCTGATCCATATCCAGTACCACTATATCCCACTTTGCCAACTTAGCTGGATCATCCTGAGCGATTTGCCACCCAAAAAATAAATTCAGGAGCCTTGGGGCTTTCTGTGTTCCCCTTGCAGCAAAACTCGGAGATGCCAAAAGCCCTGTCAGAATGACAAGGCTCGTGCAAGCCCAAAAACGCAAATATCGCATCAGATAGCGTTATTTTAGCAAAAAATAAGGTTTTTACAAATCCGGATCACCCTCTACTCCTGGCTGGTTACGTAAGCTTGCGCGGCGCGTGTGGGCACGTAAGCGAGATTCAACGTCCTGTTGCTTTGCAGCAAATTCGTCATGTAAAATCATCTTTGCATCCGCACTTGCGGCATTAGCGACGGTAGTGCCTACATCTTGGGCAGCATCTAATAGACCGGTCGCCCCTACTACCAATGCACCTAATCGATTCACCCAAGAATTTCGCTTTCGTAAACGAGCCTCAGTAGACCCACGGCGAGCATCAGGAGTTGGCGAGACGATGCATCATGGTGTGTCTCGGGCATCTCATACATATGGATAAAGTCTAACACACCGCACCCGCTTCTGCATACAAATTCTGTAATCTCTCAAGATGCGCCGACCACAAGAATCGTTCTTGAACTTTCCGCCGACCTCGCTCACCCATTGCCTGGCGCTCCTGCACGGAAAGTGCCTGAAATCGCCTCAACACTCGAATCCAATCCTTCGCGTCATTGGGCCTAGCTAAAAATCCCTCAACTCGATCTTCGACCAGTTCCGGATTACCGCCAATCCGACTAACAAGGCACGGAAGACCATCGGCCATCCCTTCCAAGATCGACAAAGAAGCATTTTCATACCAAATGGAAGGCGCGACGAGTGCCTCAGCCCGACGTCGCAATTCGGATAAGGTCTCACCGGACTGAAATCCAACAAACTCAATATGCGTCGCTCCGTGCGCACGCACCATCGACTTGAGTCGCTCTTCCTCCGGTCCACGACCGGCAACTTTGACAGGCAACTCGGGCAAAGACGCAGCCGCTTCCAAAAAAGATGCCAATCCCTTTTCCACCGCTAATCTCCCTGCATACAACACATACCCTCCTCCCCGCGAGGCTGCGTTTACGGGCAATTCCATGGGATTTGGTATATGACGCAATTTCCCTATCGGCTCTCCCCAATCTTCCATTTTCTCCAACATAAACCGCGACGGACACACAAACAACCGCACGGTTTTTTCATAGGATTGTCGCGCCTTCGTCATCCCCATTTCTAGCGCAGCGAGAACATTTGGAACAAACCCGGCTGCCAAACACCGATGCTTTACGGCTTCAAGATATTTTCCACCTTTACACCGTTCACAGACGGATCCTTCGGTAAACATCCGATAGTTCGGACAAGCCAACTTGTAATCATGCAGGGTCTGAACACAAGGGATATTTGCTACCCGAATCGGTGCTAAAATTGACGTCGAAAGATGATGGTAAATATTGTGCAAATGGATGACATCCGGCCGCAGCTCGCGAATCATGACCTGCATCGAACCTTGCGCCTCTTTATTCCACAAATATTTCAAAGCCTTCTCCAAATCTTCCATAGGTCCATCCGAACGGCTCAAATCAAACCGCTTCACAAAATAAGCTGCATCCTTAGAAGGCACGTTCTTTGGATCGCGAGTCGAAAGAACATGCACCTCATGTCCAGCCGCCTCCTGACGCTGCATCAGGCGAGACAAATAAATATCAACCCCATCACTAAGATCAAAATATTTATTAACGTGAAGAATGCGCATACAAACGATGATACAGGGTCGCGTACTCCTCGACCATCCGTTCAATCGAGCACTTGTCTTCGACAATCATACGCGCCTTATCCGCTCGTTCCAAAGCACCCTCAGGATCATACATGACTTGCTGAATGATTTGCATCCAAATGCGTGCATCCGCCTGGGGCGACACAAACGACATCGAAGCCTCATTAAACAACTCTCGCAAAGCCGGCAAATCACTGGCAATCACCGGAACACCGGCTGCCGCCGCTTCCAACACCACCATCCCCTGCCCCTCTTCTCGCGAGGCAAATAAACAGATGTCAGACTCGCGAAGATAAGGGTAAATATCGGCCTGTGAGCCAACAAACCGCACACGAGCACGCAAACGTAGCACCTCTACCATCTGCTCCAAACGAATCCGCTCCGGCCCGTCTCCAACCACATCCAAATGCCACGGCTCACGTATCCCCGCTAGCGCCGCAATCAAGACATCCACACGTTTATCCGGAATCAACCGACCAACCACCACAAATCGCTGTAATCGTCGGTGGGGTCGTGGATCGTGTCCGCCAGCTAATGAAGTGGATGGTAGATGATAAAAAGGGATACCTAAGCGAATGAGACTTACGTCTTCCGTTCT
Organism: uncultured Gammaproteobacteria bacterium; assembly: GCA_964438015.1. Taxonomy (GTDB): domain Bacteria; phylum Patescibacteriota; class Patescibacteriia; order 2-12-FULL-60-25; family 2-12-FULL-60-25; genus JAGOUY01. Next base: position 16,070 of record CAYTIN010000027.1, read on the forward strand.
TCCATAGACGCGTTTGAGGTGATCTTTTACCACATCAGAAATGCAAACGATGTGATCCGCCGAGCGCAACGCCTGTCTGCGCATCCAACGCTTCATCCAAGTAGGCGTCTGCACATCATGAATGGTCGTAATCCAAGAATGCATCTTTTCTTGTCGAGCTACTAGTCCCCCCCAGACATCCGCTCCCAAATGCGTATGCAAAACACTGGGCCAGTGACCGCGCAACTCATGACGCAAAAACCGAACCGTGTCCCAACGCCGCCACATGCCAACCGCCGAACCAACCGCCAGAGGAATCCCGACTTCATGAAAATCTTGCGCCATCACTCCTCCCCCACCAGCCGCAACCACTCTCACGCGAAACCCATGCATCGGTAATCGCTTAGCAAGCTCAAATACCATCCGCTCCGCCCCCCCTCGATCCAACCTCCACAACACTTGCGTGACTAAAGGCTGGGGCATATCAGGTGCGTAAAAAATCCGGGTCGCGCCGCGCCACATTAGTCTGTAAAAGACGCATGCCGGCGCATACCAATCCAACCGAAATCCATACGCGCGCCGACCAGACAGAGGTACTAAACGATTGATAGGCAAGGGCACCCACCATGCTCGTTACAAGACAAGCAAACCAGGCACGCTCAATACTCGTGATGCCAATACGGTGCCATTGGCCCCGAACCAACATAGCCAAAAGCCCAAACGTCCAAATAAGCGCACTTAACCCCAGCAGGCCAGTCTCCGCCGCAATCTTTTGCCACATACCATGAGCATCCTCAGGCGCACCAAACTCAACCGTAAAGGCCCAAATATGGGAAAGCCGCTCTTGAAATGTTCCTGCCCCCACTCCCAGCACCGGATGATCACGAAATAAACTCCAAGCCACATCCAAAAGCATGGCACGGGCTGAAGTGGAATCAGCAACGCCTGCACTCAATGTAAGCCAAACCATATAAGCAACAAATGGCACCAAGATAATCCCCACCATCATCAGGTACTTGATATGCTCCTTCAACCAATTACGCCACACAACCACACCTAATAAGAACATTTGAAGAGCAACTACCAACCATGCCGCTCGCGCAAAAGTTAACAAGGCCACCATCCAAAAAATCCCCCCCACAATTCGATATCCATGTCGAATCCGCGGTTCCGTCGCTCGCTCCGCTAACGCAAAGGCTAATGGTGCTACCAACACCATAAGTTCTGCTAGCGAATGATGGTTCCCCCCCAGCGGGTTCATTCCATACAAGGGAAGAGGATGGGCACGATACAACCCAAAGGCGTCCCCACCAAAAACAAAGAGCGAACGAAAACCATCAAGCGCAAACCATCCAGCCAACAGCACTAATGCCAAACACGCTTGATCTATACGTCGCCACGAACGGAGAAAATTCGCCGGCAAGGCAATCGCTGCCAAATACACGAATAGGACCGGTCGTAAGGTATATTTGATAACCAGGATCGGATCAGGCAATGCAGAAGAAAAGACAGATAAAGCATGTGCTAAGACAATAGCACCAAACCCAAAGCTAAGCGGCAACCAAGGACGGGCAGCATGGTGCGCCTTCGCTTCACGGACCAAGAGAAGACGTAGTGCCCACCCCATCATGACCACGACCGTGACAAGCTCCCCTAAAGAAACTTCGATCGCCGCACCAAATGCACGTTCACCAAACTGGATGGTACCGGTAGAAATCGGAACAATGACCCCATTCAGCATCAAGCTCACAAAGGCTGCATATAAACTCGCAAACGGAAATCGCCAAACTAACAACACAGCCACCGTAAGAACCATCACAAATCCCAAGGTGACGGAAAACCCTGTTACCGCCAAAAAAGCCAGCACAGCCAATGCCAAAAACACCGCCCAACTCATGGTGAGCCAAGAAGAAGGAACACGGGGCCAGTTCATTGCGGATAGGATAGCACATGAGGCTTGTGGGAACGTAGATCTCGTGCGAAAATTTCGCGTGCACGAATGAACGATGGGGCATGAGCGGTATTAGTACGGAGAGTAAAGGGCCGAAGAGACCGCACGGTCGCTGACGTTGCCCAGGGGAACATTCCCTTCTAACCACTCCCGGCAGAGCTGGCGCAGACACCGCGTACTCTAAGAGGTGGTGGAAGCCGCTAAGACTTCTACCCAGCTCACGCGCCGTCCCGAAACCCCGCGACCCCCACCCCGGGCATCGAGAAAGAGACCTCGGTCATGATCTCGATGGATGAGGATATCGTTCCGTTCGCGCTCCTTCCCTATGCCCTGCGGCCCAAAGCCTACTGCGGCGCAGGAGGTTTAGGAAACTCCAAGGGGTAGAAGGAGGGATGTGACGCCAACCAATCTGGGAGGCGTCACATTTATTTTTATGGCGAATGAGGCTTAGCGGTTGCCCAGGCACTTTCAAACAACGCTTGAAACACCGCGGTAATTTCTGGATGGTTAATCATAATACCCATCCCTTCTGCATGGGTCGTAATCACACACATTTTATGCCCAGCTACAAACAGCGAACCTCGAAACGGGCAACGATGGTAATCTAAAAGACGTATTTCAAACGAAGCGGGATCCCGAGGAGGAAAGGATAATCCAGGCTTAATGGCTACTAAGGCTCGTCCACCACGAATCCGCTGGGTGAGCTTGATACGTTCTTCTTCTTTTATGGCAGCGATCCGCAACACATCTTCATCTAACGCAAAAATTTCCGAAATTGGTGCGCGTGTCGCCCAGATCTCTTCCCGTGCAGCCTGCAACGCATTTGCTCCTTCAAAAAATCGCACTCGTGGTGCCGGATCCGCCACCTGAAATAAAGCAACCAGAGATGGTAGTGCTTCCATAATCTTACTTCTCCCTTCCTCAACCTTTCTTACCGCCTCATCAACAAGTCGCGTCAACCGATCGGGTGGCTCCGCCACAAAACATTGCTTCCCACGCGCTTCAACAGACGAAACAAGCCCTCGCTTCTGCAAAGAAGCAAGCGCCAAATATGCCGTCGAACGGTTCACCTTGGTCCGCTCCGCGAGCACCTGCGGAGTTGCAGACCCCGTCTGCAAAAGAGCCAGATAAATATTCGCCTCCTTATCCGAAAGTCCTGCCGACCCAAGGTGCGACCGTAAGGTATCTAACATACTGGCAGGAAGTATACAGAAGAGGAAGCTAGGAGAGTAGTGAGTAGGTAGTAGGTGAGTAGCATCCGAGCCGCAGTGTCTACTCTCCTACTAGCAAAGCACCCTACTACCTACTATCCTGCCCTAACTCCAATCCGTCAGCACCCGTAACGTCTGCTTCGCCGCTGCTTCCCAGGTGTACCGTTTGCTCCACTCCCTGGCACGCTGCGCACGTAGCTCTTGGACGGTATCAGGATGTAACGCGACTCCCATTTGCCGCACCAAATCGTAGACATTCTTAGGATCAAACCACAGCACATTGTCCTCACCTGCCACCTCCGGAAGGGACGCAACCCGCGAACAAATCACCGGACAACCAACCGCCATCGCCTCCACGATTGGAATCCCAAAACCCTCATACCACGCTGGATGGATAAGCGCAGCCGCCGAAGATAAGAGAGCGATTTTTTCTTCTTCATTGACGTATCCCACGACATGGATCATGTCACGGATAGGACTCTTGGCAATCACCCTCTCCACCTCACCATACCCAGCCCCCGGCGGACCTACCAACACCAACCGAAACGGATCCCCCACCCCTCGACGATCCTTAAATTTCTCAAAGGCTTCAATGACGACTTTTTCAAACGCACGAATAACAACCTCCACATTTTTTTTAAGCTCAATCCGACCAATATACAAAAAGAATGGTTTCGGAATTTGAAAACCCTCAAGCACAGCGTTCGTCTCCTCGGCCGGACGAGGGTAATAGCGATCATGATCAATCCCGGGATAGATCACCTGAATCTGCTCTGGGGAAGCGTTGAAGGTCTCTACAATTTCCTGTCTGGAAAATTCTGACACTGTTAAAATCCGAGAAGCGCGCTTCACAATATCTCTCGTCGTCCATTCGTGATACGCACGCTGGATAGGCTTATATAAGTCTGGCAAACGGCGAAACCCAACATCATGGATGACGACAACGGTCCGCTTAGGAATCACGCGCGGCAACACATGGGAGGACACATACAACACATCCGGCGGCCGGCGCCGCATCTCAAGCGACAAACACCCTTGGGTCCACAAATATTTTGGCGGCCAAGACAAACGCACCTCATGCCAAGCGGGCGGGCCAATCTCAAGCCCATGCGTGAGCGGCGTATTAGCATACAAAAGCCACGAATAATCCTCCGCCTCCGGCAAACGCTTCAAATGCTGGATCATGTGGTACCCATACCACTCAACCCCGGTCTTCTGGGGTCGATTCGCCCGCGAAGCATCAATACCAATGATCATAATAAGGGAGTATACAGTATCGAGTATACAGTATCGAGTATGCCCTTTCGTCATCCCGAGTGAAGTTAAACGGAACCGAGGGAACTCGACCGGAAATAGGTAGCCTATCGGTCGATACCCATTTCCGCTGCGAGGTACATCAACTACGTATGACTTCGTTCGGGATGACAAGGAAGGGCAAAATGCAAGGTATTCTTCGGCTGCAACGTATATTTTTATAGGCCCTAGACTAGCATCTCGCGTAATTTAGTTCTCAATACCTTCACCATATCA
>CAYTIN010000028.1:0-18530 GCA_964438015.1 uncultured Gammaproteobacteria bacterium
TATGGTGAAGGTATTGAGAACTAAATTACGCGAGATGCTAGTCTAGGGCCTAAAATAATACCACAAATAAGCTAAAATGTCAAGAAGGATTGAGGGTGATCGTGCGGAAGAGGTTGTTCTCAATCTGACTTAAAAAATACATCTCCCCATGGTGTAAATGAGGAGATGTAAGATGCCGTACCTTGTTAGATAGATCGCAGTGTGCGAAGGAGGGAGAGCGCGGCACTATCGGACATGGGAATGGGTTGGTACAAGAGACCGGCGTCTTTAGAGGTGCCCTCGATCTCGTTTAGGATGTATGTATATTTTTTCCCATTAAAAATCAATGATCCTTCGCCCTCTGTGGTGGTAACAGATGTAGTATCAAAAGCCCCTAAGCGACGAGCGGATACAGCACCGCCGTTCCGATTAATGGTCTCTGATGAGGGAACAATTGTGATTCTATATTTTCGGTAAAAGTATCCGCTATTCACTTGCCGTAGTAGGGGGCCAAAAGAGATAATACGACCAGATTCTTCTATCTCAAAAGGGGCGACTTTGTACAAGTTATTTCCCCATTTTGGATGATATGGCACGGTAAAACGAACCCCGCGCTGTGTATCCCGATATTCAACCATCTCTGTCGAGGTGCTCATATCCCAGCTAGCCATGGCAACTTGTGCGCGCATTTCATTCAGTTGTTGCGCCGTTACAGTAACTGGTAAAGCGGCGGATGTGGAAGAAGGAGCGGGTTTAGGCTCTGGAGACGGTTGAGAAGTACGCATCATTGCATCTTCCAGCCTAGTCACACGGTCAGATAAATCTTGCTGCACGCGCTCCAAATCGGCACGCAACATATCATCATCGCGCTGCATGCTGCTCGCCGCCATCGTTCCGATGATGACGGCGATAACTGCTAAAAACGCTGTTACACTCACTGCAAGAGGAACTTTTGTGACATGATGATGTCGTGGTGTAGGAGAAACGGCTGCGCGCGCCGAAGAGAGCGAGTGTTCACTGAGAGATGAAGAGGGGGAGACTTTGCGGCGCGGAGGTTTAGCAAGGGGCATACAAAAAATGTGCAAGAAAAAGGTCAATAAAAAAATTGTACCACATCAAACAAAATTACGGGAGATCGAATCCGTAAATCGAGCCACCGTCTGTCACGAACAATTGTTTTAAGGTTGTATCCGCTGTCACGCTTGTCGGTCCTTTGAAAGCAGATGACACAATTTGTGAAACCAATTTTCCATCCTTGCGCAAAATCACGATGCGTTTGCCTTGCTGGTCAGCAACCAACAAGCGGTCACTGTCAGGACTCGTCCAAAGGCTCACAATATTGCTAAGTGGCGGGTCAATCGGAAGGGGAGACCATGCTTCTTGAGCACCGGATAGATAGCGGACAATTTGGCCGTTCGCAAAACCAACATAGACATTTGAATCGATGGCGATGCTCGTCGCGCCCGCCAAGCTGATAGATGTTTGTTTGATGTACGCGGTTCCAGGCCCAATACTCGTCCCAAGATTATGACGCCAAATCATGTTCCCGGTTGGATCAAGAGCGTATACGCGTTTTGCGTAGATCACGGCATTAGAGATAGTCGTACTTTGCGTATCCGAATAAGGTACAGCGGTCATCGTGCCCTTAATCGCATCAACACGAAACGCTTTTTTATCAGCGGTCAGTAGCAAGGCGGTGGTATTTTCGGCTATCAAGGCAACGGGTAACGAAGTCTCGGTCCAGCCAACTTGTTTGACGACATTTGTAGCCACTTCCGTGATGATGATCTGCTTGCTATGTGTATCAAAGGTATACAATTTCCCTCCTGAAGATCCCAATAACGACAATGTCTCGTTGCCCGCCTCCGCTGGCAAGGTAAATAAACTACGTGGTTGGTCGACGCGCTGCTCTTTGCGTAGTTTGGCGTGCACGCTCGCTAAAGCGGTTTCGAGTGTCTTGCGCGCTTCGGCGCGTTTGGTGGTGCTACTATCAAGTCGGCTTAAAATCCCATCCGCTTGTTGCACTAGCCGCAAACTGCCTTCATCGTCGCCGTACACTAGGCTGGCTTCGGCACGATTTTTTTGATCCATCGCTTGGTCGTACGCCGCGTTCCAGGCCATTTGTTCGGCGTTCACTCGTTGTGTGTGACGATACCAAAGCGTTCCCCCAATGCATAACGCAACTACACTGGCACCTCCGATAATCGCAAGTTTATGTTTACGAGTCAGGAAAGATCCGTGTCCTGCATTCATGGTTCGGAGACCTGTAAGCGTAATCGGGTCATGGGCATTTGCCGGACGCTTCATGAGTCCCTTGAGCCGGTTTGGTAAGTCTTGAACAAGAGCACCAAACGTTTCTACACGATCACGTAGCGCTGCCTGGCCACGCTGCTTAAGGGCGGGTAGTGGCGTCATGGCTACCTGCAGCATCGCCTCAGCGGTTTTTTCTTCGGTATACAAACGCTCAACCGAGGTTGTGCTTTTTTCTTTCAGTGGTGTCCCTTCCATCGCCTGAGCGGTGGATGGTGCGGATTCATTTAAGGCAACTTGCGCTAAAATCACTGCGCCAAAATCATCTGGAATGCGCTGTGCTTCCAGGGTTTGCTGGATATCTAAGGCGGCGGTAACGGGCGGAAGGTTTTTAAGGCGTGGAACAAGCGTAAGTTCTTGGCGTAGACGTTCAAAGTTCTGCGTGCCTGCAAACAAGGCGTCGCCCGTTTTTAGTTCACCGAAAATAAGCCCAGAAAAAAGTTTTTCTGGATTGACCTCGGCCGGTTGTTCAAGTGAACCAAACAGGTCAAACGTGCGGCTCGTGCCGTCTGGTTGTCGTTGCAAGAACAGGTTGCACAGATGTCCTGTACCGGTCAGGCACAAATGCTCATCTTGGATCTCAATTAGAAATAGGTTGACCCGATTCCAGGCAATTGGAGAAGGTTCCTGTTGGATAAACTGAGCTACGGCTTCGTTTAGCCCCTGCACCAGCTTTTCAAAGCGTGCCATCGGATCCGTATCAACCCCGGAAATAAGCGGACGCAGGCGCTCAATGCCATTGTTGATGACGTCGAGAAGTTGTTCGTAGACGTACAGAGTGGAAGCGATTTCCGCAATCAGAACGACGACAGGTCCTCGTTTGCCTTTCTGTTCGGATTCATAACGAAAAATCCCAACAATGCGCTCATCAGTAGGGGAGGCATTGACCTCGATTTCGGCGATTCGGAGTTGGCGATTGACAGACATGGAAAAGAAAATCCGTCAGCTTATTCAGGTGAAAGATTAGCCTTAGTATAGGATTTATAGATCGTGTCGTCTAGAAGAGAGGTCAGCTTGTCAAGGTGGCCAAGATCGGGCAGGATAAGGAGGGGTATGCTTGAACACCTATTTGGTTCGAAGACACGCGTAAAGCTGCTTAGTCTGTTTTTGCGCCACCCGGATGAGGCTATCTTTGTCCGTGAGTTGACTCGCCGGATAGGTACGCAAATTAATGCGGTTCGACGTGAGATTGCTAACCTGGTTCGTTTTGGTTTGATTACCGAGGTGGTAGAGGAAGGGATGTCCGAAGATGGTCGCAAGCGTCCGGGTCTCAAGCGTAAATATTATCGTGTCAACCGATCTTTTTCTCTTCTTCCGGAAATCACAGCACTCATTGTCAAGGCACAAGTCATGCTCGAACAAGAACTCGACAAACATCTCCTGCAGGTAGGGGATGTGCGCTATCTTGCTTTCCTTGGCTTGTTCATGGGGAAAACGGGAGCACCGGTCGATATCTTCATGGTAGCAGAAAAAGTTGACAAAAAGGCCATCGACAAAATCCTGGCTCAAACCGAACAGGATTTGGGGGTAGAAATACGATACTCACTCATGACCTTGGAGGAGTTCCGCTATCGCAAAGACATTACCGACCGTTTCTTGTATGCGATTTTGGAAGCACCTAAAAATGTGGTAGTGGATAAATTAGCGGAACGAGTCAAGTAAAAAATTAACCAAGGTGCTTTATAGTATTATCTGTGAATAATGAATGGCTCTTGATTGATACCCATACACCTCGGCAAAATCGTCTGGGCTGGTTATCGATCACAAACAAAGTAAGTATACGAACCTATCGAGGTCGTCCCATAACCATTTTGCGTCGTTTGTTTGTCGAAGAGCGTGAACGGCTCGCAACTTGTAAGGGGATATGCGTCATCTCCGGCCCGGGCTCGTTTTCCTCTATCCGTATCGGGGTTTTATACGCGAATCTGTTAGCTCGCCTTTTTGAGAAGTCTCTGGTAGGAGTTAGAGTGGAAGAATCGCTGGATTTAGTCCATCTTGCGCAGAATTTAGATGACAAGACCTGGTCTTCGCAGGCCTACGTCGCTCCCGTCTATGACGCCGAGCCCAGTATTACGGTCCCTCGCACGGTATGAACCGACGTCGTGTGCTAGAAATGATTCCCGGTCTCATGGTTTGGACAACCTTAGTTGCCTCGGTTGTTTTGTCGATCGTCCATCCGCTTTGGATGATCTACTTCATTATTTTATTTGATTTATATTGGTTGCTGCGCATTCTCTATTTTACGCCGTTCACTCTCATATCGTGGTGGCGCTATCGAGCTGCCCTCAAACGTGATTGGCAGTCCGAGGCCGTCTCACTACCCTTCTACCAAGAGACATTCCACTTGATTTTTTTGCCGACCTATAAAGAGGAGTATCCCGTCATTCGAGAAACCCTAAAAACGCTAGCTCAGACACGCTATCCCGCTGACCGTTTGATGATTGTTCTCGCGGGCGAAGAGCGTGACCTAGAACGATTTGGTAGAGTGGCAGAGCAAGCCACGGAAGAGTTCGGACAAGTATTTAAAGAGTTTTGGATCACCATTCACCCCAAAAACCTACCAGAAGAGATTCCAGGTAAGGGCTCAAATTTGCATTGGGCCGGACACCATATTCTCCCCAAGATCCAAGCACTGAACCTAAATCCTGATCACGTCATCGTTTCTTCATTAGACGTGGATACAATCGTCCATCCACAATACTTCTCGTGCCTAACGTATCAGTACCTGACGGTTCCTGAGCCTACTCGTAGTTCCTACCAGCCGGTCGCCGTCTATAACAATAACTTATGGGAGTCGCCGGCCGCTGTGCGAGTGGCTATGTTTGGCACTACCTTCTGGCTCATGACGGAATTGCCCAGACCCGAAGGGATGATGACATTCTCTTCGCATTCTATGAGTTTGCGTATGCTGATCGACGTCAATTTCTGGCAGAAAGATATTGTTTCAGAAGATTCGCGCATCTTTCTGCAAGGTTTGGCGCGCTACCATGGGCATTATCGTGTAACACCGCTCTATTTACCTGTCTCCATGGACACGGTCATGACGGGGAACTATTGGCAAGCGCTCGCGGCTCTTTATAAGCAGCAACGTCGTTGGGCCTGGGGCGTGGAAAACTTTCCTTATATGGTTGAGGTATTTTCAAAAGATCCTCATATGTCTTGGGGTGCCAAAGCAGGCTGGATTTTTAAGCAGCTAGAGGGGATGTATACCTGGGCAACAGCTCCGCTCCTGATCTTTTTATTAGGATATTTGCCATTCTGGTTCGCGCCGGATTCGCTCCATGGGTTTGTTGTGTTCCAGAACACTCCATTTACTTTGCAATGGCTCATGCGGTTCGCCATGATCGGCTTATTTGTTTCAGCTGCCTTGTCGTTTACCCTTTTGCCTCCGCCTCCACACCACTTCAAACGTCCATATGCCTATGGTATCATGCTCGCCCAGTGGCTCCTGCTACCAATTACGTTTATCGTATTTGGAGCTATTCCTGCTATCGATGCCCAGACCCGCTTCTTATTAGGAAAGCCCCTTGGCTTCGCCGTTTCACCTAAACGAAGTGTGCAATAACACATGTCATCTCCTCCTTTGGTTTCTATCCATATCACCGTTTCACATCCGGCGAGTTCTGTGCTACCCACGCTGCAGAGTTTAGGGACGCAAACGCAACCATCCTTGCAGTTACTCCTCGTGGATAATGCCTCACAAGATATAGAGATCCCATGGACACGTGGGTTGGGACCGGAGGTCATGGTTTTGCGTAATTTTCGTGACCAAGGGTTTGCGCATGCCCATAATCAAGCGTTAACGTCCTTGTTTGCTCGCTGGGATCCGCTAAGCTGGGAGCAGCGTTATATTATACTTGCTTCATCTAGCATCCTGTTTGCACCTGATACGGTGGAGCATCTCATTCAGACCTTGGAAGCAAACCCAGATCTCATGGCGGTTTCGCCAAAGGTGAGACGGGCAGCCCTAGAGGTAAGCGAGGACAGTGATGAGCCGCGTTGGATAGATACGGGGGTGCTTGAACAAGCCGGTATTCGGTGGACGGGTGCTCTGGAGCCTGTTGATCGCGGTCGAGGAGAAGAAGATGCAGGCCAATGTGACCAGCTTGAATCAAAGCAGGGGATAGGGACTTGGTGCATAGCTCTTCGTGCCAGCGCACTCATGAAGGCGAAGTTAGGAGAGGAGTGGCTGGATGCGGATTTGCCGGAAACCTATGCCATGGCCGATCTTGCTTGGCGTTTACAGACCTTGCAAGTCTCCACGCGTCTTGCTCCTCAAGCTCTAGTATGGGTAAGGCACGCGACGGTACCACCTTCAGGTATCTATGCCCGCCTCCGTCACTGGTATGGCCAACAAGACCTGCAAGAACGACGTCTCCGCAGCTATGCTTGTCTCTTGCGTCTCAAAAACGCCGCCTGGGGATCCATGATCCTGGCCTTACCCTGGTTGATCCTGACTTGGATCCAAAGGATGGGCGCGTTTCTCCTGGATCCACGGGTGGCTTCGGCCATAGCAAGAAGCTGGTTGCTCATCCCCCACGCGTTGCGAAAACGCACCTTTCTCCATCTTGCTATCCGGCAGTCGCGTCGTTAGGATAGACCAAATCTCCTATGCCTATCGCCACCACTGAGACCCCGGATGTTTCGTTCATCATTGTAAACTACAAGATGGTGAACTTTTTGCGTCATCTGTTTAAGGGCATTCAGGACGCTCCACCCAAGTTTACTTACGAAGTATTCTTAGTGGATAACGACTCAAAAGATGGCATTGACCAAGTTATTCGCGAACAATTTCCGTGGGTGAAACTTCACATGTCGCCTCGCAACGTGGGCTTGGGTGCAGGGGTGAATCTTGTCTTGCCGCAAGTCAAAGGCAAATACGTCATGTGGCTCAATCCTGACTTGGTCGTTGAAGCTGGTGAGTTGGATAAGTGGTTCGAATGGATGGAGGCACATCCGGACGTTGGTGTATCGGGGCCTCGTCTCATGAACGCCGACGGCACCGACCAAGAATCCTGCTACCGTTTTCCAAATCCGCTTATTCCCATTTTGCGTCGTACGCCCTTGGGGAGGCTGCCATATTTCCGTGACATTGTTTCACGCTATCGCATGGAAGGACTCGACCGCACCAAAGAACATGATTTGGATTGGGTATTAGGAGCGGCTCATTTGATCAAGCGTACTACCCTGGAAAAAATTGGCCGCTTTGATGAACGCTTTTTTCTTTACTTTGAAGATGCGGATGTCTGCCGTCGTGTGTGGCTGGCGGGGGAACGCGTGGTCTATACACCGGTTGCATGTATTTTGCATTACTACCAAAAGCAAAGCCAGACAAAAAATATTTGGCAAGCGTTCAAAAATCCGGTCACGCGCATTCATATTGCGAGCGGCTTTAAATATTTTGCAAAATATTTTGGCCAACCGAATCCGCGAGTGAAGTTCTTCAAAAGTCGAGGGATGCTAGTGGACTAAGAAATGGGCTAAAACAAAAGGCTACATGCTAGCGTTGCCCGTGGCAATCTATCACGTAGCCATTTTAGGAGAATTTTCGCTGTATCGCGCCCGCCAACAGTGGGGCTCTGTCTTCCAGGTTATGGATGAATGCCTTGCTGTTTGTGCCAACCGTTACGAGGACAGGGACAAATTCATAGATCCTGTTGTAGACATCTCGTGCTACGTTCCAGAGCTCTTGAAGCCGTGTCCAGGTATGTTGGTCAACCGTCTTAGGTGGAGCAAGGCCCATGCGCTGAACCACATGGATATCATCTTCTTTGCCCCCTTTAACCTGAACCAAGAAGCCCATACGCACCCATGTCTTGTCGTCCAGGTTGCCTCGGCCCGTGAAAACGACATCAAGACTATTCATGTCTTCATGGATAGTGCTAAGGTACCCCTTCCAATTCCCATGGATCATGGGAAGTGCAAGGCCGGTATTGGCAACTCGTGCTGCGCCGACGCAGGCTTGGTTCCACTCTTCCCGTACCAGGCGGTGGTAGGGCTGACCTCGATACCAGTCGTCGAGGACAAAAAGCCTTTCTTGAAGGGTGAATCGCATCCAGCTGCGTGTAAGAAGCTGTTGCAAGAGTACGAGAATCCTAACGGTGTTGGTTCGCAGCTTGGCTCGTGAAGGGTAGTCAATGGACCGAACGTCGTACTGTCTCAATCCTACCACTACTCCATACAGCATTACTGCTGCGACCGCATCACGATAGCGAGCTGGAACAGAAGAAAGAGATGCATGAGAAAAAATGAATGGACCGGGTTGGAAAAATTGGTCTTCTCTTTCCAGCTCCAGTAAAAATTCTTCAGCCAAATCAGTCCCACGGGTAAATGCTTCCTGGCAAGCTCTTCGAAGAAGAGCTTTGATCCTCGCGAGTACTTGTGGTTCGCGAGAGGTGTTGTGCCACGAAGGAGGTCCATTCCGTGGCAATGGGCGGCGACGGTACGGTCCCGTCTGTGTCGCTTCATCCCACAGGCTCATGTTTATTACTCCTCACATCTTACTCCCCCCTGGAGCAAGCCGACGCGTTTTATCTCATATTCTTTTATTCCTGTCAAAACTCGGGCTTTAGAAAATCTTTTCCACAGTTTGTGAAAAGCCCACTCCCTAGGCACAATGGCTGCATGAGTACCCCGAATTTCATAGCTTCCGAAGAACCGGCACTACCTGTATCTCCTGCCGTACCTCCGTCTGTCGAAAACAAGCCCGAAGAGCCTATTTCGCGTAAGCACCGCTGGTCTTGGATCGTGGCCGGATTACTTTTGGTAGTTGTTTTGTCCTTTGCTCCACTCGTCTATGCCGGAGTCCGAGTCGGTTTGCATGCAAAAGCGGCGAAAACGGCACTGGAGACTGCCTACAGTCATTTGTCTGCACGTTCTTTTGTCCAAGCTGCTGCCTCCCTTGCCGTGGCGCGGACAGAGATCGGCTCAGCACAGGAAGCGCGCCACGCGATCGGTCCGTGGGCGTCTCTTCCTTGGGTAAGTGTTCAAGTACAAGCGTTTGATCATGCTTTGCAGGCGGGTTCCATTGGATTAGATGCAGCAGAGCAGTTGTTGGGAGCTGTAACAAAAATAAATGAAGCAGTTGTCGCTGTGACACGGGTACCCGGACTCGATCCAGAAATCGCTGATCACCGTTCTTTTCGAGATCTAAGTCGTGCAGAAAAACGAACGATTTTAGCCCGTCTCGACCAGTCGTTGCCCGAAATCCGTTCAGCGCGTGAAAAAGTGTTGATTGCCTTGGATGCGTGGAGTCAGATCCCTCAGGAACGGATGCTTCCCCCTGTTCGGAATGCCATGGTGCCATTAACGAAGACCTTGCAAGCGTATCGCGACCGCTCTGATGCTGCTGTTGATCTCCTTGGCCTCATGCTTCCTATGGTGGGGTACCCACAACCAAAAACCTATATCGTCGTGTTACAGAACGCGGATGAGATGCGTCCTACGGGTGGGTTTATGGGCACGATGGGCGTGATCCGTTTTGATAGTGGAGAAATCACTTCACAATCTTTTCAAGACGTTTACGCCTTTGATCGCATGGCCAGCTCAACGCTCCTAGGCCCGCCGCCGGACATTCTGCGTCGTGAGCTTGGTGTGGGTGCTTGGTATTTACGCGATAGCAATTGGTCGCCCGATGTTCCCCAAACCGCTGAACGTATCTCGCGTCTCTTTCATGATCAGAATTGGTTGCTACAAACCACCTCCTCTACCGGAGAAACGATGCCCGATGGCGTGATCTTTTTGGAACCAGAGTTATTTGCTTCGCTTTTACGTTTCACGGGCTCTCTCACGATCGACGGTATGACCTTTACTCCCGAAGCTTTTTTTGACGAGCTACAATACGCCGTCGAAGTGGGATTCGCGAAGCAGGGAATTCCGATCGAAGAGAGAAAGCAAATTGTAGCCAAAATTGGCAATGTCTTGTTTGATCGTCTCGCGGACCTCCCTGTTCGCCGCTGGGTTGACCTGTTTGACATGGGGTTAAATGCCTTAAAGAAAAAAGACGCGATGATCGTCATGCGAGATCCTTCGTTGCAACGATCCTTTGATGCCCACCTTTGGAGCGGTCGTACACGTGGAGCCGTGCAAGACGAGCTTTGGGTTGTCGACACCAACCTCGCAGCCCTCAAAACCGACGGAGTGATGCAAAAGAACATCAACTATTCGGTGGATGCAACGGATCCTAAAGGTCCGGTTGCGACCGTAACGCTCACTTACACGAATACCAACCGCCTTATCACCTGGCGATACACGCGTTACAGGGATTACGTGCGCATTTTTACTCCGGAAGGGAGTGAGTTGATTTCAAGTGAGGGAGCGATGGCAAAAGATTTGAGTCAGAGCGGAGGGCGTCTTATTCCCGGCCAAGTCGACATCATGAAGGACTTGGGAAAAACCGTTTTTGGAGCCTTTTGGTCGATTGAGCCTGGACAAACACGTACTCTGAGCTTTCGGTATCGATTACCTAGTCGGGTAGCGCAGCCGCTGCTTAATGAGGGAAAATACGAACTTCTCCTGCAAAAACAGCCCGGCACCAAACATCGTTTGACGCTTGATCTCCGGTTGGGTAAGAAGCTTGTAGCCGCAATGCCTCCAGAAGCAAGCCAAGAGTTCGGCGACGATCGATATCGCCTAACCACCGACCTAGAAGCGGATCAGATTTTTCAGGCGAAAATTAAATAAAGAGCATCTATAGGGGATTTCTAAGGTTATTCTCCATACTCGATACTCGATACTGTATACTCGATACTGTCCTATGTTTGGAAAAAAAATCAGTATTGATCTCGGCACAACCACCGTTCTCGTCTATATTCCCAAAAAAGGCATCATTATCCATGAACCATCCGTGGTAGCTATTTCTTTGGCAGATAAAAAAGTCATGGCCGTTGGCAAAGAGGCAAAGGAGATGCTAGGACGCACACCGGAAAGCATCGTTGCCAAACGGCCCTTAAAAGATGGTGTCATTGCTGATTATCGCACCACCGAAGCCATGTTGCGGTATTTTATTAACAAAGCCTTGGGAGGTGTTCGTTTGTTTCGTCCCGAAGTTATGGTAGCGGTCCCAGGAGGAATCACCTCAACTGAGCGTCGCGCCGTCATCGATGCCACGCTGTCTGCCGGTGCCAAAGCTGCCTACATCATCAAAGAACCCGTCGTGGCCGCGATCGGTGCAGATATTCCCATCGGTTCCGCCTCGGGCCACATGATTATCGACATCGGTGGTGGCACCTCTGAAATCGCCGTCATTTCTCTCGGTGGCATTGTCTCATCCGCTTCCGTCCGCATTGGCGGCAACAAGCTCGATGCGGCTATTCAAGAACACGTCCGTCGCAAATATAGTTTGGCGGTAGGGGAGCGTACGGCGGAAGAAATTAAAATCCGCATAGGCTCAGCACTCTATCTCGAAGAAAAATTAGAAATGGAAGTCAAAGGCCGCGATATGGTCAGCGGCTTGCCGCGTATCGTGACGGTGACAAGCGATGATGTGACAGATGCGATCCAGCACGAACTCCAAGGCATCGTGGAAGCCATCAAAGATGTCTTACGTGCCACGCCTCCTGAGCTATCTGCTGACGTTATGCAGAAGGGGATGATGTTGTCCGGTGGAACCGCGCAATTGCGTAACCTTGAGCGGTTGTTCGCAGAAGCAACGGGAGTTCCTGCGTTTGTAGCCGACCATCCACAGCTGTGTGTTGCGAAAGGAACGGGCATTGCCCTTGAAAATCTGGAGGCGTATAAACGAAGTATCTTCTCAGCCTAAGGTAGAGCGGAAGTGAATATATATTATTTTATTATTATGAATGAAAAACCTCTTAGAGCCAATGCAGAGCAAGAAGAGATGAAAAAAGAACTAAAAAGATCAATTGACTACAGATTAAATGATTTGAAAGAAAAATATACATCCCAATTGGATGGCGCAACGGAAGACGATTTACAAAGAGAGAAAAGATTGTTTAAAAGGCAGAAAGAAGCAACGGAAGAAGATCTGTACAAGCTGATAAGCTCCTATTCGCCAACCAAAGAGGAGGTGATGCCTATCGTAGAGGCGTTCAGGAAGTTGCTTGATGAAATAAAGGCTGTCTATCCGAACTTTGATATCTCCATAGAAAAGATTGAAAAGGCGATAAAAAGATTCGATACGCCTAGTACAGAAAAAAAAGAATCCGGTCCTGCCACTAAGGAAGAGCTGTTACTGAGACTTTCTGACACTGTCGCTCGTCTTCGAGTAGCGGGTACTTCAGAAGATGAGGTGCTTGCGTACGTGAGAAATATTTGGCAATAGTCCGTCTATCCTGGGTAAACTTGCAAAAAGCCATTACTTATTTTTATAAACCCATCCTTCTCCATTCGATCAAGCATGCGTAACAGCCATGCTTGATCGTGCTCATAGTCAAAGTCAGGATCAATCAACTTCCCTAGTGTTTCGACATGAAGAGGTTCCTGTTTCTGCACGTTTTTTAAAATCCTCCCGCGATAAATCCGATCCGGATAAGGCTTGTCTCGATGTTTTGTTTCAAAAGCTTTTTTAATGCTCTGTTTAGGAATCACAACCGTTCCAGATAAAAACAACTTCGCACTCGGACAAATCTCACGCATTGGACATATCGGACAGGCTGGCATCTTCGTGCAAATTGAGCTGGCCAGATCAAAAAGAGCTTGCGGAATGTCATAAAATCGTCCACGTGTCGGTAAAAATGTTTCTGCCGCCTGACGAATACTTTCATCATCCTTCGCATCCGGAAATGGAATGCCGAGCCATAGTCGCGCTCCTACGCGGCGAATATTTGTGTCGATCGGCAGAGTTCGTTTATGCAAAGAAAAGCAAGTAATAGCCGCTGCCGTATATGGTCCGATTCCTTTTAATCTACGCCATCCTTCTTCGCTCGTCGGTTCTCCCTCGGCAACCACCATCCGTGCGATATCGCGCAGCATAAGCCCTCGGCGGTTATACCCAAGTCCCGACCACATCGCGATCACCTCGGCGTTTGTTGCTGCTGCAAGCTCGGTCCATGCAGGAAACCGTTCCAGCCAACGATGATAATATAATACAACACGTGATACCTGCGTCTGCTGAAGCATCACTTCACTGATCAGGATGTGGTATGGGTTGCGCTTATTCCGCCACGGCAAATCCCGGCCGTGTTTGTCGTACCATTTTAGAAGAATCGGTGCAGGGGTCATAGGCTCGAAATCCTCCCCTTAGAGTAAGGGGAGGTGCCTGAAAGGCGGAGGGGTTACTTCCCTGAGGCTTATCTAAACGACAATGTAGCCATTGTGTCCAGGATCGTTCGTTCACCAACGCCATCCGTCGTTTTCCCCCATAACAGGTGGGTGGTGGAAGCGTTTTCTTGCACGGATAAAAGATAAAGCGTTTGCACCCCATCCGGAAGCGTCCCTTTTACTCCTTGTAAAAGCCGTGTCCCTAAGGTGTACGTAACTTCCTTTACGTTTGTCAGACGCGAACGAATATCGCGTTCTCGATCCGGACGGTAAGGGGTAAGCGCAAACCACTGTTCTTCGATAGGTACGCCTTTCACAAGTCGACGCGTGCTCACAAATAATCCATCATCGCTACTTTGTGTCTGCATCCGCGGTGGGACGCGCAACGATACCCCCATGGCCACAGAGGCAAATTCTGTCCAGCCTCGCGTTTGAAGCGCCGTTGGAGAAGGCAGGGGTGCGCTTGCCTTTAAACGAGCTTGTAAGGCGGTTACGGCTTGAAGCCTTGCATTGGCATCGGCGACTTGTTGTGCCGCCATGGCCACATGTTCGTTACTTTCTTTGGTTAGGCTCTCTTGTTGCGCTTTTAACGAAGCAAGAGCTGCCTGTGTTGTCTGTAATTCACGGGAAAGATGTTCCCGATCCTTATTCGAAGTATGCAAAACGATACCCATTCCTACCGCCGAAGCCAAAGCTCCTACCAAAATCCATAAAAGAACGCTCCATGCGCGACGCATACCGCAACATGATATCACATGCCTTGTAAAAACTCGTCCTTCCGTGCACGCGTTTCTGGATCAAATTCCATTGCCAAAATGCAATTTGCGAGCACAGGTCCTCGTAATTCCAGCTTGAGACAAAGCTTCACGAGGTCTGTCCACGGAAGGTGGATAACTTCAATCCGTTCACCTCCATCAAGGTGCATACCTTCCGGACGGGGTGAAAGGTCTTTAGCAAGATAAAGACTTTCTTCAAAATGAGAGAACCCTTTCCAGGGTTTGGTATACCAATGAAGGAGGGTATTGGCTTGGTAGCCCGTTTCTTCTTCCAGTTCTCGCAACGCGGCAGTATCCGGATGTTCACCGGTATCAAGCCTGCCTCCGGGCAGTGCCCAGAAGGCCAGGGGCTTGTTCGGCTGCTCCTGGCGGGTGATAAGAATGGTCTCTCGATCCAAAAAGGCTAGCGTCGACGCCACATCCGGCCGTACGATGCTTTCAAATGTTGCTATCGTGCCATCATACAACTCCTGTTCGTATTGATAAGCCTGTAAAAGCGGACCTGTATACATCTGCTTGGCGTGCGAGGGGAGGGGAACCGGCATAGTCATGCCATCTTGCCCGAGGCACGGGGCTTTGTTAAGCTCCCAGCACTATGAAAGGTATTAATCTCTATCACGAAGTTCCCTGTGGGACACCAGAAGCATTTAATGTAATTATCGACTTACCAAAAGGGACTTCAAACAAAATTGAATACGATGAAGAAGGGGGGTATTTTAAGCTTGACCGCGTGCTGCATCAACCTACCTTTTATCCATTTGATTACGGCTTTATTCCTCAAACGCATTCAGGTGACGGCGACGCGATGGATGTCTGTTTACTCCTCACGCACCCTACGTTCTCCGGATGCGTGGTTAAAGCGCGCCCAATTGGCCTCATTCGTACCTCTGATCAAGACGGACCGGATGATAAGGTCATCGCAGTTCCCGTGTCTAAAGTCGACCCACGTTTTGATGAAATCAAAACCATTGAAGACCTACCTGTTCATGTCCGTGAAGAGTTTTTGATCTATTTCAAGGAATATAAAAAGTTAGAAAAGGCGAAATACGATAAAATCACCATCGAAGGCTATAAATCCTTAGAAGAAACCAAAACCGAAATCCAAAAAGCCATGGATGCCTATAAGGCCAAGCACGCGTAAAAGGTATGGCCACCATTCCCGAAGTCCTGCGTCTACGCAAATTCCGCGTTCAAGAAATCGTCTGGGAAACGCCCGAGATTTTTACGCTCCGTTTGCTGCCAGCCGAAGGCGAATCTTCGATCCCTTTTAAAGCTGGTCAGTGGGTATATTTGCACCTCTTAAATGACGACGGATCTTCTTGGAAGGCGGCTTTTTCCATCGCGACGGCCCCTTCAGATACCTGTCCGCTTGAGCTTGGGATTAAAATCGAAAAAGATTTCACCAAGCGTGCCGCCGATCTGCGTATTGATACGGAAGTAGCTCTTCAGGGGCCGTTTGGAGTGTTTACACTACCGCCTAATCCAGAAGCTCCGATGGTGTTTATTGCGGGAGGAATCGGCATTACGCCTTTGCGGAGCATGATGCGAGAAATGATGAATAAAAAAATGAAGGCTCCCATCTATCTCATCTACTCCAACCGGTACTGTGAAGACACGGCGTATTTGGAAGAAATGGATGACATGGAGCGTGCCTATGGGGCATTCAAAATGGTTGCTACTCTAACCGGAGAACATCCGCCGGGGTGGACAGGGAAAACAGGTCGAGTTGATGCCGCCATGTTGGCTCCAATATTGGCGCAAACCGCTACAAACGGGCAGTTCTTTATGTGTGGCCCTAATCCGTTCATGGACTCTGTCCGCGTCATCCTTGAGCAGGCAGGGGTGGACAAAAAGCGCATTCACCAAGAGAGATTCGATTAAACCCCGTACCTCTTGCAAAGATCGTGAGAATTCGTTATTGTTCCGGGGCAAATTAAAGAAGACGGGCGTGTAGCTCAGTTGGTTAGAGCGTTACACTGATAATGTAAAGGTCGATGGTTCGACTCCATCCACGCCCACCACGCGGGTATCGTATAGCGGCTATTATGCCACCTTGCCAAGGTGGAGATAGGGGTTCGACTCCCCTTACCCGCTCCAACACGAAACAAGATGGTTTTTCAATCGCCATTTTGCGGGCGGCCCACAAGGCCGTCCATTGTGTTTTATGGAGAGAATCGTCAATGAATGCGGAGGGATATGGACTTTTCCCGTGATTTATTACCACCACTTTTTTGTCCGACAGACAGAGGTTCGAGCCGAAGATTTTTTGTGCAAGGGATTTTTTTGAAGTCAGAACGGATGAAATTGCTATTTCATCCACCATTTGAGCCTCTTTGAGCCAGTTTTGGAAAGGTTCGAGCCAAGCATTCTGCTGGCGCTCCAGACGAGCTATTTGTTCCTCTATAGACTTCTTTTCTGACAAAAGCTTGTTCTTGTCATGCCGAAACTCAGTTTGATCAATATCTTGATCAAGATAGAGCTCTTTAAGACGTGCAAGCCTGCGATCAATGTCTATGACCTTTGATTGCAGGTCTTGGAGAAAAGGAACTGTCGTTTTTGTAGCTTCTTCCATATCCTGCTCTGCTCTCTGATTCAGGTCATCCGCCCATGCCTTAGGCATGGCGTAGGGCTTGAGGAGGTTGGATAATTCGCTATCCAAATCCTCCTCACGAATAAAGGGCTGGGAACAAAAAGTCTTCTTTTTGGTACAACGATAATAAACATAGTAGTGAATATTGCCATTCTGTTGGTATTTAGTCTTCTTCTCTGCAGTGATTGAGCAATTGCACTCAGCGCATTTGAAAAGACCGCAGAGGGGCTCTGGGAGGTTTTTAGGATTATCTCTTTGATGCCCACGACGTCTTAATACGACTTGTACCTGATCAAAGAGTTGCTTGGTGATAATTGGTTTATGTCGTCCCGTATGAAGTTCTCCGTTATATTCGAAAAATCCATAGTAGAAGGGGTCAGAGAGGATATGAGTGATTCGACCACGCTTGAACTGTTTGCCGCTCTTCGCGGCAATACCACGCGCTTTGAAGGCGAGAGAAATATCCTCAAGACGTTGGTTGCCCTTTGCATAGAGTTCAAACATTTCTTTAATAATCCTTGAGATGCGTTTATCGACAATGATAGTTTTTGTTCGACTATCATTTATGTAGCCGATAGGAGCACGACTAGGATAGTCGCCTTGGCGGACTTTTTCGCGGAGGCCTCGTTTGGTGTTTGAGCTTAGGTCTAAAATGAACTGATTGGCCATGCCAAACTCCATGCTCATGAGAAGCACGTTATCTGTTGGATAATAACTTCGTTCATGCGTTTGGATGTGTTCGATAATGCCACGTTGCAAAAACCAACTTATCTGTCCTCCATCGACAGGGTTACGGGCTAAGCGATCGAGTTTCCAGCAAAGGATGCCGCTTGCCTTTCCTTGTTCAAGACGAGAGAGCATGTCTGTGAAGACAGGACGACCTAAAGACTTCGCCGATTGCTTTTCGATGAATTCAGAAGCGATCTTTAGATTCTGTTCTTTAGCAAGAGCACGCAATTCTGTTAATTGCGTTTCAATCGAGAGGACTTGCTTGTCCTCGATGTCGGTCGACTTGCGAGCGTAGAGGAAGTATGAGGGCAGATGGTTATCGTATGTAGACTTATTGCTTTCTATATACTCATTAGTATAACAACCTTTATACTGTTGGCAAGGACGACTAAAATTATGAAAAATTCAGCCATTCTCTTTGGAAAAAGGGTGAAAGAAATACGCCTCAAAAAAGATATGTCACAAGGTGATCTTGCTAAGCTGTTGGACGTGCATCGCGCATATATTAGTGGCATTGAACGTGGGGTGAGAAATCCATCTTTAACAACGATTGAAAAGTTTGCGAAAGCATTTCGTACAACATCGAGTGCATTATTAAAATACTAGGGCGATGATGTTGAGCGTGAGGATCGTTCGGCCTTTCCCAAATCCCTTGCACAAAAAATCTTCGGCTCGAACCTCTGTCTGTCGGACAAAAAAGTGGTGGTAATAAATCACGGGAAAAGTCCATATCCCTCCGCATTCATTGACGATTCTCTCCATAAAACACAATGGACGGCCTTGTGGGCCGCCCGCAAAATGGCGATTGAAAAACCATCTTGTTTCGTGTTGGAGCCTCTCTATCTCGCTGCTCGTACCTTTTTCCAGTCCCTTATCCCGAATTCATGAACATCGCTGACCGACTCGATACCAAGATCACCTTTGAA
>CAYTIN010000029.1:0-17753 GCA_964438015.1 uncultured Gammaproteobacteria bacterium
TATTTTATGGGCATGATCTCTATTCTAGCAGAGGAGATGCTGGTCTAGGGCCTTATTTTATTTAGTACCTTGGCAATATCCCTCCTAGATGGATGTGTGAAATTCATGATTTCAGACACCTGTCTTGGACGGAATGAGTTCGACAACTGGCCGGGAATGGCCATCACAGAAGGAGGAGCCTTGTTCAACGCGCACAGCACGGCGGTTGTAATTACAAATATGCTCAAAGATGGGTGCACGATCGTGTTCTGTCTGAGCAATTTCCCCAACGCCCTTCTCACCTCCAAAGGCGTAAGACAGTGGGAAGTGAGTGGGGAACGGGAAGGGATGCTGCTCATCCTCGAGCAGGTCTGCTCCAACCTTCCGCATTCAATGCGATCAGCCGCCCTCGTGAAGAGGGTTCGACTGTCCCCCGGCGACTACTTCCCTCTTCAGTTGATTCCAACCAAAAAAGGAGGCGTGCAAGTACTTCCAATCAAATAGTTACACGCCCCCCTCCCTCCCCCGACACATCCTGTGTCACTCTCACCCTTTTGATTTTCTCGTACAGCGAGGAAGTTGGAAGGGTGAGTTTTATTTAGAGTCGAAATATCTCCGTGGCGTTCTTCGTTGTTGATTTGGCGATTGTTTCAAGATTCTCTCCTCTCACCTTGGCAACATGCTTTGCCACTTCTTCAATATAACTCGGTTCATTGCGTTTGCCGCGATATGGAGCCGGAGCTAAGTAGGGCGCATCCGTTTCCACTAACAACTGTGATAAAGGAATATTTTTGATTGTTTGATCAATGGCAGTCGATGGGTCTTGGCCTTTGCGAAGCGGAAACGTCGCGATGCCATTAACGGCTATCATAAAACCAAGATCGATGAGCGGTTTTGCTTCTTGCCAGGTTCCCGTAAAGGAGTGGACGATGGCGCGTGGCTTCCAACCTTCATTCCACATGTCTTGGAAGATTTCTGCGAGACGCGTGAGACCATCGCGACAATGTACAACGACGGGAAGATCGCATTCCCGCGCGACCGCAAGATGGACACGAAAGACGCGCTCCTGCCCCTGTTTAGCAGCCGCTGAATCGGCGTGGTCATCTAAACGATAGAAGTCTAAGCCAGCTTCACCAATAGCTACTACCTTTTTTGAAGACTGTGCGAGTGTCTTTAACTTTATCGGATCGACATCGTGTTCATGGACACTCCCCTCTTGTTCATCGAGATGTGGCGAGGTGACATGACTCGGATGCAAGCCGACCGTGGCCCAAACGTCGGGCTGTGATTCGGCGAAGGTGATGCCGCGTGCGCTGTTTTCCAATGAAGTTCCAATCGTAATCGCAGCGATGTTTTTTTCACGCATCCGCGTTAAGACCGCCTCGCGGTCTTGGTCGTAGGGAGGGAAGTGGATGTGGGAGTGGGTGTCTATTAGGTATGGAGCTGACATATTTTCGTCATCCAGAATGGAGTCTGACGGAATGAGGGATCTCGCTACCCGTTTCCGGTCGAGGTTCCTCACTCCATCGAATTGCGTTCGGAATGACGAGTAAAAAACTTTGGATACGCTAAAAAATTAAATTAAAAATCCCAACACTCGATAAAATACGGTTTGAGAAAAAATTGCGATGTGCGAGCGCGTAATCCAGGCCATCCAGCTTGGATTTAGATGTAAGGTGATGATGACGTAGGAGAGAGAGCCGATGAGGAAGATACCTTCAAATAAGCCAATCAGAGCACCGAGCAATGAATCAAGCGTCGAGAGAAACGGGAGAAGCGTGACGATTTTGAAGAGCTTGTCGAGCAGCCAGAAGACGAGGCTTACGATACGATCCGCGAAGAGGAAGATTAAGATGAAGACGATGATTTGGATCACAGCTATACTGATCGGGACAAAGAGGTGAACCGTATTTGAGATGGGTAAGGCCCAGGTTTTCGCGATCCAGAAACCCACGACGGCTCCGATTAGTTGTCCGGCCGTTTGGACAATGCCACGACGAAACCCTACGAACGTGAACCAGATAAGAAATATTCCTAATACAACATCAACCGCATATGGTTGAAGCGTCGTTAGCGTGAACGGAGGCATAGGCTATACGCAGTGTAGCTTACGCTTCTTTCTTTGGAAACAACGGCTCCCCTACTAATAACATCCCTGTTTCATAGCGGTGGCTGATCTCCATTGCGATGCCTGGCATGACGGGTGCTAGGGCTCGTGCAATCCAGCGAATCATCATGGCTAGTTCTGCTAAGGTTTGTTTCGCTTTAGCGGGATCGGTCTTTACCGTGCGGAAGGGTGCCTCTTTGTCGACTTTCTCGTTGGCGGCGGAGACGACAGACCAGACGATTTCTAAATAGGCTTTAAAATCGTAGGTCTGGACCGCTTCTCGCGTTCGCTTGTTCAACTCTTCGATATCAAACGCTGCATCCGGTAATCCTTCCGGCACATATTTGTTGGCCATGGCCGCCACGCGTCCGACCAGATTCCCTAGACTGTTTGCCAGCTCCGCGTAGCGCTCATCCAAACGCGCTCGGGAGACATCGCCATCTTCTCCGCAAGGGAGATCACGTAAAAGTGCGTAGCGTACTGCATCGATGCCATATTCTTTTACCAACTCTTCCGGAGCAATCACATTCCCCAATGACTTACTCATCTTTTGGCCCTCAACAGTGAAGTGACCATGGATAAACACTTCCGTCGGCAATGGCAAGCCGGCCGAGAGAAGGAAGGCAGGCCAATAAATTACATGGAAACGCATGATATCTTTCCCAATCACATGCGTCCGAACATCTGAGTTTTCCCAGAATTTTTGATATGATTCTCCCCCATCAGCAAAACCCAAGGCGGAAATATAGTTTGAGAGAGCATCGACCCATACATACA
Organism: uncultured Gammaproteobacteria bacterium; assembly: GCA_964438015.1. Classification (GTDB taxonomy): domain Bacteria; phylum Patescibacteriota; class Patescibacteriia; order 2-12-FULL-60-25; family 2-12-FULL-60-25; genus JAGOUY01. The sequence goes on from CAYTIN010000029.1 coordinate 2,864, forward strand.
TGATCTGAGAGGCGTCGTTTGGGACTGGCACCCCCCAGTTTTCGGCACGAGCGACGGAACGAGAAATGCTAAAATCCTGGAGACCTTGTCGGATAAAGCCAAGCGCTTCATTTTTGCGAGCGGCTGGAATAATCCTTAAACGATCAGAGACGATCAAATCTTCAAGTTGTGACTGATATCTTGATAATCGAAAAAAGTAATTTTCTTCTTTGATCCGCTCAAGAGGTTTTTGATGGATCTGACAGATCCCATTTAGCGCTTCTTCATCCGTATAAAAAGCCTCGCATCCCACGCAATACAAACCCTCGTAGGTTTGTTTATAGATATCTTCCGGATTCATCATCGACCAGAGTTTTTGGGCACCGCGGACGTGACGATCTTCACGCGTACGCATGTAGTCATCGAAACTGAGATTAAGAAGCGACTGTAACGCACGGAATGCTTCGGAATGACGGGCTACATACGCTTCGACCTCTTCTCCTGACGCTTGAGCCGCACGGACATTCTTTAGGCTGTTATCATCACTTCCAAATTGGCCACGAACGGTTTCGCTTTGGGCGCGATAGTAACGCAGCAGCGTATCAACCTGGATACACTCAAGCGCGTGGCCGATATGCGGCACGCCGTTTACATAGGGAATGGAGGCGGTGAGATAGCGAGTCATAAGACAAGAAAAGGAGAACGGATGTAGGGGTGAATGGCGTTAATCCGTCCGATCGGAGGGCGGGTGCTACCCACCCCTACATTGATGGACCAATGATCACGACGAATTCGCCTTTAGTGCTGGTAGCTTGCAGGGAGGCGCGGATCTCGTCAATTGAGCCACGATAGAGGGTTTCGTGGAGCTTAGTCAGCTCACGAGCGACGAATATATGGCGGGATGGATCGAGAACTTTGGCTAACGCTTCTAAGGTCTTCTCAATTCTATGCGTAGACTCGAAAAAGATAGAGGGAACTTCGCGCGCAGCAATTTCACGAAACATGGTTTCACGACCTTTTTTATGAGGCACAAAGCCAAGATAGACAAACTCATCCATCGGAAAGCCACAGACAGAGATTGCAACGGTCAGTGCGGAAGCACCGGGAATAGGGACTACGTTTATAGAGATATCGGCTTCAAAGGCTGCTTGCACCAATTTGCCCCCTGGATCATTCACGCCAGGAGTACCGGCGTCTGACACGTACGCGACGGACGAACCCTTCTTAAGTGTTTCAATGATCCGCTGCAACTGATGAGAAGAAGAATGCTCAAAGCAGGCTACCAACGGCTTACGAATTTGGTAGTGCGTAAGGAGATGCGACGTGATGCGCGTGTCTTCGCAAGCGATCAGATCGACTTCTTGGAGGGTTCGCACCGCGCGATACGTCATATCTTCTAAGTTTCCGATCGGGGTGGCGACAAGGTAAAGCGTTCCGGTCATGCCTTGGTTGTAACAGATCCGACGGCTTTTTGCGAGAAGGCCGCGCGCCTGGCACAATGGAGGTTCCTATGCGTCGTTTACCTTTTTTCTTGGTCGCTTGTGCCGCGTTAGCCCTGTCCGGGTTCGGCTGCAAAGAACCAGCCTACCAGGCCAACCAGGCCACGAATTGGCGCGGCATCATCCAAGACCCTTCGCCTCGTCCACGAGTGACCCCCACTGCACCCCCGAAGCAAACCCAGAAGCTGTTTGACAGCGTCCAACCGGAGGCCTTGGAACTTCCTGTCTTACGACAAGCACTGAGTAACTTAGCCAACGCAAAATCCTTTAAAGCAACGCTCACCCTTCCACCGGCCGAAGGGCAAACGACCCCTATCCAAGGTCAACTTGTCTTCGATCGAGCCAAAGGATTCCGAGGTACGATCACCATCAACCCCCAGGTCAAAAGCGAAGTCCTGGTAGTGGATGACCAAATCTATTTTCGAGCAAATACAAGCACTTGGCAGACGATTACCTACACTCCTGACGGGGATCGCTTGCAGGCTTTTTTCCAAGTCGCCTTCTTGGATCCAAACCGGCCCATTAAACTCCTGGTTTCTGATTCAGCGAAAGTCCTTGAGAATATGGACGACCCGCGCGGGTGTCGACGGTATGTGTATACCGAGGCACTACCAAGCGGAGATACGGCAAAGACAAGCCTTTGTATAAAAGATACCTTTCCCATTTCTATCATCAATGAATACGCTGAAGGTAATACAGAAGTGAGCTATTCCGATATCAATCAGCCCGTAGATATTGGATCTTTGCGCTAGGTGCTTGACGGTTTTTACAGTCCTTTCTATACTTTATTTAGCAGTCAAGCACCTTGAGTGCTAAATAAAAACTTCTTATGTTACCCCAAAATTTCACTACTAAAAGCCAAGAAGCTCTGAGCATTGCTCAGCAATTAGCCCTTCAAAACGGACAAGCTTCACTTGAGCCAATTCATTTGTTTTATGCGCTTTTAAGCCAGGAAGACGGGGTCGTTCCCGCCCTATTTAACAAACTTGCCATTCCCGTGGCTCCTCTACGAACTCAGGCACAAGGGATCCTTGAACGCCTCCCCCGCACACATTCCACGGGAGGCATTGGACAGCTTTATATTTCACCTGAGATGGCTAAAGCCCTACAAAACGCTGACCGTATCGCTAAACAATTCAAAGATGAGTATATTTCAACAGAACATCTCTTGCTGGCACTTGCAGAAGGTCGGGACGACATCGCCAACCTCTTAAGCCAAAATAACGTGAACATCGATGCATTGCTCAAAGCTTTGAAAGATGTGCGCGGCAACGTAAAGGTGGATAATCCAGAGCCAGAGAGTGCGTATCAATCGCTAGAAAAGTATGGCAAAAATTTGACGGCATTAGCCCGACAAGAAAAGCTCGATCCGGTGATTGGACGTGATGATGAAATTCGTCGTGTGATGCAAATACTGCTACGTCGCACCAAGAACAATCCCGTTTTGATTGGAGAAGCCGGGACAGGGAAAACAGCCATCGTAGAGGGATTAGCGCAACGAATTGTAGCCGGCGATGTCCCGGAATCCTTGAAAGACAAGGATGTGATTGTTTTGGATATTGGATCGCTGGTAGCTGGAACAAAATTCCGTGGCGAGTTCGAGGAACGGTTAAAGGCGGTAATTCGTGATGTCGAGAAATCGGCAGGGAAAATCATTTTGTTTATTGATGAATTGCATACGCTGGTTGGCGCTGGCACGTCGGGAGATAGTGGATCGCTGGACGCATCGAATATGCTAAAGCCTGCTTTGGCTCGTGGAGAATTGCGAGCCGTAGGCGCGACGACGCTCCAGGAATATCAAAAATACATCGAGAAGGATGCGGCCCTTGCACGTCGGTTCCAGCCCGTTTACGTCAATGAACCATCGGAAGACGATACGATTGCGATTTTACGCGGAATTAAAGATAAGTATGAATTGCATAGCGGGGTGCGGATCACAGATAGTGCGATTGTGTCAGCTGTAAAATTATCTACGCGCTATATTAGCGACCGTTTTTTACCGGACAAAGCGGTTGATCTGATTGATGAGGCGGCTTCCGCTTTACGCATGCAGATTGATTCTCTCCCAGAAGAACTCGACAAACTTAAACGTGACTTAATGAAGTCTGAGATTGAGAAGCGTGCGCTTACAAAGGAAGAAGACGCTGAATCAAAAGAACGTTTACAGACTCTGGAAAAGCATACTAGCGAAGTCCGTGAGAAATCGAATCAACTTGAACTCTCTTGGAAAGCGGAGAAAGAATTGATTACTTCGATTCAAGGCATCAAAAAGAAACTGGAACAGTTGAAAATGGAGGCGGAGATCGCCGAACGGCGCGGAGATTTGGAGAAAGTGTCTGAAATTCGGTATGGGAACATTCCCAGCTTGGAAAAGCAACAAAAGGAGACGGAGGCCAAGCTTAAGGAGCTGCAAGGCCAGCGCGGGCTTTTAAAAGATGCCGTGTCAGAAGAAGACATTGCGACAGTGGTCGCACGTTGGACCGGTATCCCTGTGCAACGCATGTTGCAATCGGAAGCGGATCGGTTAGCAAATTTGGAAGATGAGTTACACAAGCGCGTGGTTGGCCAACATGAAGCCGTTGAGGCAGTCTCAAATGCATTACGTCGTTCGCGCGCCGGTATTAGTGAGGAAAAGCGCCCTATCGGATCGTTTCTCTTCTTGGGTCCGACGGGTGTTGGTAAGACGGAACTCGCCCGCACACTGGCTGCCACCATGTTTGATGACGAGGACGCTATGATCCGCGTCGACATGTCTGAGTATATGGAGAAACACTCCGTCGCACGCATGATCGGCTCCCCTCCTGGATACGTTGGCTATGATGAGGGTGGGCAGTTGACCGAGAAGATTCGTCGTCGACCGTATGCGGTCATCCTCTTAGATGAAGTGGAAAAAGCGCATCCGGATGTTTTCCATCTCTTACTACAAGTTCTCGATGATGGACGCTTGACTGATGGCAAGGGCCGCCAGATCAACTTCAAGAACACAATCATTATCATGACATCGAATATTGGGTCGGATATGATCCTGGACTGGGGAAAACGACGTGGAGAAATTGGGTTTGCCGCAGAAGAAAAGGCTGCAAACGACAAACGCGAAGAAAATATCCGAAGTAAAGTCATGGAATTGTTACGCGACCACTTCCGCCCTGAATTCTTGAATCGTGTCGACGAGATTGTCATGTTCCAAGCGCTTGGCAAGGAGAACCTTGAACAGATTGTTAATTTGCAGCTTGCGGCCGTCATGAAACGGTTGCAACAGAAGAAGATCATCCTAACCTTCACCGACAAAGCTCGTAAGTTGGTGGCAGAGAAAGGCTACGATCCATCGTTCGGGGCACGCCCGTTGAAGCGCGCTATCCAGGACTTGATCCTTGATGAACTGGCCTTGAAGATGATTAAGCATGAAATCAAGGAGGGTGATGAGGTAAAGGTGGATGCGAGTAAGGAGAAGATTGTGATGAAAATGGCATAGCTGTAACGCAACATACCCCAGAGTCCTGGGGTATGTTGCGTTACAGAGATTTTCTAAGGATTAGTTTTATAAATTTGCCTTTTCAACAGCAAATAAGCTAGGATCGTTCCCGAACGCAAAACACCACAGGAGGCAATCTACAATGAGCGTTCTTACGTGGGAACCGGTCGGACTGTTTGATGTCGTCCTCAGACGTGCCCCTCCCGTTGATTCGACCGCTTTTCTGGACGATAGGAAGCTGTGCTGGTTTCTCATCACGACCACGGACACTCTCAACGGGTTCGCGTGGGCCGGCGACATGATCGTCATCGTCAGCGAAGCGGCACCGCGTGGCGTGCACGTCGATCCGCTCTGGAGCGAGCGCGTCCGAGGGCGTATCTACTACGTCCCTCAGAGTGCCGTGGAAGCACTTCCTGAAGGCCCGATCGATGACTATAACACCCGCTTTCAACTGTACGACGCTGTTGTCCGATCTCAAAGAACAGCAGCGTCCTAGGCGCAACTCCTCGCCCTTTCTTCTTGCAGACGGTGTATATTCACCGTCTTTCGCTTCTGCGCGATTCTCAACGGAGAATATCGGAGAAGATGTGCTGACGTAGGTGAGTCGGCCCAAAAATTAGCTGCGGAAAAATGGAAGTTTTTTAGCCAGACACCGAGATTGTTTTCTGACCTTTTTTGTAGTGTAGATATAAAGCTCAATCGACTCTCCATGATCAAAGGCGAACTCTACCGGCAAGGCATCCAAAGGAACCCAGGCCAGTTCAGAGACTTCATTCGGACTATGCGGATGTTCACTTGACTGTCGGGCTAGTGGGACTTGAACCCACGGCCTCTTCGTCCCGAACGAAGCGCGCTACCACTGCGCTATAGCCCGACACTCAAGTGAACCTTTTTATTACAGCCCTTTCCTAAGAGGAAAAACTAAAGCGTTTTAGCTCTTCCTCTTAGGAACTCCCTCACGAAGCGCGCTACCAACTGCGCTATAGCCCGGCATGAGGGTGGAATAATGAATAGCGGAACGGTAACAGGAACCACCTGGCATGACAAGGCTAATGCGTATGCCCGTGATGCGTGTTCGTCTCTTTTTCCAGACTAGTAATGGATTCGCGTTTCATCACATAGGCAGCCAAAAGTGCCGTAATGGGAACCGTGAAGACGAGACCTATGGTACCGGAGAGGGAACGAATGATTTCGTCGACGATGGAGTCAAAATTGATAAACTTGAGCCAGGAACTATCAAATTGCTTATAGAGGAGGAGAGTGGAAAGGGAACTGCCGACATAGGCGTAGACAAGGGTGTTGGCAAGGGCAGACATATGGTCATTACCCACAACCATGCCAGCCTTAAATAAATCCCGTACAGACAAACGATGGTTAGCTTTACGAACTTCAGCAATACCAGAAACAATCGATACCGCTACATCCTCCACCACACCCGCTGAGGCGATAATAATGCCGGCAAACAGAAGTCCGCGCGGACTTAGCAGAGGGTTTTTATCGAAGAAGAGGCGGTCTTCTTCGGTTGAGAGACCCGAAAGATGGGCCCAATCAGCGAATATCCAGGAAACACCGTAGGCGACCATCGATCCTCCGATGGTTCCAATGGCAGTTACCAAGGAACGACGATTCCAGCCCGTGGATAAACCGGTAGAGACAAACGTAAAGAGACCGGAAAGAATGATCGCGATCGGCACAGGGTTAAAGCCGCGCAAGAAGAGCGGGATAAGGACATACCCAATGAGAGCGATGGAAATACCTATGGAGAGTGCTACTTTTAATCCTTGCCAACCCGAGAGGACTACGAGCGTAAGGATGAATAAAATTCCTAGCCAAATAAGTGCCGCGCGACGATCAAACCCTTCTAAATAGTAATTAGGCTTTCCATCATTCCCCGGTTGCACAAAAACAACCACCTTATCCCCTATTTCCGGTGCTAAACGATAAGGATTGGAGCCGACATCGGCAGAAATTTCCTCCACGTTTCCCGTCGTTGGGCCAGATAAAAATCGGACACGGTAGACTTCGACTTGTTGGCCAGTAGAGGTTGTTTTTTGGTCTCGTATGGAAAAACCTTCTACGATTCCACGCTCATAACTACCCTCGACCTCCCCTTGGGTCGTGGCCGAGCCATCAATGGAGTCGGTACTTTGGGCTAACGCTGGAGCGATCAAAAAACCACCTACTCCTATACATACACAGAGGATAGCAAGAAGACGTTTTTTCATACTTGTAAGCCTATCATGAGGCTGCTTCCCAAGGGTAGGGTGTTTGATAGACGGCTTCGGTGCGCGCGTATTGGTTCAACCACTGGAGTAAATGAGCGGTCGCACGAACATCATCACGATTGTAATGCATGATATCTTCCAAAATCGTTCGATCGTGACTGGAAAGCCAGGATTCATAAGCAGTAATAGAAGCACGCCCGTTCTTTACATCGCTTGTCCAAGAAAATCCAAGAAACTTGCAGATGTTTTTTAAACTGTAGAAATAAAGAGGGTAGACGGCGTACTCGCGGGCCGCCTCTTTGAGGTCGACGAGGCGGGTACGAAAGTGTTGCAAAGCGGGATTTTCACTATCCCCATAGCGTTTGCCTAGAATTTCTAAACGGCTGGCTTCGTAACTTGCGTAGTGATAGATCGTGTAGTCCGTCGGTAGCGTTGGAAGCCAGGCCAAGAATTCTTTCCACATGTTTTCTTCGTCTTGCGGACGTTCGGCCACAAAGGCGTGGTAACGCTCCCCTGCTTCATCTTTAATCCAAAAGCCGTAGAGATAATCGGTGTCCGTCATGGGATGACTTTCGATATCAAAATGTATTTCGAGACCAATCGTTTCGTGCATCCATGGTTTTTTGATAATGACGGAGTGGTCGACGAGTGATCGAGCTTGGCGCTGGATGGATTGCATGGCGCGCAGCGTCATTCCCGGAGCCAATCCGGCAAAGACAGCGGGGTCCATATCTGCCGCATCGTAGATGGTACGGATCCCTTGTTCCCGTAAAAAGGCAAGCTTGTTTACCTCGACATTAAACAACAGAGCAATGTCGTCATGTTCTTTAGCGAGACGGAAGCAGGCTTGACCCCAAGGGGATGTATCTTCGCAGGTTTTGCGGTAGACAGGCTCTGGACGCTCTCCAGCAATAATGCGCTCCAGTTTAGCAGCTACATCACGAAACTCGGCCAGATATTGTTCTGGTTCAATCTCCAACCGTTCGCTATCGCTATTTAGGATAGCTGGGTGGGGCGGAAAGCGATGCTGAACTTTATCTAGAAGAACCGAGTAAAATAAAAGTTGAAAGACATGCTCTTTCTTGAGTTCATGCGCACGCTTGATGTCGACAGGCACGTAATACCAATTCCCTAACGCGCTCTCTCCTTCGTGGCGCTCAAGAATATCAGGAAGTCCTTGCCAGTCGCCATCAACAAGCCAACCTTGATAGATGACGGGCACGCCTTGACGCATAAGCTCAAGGGTTTTCTGCGCCCCTTCCTCAGGCGAATCCATGGACACGGACTCGAAGGCTCCGTATTGACCGGCAACGACACGCTCTTCATGGTCCAACCCATCGGCGAGGCGCTGCTCTTCAAACTCCGTCAATGGGCGACGCTCGTTTGGATCGCCAAACCGTTCCCAGTAAGGCCAATGGGGGCATTGAAGATAGCGATAAAAATCCGTTGCCGTGAGCATATGGAGAGCACGATAGCGCGACCTCTTAGAGAGGGCAACAATGCAGTAATGGTACCCGGTATTTAATACGCATCCGCAAACACGGGCGCTAAATAACGATCCGTCGGCACGAAGGCGTCTGTAAGCGGCGGAACGGGATGTCCTCTTAGGAACGCCTCGACTGCTGGTGAGGGGAGGAGTTGCGTGAGCCGTCGATATTCGTTTTCTTCGATCTTCCCTGCTTGAGCCGCCGGCGAAATGACCGTCTTCCAAGCTACTTCATCGAGTACACGGTCTGTTGCAATTAAGACAATCGTGTTTCTACCTTTGGCGAATTCAGCCGCACCGGGAGCGACGTAGACGTTCTTCCATACTACCTTGAGTGTTTTTACCATAGCCGTGAGAAAGTTACCGTAGCGAGCGTCGTCGATGATATTTAGTGCGTAGACGCCGTCTTGGGACATTCGCGATTTTAACAATTCATGAAACTCAAGCGTGGTGAGGTGATAAGGGACGCTAAAATCGTTGAAAGCATCTCCAAAGACGAAGTCGAATGGTTTTTCCGATGATGTGCGCAAGAGGTACATGCGCGCATCGAGGTTTTTTGTCTCGATGGAAGCCGTCGTCGGAAGAGCGAGATCCGTCTTGTTAACCTCCGTGACTCCTGGATCAATTTCGGATACAACACTGCGCGCTTGTGGATAGCGAACGGCAAGATAGCGCGGCAATACATATCCTCCTCCACCAATAAACAAAGAAGAGATGCTATCCGCTTGACTATGAAGCGTCGCGATCAAGTGGGCGTAGACCTGTTCATATCCATAGCCGAGGGTCTCCGGCTGGCGCAGATGAACATAAGAATGGACCAAATGATCAAGACGCATGACATAGGCTGGATCTTGATCGGAAAAAGCTGCATCTTTTAAAAGTTGAATGCAATAATACTGCGTCTCTTTTAGACAGGAAGCTGGCGCGATGCCTACGAGCAGAAAGCAGATCCCAACCACAAACAGGGCTCGCGGACGTAGAGGCAATTTGGGCTTACTCAACAGCATACCCACTACCAAACACATGAGAGCAAGAACAACCAACAATCCTCTCGTTCCTATCCAGGAGATAAGAAAAAAGCCAGTGCTTAGCGTACCAAGTAATCCCCCGAGCGTATTCCACGCCGCCAATGATCCTGCTTGTGATCCAAATATCTGCCATTCTTTAGCGGCTAATTTTACCAGCTGCGGTGTAATGGTGGCTAAAGCCAAGCTCGGAGGCAAAAAGGCCAACAACGTGAATAAAATCGTCCGTAACACCAATGGCAGCGTCACCGAAGCAAATAATGGACCCGTTACCATCACAACATATAGAGCTACGAGAATAGCGATGCCAGAGCCCACAAACGCCTTCCCAAGCAATGCGCGCGACGATTCTCGATCAGCGAGCAACCCACCAATCATATTCCCTCCAATAATTCCAACTAATATCACCCCGATCACACCGGTCCAAGTAAAAACAGAAACGCCGATATACGGAGCAAGAGCGCGACCCGCCACAACTTCGAGAGACATGAGTACGAAGCCAGTAAGGCAGGCGAGGAGAAAATAATAGACTGTTTTCTTTCGATCCGTTAAAGACTTTTTGCTTGCTTTTTGTAGAGGAAGCTCAGTTCCTCCCTTGATCGTGTTCGCGCATCCATATATACCCACTCCGAGCACCCCTAAACAACATGCCATAATCCCAAGAATGATTGGGACAGAGACCCACATCAACCAAATAAAACCGGTTGCAAACGTCCCTAGAATACTCCCGACAGCCGCGGCGGCATTGAGAAGTCCAATGCTGCGGCCGGCACGTTCTAAATCCGGTGTTATCCTTTTTGCTAAATATGGGTGAATAGCTGCCAGGAACACGCTTGGCACAAAAAGCGTGCTTGCACTTACAAGAAAAGCGTCCGTAGCGAGGGATAGATTGGTCGAAACGAGAAAAGAACCCACATACCTCGAAAGAAAAGGCATCAGAGCGACGCTCGCCCCCGCTGCAAGGAGTGCTCCACTGACTACGCGAACTGACGAGACTCTATCAGCCACATATCCTCCCAGACCATATCCGAGTGCCATGGCTACGAAGACCACACCAATGACACCGGCCCAAGCCAAAAGAGATACGCCGATGTAAGGAGCAAGCAGTCGACTCGCGGCGATTTCGACCGTCATGAGACAACTATTGGCCAGCAAAATAGTGATCCAAGATATCCAAAATGATTTGCCTTGCACATTGAAAAGAGGACGCATGAGAAAATTATAGCGTATAAACAGAAAAACGCCTTATAGGCGCTTTTATCCAATTCTTGGACACCCTACTTGCTTTCCTTGTGTGGAATACGACCTTTGCAAAGCTTACAAAACTTTTTCAGCTCTAAACGGGCCTTAATGGTCTTCTTGTTCTTGCGAGAGTGGTAATTCGTCTTACCACACTGCGTGCATTGCATTTTGATCAGGTTATCCTGGGACATAATATATTGTGGAGCCGGCGGACGGATTTGAACCGACGACCTACGGTTTACAAAACCGTTGCTCTACCAACTGAGCTACGCCGGCATGGAGGCACTCGTCTCACCCGTACGTTTACGACAATGCCGGAAGATTAGCGGAAAACGCGGGACCCGTCAATGGGGAAGGCGGAGAGACGAGAGAAAAGATCGGAGACTAAAGAAATTGAGAGGAAAATGCCCCTAAAACATGAAAACCCGCTTAGGCGGGGAGAAGGAATAAAAGAGCATGCTTAATGCGCTAGAACCAGATGTTGGCGGCCAGTGTCACCGTGCCTTGAGAGAAGCTGCTGGGTACGAAGGGGCTTGTGACCGAACCATCTCCGACGACATCGCCTCGGTAGAAGCGAGGCTGTCCGGACGACCAGTCTTGGCGGTACTCGAGCCGGACGAGTGCCTGAGGAAGAGGTCGCCAGGCAACGGTGAGCGTGGCGGAAGCGACGGAACTCGCCCCACCCCAAAAGATCGGGGTTGCCGCACCCAACGGGCTGGAGGCACTCCACTCGGGGAAGAATTCTCCTCGAGCGGCGACGTAGAACCTGACTGAGGGATGCCAGCGCGCGGCGAGTGAAGCGGCGAGCCAGCTTGAGACGCCGAAGGCATTCCGTTCAAAACCGGCGTTGAACTGACCCACGAATGCGAGCACTCGGTGCGGATGCCACTGCACCCAGCTATCCCACATCCAACGTGGACGCTGCCCTTCAGGAGCACCCGTCGGACGCTCTGCGCCAACCATCACGAGTGCACTCGCTGCGAACCGTCTTGCAGCGTACTGAAGGTTCACGATCCCGGTCGGCGTGCCATTATTGTCGGCACCGATAGAGTTCCACCCGTTGATCCCCCAGAGACGGAGGCTAAAGCCACGCCCGAGATCGACAGTTACGCGGGCACCCGTGTGATAGTAGGGCAATCCGTAAAAGTTGAATCCGCGCGAGACCTGGGAGTTCGCGGCATTGGGGGCGTCCGCACCCGGCAGCGTATTATTTCCCCCGTTTGTGACCATCGATTCCGGACCGACGGGCGAGAGGAAGACACCTCCTTCGAATTTGAGGCGTCGCCACGTGACGGAAAGGTACGCCTCCTGGAGATGACTCCACACACTCGGACTCGTGTCCGCCACCGTTCCTCCTCCGCGCAGCGCGGGCTCGGACAGGTAGTAGGTCTCGGAGACCTGGCCGTACTGAACGGCCGTGTGCGCGGAAACGGGACCCCAGACCATGTCGAGGGCGAGCATGAGCATGGACACGGTGAACGCACGGTCTCGCCCCTCGTTGAGACGATATGCATTCACCTCGTTTCCAGGCTGGGCGAGGCTGAAGCTGTAGAGCACTTCGAGTGCTCCGGACGGCGTGACCGTGAGACCTCTCTGCGCCCCACCCGCGTCGACCGTAGCATTGGTCTGCCCCCACGCACTCATCGGCACGAACGCCGACAGCATGAGAAAGAGGACGACTGCTGCCCACGGACTTTTTCTTGGACGTTTCATCTTTTCCCCACCGGGAATGGGCACGATTGCCCCACAAAAGACACGAGCCTATCTCGATGTCTTTTGTGTTCCGTGTATACAACGGAAGGAGCATCGTAAGATTGATCCACGTGAATTGTCAATCCGTGCACATACTACCACCCCTTCCACGTTGCATACGCCCATAATAACGGAGCTGCCGTCATAAGACCCACCGTTGCCCATCCAACCACATGAATTTTTGGCGTGCTTACATATTTTCCCATGAGCTTCTTATCACTTGCCAAAAGCACAACCGCAACCAACAAAAGAGGAGCCACCAGTGCATTGGCAATACCGGAGTAAATCAGTGCTCGAACGGGATTGGTTCCGGTAAAATTTCCTGCCACTCCTATTAATGTGGACACAATAATTAGCCCATAAAATGCCTGTGCCTGATACCACTTTTTAGACAGCCCTTCCGGAATCTCCAATACCTCACACACCGCATAAGCGGCGGAAGCTGACAACACGGGTACTGTTAACAATCCCGTTCCAAGCGTCGCCAGGGCAAATAACAACGATGCAAATTTTCCCGCAAGCGGTTCCAATGCAGCCGCTACCTGTTCAGGAGAAGAAATCAATCCGTAACCCGTGTCGCGCAGCTTCGATGCAGCGAGTAACATGATGAACCATGCCACCACATTAGAAAAAACCATCCCCCACCCTACATCTGCCCGCATATCCCGCAAACGAGCTTGCATCCGTGTCCCCAATCGGGCCGTTAATTTCTTTGGCCGTCCGCGCTCCCCCCATTGCTCTTCCACTTCTTCACTCGCTTGCCAAAAGAAGAGATAGGGAGAAATCGTGGTACCGAGCACCGCCACAAGGATCATAAGAGCCTCTTTATTTAACATATCTCCAGGAACAAAAGTTCCTCGCACCGCACGCATCCAATCAACATCATTCACCAGAAACGCTACGATGATATATGCAAAAAGAGAGAGGGTTAGCCATTTTAAATATTTTGCACAGGCCTCGTAGGTGGCAAAAATCTGGATCACGAGCGTTACCAATGCAAGACCAATCACCAACAAGGGGAACGGTAAGGGAATAACTAGTTTTGTAGCTGCTGCCATCATTCCGATATCTGCACCCAGATTTAAGGTGTTGGCCGCAAACAAAAGTGCGACTAACCCAATCACCAACCAACGTGGAAAACGGCGACACATGTTTGCCGCCAGACCACGCCCTGTCACGATCCCAATGCGCGCGCACATGTCTTGCACAACAATCATGAAGGGAATGCTAAATAACGCTGTCCATAGGGCATGATACCCCAGCGTTACCCCCGCTTGCGTATAGGTCACAATGCCCGCGGGATCATCGTCTGCTGCGCCTGCTATAAAGCCCGGTCCCAATACTTTAAATGTGCGTTTTATCCAATCTCGCATGCGCGTAGTATGCCACAAAAAGTATTGAGTATACAGCATAGAGCATGGAGGATAGAACAAAATCAAAAGTATCCAGTACAGATTGCAGAGAGGAGTTGTGCTCCTTCCGCATTCTGTATACTGGATACTCGATACCGTATACTTTTTCCCTTATGACATGAACCACTCTGGGTCGTACTGCACGCGATCGTTAACGTGTTCGTACTTGTACAATTCTTCGTCTGTAAACCACACCGTCATTTCATGTTTAGCTTCATCTTCTGTGCCAGAAGCATGGATCAAATTGCGAAGCGGACGGTTTTGCGCGTTCGAGAGAGCGTAGGTATCGTGAGAAAAATCCCCACGGATTGTACCTGGAACAGCAGAAGCCGGCTCAGTAGCACCCACAATCTTGCGAACCAGAGGGACGGCCTGCTCTCCTTCTAATACCATGGCTACAATAGGGGCAGATTTTAAGAATTCGACTAACCCGTTTTTGATCTCCGTGCCGTAGGCAATATGATCGGGATAAGGAAATGCCTGGTTATTGGCTTCATACTTTGCTTTCGCCTTGCTGTAGACCGCCTGCATCCATTCTTCGGTTAGGGCATAGTGCTTATCAACATCCTCATGAGAAGGATGAACCATTTTGAGAGCCACGAGCTTGAGACCAACGGATTCAAATCGTTGGAGGATTTGACCAACCAAACCGCGCTGGACGCCATCTGGTTTAATGAGGACGAGAGTTTTTTGCATAGGATTTGTCTGATGATACCGCTTTTTGGCTTGTTTGACAAGGCTCCTGGTAATTTCAACCCCTCAATGCACCACTCCTTGTCCACAGGCCTCTGCCATGAC
>CAYTIN010000030.1:0-16872 GCA_964438015.1 uncultured Gammaproteobacteria bacterium
GGAGTGCACTTTTGAGTGACGACAAGTGCAGTTTTTAAAGACGACTAACAGGGAAGCGTCTTTTTTACCAACTCCCACCCCCGCCTCCACCAAACCCTCCGCCGGAGAATCCTCCACTTATCCCTGAGGAGCCGGACGAGGCCGATGAGCGGGAAGCGGAGGCGGTTTGATACATGTTCCGAATGGCATTGGATTGAATGGATTCGATCGTGCTTACAAATTGGATGGCGGAACCGACTTTGGTAATGCCACTGACATAATCCGGTGGACTGATCGCGATGTTATCAAATTGATGGGCCCAATCGCGCGCTACTCCTAGAGCGACGGCGGCCGGTAAGTAGCGAGAAAAGTCTTCAGGTTTTTTTAGGGGTGCGTCATGAAATGCTAAACGATCCTTTTCACTCACGCGTAAATACCACTGGAAACCTTTGACTTCTTGGCTGGCGATCGAGCCTTCTTTGGTTGTTTTTGGCATTTGCCAGGCAAAGAGCAGAGCGATAAAGGAGCTTACGGCTCCCACGAAAAAGCCGAGGATGCCAAAACCTATCGCTCCGCCAATTATGGTCACGAGGGCAAAAATACCTACGAATGCCAACCAATGGCCACGAATAGACTCGGGATTGCCGTTTAAAAACCCATAGCTTTTTAGTTCCTCAAAGCCTTGGCGAGACGCTTGCGTAATGACTTTGGGGAATGTTCCTTGGAGTTGCCGTGGTTGCATGGTGTCTTGGTTTGGATACGGGAAAATACCTTTGAGGATAGTTTCTTCAAAGGAATGGAGGCTTTTATCTGGAGATTTCAATTTTAAAAAATAGTAATGATCGTTTCCTTGCCAGACGATGCGAAGATAGCCTCGGCGCGCTAGGTCAAGAATGGTGGCTGTCACCGCAGGCCAGCCAAAGCCTTGATGATGGAGGGCACTTAAAAGTCCCGGTGGAAGATGACGTGGTTCTTCGTAGAAGGGAATGATCGTGTTTTTGCCTTTAGGATCTTTGCCCGTGATGCGCCATAGCACTCCCATGATAAGGAAGGTCAAAAGCGGAAGAAGGACGATGGGATTGTCTTGGATGAACCAGCGGACACCCAATAGGAGTGGGGGGGATGTGAACGCTTCGCGGGGGTAGCTGACGGCGATGGTGAGACCTTCTTGGGCGTCTAGGGGATTTTGTGCTGAAGCCTTCAAGATTCCATCGGTTATGGTGTGTGTACACGATTGATCGCTTGAGCCGTATGGTCCGACGTAGCAGGTACTTTTCGTCGCTCCTTCCGGTCCATGGACGGTCACTCGTGCTCGTAGGATTGGGATATTCCATTCATTGCCCGTCACATTCCAATACAATTCTCGATGGTCCGCGAAGGAATTAACGACGCGTTGAGTCTGATAGGTAATTTCATAGATTTGAGTATCTGTTACAAATACGTCTCCTCGGC
This sequence comes from uncultured Gammaproteobacteria bacterium, assembly GCA_964438015.1. Lineage (GTDB taxonomy): Bacteria > Patescibacteriota > Patescibacteriia > 2-12-FULL-60-25 > 2-12-FULL-60-25 > JAGOUY01. The sequence continues at coordinate 1,432 of CAYTIN010000030.1, forward strand.
CTATTTTGATGCGTAGGTTGTTGCCCATATCCATCAATTGATATGGTTCTGCTACGTCGTTTCTTGTGACCTTAGTGACGTGGTAGCGTACGTTGTAGTTGCTGCCGTTGCGGCGATATTCTTCCGGGATATCGCGATAGATGCCATGTTTAGACTGGCCGGTCGGAAAATGGTATTCGATCCGTTCGGTGATGGTTGCGGTTTGGTCTTTGGCGAGATTGACCGATACATCCATGGATTGGATGTATTCGCTGGTTGGGTTGGGGTTGGCGGCGAGTACGGTCGATGCCAGACAAAAAGACATACCCATTACCCCCAAGATGGTTATAAGTCTGCGGAAAAGCCTATTTACATGTTTCATGGAAAAATCATCTCATGGAAACCAAAAATCGTCACGATGTATAAGAAAAACGACCCGGGGTGGGTCGTTTTTGCTTACTTTTGCAGCGGCGTTGCGCGACGGAAGGTAATGAAGGCTTGTAGGGCCAGATTTAATGAGCTGCGTGTATTAATGAGATCATTGCGGATTTGTAAAGCGGTTGTTTTATCGCGAGTAGTCCAGGTCTTGCTTGTGTCGCGGATGAGTAGGCCTAGGTTTGTCATGCGTTTATCCGCTTGTTGGATGCGTGCTTGCATTTCTGCTTGGCTCAATAGTTGATAGGAAGCGATTTCGTCATTGAGATCCTCTAGGCTCAAGGTAAAATCAGCGATTTGCTTGCTTTGCTGGAGAGTGTTGAAGGGTGCTTTGTTTAAGTTAGTGGAGGCGCGTGCAACTGTGCTGTGAATGCGCGAGCGAACCGTTGTCCATCGTCGTTCGAAGGTTTGCCAGAGGGCTTTTTGGCGTGGGGTGAGTTCTGTTTGTTTGGCGACTACTTCTTTTTGTCTTGCTTCGTCAGGCGTCATTGATGTGGGCATGGCGGATTCCGTTTCGGCACTTCCTGTTCCGAGTCGCGCTTTTACTATCAACTGAACGGCGAGCTGATCTCGTACGCCCGGCATATTAAAGCCGTTGGCGTTAATATAAAAATTGTATGTGCCTGCGGTTGTGGGTGTACCGCGTAATACGCCCGTTAATGGATCAAGGGAGAGGCCGGGCGGGGTATTCCCGGATAATGACCAGGCGTAGGCTCCGTTTCCGCCTTCTGCACGGTAGGTTTGTTCTGGATAGGCTTGTCCAACTCGCCCGTTTGTTAGTGCATCGTGAGCAAGAATGCGTACACCTGGTGCCTCGGTGCCTTCTATTACAAGAGAATAGGTTTGCGTACCTCTTCGACCCGAGCCATCAGAGGCAGTAATGGTAAATGTATATGTGCCAGCCGTGGTTGGGGTGCCCGTAAGTTCTCCCGTCACTTCTCGTAAAAGCATGCCTGGTGGCAATGTTCCTTCACTTACGTTCCATAAGACGGTTCTAGTAATTGAGCTATTTACACTCAGCGTTTCGGAATAGATGGCTCCTACGCGTGGCATTCGCAGTGTAAGGGGTACGATGCTCAACCCGTCTTCCATGACAGTAAATGTAAAATCTTGCGTTTGTGTACGTGAACCGCTTAAGACGGTCATTTGAAAAGGAAAGGTGCCGGAGCGTGTAGGTGTTCCTGCTAGATCAAAGTCAGTATAGGTGGTTCTTCTTCCGAGTTTGGCTATGTACATCCCGGGCGGTAGGGATCCGGATGAGATGGAAATGACCACCTGTTCGGTGCTATTAACGGTAAAAGGATTTGAATAGGGCCTATTTACGATGGCATACGGGAACGAGGTGATGGATGTGGCATTTGCCGCTAATGCCGGTGAAGCTAGGCTCAAGCATAAGGAAATTGCTGCAATCGGGCTTAATATTGATGATAATCGCATAGTGTTTTTAGTTTGAGTGAGATGGATCAAGAATGCAAGTAGGGCTGAATGAATATATTGTGTCTAGTCTTGGTAAACGCACTTCATACCCTTTTACGTTGAATCGAATATCTGCCCGTTCATTAGCCAAGAGAGTGTCTTGATTGGGCAGTTGATTCCATAGCGTTTTGATTATGCAGGTAGGGAGGGGTGTAATCGTATTATTGGAAAGGGTTGATTCAGGATAATAATGTGCAATAAATCCCTTATTTGCCAAACGGAATTTAAGCGAGAAAGAAGCTGTGATACGAGATATGGAGACGACGTGCCCTTTTTCGAAGGCGCGTACGGAAATTTTTGTGCCTTTATTACCTTCGTCTGGCAGGTTGTAGGCGGAAGGGGTGATAGAAAGGCTCGGAGAGAAAAATTCGTACTCGACCCAAGGTTGGGGATCGGAGGGTTTTGTAAGATCGACGGTTCCGTCGCGATTCACGACGGGTGCGTGTAAGGAAATGAGCCGGGCGCCCTTTAATTCGTTTTGAAGGTAAGGGCTGACGGCAATTAGGTCTAGGGCTTCGAATGATGTTCCCGGTGGTAGACGGAACGTGCGCGCGACGGCGTCTTTTTTGCCGTTCATCCATACGAAAGAGAGGGTAATCAGGCCGCAGACAATGAGGAGGAAGATGAGGATAAAGAGCGGTGAAGGGGGTTTTTTGGGAGTGTCCATAAGGAATTTTTATTGAGGAAGGTATTTAACTTTGCCCTTTTGCTTTCCTTCCCATTCTTTTGGGCTGTAGCAGCGACATGATTCTACCTGGAGTCCAAGTCGTGCGAAAAAAAGGCGGATGAAGCCGGGTGGAGCGGGATCGCGTACGATGTTTGCTGTATCAAAAAGAGATTGCGGGGTAACCCTGCTTGTTCCCAGGCATTTTTCCGCCTCCATCCATTCGCACCACTGAGCGACGGTTTTAGCCGTCACTAAGATGGCCTTTTCGAGGGAAATGGTTGTCTGCTCCGGGTTTGCCCGGGGAAAGAAGTAATACGGTTCGGCTTGGTAGAGCATGGCAGGCGTATTTATTGTTGGAGCTGATTTTTAAGATTTGCCTAGATTTCTGCCAACAGACGTCGATCTGTTTTTGAGGAAAGATGCGGGCATCGTTCTATGAGTTCTGTTTGTCCGGCACTTGAATCGCGGATCAACTCTGTTATGACTTGCGCAACCGACTGTGTTATCTCTTTTCCTTGCTCTGACCACTGGCGATGCCAAAAGACAAGTTCGAGAAGCGTCGAGGTTGGCACCCAGGTTTCGAACAGAACCGGTTCTGCGATTGGTTCGCCGATCACGGCCGAGATGGTGGGTTTGTTTGTGAGAATCGCGTGCAAGAGCCGTCGATTGCCGTCTGTGACGATGAGTTTTTCTTGTTTACGCATGGCGATGATGGGGAAGTGATTGCGTAGCATGGTTTTCCCGCTCTCTTCCGCATCTTTTCTTTGCTCGGTTTCTAGGATGGTGGTTTGCTCCTTTGCGAACAGCCATTCTTTTACTTGTTTTCCCGATGGGTTTTGTTCGAGTTGTTTTAAAGGGCCAAGCGAAGAACCGAAATAGAGATCGTCGACAGACAGTTCTTTTTCTTCCCAGGTTATGTTTACGGATGTTAACCAGGAAACAAGGTTTTTTAACTTAAAGCCCATGGAAATGGCATGGAAGCCATTCCAGAAATCCCGTACCGGAGCAAGGGTTGGGTTACCTTCCCACCAGTTTGCTGCTTCTGTATCCAGTTGTTTCCAGATCTCTTCATCACGTAGATGCGGGAAGAGTTTGCGCAGCTCGTGTTGAAGGTAACGGACGGCGATGTCGCGGCGTTTAGGGTCGTATAAGTGGCCTGGATATGGTTGTTGCATACAGAATTCCCAGACAACAATTCTTGTTTAACGTTCGCCATGATGCATGTGATCCATGTTCTGCATCTGGGTAGTTCCCGTATTATCTACAATGTCTATCGTAATAGGAAACGTCTTGACGGCGCCGCCTATATTGAATTGCGCGTACAGCGTGTATCTTCCGGGAGTTGTAAACGTTGTTCCAAAAACTACTTTTTCATCTGCGGGCTTCGTTTCCGTGATCGGATGGACATGGAGAAATTCATCGGGTGCATTGTGGCGTAAGATAACGACATGCCCAAATGCGCCCAGATAAGGCTCGATGTTTTTGACCGGTTGGCCATTTTTGGTGAGGGCGAACGTTAGTTCTTTGGCTTCACTGGTTTTGAATACTCCGTTACTCGTTAGTGTTGCGAGGACGTCTCCATCCATTGCGGTTTGACCGGCGTTTGGTGTTGGGAAGGTCTTGGTTATGGTTGTTCCGCCCACTCGGATCGGGGTACGAAGGATCACCGGAGCTTCTTTTTCTGGACTAATATCTGTATAGAGTTGATAGTCTCCTTGCTCTGGAATGGTCGTTGTTACTGTCCATTCCTCATTCGTATATTCTGGATGGAGGTGTTGGAATTGGGTCATGTCGTCTCGCACGAGGAGGAGGTGGAGGCGTTTGTCATGGACGACCTTGAGATCTTCGGGTGTTAATTCTTGTCCGTCTTTTCCGAATATATGCAAAGAAAGGGTTACGTTACCCGGCTTAAAGGCATCTGGGTCATCTATTTTTAGGCGAGAGCCAGCTTCGATAGCTGCTGAAGCAGGGGCAGTGGAGGTGGATTCCATCTGGTGTTCGGCATGGGGGTTGGAAACAGGGGCAGAATTCGTGGTTGTTCGCGAAGCGGGAGTAGGGGAGCAGCCCGCTCCAAGTAGGGGAATTTATGTTTGCTGCGTTCCATGAGCCTATTTCTTCTTTTTCGGTTTTTTCGTTTCCTTGCGTGGTGAAGCACCTTTGGCCATAGGTAAGATCTTGATGAATAAGACTCTTCAAGAAGTATAGCATTTATTCTGAAAGTTTTTATTACGGTTATTGGTGTAACCAGCTTTTCATCTTTGCGTTAGTGCTTTATAAAGGATCATGTATGAGTAATCCGATTGCAAAAATGACTGCCAGTGTTTTGCTTATTGAGGAGGGACGTTGTTTAGTGCTGGAAGAAATGGACGACGATGGACGCAAGAAATTTAATTTACCGGGTGGACATGTCGAGTTAGGAGAAACCCCCATGGTTGCTGCTGTGCGCGAAGCTAAGGAAGAGACGGGCTATGGTGAGGCGAGGACTGTTCTTTGAATTCCCTTATTCTAAAATTGATGATGCGTTAAAGATCCTATTTAGACGGTTGCTTTGATCTTGAGCCTGCGGCGCTCGCATTTTGAAACAGCAACCCTGACGCAACAAACAGCATGGCGAAAAATGAGCTTGCGCCAAATGTCCGTATGACGCCGTCATTCAGTTCGGGTCTGTACAGGATAAAGGCGATGACCGGGATCACTAGTTGGGTAAGTGCCATTGCAAACAGGGTGTATGCCATTCCGCGTGGTTCGAAGCGTGCTATGCCAGCACCAATGAGTCCGACGACAGGAATAATAAAATATAGTGCGTTAATAGGATTGTTCTCACCTCCGATGAGGCCTACAGCAAGGTTCACCCAAGTGAGGAGGAAGGTACTCAGGACTGCTACCCCTGCTGCTGCTCGATACATGGTTGTACCTCCTTTATTCTTGATGAGTTCATAGGCAAAACCCGTGCCAGACACAAGAATACCCATGATCACGAAATCGCTTAGCGTCCATGGCCATTGTGCTAATAGGGGGATTGATAGTATTCCTGCCGTCACGAGCGTGATGTAAAGCATGTTCATGTTTTTCATAAAGGGAGAAGGTGGATTATCTGTTTAACGATATAAGTATATTGACAAACGATAATTACTAGGTCAAGCTTGGATTGTCGGGTATCGCTTTTATTCAGCTACCTACTTATGAAACGAGGTTCCACGCATTTCTTGCGATTTGTCATTTTTCTTCTGGCTGTGGTCGCCCTTGCTTTTTGCGTTTTCGCTTTACCCTCGATCTGGCGAGGAGGCTCCGTAGAGTTTCCCGGGGCTAGTCGCGCCCTGTTTCTTATGATGGTTGGTATGTATGCGGCGGCCGTCCCTTTCTTAGTGGCACTTTGGCAGGCCATCAAGCTACTTGGTTATATTGATCGAAATAAAGCGTTTTCTGATCAATCAGTGCAGGCACTTCGAAATATAAAGCGCTGTGCCATTGTTATTACCGTTTTGGCTATGGGGTGTGTGCCTTGTTTGTTTCCCATCGCTCAGGCTGATGATGCTCCCGGTCTTCTGGTGGCGGGAGTAGTTGTTGCATCGGCCCCGATCGTGATTGCTGTCTTTGCCGCCCTTCTTCAAGTCTTATTGCAGAGTGCTATCGAAATCAAATCTGAAAACGACCTGACTGTCTAAAAAACTATGGCTATTATCATTAATATTGATGTGATGCTCGCAAAGAGAAAAATGAGCGTTACCGAGCTTACGGAGCAAGTTGGTATCACGATGGCGAATATTTCCATTTTGAAAAATGGGAAAGCCAAGGCGATTCGATTGTCCACCTTGGAGGCGATTTGTAAGGCGTTGGACTGTCAGCCGGGGGATATTTTGGAGTATAAAAAACTACAAGGCACATCGATTCTATGAAAAAAAGCTCAACCGTATTTCTTCAAGCGGTCATTGTCCTTATCGGTATCGCCGCTCTCGCTCTCTTACTTTGGGAGCCTCACCTCGAAGGTAGGAACGTACATGCCACGAATTTTGAAATATACTTCCAGGATCCTTTTCTTGCGCTTGTCTACGCGGGATCCATTCCTTTTTTTGTAGCCCTTCGCCAGGCATTCAAGGTATTGGAATTGGTCGCAGACAATAAGATTTTCTCGAGAGAAGCGGTCAAGTCGCTGCGGACGATAAAATATTGTGCGTTAGCGATTATTGGTTTTGTTGCCGTGGAAGAAGTATTTATCCTGTTGAACCATGGGAGTGATGATCCCGCTGGCGGCGTTTTTATGGGTGTTCTCATTACCTTTGGTTCGATCGTGATTGCGACGGCAGCGGCAATGTTTGAGCAGGTTTTACGGAACGCCGTTGAGATAAAGGCTGAGAATGATTTAACCGTGTAAGGGATGTGGTACATTTGCACCCGAGCGTGCAATGAAGGTAAAACGTGGTAGGATGAACTTAGGGTTAATTCCTTTAGCTATCTCTTATGAAGCAATTTACCGTCCTCTATATTGCCCCCGTGGATACTCTTGATGCATGGATGAAAAAACCGGAAGCGGAACGTAAAGACGCGGAAATGAAGATGCGGCAAGAGTGGGGTGTTTGGATGAGCAAACACAAGGATGCTGTTCTTAATACAATTCGCTTGGGTGTTACGAAGCGAGTGAGCCAGAAGGGGATTGAGGATGCGAGAAACGGCATAATGCTGTCTTCGTATGTCGCGGCTGAATCGCTTGAAGCGGCAGCGGAGCTTTTTAAGGATCATCCGCATCTTGTGATTCCCGGGGCAACGATTGAAATTATGGAAGCTCGTCAGATGGAAGCTCGTTAGTTTTGTGATTCATCATAAGAAGTGCACCCCTTCTTTATTTGACGATGTGTCAGAAAGTCGCTCGGTTCCGTGTTTGGGTAGGTGAGAATCGAAGAGGAATTTATAAGCATCGACCAGGTTTTGGTTCGAATTTTTTCTCAACCACTGAATATATTCCACCGATATCGTGTACTTCTGCGTGTAGAGTGGGGAGGGTGGTCTCATGCTCGTGAATGAGTCCAGTATCCTATTTCTATTTGGCCTTGATATAGTGCTCAAGTTCAAATGAAAACTGTTTCTTGCTGTCTTCCGGTAGATCCATACATGCAAAGAACGCCTTTACGGCTGTTTCGATATCTGCTCGTGAGCACTTGAGGGCCATTTTATGGAACGACTTGGTACGTATATCGTCCTCGATGACTTCATAGAGGGTTGGCATAGGGTTAGGACAGGGGATTTGGGAGGCTAATGGCGAAATAGGGAATGGCTTTTTGCCAGTCTTGTTCTATTCCCAGCGCAATTGCATACGGGAGCATACGCGAAATTGTCTCAGGAGGAAGGGAGGGGTGGTCTGTTGTTTTTAAACGCATGATCTCCGTTACGGTTAAAAAACGTTTAAACCCCAAACAGGCTTCCGCGTAGCGTGACCCTAATGGCGTACTATTTGGTATTTTGCCGGCCATATAGTAGATCGCTGGGATCATGGTCCAGAATGTTACGGTTGCCGCTTGGGAAGAGATTCCCGGAAAGACAAACCAGCTTACGAGAAGCATCAGGAACCCATGGATCATCCAACGCGTGCGAACCCAGCGATCGTTTTTTGGAAAGACGTTTTGTTCTACGAAGGCGGTTATCAGTATTTGAGTAATGCTTCCATACATGGTGGCTACGCTCGGCAGGGCTTCCTCAAGATGTGCTCGAGATCCACCTTGACGAAAGAGTCCACGATAGATTTCTTTTTCATACGGCTTGAGGTCAATCGGTGATTTGAGCTTTTTTATATATAGAAGTTGTTGTAGGTCGTTTTCTTGTTTTTTGTAAAAGAGAGCTCAAGGTAGCCACGTCTTACAAGATCGAGTATTGTGGCTACGATAAGTCGGTGAGAAACGCGTTGTTCCATGAGAAAACTCATTTCTCCTGGTAACAGGTTGTAAGGGGGATCATATTCATGGATCACGACTCCTCTGCCTTTAGGTTCAGTTCCAAAGTACCAAGCAAGAAAAAGGCAAAGAGAGATTCCGAAAAGTGGGACGGCCCACACCCCGTTTTGCGCAAGAAAGGTGTTGATTTTGTTCATTCTTGTCAGCCATGTCAAAGAAGTCATGCCTAACAGAAAGATGGCCCAGGCGCGCCACACCTGGCTACCACCGTTGATCTTCTTTAGAAGTAGGCTAATGATCCAGATATAAAAGAAAATAACAAGAAAAAACGCGATGGCTACTCCTAGTGAGTGTATATCCATATTTCTAGAAGGGTAGCATATCTGAGCAGGTTTTAGCTTATCAGCGGTTGTTTTCTAGAAAATTCTTTTATAAAAATGACGATGAGATATTCGCACTTAGCCATGGAAGATTTACGTGATGCGATAAACTTACTCGCCGTGGTATCATATGACCCTTAAGCAAGATCAAGATTCTATGGACTTCATCCATTCCGGTTTATCGGTTTTTATGGAGGCATCAAACTCGGAATAATTCACGATAAGTTCATCGCCTTTGCGGATGTTATATCTTGCGACAAAGAAAGGCTCCGGCGAAGAATCTGAGTCAAAGATAGCTGATAAGTTATTCGCGTTTGATGAGTGGTTTGTGTATCTTGCCGGATCATTTGCGGGTGGAAAAATCCAGTCTCCTGAAGTTGGAGAAATGTAGCCGACTTTTCGAATGTCGAATTTTTCTTCTTCAGATAAGGCCTGATACGTTTCCACGGAAATCTGTTTATCGTGTTGCTGATCAAACCTCCATACAACGACACCTTGCTGAATGTCTTCATCCGCAAAAACTCCTTTCCCTTCAATGGAGGATGGCTTCACGACAACACGAAATAGATACATAGTAGGTATTCTAGCACGCTGAAATGTAAATGTTGGGTTGTCCGTAAGTTGATGGGTGTCACCATCGCGTCACCAACAAAAGACTCCATATCAAAAATCCAGCGTAAATGCTGGATTTCTGATGGCGGTGGATAAGGGAATTGGTTCGAAGCCTCTAATCATATCTCGCTGATTCGCCTTTCAAGATATGGAGGGAAATGCCCTCGATATGCTTCCTGCACTTCTTTCAATTTCCAATCATCTCCCATGATTCTCTTTCGACATATTGACGAGCCGCAATGGCAATCTGCAATGGTGGTGTAGCCTGGATACGCAACCCAGAGTGCATAGTCAGCCGTAACCTCTTCATCAAGTGCAATATCTCGCCGCGCAGAAATAGTCACCTCATCATCCATCCAAGTATTCGGATCACAAGAATGATTCATCAAATCTGAATCAATTAATTCTGTTTCCGGTGGACCAGCGATGTATAAATCATCATCGATTTGACAAGCGGTCTGGTCATTCGTTTCTCCATCAAGAATTTGCTGCGTCGTATAAACATTTCCACCCCAACGGACGATAACCTCCCCCTTCTTGATAGGACCGGTCGCGAATACACCCTTGCCAGCGACACCTGACATCCTAGTCGTCAGACGAGGATCCATCCAGGAATCCGTAGGATATTTCTTTTCATTCATATGGGGTTTAATCTTAGCAAAAAAAACAATTCTATTCGACCCCGTTTTCCAATCAATCAAAAATACCTAGTATTTACTAGAGATTTTTGTTGGCGGGGGATAAGGGACGCTGTTCGAAGCTTTTCGGTATGAAATAAGGAGTCTAATGTTGGTCAACTTGTCCCACGCTTGATCAGCGTTTATCATACAAAACGAATCGTTTAACAGATACTTACCCTTCTAAGCCAGAATTTGCTGATCTTTTTTCCTATAAACCCCCAACGCCAGATAAATGGAGAGAAGAGATTCTAAGAGACGTCGAAGAGCTTGAGTCTGTGCCAGTTGCGTTTGTGCATGAAGGGCCAACGTACGAGATGGGTACAAGGACAGGAGATGTTTTTCACGGAGAAACAAAGATCGTAGATCAAACAGCGTACTTAGCTAATATCCATGGAGCGGCGGCCGTTGCAAAGTTTAGTAAACTTAAACGTGGATTTTTTGATTGCAAGAAATGAGGCAGGTGATGTCGCTGGAACTCAAACGGTTGAAATACACTTTGACGAGCCAGAAAGAATTAGGGTGAGTTCTTATGTAAGAGTCCTCGAAAAGAAGAAAGGATTGGGCAGCGCCCTGGGTGAAGCATTTATTCAATTTTTGCAGTACATTGCAGACCGCGAACAGAAGGTGGTTCGTTGGAGACCGAGCAACATTAATGGAGATCATCTACGGGAGTAAAAAGCGCGCGCGGATGCGGATTGGCACGTACCCCATACACTAGGCACGCTTTCTCGATTTGCCCCATCATATGTCATATATGGGAAAGCATGTCGACAAAGCCTTGAAGGAAGAGATCTTGCTTGCGATTAAGAACGGATCAAGGGTTGCTGAAATGTCTGCAAAACACGATGTCTCAGGACCCACAATATACGGCTGGATGAAAGCCCAGTCGGATAATACAGGGACCTCATCTCTTGAGATCGCGAAACTCCGCAAAGAAAACCAAGAACTCAAGGAGATCATCGGATGGTTCGCGCTCGACAAGAAGCGTGCGGAAAAAAATACGCGAAGCACGTAGTCGTATGAGTACAACCAAACAGACGAAAGCGACTCTCGCAAAGAAGCTCGGTATTGCTCGTTCAAGTTTGTACTACAAACCAAAACGAACAGCGTCCGATGAAGATCTTCGATCGAAGATCGTTTCCGTCATGACTGAGCACCCCGCATATGGTCATCGCCGTATCGCAATGGCACTCGAGATCAACAAGAAGTGTGTTCGTTGTCTCATGCGCAAGCATGGTTTCAGACCAAAACTCAGACGCTGGTTCACGCTCGTGAAGCTCGATGACCTGGGAAGGCCGGAAACACACGTCACGAACATCCTCAAAGTGATGTGTCCCGTTCGTCAGAACATCGTGTGGGCAGGAGACTTCACATATCTCTGGCTCATCGACCGCTTCTGGTATGTGGCAACCGTCATCGATGTACACACCAGAGAGGTTCTTGGTTGGCACATTGCCAACCACCACACGACATCCCTCATCATGGAAGCGTTCAAAGATGCAGCGAGGAGATCGAGAGCGTCACCAACATACTTTCACTCGGATCAAGGATCTGAGTACGTCTCAGGAGCATACGAATCCCTGCTTTAAAGCTTCGGCACCAAAATCTCTCACAGTCGCAAGTCGAGTCCGTGGCAAAACGGATACCAAGAATCATTTTACAATAATTTCAAGCTTGAGCTCGGGAACCTCAAACGGTTCAATCACGTCGGAGAACTTATCGAAGCGGTGCACCAGCAGATCGGGTACTACAACAACCGAAGAATACACACCGCCCTCAGAATGCCACCTGTCCGATACCGACAACTTGAAGAACAGAAAACGATGGCTCTCGCCATCGCCTAACCTCATCTAATTTTCTAACCATCAAATCGAGAAACGGTGTCCGAAATTTGGGGGACTTGCCAGGGTACGTGCCACTGTGCATTTGTTCGCGCTTGTTCGGATAGAAGGGGAGAGACGGCACTCCAGCCTTCGTTCCAGAAATCTTCCCCACTGTAAGGGAATTCTTTGAGGTCTGAATGCTCAAAGGGGTAGGTGTGAAGCGTCGAGAGAAAGTTCCCCAGATCGTGAGCGACTTTTGCTTGAGTTTTGGCTGGTAGGTTTTTCACTACATCGGGTTTGAGGGCTGTTCCAGAATACTGCTCTATTGAGCACAGAATCGATATCTTTATCAATCGGAAATGTACCAGTGTGCAGCAGGGAGTACCTTGTTTGAGATTGACATTTATATTAGATTATGCCAGTATTTTGTGTTATTAGTCGTAAAAATGGGTTGAAAACAGCGTTAATGCAGTCAAAATATTGGCTTTAATAACGCCGTCTTCAACAACGATACTCGTCGAGGTGAATGTTTCTACTCGTGCGGGTCATCGGCGGCAATAGGAGGTCAAGCCATTATGGCCGGATCTGATCCTTTCAATATGGTGTTTCCGGGTGACGACGCCGGCTACGTTGGTTCTCACGCCATCGTGCGCAGCAGTGGGCCTTACTGGGGCTACGGGGGCTGGGTTCCCAGGTCGGTCATCGAACGTCGCGACGCCCTCGTGCCGCACTTCCCGCAGCTTGACTGGAGTTACGTCGAGTTTCTCGCCGAGCAGTATAGCGTTACGGGCGAGACGAAGAGCGGACGCAAGCCCATCCATTCGGATGCCGATGGTGGTCTCATCGTCTTTCCGAAGCTTGAGGCCGTCGGCAAGTGCGTTCGGAGTCCGAGGAGTGGTTGGGAACCCCTGAACATTGCCCTGGAGTACATCCTCAATATACTGAAGGAGACCGATCCGAACTTCATGGACTCTACCCACGGTAAGGTCGGCCCGGACTACGAGTGCCTGCTCAAAGCAACGGCCAGCCACCTCGCCAAGATCGATGCCGAGACTCCCGGGGATGTGCTCGTCCTGCCCTTCCAGGCAGGTGCCCAGTTCAAGGGCTATACCATGCGATCGGCTATCAATCGCATGAGGGAACTCAATTACCACGTGCCCGCCCACGACTTCGCCGGCCTCTGCCTGATGCTGAGCGATCCCGAGCGCTTTGCGGAGCATACTCTCTTTGCGGACTGCCCGGGCAGTCAGAGGGCTCCGTTCGCAGGCGTGAGGTTTTGCGAGGGTTCGTCCGTGTGCTTCCACTTCGGGTGCCGTCAGTTCTGCTCCTACGGTGTTGACAGTAGGTGCCTCTTTGAGTCCAGCGGTTCCTGCTCGTTCGTGGTACCCCCCTAAAAGTGACATAGAACTCTCGTTCCCTCGATGCCTTCTTTCTTTTTTACTCCTTATCTATCTGATTTGGGATCTGGCCGTGTATGTCGTGCTGCTGAGAAGCAGGATGATATGCGCGGCCTTGTTTATTAGACCGCTATAATACCTAAGCTCGTAGAATTTTGAGGATCATGCGCAAAGAAAGGCATTAAAGATCAATTCCGGGATCCAACTCTATCAAAAAAGAGCGCTTTCGCGCACTTGGGATGAAATGGTTTCACCCGAGAAGGAGGTGTGTAAAAGGGCGTTCTAAACTCGCCAAGTTTGTCTCAACTTAAGGTATGGAGGCATGACCGCGTCGAGCGGCCCATCCCCGAACTGGAGTTTATGGTTGGGCAACAGCGCGTACTGGCCGTTGCTGAGTGCCACGAAGTGAAGCAGCTCGTTGTCCCCAGGCCACTCGACCGTGAAGAGGTACCGCCCCTCGTGTCGTACGCTGCCCCGTTGGAACAGGGCTACAACACGTCCTTCGTTCGGCGTCGGGAGTTCCGCGATGAGGACATTCTCTGACGGGCAGTTTTTGTATACCAGATGGCTGAGATCAAGCCGATCCTCACTGGAACTGTTTGCCTCGATTTGCCAGATGCGATGCAGTGGCACATCGCAGAACATTGACCCCGTCTTGGTGATCACCGTAACGGTCAGCGCGCATCCTGTGTAAGAAGATACACCGACCATCACGGCTTCCGTTTTGCCATCGACATGCGCATCGTTGAAGAATACTCGATCTTCAACAAAGCAGTTGATCGGGCGGATCGGGTGCTGGACTCGCTGCAGATCCGGCCGCCATGAACGCTTCTGTTTACACCATTCGACCACCCGACGGAGAACCTCGGCCGAAATTCGACCATCGGGCGAGCTCGCCTTGATGACATCGAACTCACCTTCTTGAAGGGTTTCGACAGATTCCTCGCCGAAACCGTATACCACCCTCAGTCCATAGTGTCTGTCAGGTGGAGTGAGATTCGCGTGCATCCATTTAACATTTTGAAGAATGGCCGCACAGCCATCCTCTTCGAACGCAGTCATCGCCTGACGGTGTGCGCATTCGAGAAATACGACCAGGTCGACCTCGGGTCTAAAGGTCATCATGAAATCGCGAGGGTTACGAACCCCATCGATGACGCACCCCCCGTCTTCGACGCCGGCATTTCGGAGATACAGGATACATGCGTCCGGGTTCTCTGCGAGCTTCGTTCGCGAGAGAGTGGTGATCTCGTGTACGTACGCCTTGCCATATTCAGTCGTGTGTTTGACGCTAGAGCCATCGTAAACGACGTCATTGATCAGCACCTGCTTGGGGCCTGTGTACTGTGCCTTGATCCATCCGGACGCACCCACCGTGCGCATGTTGAGTGTCTGAGCGATCCCTTGGCTGATGGGGGTTTTACCAACTCCAGACGCGCCGATGAGAAAGATGTTTGAGGAACGCATCACGGCACCACTGCTGGCAGGTACTGGTGGGTCTTGGGGTCCACTTCTGCAATGATGCAGAAGATACAGTGTCCGGGAGGGACCCACTGGACACTTGTCGTTCTGTAGATGATCCCCACTCCGGCACGAGGTGGTTCGCCCGGTCGTTCGACTGTGATGTACTTGACCTCGATCTCATCCCCGGGAAAGAGTTGCATAGCGGCGTACCGTACAGCATGCCAACCCACCTCTGTGATCGGGTGGCAATCTCCCTCGGACACGGCCTCTCCCCAGTTGACCATTCGTTCGGGTGCTGACTCGAAATGGTATCCGAAAACGAAAGCCACCATTTCCTTCATGACCTGGGAATTTGTATTCATCCCCACGATCCCATTTTTTTTTGCCGTTCCTGACGAGTACCCTTTCTTCACGAACTCTTTCTGTGTCATGGTCCGGAATTCTCGCTGGTGTACGAAAATTCCGCATGCTTTTTTGCTTGGGAGGGGAATTACCTCCGTCGCCTTCCTGCAGGCCGCTCTGAGCCCCTTTGGAACTTCCATGGTCTCCTCTTTTTAAAGGCGACTTACCAGTCTCGCCATGTCGTTCTGAACGACAAAGCACTTTATAAAATGACTGAATAAATGTCAAGACTACGGTCTCTTTC
>CAYTIN010000031.1:0-15194 GCA_964438015.1 uncultured Gammaproteobacteria bacterium
TGATATGGTGAAGGTATTGAGAACTAAATTACGCGAGATGCTAGTCTAGGGCCTTATTTTATACACCTTCTCATCCTATAGACAAACGAGTAGGTTTCCTGTATGCTTTTTCGTCGGCGCCGTCATTTTCACAGGTGGTTTCTGCCGATAAAAAACCACCAAGGAGATCGTCATGAAGGTAAGCATCGCAAGCCTCCTCGCATTCGTCCGCTACACGTTCGCCACGCTCTGGATTACCAGCGTCGCGCGAGAGGATGCGGAGAATGGAAGCTATCGGCTCGAACAGCGACTCAACGAAATCGGCTTCACAGGCTTCGAAGATCTGAACCGAGTACAGCAGACCGTCAATCAGGCAGAACGGGATCTGGCGGAGTCCTGGGAGAAATTCAATGGACTGCGTTTTCTAAGCTTCATGCTCACGGCGGCCGTGTGGGGATCATTTCAAGGCCTGACGTATACCGGTACACCCCTGATCATGATGGCCGTGGGTGTAGCTCATAGCATCTTCATCCTAGCGGCCATCGGATGGCGTTCGGCACTTCTTCCCATCCGCTTCGGGTCACAACAGCCTCCTCAACCTAACCCGAAGAAGGCCTGGCAACTGTTCTGCGTAAGTGCAGTCACGCACCTGTATTACTTGGTTGCTATATACTTTGCGCACCGACATGAAGACATTTACGGCTGCGCAGCGTGGGTAATCACGATTTCGGTCTACTCGCTGGTTACCCTCATCGCGGCGGCTGGCAGTATCTGGCTATCAACCAGCATCCCAGTAGATGTGATCTACCACCAAGGATGGCTGAAAACCGTGAAGCATGTGCAGAAATTGCGACAGCTCTACGATAATGGTTTCTACGAAACCAGAAGAACGCTGTAGACGCTCACTCTCTACTTCCCCTACCTTAGCCCGGTGGGGGTTTAAATTATCTTTTTAAGTAAGTTGCCTATCTATTGCCTAGCCAACCTTGTTTAGTGTAAAAATGGACTCTGCTATGGCTTAACGCTCATAACGCGTGATGTTTCGATTTCTTGCTTTAGCACCTCTACATTGAACGTAGTAAATGCGCTTATTGGCTGACGCGTCAATGCTCCCGTCCCTACTTTCCATTGGCCATTCACTTTATGGAAACGTTGTGACTTTAGGATGGCGAGTTCATTGCTGATTTTAACAAGATAATAATACGCCGCCCAATCCCCCTCTTCTTTGATTTCAATAAACTTTGCATTTGGTCCCGTCATATCAGGCATTACCGTGCGCAACATTTGTTCGCGGTTGGCCCACCCATCTTTGATCTCGTCTACCGTTTCTTTGTCGGAGCCGGTTAAATCGACGGCGGCGAGATAGCGATCAGGCGTTGGATCGTTAGCCAACGCGCGGGTTTGGGCGAAGACGCGTTCGAGGTCCATCTTTAAGGACTCTGGGGTGGATGGCGTTGGCATAGCTGGTGCAGTGGCGCTAGGTGAGTTAGGGGGTGACATGGAAGGAGCGTTCGTAGATTGGCAACCGGCACCAAGGGTTACAAGGAACATAGCGGCCACCAACATGGGGGAGAAATGTTTCATACAGGGATAAGGATAGCAAACTTTCTTGATTGACGCTTCCCCCGGTTTTTTGACAAGATGAATAAAGATCTATGAGTTACCAGAAACGCCAGCGGGATTACACTATCCTCGGTACATCGATGGTATTTTCCGCGTTCTTCCACGAACGGTGCCGATCGTTCTTTTCCCATGATCCGCAGCCCATGTTTATCTTGATTGAGCAAGGGAAGTTATACCATTTCACGAGCGAAGACGATGCACGCAGCCGGAGTGAAGGATGGCTCAAAAAATACGGGACACCAGAGATCCTTCTTCAGCAAAAAGCTCAACATGATGCGATCTTAAAGACGTATCGAGCATTTTTGCAGAAGATTCCCCTGAATACCTGGCAAGCCCTCGACCAACTTCAGACATATTTTATTAACTTACTCCCTTTGATTTTAGTCGCGATTGAACTTCCAGAATATCTTCATCCTAGCCATGATCCTCGTTTGCTTGAAAGTTGTTTACGAATTCGTCAGGAAAATGAAGATGTCTATAAGCTTGGTTTAAGCACCCAATCCTCCCTCTTGCGACACTTAGAAGACGAACAGGGTATTGCTTTGGGTACTCTTTCCCTTCTCACTCAACTAGAATTAGAACACTATCGTGTCACTGGGTTTTTACCAGCTGATCTTGGACAACGCCGAGATTTCGTCTTGGTGCGACAGACAAAAGAAGAAAGTGCGTTATTCTTCTCTCGTGCGGACCTGGAGCGTTTTTCACTTATCGAACCAGATCCATCTACCCATACCGGTACTTTGCAAGGAAAAACCGCTTTTCCCGGCGTTGTCCGTGGCAGTGTCCGTATAATTCATACGGTGGAAGAGGCTGGGGTCTTAGAAGAGGGAGAAATCCTGGTGACCGCCATGACGGATCCACGCTATCTGCCAGCCATTCGACGAGCGGCCGCGATCGTAACTAATGAAGGCGGGATTACGTGCCATGCAGCGATTGTGTCCCGGGAGCTACAGAAACCTTGCGTCATTGGAATAAAGTTCGCTACCCAAACCCTGAAAACAGGTGAAGTGGTGGAAGTGAATGCCACACTGGGAACGGTCAGGCATATCTAGATGGATAGACCATCTGTAAAGTCAACTAGACATATACCGTAAGATATGTCATGCTCACTCCATGCCTCGTGTTTTTATCATCGCGCTTGTTTTTGGAGCCTTGTCGTTCGCGGGTTGTGCCAATCGATCAGCGTCACCTATCACGACTACCGCCATAGAACCCGCTGGATCCGCCTCGACCACAGCAGCTGAGTGGAAACAGATCTTATCCCCGGAAACCTACCACATCATGCGTGAAGCCGGCACAGAACGCCCTTTTAGCAGTCCGCTGGACTTTGAAACACGGCCGGGAACCTATGTAAGCGCGGATTGCGGTGAGCCCTTGTTCCGCTCGGAACAGAAGTACGACTCAGGAACGGGATGGCCGAGCTTTTGGGCACCGATAAGCCCTGACGCCGTCACGCTGAAGGAAGATACGAGCCTCCTTGAAACGCGCACAGAAGTCCTGACATCGAAATGCGGTGGACATTTAGGGCATGTGTTTGATGATGGGCCGGCACCGACGGGAAAACGATTTTGCATCAATGGCGCGGCACTACGGTTTATTCCGGATTAGCCTCCCTAGCTTTGTCACCCCTCCTTTCACGAAGGGAGGAGTCTCGCAGCGGAAACGGGTAGCGATCGGATAGGCTACCTGTTCCGGTCGAGGTCCCTCGGCTCCACTCCGTTACGCTCGGGATGACAAATAATATAATAGCGGACGAAAGATGAATGAAGCTTATTTCTATGCAAGAAGTTGTCAAAAATCATGTCTACAAATATCGTACGGAGGCGGGCGTGACGCAAGAAACGTTTGCGGAGGGGATTGGTGTGACGCGCCAAACCGTAATTGCGATTGAAAAAGGGAACTATACCCCTTCGGTTTTATTAGCTTTGCGTATCGCGCGATTTTTTAAACGTCCTGTTGAGGACCTTTTTTCCCTCATCTATGAAAAATAAGTTACTGATTGAGCCTTTGCTCGCTTGCTTGCTAATCGTTCTGGCCGTCCTCTGTTTTCGACCACTACAGGTGGTCTGGATGCCGACGATGGCAAGTTCAGTTATTTTGCTTGCCCTCATTGCCGCCTTCGTCTCGTTTGCCGTCTTCATTTGGAAAGAAGAAGCGCGTGATGAACGCGAAGACCATCATCGCTTAACGGCGGGACGAAACGGGTTTTTAGTAGGGGCGGGTTTATTGGTGGCCGGGATCATCCTGCAAACGCTCCGCCATCAGGTAGATTCTTGGTTGATTTTGACTTTAGTGGGGATGGTGATTACGAAAGTTGTGACTCGGTTGTACCAGCAAGCAAAATATTAAGAAATAACCCCCTTGCATGATTTTTACATGTAAAGTATACTTTACATGTAATTTATTTTCTATGACCCTTCTTCTCATCTCTTTTATTGCCGGGGTACTCACCGTCCTGGCTCCCTGCGTGCTTCCGCTACTTCCCATTATTATTGGTGGCTCCGTCCAAGGCGGACGCAAACGCAACCCCTACATCATTACGGCTTCACTGGCTCTCGCCATCGTCTTGTTCACTTTGCTGCTTAAATTCAGCACCCTGTTCATTAACATCCCTCAAAGTGTCTGGGGTGCTGTCTCCGGCATAATTATCATCGCCTTTGGGCTTATCAGTCTATTTCCTGGACTTTGGGACAGCGTGAACATCAAGCTCGGGCTTAGCAACAGCTCAGACAAACTGTTAGCTGATTCCGCTCAGGTGAAAGGCCATGGGAGCGACATCCTTATAGGGATGTCACTCGGTCCGGTATTCTCAAGCTGTTCGCCGACATACTTCCTCATTCTTGCGACAGTGCTGCCACGCAGCCTAGGGGCGGGCATTATTTACCTGATTGCGTACGCCATCGGATTATCACTCATGCTTCTTCTCGTGAGTTTGTTAGGTCGGCACTTCATCAAAAATGCGCGCTGGGCAGCCGATCCTCGCGGTTGGTTTAAACGAGGATTGGGAATTCTTTTTCTGCTTGTCGGTGTCCTCATTTTGACGGGCAAGGATAAAGATTTGCAGACCTACCTCGTCCAAAATGGGTACTATCCGACATCAGGCTTAGAAACATCTTTGCTCACGCGCGCTCAATCTTCTTCCGTTATGGCAGCACCCCTCACGGCTGATCCGACTTCAACCTCTACCAACGATATGGCGCACATGAATAAACCCTACCCTCGCTATCGCGAGATCAGCCATCCATCCGGGTTTGTGAATACGGATCCTCTCACGTTAGAAAAACTGGTTGGAAAAAAAGTTATTCTCGTCGACTTCATGACATACAGCTGTATCAACTGTATCCGCACCTTCCCCTACTTGAATGCTTGGTATGATAAATATAAAGACCAAGACTTGGAGATTGTTGGGATCCATACCCCCGAGTTCGCTTTCGAGCATAAGATTGAAAATGTGCGCGCGGCGATGGAGCGATACGGCATCAAATTCCCTGTTGTTCTGGATAATGACTACGGTACATGGAATGCCTATGGCAATAATTATTGGCCACGTAAATACTTGATTGATATTGATGGATACGTCGTCTATGACCACATTGGTGAAGGGGGATATAATGAAACAGAAAAGAAGATTCAGGAACTGTTAGAGGAAAAAGCAACGCGCGATAAAGCTTCTGTTATGAATGTTCCTAATGACTTGGTCGAAGTAGAGGCAATGGAGCCGGCGAGAGGCATTAGCCCAGAGACCTATTTTGGCTCGGCTCGTAATGAAACATTTGCTAATGGGGAACGAGGGACCCAAGGCGTCCAAACGGTGACGGCACCCGCCAACCTAAGCTCTGATCGTCTCTATCTAGACGGTGCCTGGAATATCCAACCGGAATACGCAGAAACAAAGCAGATGCGCGATCGAGTTCTCTACAAGTATCAAGCGAATAATATCTTCTTTGTAGGAAGTGCCTCATCTTCGGTCAAAATGATTATTCATCGCGATGGCAAAGCCTTGGAAGCAAGCCGAGCGGGGGAAGATGTCCGCATCGAAAATGGCGAAAGTTATGTCATGATTCAAGAGGAACGCCTCTATCACCTTTTACGAGATACAAAAGAGAGTGGCGAGCATGTGCTGGAGCTAATCATCGAACAACCCGGAGTAAAAGCGTATACGTTTACGTTTGGATAGGAACACCTCCCTCTTTACTTATTCGTCATCCCGAATGGAGTTGGACGTAATGAGGGATCTCGACCGAAACAAGTAGCCCGTACGCCGTTACCCGTTTCCAAGCCAGATCCCTCACTCCATCGAATTGCGTTCGGGATGACGAAAGGAAAAAGAACCTCTTCAATCTAAAATATTACATCTTTTATTTTTTGTATGTCCCCCTCATCTTCACAAATCGCCGTCTTTGGCGGTGGATGTTTCTGGTGTATTGAAGCCGTGTTCGAACAATTAAAAGGCGTTATGTCTGTTGTGCCTGGCTATGCGGGCGGACAAACGGTCAATCCCACTTACGAACAAGTCTGCGACGGTGACACGGGTCACGCCGAAGTCTTGCGGATTGAATTTGATGCAAGCAAGATTAGTTACAGGGATCTCCTTACCGTTTTCTTTGCGGCGCATAATCCTACAACCCTGAATCGTCAGGGCAATGATGTCGGCACGCAGTATCGTTCGATTATTCTTACGACGAACGATGAACAGAAACGAGAAGCACGAGAATTCATTGATCAGCTGAATGTGGACGGCAAAGACAACGTTGTGACGGAGGTTGTTCCCCTTGAAACATTTTACGAAGCGGAAGCGTACCACCACCATTACTTCCAGAACCATCCTGATCAAGCGTACTGTCAATTTGTGATTAATCCTAAGCTGGAAAAAGTGAAAGAACGTTTTGGTCAACTTATGCGCCGGACATAACTCCCCTATCTTCACCTTATATGCAAACTCCTTCGCTAAAACCAGACGATGAACTTTCTCCCGAACTCTATCATGTAGCTCGTGAAAAAGGCACAGAAGCTCCGTTTACCGGTGCGTATTGGAATAGTCATGAAAAAGGCATGTATACCTGCGCCGTGTGTGGAAATGAGCTGTTTTCTTCCGATACCAAGTTTGATTCCGGCACAGGCTGGCCAAGTTTTACGGAACCAGCAAACTTGGAGAATATCGAACTCCATGAAGACAACGACCATGGCATGAAGCGGACTGAGGTCACCTGTAAAAAATGCGGGGCTCATCTTGGACACGTGTTTGATGATGGGCCACGAGACGCTGGCGGGAAACGATATTGTATTAATTCTGTCTGTTTAGCCCTCCATAAGGAGCAGCAGATGCCGTAACGAATATAAAAGACGTTCTATAAAGGAACGTCTTTTATATCTCCTCTATTTATGGGCGCCGTATGCGCTGGATCGTCTCCGGAACGGAGACGGATTGCAGCAAGGAAGCGAACCCGATAAAAGCGATCGGGGTGAAAACCAGTAAGGATACGAATAGGGCTTTTAATTCACGCTCAGCAGAGACCGCCCGATGTTCTTCCAGCCCATCAAACCAAGCAACTGCTGCAATGATGGTGGCGGCTAAAGCCGAGGTTAAGCACCAGATACAAAAGGCTTTTATATCCAACCATTGAACCAAAAAGAGAAAGGCTGACTCGATAAACCCCACGATGGCGGCGAGCATCGTCAAACGATAGAGCCACCGTCCCTGCCAGTCGGTCGCGACGCGGGCCACGAGTAGGCCAAATACACCCACGTAGAAGATCACGCCTAATAATGGACGAGGGAGGCCAAAGGTATAGGCCCATTTTGAGAGACGAACAATATCACATCCGCCACCTGAGCCGCAGGCAATTGGAACACCGGCAACATAGGTATATAAAAGATAGCCGGAGGCAAATAAGCCAACGAGGCTAGCTATGGCCATGGTGAGGCGAGACTGAAAAGGAGTAGGCTTGAACATAGGCTCACTTTATCCCATCACATGTTTCCGGATTCCACAATCCCCTTTTAGCATTTTTTGCTTCTTCCTGCAGACGCTTAAGTTCTGCTTTGCGTCGCCTGTCTTGAGGGAAAGATACGTAGGCGTAGGCATACCCTTCTCGTATCAGCATCGCATTCACATCGGTTCCATCTTCTAAAAAAATATTGCGCAACAACCGTCCATACTTATCTCGCTCGTCTGCCTGCAAATCCTCTTTAAGCAGGACGCGTTTGCCTTCGAGGAGATTCTTGGTGAAGGCAGACGCCTCTTTCCCAAAACATTCGACTGGACGACGAGGATCAACGGATTCGGCGGTATTTACACCGATAAAACGTACTTTCATAGGTTTTTCCTCTCCATCTAAAAGTGCCTCGATCGTATCACCGTCCAAGGCTCGTAAGACGGTAGCGTTGGTTTTTGCGGTTGTCCCGTGTGCTAAGGAGACGGCCAGAGGGTTTTCTGGGGACTTTTCCTGCGATATGGCAGGGGGCGATGCATCCGCCGAAGGAGAGATAGGCTCTTTTGATGTCGAGCGCGTATCCGCAGAAGGGTGTTGTGCCACAAAGAGCGTGACGAGCATCGTCACGATAAACCCAACCAATGACTGCCACTGGCGCTTAGTCATACCTTGCTATTCTTTTATAACCCAACCAACTTTTACTTCATCATTCTCAACTTTGACTTGGTAACGAGTTAAACAGTGACCATTGAGCGATTTTCCTGTTTCGATGTCAAACGACCAATCATGCCAAGGGCAATGGAGCTTTCCGTCGGTTACCGGTCCGCACGACATGGGACCGCCCATATGGGGACAGACGCTATTCAGCGCAAAAAAGCGTTCGCCTAGACGTACGACCGACATGGGTTTTTTATGGACTTTTACTTCACGAACTTGTTGATCCTTCCAGTCTTCAACGCGGCCCACACTGACAAATGCATCCGGTCCTTGCTCGGCAAACGGGTGTGACATATGGTGGAAGTATATAGTATCGAGTATCGTGTATCCAGTATCGAGAATAGGGTATGGCCCTTCATCATTTCTTGATACACGATACTGGACACACGATCCTCTTCATGCCTTCTCTTGATTCTCTGTTTTTCTCTGCTGAACTTGGGTCCGCTCCCGAACTGGATTTGCATGGGACAACGGTGGCCATCGCTCTTGGGGAACTTGATCATTTTTTACACGCGCATTGGCATCATAAAGAACCGATTGTCCGGATTATCCATGGGCGAGGTTCCGGTACGTTACGCCAAGCCATCCATAAATGGCTCAAGCATCAGCCAAAGATGGTCCTGGCTTTTCGTGATAGCACTCGGATGGATGAAGTAGGGGCTGTGACCTACGTAGTATTTCGTTTATAAAACCTCGATTAACGCTTTTACTGCAGAAGAGTGAATGGTTTGTGTTGCGTGGTCGTGCAGAGCTTCAACAGCTAGGACTCCGCCTACACGTTCACGCAATACCGACAGATCGGGTACATGAGAAACCAACGCGGACACCTGTCCGGCACCGTGTTCCCGCAACATGGCAGAAGCCGTGATCAGCGTCCCACCCGTGTCAGAAATATCGTCGACGATGAGGAGTTTTTTAGACTGGATACGTGCGATGTCAGGAGAAGATATGACAATAGAAACGCCTTCGGGCGTCCGTTGCTTCTCTAAAATAACCAACAGTTTTTTAAGAGCTTCGGCGCAAGCCTTGGCACGACGTGCCGCTCCATGGTCTGCGGCAACCACCAGGTCAAGATCTCCCAGCTTTTTCTTGAGGTCGGCGTCCGGAGAGGCCCAGACGTTCGTGAGCTTGCGACGAAAGGCTTGGATAAATAGAGGGCTATGGGCGTCGAGAGTAATAATCTTATCAAACAATCGAGAGAGCATGTCTCCGATAATCAACCCTCCGGGAACTTCGCCCGGCCGTGCGACGCGATCTTGCCTCCCGTAGGCAATCCATGGAGCAAGAAGCGTGCAGCGTTTCACGCCCGTATGGCGTAAGGCCTGGGCAGCAAACAGCGTACGTAAGGCATAGCGCGGATCTTCGTGGATATTGGCGATGAGAACCACTTCCTTAGTCGTTACATGCGGCATGCGGACTGTCAGTTCACCGGCCCGATAGCGGGTTTCGAGAGCGTAGACCGGTTTCTGCTTTAAGGCCGCGGCAAAAACCTCAACGGTTTGACGCTCGTCTTCAAAACCCAGGAGCTGCAGGGACATATTTTTTGGATGCTAGCACGATTTTTTTGCCGACGGAAGGTAGAAGTGACGGTCGAAGAGTTTCCGTAATTTACGGGCTTTTACGGCATTTTTGGTAATGAGTAACCTGGTACGGGCAGGTCTTGAGACGATTTCTTCCAGTTCACGGAGATTATTCGCATCCATAGAACGGTGGGCGGCGTAAAACTTCTCGATCTCCTCTGCTACCTCTTTGTCATACTGCGTCTCAATGACAAAATCACCGACGATGTTAATGACAAGACCGCGATAGTTTCGACGTGCGGTAAATGGCGAGCGCTCCATCATATGATATTGCGTCTTGTCACCATCGAACTCTTTGGCGGCGAGACTGTCGAGTGGGGTTTTGTGACCAACGGTATAGAGTACCCGCACGCTGCGCTTATTCAAAAAATGATAGAGTGCTTGCTCTTCTTTCCGTCGGGCGAGCATAAACCAACAATGTGAGGCGTAGGCGTACCAACGATCAAGCTCCGGCATGGCTTCGTAGAGGAGATAGAGGACGTGATTCCAGAAAGCGTCGAGGAGGACGGGATTTTTAAAGGAATAACTAATACGTTCCCCATCTTCGAGATTCAAAAAGTGCCCCGCTCCGCTTACTGGATTCGCATAAGCATGTTGCGTAAGCGATACAAATCGTTCTAGACGCTTAAGCCAACGTAAATTGAGAGAGACTTCTCCCTGCTGGAGAAAAACGACTTCTTGTGCCCGCAATTGGCGGAGGGCTTTGTAGATCCCTTGCTTCGTTGCTCGGTGACCATGCTCATGCAAAGCACGGATGAGCACGCTCGTGTCTCGAGGGCCTCGGTGCAGCTCGAGCACGATTGCTTCGGCTAAGGGAGATGAGGGGAAGAAGCCCATAAGTAAACGAAAAGTTTAATATAGTATGAAAAATAGCTTATTTTTTGAGTATTTTCAATATAAATTATATCTTTTGTACAGAAAAGATGCAAGTCGGCCTTTAAACAACTTCTGAGATGCACGAGTCTTTAGTCGCTTTTTATGGCGACTAAAGACTCGTGCATGTCGAATCGACACTGAAAGCGAGAAAAAGAAAAACCGCCCCTTCAAGGAGAAGACCATGAACTTTCACGAGATCGTCTGCGCCTACTGTACCTGCGTCTGTCATGTCCCGATGGACGGAGGCAGCAACTGGGATGATACCTGGTTCCTTACCAAGGGAGGCATCAATCGCAGCAAAGATTTCTGTTGCACGGAGCACATCGTCGCCTGGCTCAAGGAAAAAGGATCTACGCATCTCAAGTTCCTTCCTATTCGAGAAATCGTGCACAGGGGTTACATGACCTACGACCCTGTCGGGTGCTTCCGCTGCACCACGTGCAAAAAAAGCCCCTATCTTTCCGAAGATGAAATTCAAGCCATTCGCGAGAAAGACCGCGAAGAAGATCGGAAGTGGGTGGACGAACCGCCGTCTCAAGCAGCCATCGACCCCAACGATCCCAACGACGCACTGCGCGTGATCCGTACTCCGGACGAACTGCGTATCGTCGCGACTGGTGGCTTCGGCTCCTCGGTCGACGGTGGCGTAGTCTTCTGCTCGGTTGAGTGCACCATCCAGTTCTTTGAGCGCATCCTGGAAGAAGAACGGCAAAGAAAAGAAGATTAGCCTTTCATTCGCTTCGTACCCTCCTCTTACTTCCATGGAAGAGCCCCCCTCTTCCCCATCCCCCACTTCTCAACACCTGTAGAGAAATGAGGGATGGAGGATCCAGATGCAATCACATCTCGCTCATGAAACCGCTCTTCGACACATCCACTCGTTCCTGTATGCAGCGATTGCCCCTCGATCGGTCGTACTCGTGTCCACATTCGATGAAGAAGGAAAGCGGAATCTCGCTCCTTAGCCACCAGGTGTTCGGCGAAGATGGATTCACCTCTGACCTCATCGTCGCCAAGGTCGTCGCGTTCTGGCAACCGGCAGAAGGTCACAGTTCTCCTCCCCATCGGCACCCTCAGCATGGACTGGTACACAGACAGCGAGTGCCACATCCACCGCCCTTTCCCCTCCTCTCCATAACTCCTTTGGGAGTTATTTATTATTCACTCCTTCTCACGATCTTCGAAGAAAAAAATTGCTCTTGGAAATAGGTGGCTGTTTTGATTTCTTCATCTGTCACAGCCGTGCCGATGGGAACCACAATTAACTTATCATCATCTTCCTCCATGCGCCGAATTACCGCGACACATTCACCCGTGAAGGTGGCTAACGGTTCTTTAATACCAAGGATATAGGCATCGATCTCTTTTCCATCTCCAGAGACCGTGTCGGGGACGTATCCATAGTTGATAGGATAGACGTATCCATACTTTGGATGCGCTGAGCCTAAAGGACGGTCGATGACGACATCAACGGTTTTTCCTAGAAAATCTATAGATTTTTTCATGAGGTGACTATAGCAAATCCCTCTGTGATTCGATAGCAAGCCATGGTCGTTGACGATTACGGCCATTTCCTCTAAGATTGCGCCACATTCCGGGATCGTCTAATGGTAGGACAGCAGCCTTTGGAGCTGTTTATCTAGGTTCGAATCCTAGTCCCGGAGCCATGAGCGACAGTGTCTGGCGACCCAGACACTGTCAATCAAAAAAGCACCACAAACGTGGTGCGTTTTTGCATTCCAGGAAACCCCGCCTGGAGGGATGAAAGGATCTCGGATGCTGTTAGCGCGTCAGCCGGAGGGCGGGGATGAATGGCCGGGCAGATTGCCAGATCCCACCTAGAAAATATGCATACGATCTGGCAATCTGGCTTGCATGAGAGTTCAAAGCCTGAACCACAGCATGTATGAGCTCCAATATCACATCGTCTGGGGCACCAAGTACAGACGGAAGTGGCTGAAAGACTATGTGAAGACAGAATTGATCGCGAGTCTCTACGCCACCGTCAAGAAATATCCGACACTCCATATTGTGGCCATCAACACGGACCAAGACCACGTCCACTTACAAATGGAGATTCCACCCAACATCACCATCGCAGATGCTGTCTGCGCCCTCAAATCACGCTCAAGCCAACATTTACGCAAGAAGTTTAAATTTATCGACAAGATCTATCTTGAGAAAGACGGCATCTGGAGTGTCGGGTATTTCGTTTCGAGCATCGGATTAGATGAAGAGAGGATTAGAAAATATATCGAATACCAAGGGCAGCAAGAAAAGCCCCAGACCGCTCGATTGTTTGACTGACAACCCATCTGTCTAGGGCTTTGGATTCTCATGCCATGTTGGAAACCCCGGGTGGAGGCGCTAGCCGGAGCCCGGGGAGGAGGTCATTGTTGTTTGGCGACTCATGGAGAAGTTTGAGAGAAGTTTGTCCCACCCAGGGTGAAAAGTCGTGAAAATGAAAATTAGTTTACGTGTAGCGAAGATTCTTGGTTCGAATCCCACGTGGCTCAAAAATCTGTATTTAAATATAGATTTGACACAGTTCTGTATTTGAATCTATTCTTATCACAAAGCAATGAAAGGGTTCCCAGCCCTGGAGCTGTCTGCGATGAGCAGTACCGGAGATCTCACCGTTACAAGAGAGCACTCGTGATAGCGAGTGCACAAGGTCAAGGCCGAAATGCTTTGGCAAAGACAAGGTGGTACCACGAGAAATCTCGTCCTTGTTAAACACGTATTTTATGCGTGTTTGATGAAGACGAGATTTTTATTATCCGGCTTCATCTTCATTCACTTATGGCCTCTATATGGAGATTACGTATCAAGACTTCGAGAAGGTGGACATTCGTATTGGAAAGATTATTAAAGTTGAGGATTTTCCCGAGGCTCGTAAGCCAGCTTATAAACTCGTGATTGATTTCGGAGCTGAGATCGGAATCAAACGATCTTCGGCGCAAATCACGAAGCACTATTCCAAAGAATGGTTGCTCGGGCAGCTCGTGATGGGCGTTGTAAACTTTCCACCTAAGCAGATTGGCCCATTCATCTCTGAATCACTTACCTTGGGATTTGCTGATGCAAATGGAGATGTGGTTATAGGTCAACCAAACAAAGAAGTTCCACTTGGAAGCAAATTGTTTTAAACGTATGTATAAACGCATCATCGTAAAAATAGGCACGAAAGTGCTTTCAAGATCAGATGGTCACATCGAAGAATCTGTTCTTGAGGATCTTGTTGCTCAGATCGTTCGTCTTAGGAAAGACGGGACGGAGGTTATTCTCGTTACTTCAGGAGCTATGAGCTGTGGCCGTGGACTTCTATCGAAGACATCTAGTCCGACAGAGACGGTTGCTGATAAACAGGTTTTTGCAGCCGTTGGTCAGGTGAAACTCATGGAGACCTACGCGAAGTTATTCAAGAAGTATGAATATCTTTGCGCTCAAGTTCTAGTTACGAAGGAAGATTTTAGAGATGCAGAGCATTCCGAGAACATGGATCGTTGTTTCTTGAATCTTCTTCAGAGCAATGTGATACCGATTGTGAATGAAAATGATGTGGTAGCCATTCAGGAACTTATCTTTACGGATAACGATGAGTTAGCAGGACTTATCGCAGAACGATTAAAGGCGGACGCCTTAATCATTCTCACAAGCGTTCAAGGTGTCTTGGATGGCAATCCATCTGATCCAAATTCAAAAACAATTCCTGAAATTACCTACGAACACATCATTGATGCTGAAGCTCATGTGACACAAGAGAAGACAGATATCGGTAGAGGCGGAATGTTGACGAAGTTTGCGATCGCTAAGAAAATGATGGAGGCAGGCATTGTTGTCTTTATTGCGCATGGAAAAGATGAAAATGTTCTATTGAATGTCGTGAACGAAAGCGCAAAATGTACTAAGTTTATTCCGCTAGCTCCAAAAAAGACTGGTCTTCTATAAAATACGAACCATATGAACTATCAAGAAACCTTAAGGCAATTCATATCTCTGAATAACACTCCAGCGGAGTTTGTAACGGTTGATGGTTCCTGCCATACGGTTGAGGATACAGCCCGTGTGCTTGGGGTTGAGCCAAAACAGGTGGTAAAGAATATCTGTCTCGTTGATGAAAGAGAAAACCTATATATAGCAATCCTCCGAGGGGACACAAGACTCGACAAAGAAAAGCTTAAGTTGATCGTTGGTATCTCTAAGCTTTCAATGGCAACAAAAGAGCAAGTACTGAAGCTTACGAGTTATCCTGTGGGAGGCGTTCCATCGTTTGGATACGTTGCGACCTTCATTCTTGATGAAAAAGTTAAAGAGATGAACTTCGTCTACACGGGCGCAGGAGATGACCTGGCTCTATTGAAGATTTCGGTGGAAGCTCTCTTGGCTGTGAATGATGCAAAGGTTGCCTCTATAGCCTCTGATTAGTTCCGCATATGGCTAAACACATTGATCGGGTCTTGAAGGAAGAAATCCTTCAGGCGAT
>CAYTIN010000032.1:0-13819 GCA_964438015.1 uncultured Gammaproteobacteria bacterium
TCCACAAACCTCTCTGCCACACCAGAACCGATCTCAAACGCTCGATCCAGTTGAACGGCTAACCAAAAAGCACTAATAGCACGCTCTTCCAACTCCCATTCTTCGACATCCCTAATTGCCCCCTCATCATAACGATGAATAGCTTCCCTGCTTACTCTCACCTGCTTGTTTTATCCTTGGGCTGACGTGCTTGCGTCTTATACCTGTACGGGTGGAGGAGATCATGGAGGCTCCGACTGGTCTCCAGCAACCGACTGTAGCGGCGGAGAAATTGCCGGTATTCATACGAATATCGGAGCGCTTTCTATTCCGAGTGGAAGCACCGCTACAGTAAAAGCATACGATAGCTCCAGCTATGGAACCGTCGATATCTATGCGAATACGATCAGTATTGCCGGAACCCTTTCCGCCGATGGAAAAGGGTTTAGTGGAGGAGCGGGTGGCACAGGCACGAGCGCGGCCAGCGCAGGCGCGGGCGCATCACCAACGTGTACCGGTGGAGCCGGAGCGGCAGGAACCGCGGGATCAGCTGGAGGAACCGGATCGAATGGAGCAGGGACATACGGAGGCGCGGGCGGAAACGGGGGTGCCGGTACTCTACTTGGGGGTTTATTTGGAGTTCTTGGAGTCTGTGGTGTTTCAGGAGGAGGCGGAGGCGGGGCTGGTGGAGCAGGGACCAATGGCGGAAACCCGACGAATGGCGGCTATCTTACCGCCGCTGGAAATGGCGATAACTCAACAGATTCAAGCGTAGCAAAAGGAAGCGGTGGTGCAGGTGGCGGTGGCGGTGGCGGTGGTGCAGGTGGCGGTGGCGGTGGCGCATCCAATTCCGTTGGCGGTGCGGGCGGTGCCGGAGGAGCAGGCGGTGCGGGCGGTGCCGGAGGAGCAGGCGGAGGCGCCATTCGTTTATTTGCAACCTCAACACTCATGATCAGTGGAACGGTACGCGCAGATGGACAAACGGGCACAACAGGTACCACAGGATCGTCTGGCAGCACGGGAACCGCGGCAAGCGGATCTGGAGCTGAAGGAGGAGCTGGCGCCGGAGGAACGACGGCTACCGCGGGAAGTGCGGGTTCGTCGGGAACCTGCGTATCCCTCAGCTGTCGTGGTGGTGGAGGTGGTGGAGGTGGTGGAGGTGGAACAGGAGCAACCGGTGGAACAGGAGCTGGAGGAGGCATTTTATTACAATCTCTCAAGTTGAATGGGATAACGGTTTCCGGCTCGCTTCTCTCGCGCGGTGGCGGATCTTCTACAACGAACGGGGGGAGTTGCAAGCTCAATTACCGCGGTTCTGCACCAAGTACATCAGGCCTTACCTGCGGACGTACGCTGAGCACCTCATTAAATACTACATCCCTTAGCTTTTTAGACCTAAGCGATATTCAATGGTCATCCGCTAGTATTAGTTTCGCTTCCATCATTTCATCTTTCAGCAGTCAATCGCCAACCAGTACAATTGGCTCAACCGATCGAAGACTTTACATTACCAGCGGATCCGGAACGTCCTGGTCTGTAAGCATTGCCGCCACAAATGGGTCTACAGCTCGCTGGACGAGCAGCGGATCTTCCTATGACTACAACGATGGAAACGGTGCCACTGATGGAACGGATGCGGATAGCGTTGGCGGTCAACTAACCATTGATCCGTCTACCGCTTCCCTGTCCTCAACCGCCGGTTGCAGTACGTCCGGTATCAGTCTAGGTAGCTCTACCTCCTTTGTCGAAGGAACGACGAATGCGATCACACTTCTATCAGCCAGTAGCGCTGCTGCAAATTGTGAATGGCAAGTCACCGGAATCTCTCTCCAACAATTGATCCCAGCTGCACAGCCGGCTGGTTCATATTCGACGGATTTCACCCTCACGATCTCCTAAAACATCCCGCATGAACAAACATACTGCTTCCCTGCTTTTTCTCGTGATCCTGTGGGCCGCGGGGAGCTTGAGTGTACACGCTTCCTCGATCCCCTTTGGCATTCATATCACTCCGAGTGAATCGGTTGGGTCGGAGAGATCTACAGGATCAGGTGGGTCAGGTGGAGGTTCGTCCGCCGGATCCCCTTCCGCGCCATCTGTCTCCTCCCCATCTACAGACAGCCCTTTCGAACAAGCAAATCCGCCCACTATCGACACACCTCAATCACGAGAGACGCCCGAAACACAACCTACAGAGACACCGGCCACTCAAGAGAACGCGGAGAATAATCCAGAAACTGCTCCCGAATCCAGTAACACCCAATCGGCTAATAACACAAATCAACCGAATCGATCGGTAGCTCCTTTAGCTCCTCGCAACAATACATCGCAAATAAATAATACAGACGCTTCTGGAAACCCTGTTCTTCAAGAATCTTCTTCCAAAGCGTCAACAGAAGAAGCGTCAGCACCTTCGCAACAGACACCGAATACTGGCACCGCTCAAGTCTCGGAACTCACCAATACCATCACAAACAAAGTCACAAACTTCGCCAAACAGGTTATGGAACTTGTGGCCGAAGTGACTGTTAAAATAGGAAACGCTGTCAAGCTTACCGCGACGACCATTGTACGTGCAGTAGCCATGCGATTCGCGCAATGGGTCTCAAAACTATTCGGCTGAAATCAAACAATACGCGCCTTTGTATAGTGTCATTTGTCTCATTTTGACCCCGTCTCACGTGCTTCAAAAACGCCTGGATTTTGACCCTCAAAAAAGCTCTTGGATTACACATTTTCCTAGTTGCTTACCTTGGCATGGACCCCTTTCTTCAAACAACAACCTTGTTAAGTAAATGATACGTTTCTGCCACCTGGAGTGCAAACTTCATGGGTGGCATTTTCAGTGCGGAGTGGATGCGGGAATGGTTGTAGTCATAGATGGTTTGGTAGATAGCGTAGACAAGCTCGCCTAACGTCTTGAATCTGCTTGGATCACCTAGGTCCACCTTGAACTGAGAATGGAAGGATTCTTGGTAACCATTTTCCCAGGGACATCCGGGAGCAGAACGAGAGATCTTCGTTCCCACGATTTTGAGGGCATCGACAAAGACCTCTGACGTATATTCGCTTCCGTTGTCCGAGTGGAAGATATGAGGACGAGGATGGTTGTGAAGTGCAGATAGAAGAGCGGAGAGGACAAGCTGCACTGCATGGGTGGTATAGACGGATAACCCCACCACCTTCCTGGTATACAGATCAATCACGGTCGCAATGTATACGACCCTGTTCTGGAAGTTCAGGTGGGTGAAATCTGCCGTCCAGACCTGGTTGGGGTATGCGGGAAAGGTCGAGAGCAGAAGATTTGGATAGATGACCTTGATATTCTTGGTCCTTTTCCATCTTCTGCCTCTCCTTCGATATGCCTTGATCCCGAAGAGGTTCATGACGCGCTTCACCTTCTTTCTGTTCATCTTGAGTTCGATGGAGAGGCGTCTTGATCCGTAGCTTGGGTGGAGGCGAAGGATTTCTTCGATCTGGCATTTGAGCTTCCAGTCTTGCTCTGGTTTCTTAGGTTTGTAGTAGAGGAAGCCACGATAGATGCCAAGTTCTTTGGCACGCTGGGACTTGGATGAATCACCCTTCATCAAGACTTCTTTTTTTGAGATTCAGAGAGCTTCAAGGTGAGATCTCTCACGAGCCGAAAGAGTTGCTCATTCTCACGCTTCAAACGAATGAGTTCAGACAGGGTGGGTTGGCCTTCTGTCTTCTTCGCGATCCAACCATAGATGGTCGCCTCTGAGATGCCATGATCTTTCGCTGCTTGGACCACGGAAACCCCATCGTTTTTGATACGACCGATGATCTGTTCTTTGACATCAGGAGCAATGCGCTGCCTCTTCATATGCCTTGTATGTTACATGAGTGAGATACAAGGAAGATGTTCGAATTTTGGGGTCCGGGCCACCTCCCCTCCAGCCCTGCTATAAGCAAACTCGTTTAAAAATTTTAAGGTTTTCATTATTTCAAAAGCCTCCGCTCATCTTTGACAGTTCGTCATTTTTATACTACTTTATCACGTCCTTCCAAGGACTCGCACCCTACAACTCACAACGGAGGAAAACTGCCATGGGCTTTTACAATGATCCCCGCCACGTGTTGAAGCCGCTCCTCGGCGATTACAGGGGCACGAAGCGTGCCGAGCTCATCCGTTCAGCTGTCGCTGAAGTGATGAAGCACGAGCCGAAGCGCCTGCAGCAGCTCGTTCAACTCATGAGCTGGATGGGCACGCAGTTCGCTCAGGCGAAGAACCAGTCGTACATCTCTCAGCTCGCTGGGGAGATCGTCACAGAGCTCTATTCGCAGGGCTGGAAAGACCTGGTCTTCGCCCTCCTCGAGCTCCGCAACGGCCCTTGGGGCGAGATGCCTAGCCCGAAGGTCAACTGGCCCAATTACAAAGGCTACGACATCTTCGTGAGTCGCTGCTACCGCTACATCGGTGAACAGCCCGACCGAAGCTTGAGCTTCGCGTTCGACCTCATGGAGCGCTACAGCAAGTGCAGTTTGCAACTGCATGCGCAGATCCAGGACGGAAGAACCGATCTGGAACTCGCGGAGCAGGCGTTCTACACCGGCTTCATTCACCACTCGTTCTCCCTCCCCCCGATCTGGCGTTTTCCTTCCAAGCTGTGGCTGGAGCGCATCATCGAGGCGGCAGGCGAAGGAAATGAGGCGGCGGTCGAGACACTGATCGACCTCTACCTCATCATGCGAGGTGGTTCGGATCAGGCAGCAAGCAAGAACCCTGACACCAGCGTTGAATGGGCGCCCTACCCAGACGAGCTGAGTCCGGAAGAGGAGGAAGCGATCTTCGGCGAGCTCCCACCTGAGGCTCTTCAGTACCGACATCTCGTATCGCCCATGAGCGTTCATTTCCACGAACGCCACATGGCGATGCTAGAAGGTGTGCTGCAGGATGACCAGAAGATCTGCCAACTGATCAAGCGGGAGGGCGCACGTCTCCTCGACTGGGTGATAGAGCACTACGACACCCTGTCAGCCAAGGCCGACGCCAAGCTTCGTGAGATCCGCGAAATCAGCGGAAAGCCGAAGCGGATGCTGCGACCACATGGCCTTGATCGCGTCGAGATCGATGTTCTCCTGCTCCGCGGAGTCGGGGTGCGTGAGATCATCTTCGATGCGGCCGGAACGGTCTTCCCGGATGTGGGAGTGAAGGTGCTAGTTCGCAAGGATACGCCCAACTACTACATCTATCGAACGACCGTGAGCGGAGTACGCAGCCTCAACCCTGACGCGCTCATCAACCTCACGTTCCCAGATACCGACCTCCTCCAGTTCCTGCTCCACATCATCACCGTGGATGCTCTGCACCGCATCGTGATCGGCGGCAACGAACTGCGTGAGAAGCGTCCGAAAGGATCTTCTCCGAACGCCAAGCGGCGTATCGTACTCGTCAAGCGAGCGCACATCCGCCACCTGCCTGATACCCAGTCAGCGAGCGAAGAAGCGGTCGCTCGCGGCATGGAGGCATTCGGTTGCGAATTCGCGCCTGGCATCACGTTCGTTCGCGCCTTCGAAAGAGATGGCGTCACGGTACGTGATCTGCCGAGCGAAGCGTTCGCAAGCTATGGCATGGACGATGTGACGGAGCTACTCACCTAACCGTGAAGGTCTAGGCCGGCGTGGCAAAACATGACTTGGGGTACAGAACACCGCAACTTCGCGGATCTACGTTCTCGACTCACCCCCTCGTCACTTAGTCTCTATCTTGTATGGATGTTAAGTAATGAGCGTAATACAAAATACCCACTAATAAAGTGGGTATTTTGTATTACGTAGCTTATCAACTTCTATCGTGAATTTATCCATGAAATATTGGTAAATAAACCACATACAAACAAGCCTAACAAGATGACACACGAAAGGAAACTGCCAAAAACCTGGGTGGGATTCGAACCAATAATCTTCTCCCAACAGAAACAAACTATCGTTTTCATGTCTTTTTACCGCGGGTGGAACAAGCTCTTCTCGAACTTCCCCAAGCGTCGCCAAACAACAAAAAAGCACCACGTTTGTGGTGCTTTTTTGATTGACAGTGTCTGGGTCGCCAGACACTGTCGCTCATGGCTTGGCTTTACAACGAGGCTCGAACTTTTTTCCAGTCGGAAAGCTGACCAAAAGGAGGGGCATGGGGAGGATATCCGCCCCATCTCTGCTAGTTGAACGACTAGTTGAATCAGTGTTCAACTAGCAGACAACCAAAACAGCTCTCATCCTAGCAAAATATCAAAATCAAAAATCTCCGACTACTACTGTGACCACACAATCAACTGAACGACAAAGTATATATATCTATATCTACTTAAAACTTATTACTCTTTAACTTATTTCTATTTCTCTTTACTATATGAATTAGTTCTCTTATTCTCTTTCTATTTTTTCTTTAAATTCTGTTGACTGAGTCTGAGGGAAACTGAAACCAAGAAGGGCAAGGGGATGGAGGGCGGCGGGTATGGGGAAAAGGGAAGGAAGCAACAAACGGAAGGAAAGACACAACCAATAATGGACTCAAAAGGAGTGAAAAGGGAGGATAAAAATGATCGGATGTTGAAGGGTCTAGAACGAGGAATAATGAGCTGGCTTTTACGAGTCTGTTTTTTTGTTTTTAGCGACTTTTGAAACATGGATCAATCTGCTTTCTTCGCATCAGGGCTATTCATTTTAGCGTCAGCTTTTCCTTCGTCAAGGTAGAACTCGTTACCCTCGTCTCCACCTATGACAAAGACAAGCTATCAGCCGCTTTCTTCTAGCCCGTCCGATGCGACGTAAACGGTCAGTCCATTGGATCATATCTATTGGCCGTCTTTTCATTATATGGAATACTCCATCATTTCTCACTGGAAGGGTTCAGCGAATACAGCTGAACGAGTTAGACAGCAGATTCTTGACCGCTGGGGTCAGGACGAAGCCAGCAATTACGATCCAAAATCTAATTGCCTAACCTTCAACCAATGGATTGAACACGGCTATCGAGTAAAGAAAGGCGAGAAAGCTATTAAATCCATTACCTTCATTGAAAAGAAAAACGATAAAGGCGAGGTGATTCAGAAGTATCCGAAAACTGTTAATCTCTTCTACCTTCGACAGGTCGAGAAGATAAGCTAAACGAGCTAAGCAATAGGGATCGGCACAAGCCGGTCCCTATTTTGCGTTGCCTTTCTGCCAAAACGTTCATTATCGAGCCATCTGCCTACACGATTCCGCACACTTACGGCAAACAGCCGCGCATTTTTTCATCATCTCATCCGAAGAATCTACTCTTTCACAATCTTCGGCGCATTTCTCAGAAAGTTCAGCGGTTAACCGGCAAACCTCCTTATGATTAGGCGAATTTCGGATCATGAAGTTGGCGGCAGTCTGACAAAGCAGGCCACAGTCCTTCAGGAGAGTTAAGTGACCAATTTCAGCGTGCTTTCCACCCATATGTAGACAATGGGAAGTGGTTTCAAGGCAGCTTTGATAACAATCAAGACAATCTTGGATACATTGGCTCACTTCAGGACTTCGTTGCATGTGTGACATAGATTTTCACCTCCTTTCTAAGCATGAGACTTCCTTCTCACTTTACTTCGTAATTCAACATCATCCCACTCTCTAGATGCTCGGCAATATGGCAATGCATCATCCATTGTCCCGGATTCGACATCTCGACCAAAATATCCATTGTCGTTCCTGCGGGGAGCAAGACCGTATCCTTCCAGACCATGTTCGAGTTCGCTTTCCCATTCTCATTTAAAACCAAGAAGCGTTGCCCGTGAACGTGGAAGGGGTGCTGCATCGGATGCATACCCGTATTCGGGTTATTGATGCGAATCTTCACATACTCCCCTTGCTTGAACGACCAGTCAATCTTGTCGTTTACTTTTCCCGTTTCTTTGTCGGTGATCGTCCAACCGGCCGTCGCCGCTGTCATCTGAGCACTCATACTCCCCATTTGATCCTCCCATTCGATTCCATCACTTGAATCGGGCGATGACCCCATCATCCCACCACCACCCATCATGCCGTGACCCATCATTCCACTTCCACCCATCATCGTGCCACCATTACCCATCATGTTAAATCCAAGATCGAGTACTTTGTCCGGCTGCTTAGCGAAGAGTTGACGCAGAGGGTCAATCGAAACCTTTACGTCTTGGTTATCACGTAGTTGATCGAGGGCTTCTGCATAAGATACTCCGATCGAATCGTTGGATACATGAACCGTTCCCATGGTTGAGACTCTGACGGGTGTATCGTTCAAGATATTAAATTCTCCCGGAGCATCGAAGAAGACTTCTAAGATCGCCCGTTCAGACGGTGAAATAGTCACATTATCTACAAACGACTCCTGTTCGTACTTCCCATTGTCACCACCGACGAGCTTCATCTTGGCTCCAGGGATCGCTAAACGAAACGGACGAGCATTTGCCGCATTTGTGACGAAGAAACGAACAACTTCACCTTTCTTTACTTCAAGACGATAGTCGGTCTTTCCATTAATGAGCAAGATATTGCCATAGCGACCCATCATGCCATAGTAGGAAGAGCGTCCATCGTTATATGGAGCGACCTTCTTTCCGTTGAAGAGCATGTCCTGAAGCACCAACGCTTCTTCACGGTTTACGGGCGACCAATAATTCGTTGAAGTTGGAACGACCAGAAAATTACCGTACAAACCAAGATTCTGTTGCATGACTTCATCAAGGTGTGGATGGTACCAGAACACACCTGCATCTGGGAACTTCAAGGTATAGGTAAACGATTCACCCGGCTTGATTGCCTTTTGCGTGACATCAGGCGTTCCATCGAACGCATTCTCAACGCGCACCCCATGAGGGTGAAGCGTCGTTGGACGATCAAGATCATTCTTCAGTGTGAGACGGATTGTTGATCCCTGTGGCACACGAATCATCGGACCGGGAACCATGCCGTTATACGTAAGCGCGTCAATTTCACGTCCAGCGATCGTTTGTTTCTTACTTTGCAAGGTAAAGGTATAGGAATCGCCATCATTTAGATCAACTGTGGCTTGAGCCTGCGTGGAGGTCGTTTCAATAACAGATGGAACCGTGGAACGATTATTTCCCTGATCGATAGACGGGGTGTTCACGTTACGATAAGCAAAGAGACCTCCGATGATAGCGAGGACAACAATCAGTGAGATCCCAAAGAATTTTTTCATAAGGATAGAACATTATTAAATTAGACCCTTAGTGCAGACTCAACTCGTTTCAGAAGCACCGCATTGACGGCCACGATAATTGAAGAGATGCTCATAAGGAGAGCCGCAAACTCTGGACGAAGCATGATACCGAAACTCGGATAGAGAATGCCTCCCGCCACCGGAATTGCGAGGATGTTATAGATGCTCGCCCAAAAAAGATTCTGCTTCATCTTGCGAACCGTCGCCTTGCTTAAGACGATGGCTCGAAGAATATCCGCCGGATCAGATTTCATGAGCACAACCTTCGCCGTTTCGATCGCCACATCCGTTCCCGCACCGATTGCAATTCCGATATCTGCTTGCGCCAACGCTGGAGCATCGTTCACTCCATCACCGACCATGGCGGTGAATTTGCCTTCTTGTTGGAGTTTTTTGACATAACTCGCCTTATCTTCCGGCATGACTTCTGAGAACACTCTTTCAATACCAATTTGCTTCGCCACCTTCTCCGCCGTGGCTTTATTATCTCCCGTAATCATAGCGATCTCGATTCCGAGTTCTTTGAGCTTTTGTACCGCTAGTTTTGCATTGGGCTTGATTGGATCAGCAGCACCGATGACAGCTTTAATCGCTCCATCAACGGCGAGAATCATGATCGTCTCTCCTCGGTCTAAGAACTCCGTTATTTTTTGTTCCAAATCCCCAAGCACAATCTTGCTTTCTCGCATGAGCTTTACCGTACCAACCAACACCTGCTTCTTTTCAACGAACGCTTTCACCCCTAAGCCTGAGAGGTTTTCAAACTTTTCAACGGTCTGAGGTAACTCCAGTCCACGGATCCTGAGCTCATCCAAGACAGCGCCTGCGAGCGGATGAGAGGACTTCGCTTCCGCCGCTCCGACGAGACGGAGTGCTTCATTCGGATCAAAGCC
Organism: uncultured Gammaproteobacteria bacterium; assembly: GCA_964438015.1. Classification (GTDB taxonomy): domain Bacteria; phylum Patescibacteriota; class Patescibacteriia; order 2-12-FULL-60-25; family 2-12-FULL-60-25; genus JAGOUY01. The sequence goes on from CAYTIN010000032.1 coordinate 10,078, forward strand.
CGAGACGGTGGCGACGTCTGTCACCTTTGGCTTCCCCTCGGTTAGCGTACCTGTTTTATCAAGCACGACCGCTTGGATCTTTGAAACCTGCTCAAGAGTCGGCGCATCCTTGATCAAGATGTTGTATTTCGCTCCAAGGCCAGTACCGACCGCAACCGCTGTTGGTGTTGCGAGGCCGAGCGCATCTGGACAGGCAACGACAACCGTTGCAATCGCAAAGGACAAAGCCACGATGAGGGGCGATCCAACAATGAAAAACCAGATGACAAATACGACAAGACCAGACCCAACCGCCCCAATAACTAAATACTTCGCAAATCGATCCGCGAGCTTCTGTCCGGGGGCTCTTGAATTCTGCGCTTCCTCAACCATCCGTACGATCTGTGCAAGAGCCGTATCTTTACCGATTTTTGTCGCCCTAAATTGTATAGAACCCGTCGTATTAATCGAACCACCGATGACCTGATCACCAAGCTTCTTTGCAACGGGAAGGGATTCCCCCGTAACCAATGATTCGTCAATCGCTGTCTCACCTTCAAGAATCTCGCCATCCACCGCCACCTTATCGCCCGGTTTCAGGATAATCGTATCGCCAAGCTGAATTTCTGACGTAGAAATCAGGACTTCTTTTCCGGCCTTTAATACTCTCGCTTGCGGAGGCACGAGATCAAACAGAGCTTGCAATGCGTTTGTCGTGCCGCGACGAGACTTCATCTCCATCCAGTGTCCGAATAGGACAAACGTAATCAGCATGGCGGCGGCCTCGTAGTAAGAATCCATGCTCCCGATCAGCGTCAACAAGATACTAAAGCCATAGGCTGCCGTGATACCAACTGCGATAAGCACGGCCATGTTCAGCATCCTGTTCTTAAGAGCAAAATAGGTTGAATAGAGAAAAATCCAACCAGAATAGAAAAAGACGGGTGTCGTGAGGATAAAAAGAAGCCACGAAATAGGGAATGGGGACGGAAGATTGAGCTTCAAGAATTCCGTCCCTAATGGCGAGTAGAGAATGATGGGGACGGTGAGGATGAGCGCGAAGAAAAACTTATTGCGAATGTCGAGTTCCATGAGACGAGCCATTTCTCGTCCAGCAAGACCCGTATGATCCATGCCCATCGTCATCGACATGCTCATTTTGAAGTTCTCCCAAAAACTCATTTTGGATCTATCACCCATCATATGTCCGGCATGAGTCCCGTGGTCCGGTTTAGTCTTAACCTTCACCAGTGTCATGCCGCACTTAGGGCAAGTGCCCGGGGCATTCCGAATCACCTCCGGATGCATCGGGCAGGTGTAAGTTGTTTCGTGCGAAGTGTGATTGGAATGGTTCATATGAGTTATTTTAGACTCCACTTGAATAAGCGCTCAGATACTCCGCCAACATTTTTGATGGTTAGCTCCAGATAAGAAGTGCTACTGTTGATTAATTCAAATACCAATATTCCTTCGCGATGATGTCCTCCTGGACCCGACCCCTCCCACCTCGTCGGTGTATAGGTATTACCTTGACCATCCGTAAGTACTGCGATCTCGACGAGATCTTGGTTCAGGTCAACGGAATGCGTATCAAAGACGATCCTGAATTTCCCTTGTCCTCCGCTTAGAGTTTCTGGGGTTACTTTAATAGTAACCTGCCCTTGTTCACTCGTTCGTGTCTCAAAAAAGCCCTTCTCCGTTCCCTGTAGCGGATTGGATGCCGACTTATCGCGAGACACGATAAAAAGTGCGGAACCAAGAATAATCAGGCCGACAAGGATAAATTTTGTGTATTTCATATCGGAGGGAGTTTAGAGGCTCTGTTTGCCATAAAGAGAATACCAGCGAGATTGAAAGCGATACCTACCCAAAACAACTTCACTTGGTATTGAGCGGCAAACGTGACAAGCCCTGTGACACCAAGAATCGGTACTAGATTTACCAAGTAGTGCGCGCAACACGAGATCATCGCAGCGGTCGAGGTTGCTCCCGATACCCCGACAACTTTTCCCATGCCTTGCCCGGTATGAACCATACGCTTGATGTACTGATACAGAGCGATTTGGATGCCAAACCCGATTGCCAGACTCACGATGAAATACCAGAAATCACCGAACTGGCTCTGAGCGAATCCCCAACCGGAAACAAGCGTCAGGATGCCAAAGTAGATTGTCAGCAGCATCAACGCGGCTCCCGTACCGTAGCTAATCGATTTTATGATGATCGCTGACATAATGGTATACGCTACCGATTATTGATCGGAGTAACCATGTTTGCTTTCCAGTGAGGAACAAAGGCGGGAACTCTACTTGCGTACGTGTCCCATTCTTTTCCAAACTCCTTTTGCGCGTCTTTTTCCTCTCTCCGAGCCAACTGCATATACATAAATATCAGGATCGGAAACATGATGAAGGTAAGAAGTGTTGGCCACTGCAAGAGGAATCCCAGCATGATGATCACGAACCCTGCATATTGCGGATGACGAATCCGTGCGTAGGGGCCAGCCTTGGCAAGGGTATGCTCTTGTTGCGCTTTATGCAGCACCTTCCAAGCATTCGCCAAAAGCGAAAATCCAAGGATAATCAGGATGTAGCTTGCGATATGGAATGGTCCAAAATGCGGATCACCGCCCCAACCGAAGAAGTCCTCGAAGAGATGCCCTGAATTATGTGATAAGAAATCAACCCCGGGGAATTTCGTTGCAAGCCACCCCGAAAGCAGATAGATCGTGAGAGGAAATCCATACATCTCGGTGAATAACGCGATGATAAAGGCGGAGAACGCACCGAATGACCGCCAGTCACGAGACGTCTTAGGCTTTACAAAACTAAAGGCAAAGATGATAAAGACCAGCGAATTGATGATGACGAGCGGCCAAAGGCCATAGGCAGAGGAGGACATATTTTATGATTTAGGCTTCTCATGATCGTTATGATCGTGCGAAGCATCGCCTCCGTGACCACCGTGACCTCCGTGCATGAAGAGATGCATGACGAGACAGCCTAAAAGAAACGTAAACGGGAGATAGGGAGCAAGATGCTGGCCGTGATCAACGACAAGATATACGCCAGCGGCTGCGAGGAGGATGCCGAGCACCCAACGAATGGTGGAGTTGTTCATACAACAAAGTTAATAAGCTCTTTCGAGACTGGAATTATGCATCCAGACCATATAGGAACCCGCGACAACGGCAAGCAAGGCGACCAATACCGCTCCCCAGATCACGCTGCCGAAGCTACCCCAGGTAAATCCTGGTAACGTCTCAAGAAGGGTATGGTGCAATTCCGTTCCTCTGGCCGTTCGGAACGGGAGATAGCCTCCGATGAGACAGATCGCGTACGCAATTTCGGTTCCGAGCACACATTTCTTTACGTAGGAGGAGAATGAGAGTTTGTCCATATCGTTTTCGTAATTCGATTAAATGATCTCTCCCCGCTTTTCGAGCATCATATGATGGATCGTGGCGATCTGAGTCCAAATAGCGATAAGGATGAGAATAGCTGCACAAAGCAAGGCATCGAACTTTGAGATTCCGAACACGTTGTTATTAGCTCCACCGAGAATGGCCGCGATGAAGGCAATCACACCGGCAAAGCCAACGAGAACGCTTACAACATGCATGAGTTATGACCCTCCCCGGCCTCACGGCACGGGGTTTCCCGTCATTCACCACAAAAGCTTCGCTTCCCAACGTCGCAATAAAAAAGATCTAGGCCCTAGACCAGCATCTCCTCTGCTAGAATAGAGATCATGCCCATAAAAT
>CAYTIN010000033.1:0-13193 GCA_964438015.1 uncultured Gammaproteobacteria bacterium
TGATATGGTGAAGGTATTGAGAACTAAATTACGCGAGATGCTAGTCTAGGGCCTTGCGAAATTAGGCATGTATAAAGTAGGAGAATGGCCAACGGTATTCAGCTCGTTCGTGAAAGAACGCGCATCATATACGCAAGATCTCCCGGATATCGTCACTGAAATGGCCTTGGTCTCAGTGCTGATGAATGATGTAGGCGGAGATGTAGAAGCAGAAGACGGAACACCTGCCTATGACATACATGAGGGGAATGGGACATTTATCCACAATAACACCGGAAAAGTCTTTTCGGTGGCAGCAGATTGGAAAGCCAAATTACCAGCTGAAGCTCAGGAAAAGATGGAGCAGCTACCTGCGTACCGGGCACTTATAGAGAGCGTCCTGGCCTATCGCAGTGTTCCTTTTGAGATTGCCTGCATGAATAAGCTGTCGCTCTCCCGAGATATGATTGAGGCATTAGGTAAGCTGGCTCTTGATCTAAGTGAAGAAGGAGAACTGAGCAAGTTAGTCCGCAATGCGTTTCTTGTTGCCTTTGATAATCCATTGGTCGCTGACAAGGAGTATGATCTTTTCAAACAACGAGTAGTCTCGTGTGCTACCGCACGGAAATTCTCCTTTGAGGAGGAAGGAGCAATCGGTAATTACGGAAATAATTTACAAAAAGTAGTACAGAGCGGAACCATATTACAGTACCTTAACGATCCAGGGCAGTTGCATGCAGTTTAACGTTGGTGTACGTGTCACAAAAAGAAAAACCTGCTACAATAAAAACCAATTATGTTGTTTAAACAGATCCGTTGGCTCCTTCCTGCCCTTTCTCTCGCTCTTTTTGGTGCCGGCTGCTTTGGTGGTACAAAGGCTACCCCCGCCACCGGGCCCGATGGTGGTGTCTTTCGCACCAAGACTGATGTCTTTGGTTCTAAAGTCGACGTGGTCGAATGGAAGCAGCTTAAGCTACTCAATTTAGGTACAAAGTTTGGGAGCATAGCAGAAGTCGGTACGGTCAGTGCCGCCTTTGATCCCCAGGACGCATCAACGATGTACTTGGGTACCGTCGAAAATGGTCTCATGTACACCTCGGATGGAGGAGAGTCTTGGCAATCTGCCAAAGGCTTGTCCGTGGGCCGCGTCGAGGCGATTGCCGTCAGTCCCAAGGATAAATGCGTGATCTTCGTGAGTCGCGCCAACCAAATCTTCAAGACAGAAAATTGTGGCCGCGATTGGAACCAATCGTTCTTTGATGGTCGCACCGACAAGCGCTTTACCGCACTCGCCATCGATCCAAAAAATGATAATGCTATCTACGCTGGCACGAGCGACGGCGACCTCTTCCGTTCCGATAACGCTGGCGCCACCTGGCGCGCTACCTACCGCGTCGAGGCTATCCGCATCATGAACATCGTCGTCGACCCGCATGATTCCAAGATCGTCTATGCGGCAAGTTGGGGTTCCGGCGTCCTCAAAAGCACCGACGGCGGTGCTACCTGGCAATCCATCCGCAAACCGTTCCAAGACTTTGATAAAGCTCGCTTCCCCCGCGCCATCCTCGTCGATCCTAATATCACCAACCGTCTCTACCATATCTCTCGCTACGGCATGTTAAAGAGTGATGATGCGGGCGCTACCTGGAACCCCGTTTCCATCGCGACCCCAAACAATACCCTTGATGTTCGCGCCATGGCGATTCATCCCAAGGATTCCAAGAAACTCGTTTACGTAACGGATACAAACATCGCCTTCTCAAAAGACGGTGGAGAAACCTGGACCTCGCGTAAACTCCCAACCACTCGCGGTGCATCATTTGTCCTCTTTGATCCCGGGGTAACCCCAGCACTCTTTGTGGGAGTGCAACCACCGAAGGCTCAGTAGAGAAAATAATAAAAAAACACCCTCGATAAATGTATCAAGGGTGCTTTTATAAATCACTAGATCCTTACCTCCTGCAAAAACCGTTCAAACGGTTCGGTAAAACACGACTCCGCTTTAAGACAATGAACGATGCTTTCAAGTAAAGGGGTTTTCACATTCAATCGTTCGGCCAACCTTGCCGCCAACTCCGTTGCATGAATCCCTTCAACCGTCGTCAATCCCAAATCCTTTGGTTCCTTCGAGGCCGCGCCTGCCAATCGCTCTCCATACGTCCGATTGCGTCCGTGTGGGGAGAATCCTGTCACGATCAAATCTCCCAAACCTGCCAGACCGTCGGCGGTTTCGGCTTCCGCCCCCGCTGCCTTCAAGATTTGACGCATTTCTGCGATCGCAACAGTAAGCAAAAATGCCTTGGCATTCGTTGGATGCTTAAGTCCATCACACATCCCAAGCGCGATCGCATACGGATTTTTCAGTGCGGCAGCTAGTCCGACGCCAAGGATGTCTGTAGAGGTCGCTACTTTTACATGGCTAGTTTCAAGTAGGGACTTGATATGTGTCGCCCCGTGAATATCTTCACTGGCTGCCACAAATGCGGTCGGGCTACCTTTGGCAAGCTCGTTGGCGATGGCGGGTCCGCCCAAGGTCGTGAGAGTTCGTCTCAAAGTGGGGGGCAAAAGCGAACCCTCCTTAACGATGAGTGGATCCAGCGCGTCCGGGTCAAGACCTTTGGAAATACTGGCGATAATCGCCTCAGCTCGAAGATGAGGGAGTGCCTTTTGCATGACTTCTGCCACCGCAAACGAAGGCACGGCAATAAAGACGGTGTCGGAACCATCTATGACGGCCTTCATATCGGAAGAAGCGGTAATATTTTGAGGAAGAGAAGTATCCGCCAAATATTTCTGATTGCGATGCCGCATGTTAACGTCTTCTTCTACATCCGGCTCGATACAGTACAGTCTCACAAGTCGTCCATGACGAGCCAACACAAGAGCAAGGGCACTCGCCATGTTGCCAGCACCAAGAATCGCGATAGGGGACATAGATCATCCTTTTACCATTCTGTAGATTCTCCGTGCAAGCGGTACGTTGCGACCCCAGTATTTGATGCGTTCCCATCGTTGCCGTGCTTGATAGGTCATGACAGAAGCTTGCGTCCCAATATAGATAATGTGACTCTCTCTATCGCGAAGGGAAATCGATGGACCAAATGCACGTAAGCTGCGTAACGTCCACTGAGAAACATGTTGTTCGTGTTCATTCCCAAAGGCATCATCCTGATGGCCAATATCTTTAGGGGTGGAAATCAATATTCCGCGGTGATGACGTAAGATATATTCGATAAGAGCTTTTCCTTTTGCTTCGCTAAGGTGTTCTAAGACATCAATGAGGAGTACAAGATCGTAGGATGTCTTGATGGTTTTGATGACGTCTTGCGCCGATCCTATATAGACGTGATTGTAAATATAGGAATGAAGAGGAGTGAGGTAATCTTCAAAGGCTTCAATACCATCAATTCGTCGGAGAAAGTGGTGGTAGTCTTCTCGTCCATCCCAAAGCTCCAAATACTCGCGGCAAAGAACGCCATATTTTCCAAACCCAACACCAATATCCAAGACGGACTGAGGGTCAAGGGTAATAATCGCCTCCATGATCGTCGAAATCTGTCGGTGATGACTGGTGGGCATAAAAATCGCCTCTATTGTAGCATGAAATGAAAAGCGTCCGGACATGGAGTCGCAGACGCGTAAAGAAAACGAGCTAATTAGTTTTTTAATGGTCTTATATCTCCTCACAACTCTTCACACAGGCAGTGGACGAGATCGGTAGCCGTCGGTCGTTGACCGGGATTGGTGGCAACGCACGCTTTGAGCATCGCCCACAAAGGTCCGCTAACCTTGCCGTTGGGACACGTAGCCTCTATGGGGGTCTCGGCCAAGGCGTATCTCGTTGCGAAGGTGAAGTGCTCCGCAGGAAATACCCTCCTACCTGTCAGGAGCTCATAAAGGATAAGGCCAAGCGAGAAGATGTCGCTGGCATAAGTCAAGGTGGGATTGACGCGAATCTGCTCCGGAGACGAGTAGAGGGTGGTCCCGACGCAAGGGGTAAACCTATCACCCTGCTCGTTGGCGTAGAGCGCGATGCCAAAGTCGATAACCTTTACCCTCCACCCAGCACCAGCCCAAGAAATAATGATATTGTCAGGCTTAAGATCCAGGTGGATCACTTGCTGACCGTGGATGTACTCCACGGTCGTAAGAAGAGAGAGGAAGATAAGAAGCGCATCTTCAGTCGTGAGTACACCTTCAGGCAAAGTATCTTCCAAGCTCTGACCCGATACCAATTCCATGACGATGTAAGGGAAGTGACCGGCGTACCCATGAGAGAGGTACTTGGGTACCCCGTCATGTCGTTCGCTCAATCGACGAAGAAGATAGGCCTCCCGCACAGTCATCTCCCGTGCCATTCGACCGAGAAGTTCGGGACGGGGTACTTTGATGACGCAGGCCGATCCATCGGCACGTTTGCCTTTGTATACGATACTGGTACCTCCGTAGGCGAGAACGTCCCCACGAACATAGACGTCGAATATCTTTGGAACAGGATCCTCCATTGATCACCTCCTGATGTGAATGCACGGTCTTGGCGCAGCTCTATGCTCAGGTGACGCAAATCACGACCAACGCATGCAGCCAAGTGATTTATAACCTTAGCAACCTTATTGAATCCGTCAACTCTAAGAAGGGTAAAATAGTAAACGCCTCGACAAACGGTGAAGTAAGCGAGGCGTTAAGGAAGGAAAGGAAAGATGTGAAAAAAGGTTAGTAGTCGAGGCCCGGTTGCGCTTCGCTCAGGTTTGAACAGCGTCGCTGTTGATTCCAGGCATCTGTACGCAGTCGCCGTCTAATGACTTCTGCGCAGATGAACCGTCGCCGTTCAACGGGAATCTGCGACCAGATGAGCTCCACCGGAAAATGCACCGTCCCATCCGGATCGTGCTGCAGTTCCGGCAACCGGTCGTCTGAGGTACGCCGCGACTGCGGAGGGCAATACCATTCGAGTGGATGATCACCGGGCTGTACGGTGATCGTGTAGTTACCATCTCGGATCGCGCGACAGGTGGCCTCACGGGTTCGTGAAGGCCATCGACCCCACTTCCTTTCACCGGGGAACTGGATTTCTCCCTGCCTGTTTCGCAGACGAGCGAGAGGGTCGCGGGTACTTCCGTGTGAGTGTACTCGCGATGGCACCGGTCGGTCAGGTACGTCTCTGCTCGCGTCGTCCGGCCCATCTCGGCTTGCGTCCACAGCCACGTGTGTTCCGCTGTCAGGGCTCATCCAGGGCTTCTCGGTTGCATCCACAGGCTCATAGCCCCGCAGAACGGCCGCTACGGAGCCAGCGCCTATAAGCAGCAGCAGCGTCCAGAAAAGAATGGAGCGGAGATAGATCGGACGCCGTCTGGGCTTGAAGTTGAGCGGAACGTCTGATGGCGGAGCAGACGAGGGTGCCGATGCTTGAGGAGGGGGAGGAGGCTCTGAGGTTCGAAAGGCCGCCACAGGCGCCTCACGAGCCACTTCCGTCCTCTGCCACACCTCCGTCGGCAGCACCGGCATACTGGGGTACTCCGCTACCTCCGTCGCAGCGATAGGCGACTCCACTCGCGAAATGGGAGTCGGTACTGCCACTCCGGTCGGCGGGGTGAAAGGAGGCCTGTAACCCTCGAGAACTTCGAGGAGCGCCCCCACGGATGGGTAGCGATCTTCCTTGTCCTTCTGAAGACATCGAAGCACGATGTCCCACAGACCCTTTTCGATGCGGTTGGGTCTCTCGGGCAGAGAACCGTTTGCTTGACGGTACATCGCGGCCAGCATATCCGTTTCCGGAAAAGCCAGTTCGCCTGTACACATCAGGTGGAGCAGGCACCCGATGGCGAAGACGTCGACTCGACCATCCAGGTTGCTGCCCCCCTCATACTGTTCGAGAGGCATGAACCCCGGCGTGCCGAAGGCAAAGCCGGTTTTGGTGAGCTGTTGCTCGGCTTGGGCGATACGTGCGATGCCAAAGTCAACGACCTTCACCCAGTCAGGCTGACCCTCTCGACCGTTAACCAACATGATATTGGCCGGCTTGAGATCGCGGTGGATGATGCCACAGGCATGTGCATAGGCGACGCCCCGACAAATCTGCCTTGCTACATCGACAGCGACTTCAGGAGTAAGCGGCCCCTCCTTCAGCCGCTTTTCGAGGGAGACGCCTTCGATGTATTTCATGACCAGATAAAGGAGCTCGCCTTGCAAGCGTTTCTCGGCCCCATGATCAATGAAGGGAACGACATTCGGATGTCCCTCATCCTTATCTCCAGCAAGTTTCTTAAGAACTTCTGCTTCACGAAGAAAGTAGGTTCGTGCCCGTTCATCAGCGATATGAAGGGGCAGTACTTTGACGGCGACACGCCGTCCCCGAAAACTTCCCTCGCATACAACGCCCATCCCGCCTCTGCCGATCTCTCGACTAAGTCTGTACTTGCCAACTTTTTTCCATGGCGAAGGCGTCACCTCTTTTGCCTCACTCATTACCACTCTCCTGGTTTCTTTTGTTGAACGTACGAGCCTCAAGGGCCCACTTCAAAGCTCAAAAAAGCCTTCAAGCAGACCCCCAAAGCGACGGCGAACCTTAGCAGATTATAATAAAATGGTCAATAAACAAAGCAGCACCCCGACAAACCTTTTTTACAAAGTAAGTGGGGCGCATTAAGGAAGGGAAAGGACGAAGAGAAGAGGGTTAACGACTCCCACAGAACGCGTCAGCGTTCGGGTCGCTGGACCCTTGCTCGGCCAGGCGACGAAGAATGCCTCGACAGAGTTGCTTCCGCTTCTTGTCGACCGCCGGACGATCCCAGCACCCCCGATCCGGCACCCGAACCCCCGCGATTCGCAGGTGTTCACGACGGGAGAAGCTATGTCGCGAATAACAGGTTGAGGTGACGGCTTGCGCGAGAGTAGACCGGCGGACCGAGGCAGACCGTGAAGCGGCGGAAGCGTAGTCTGTAGCAGGGGAGAAGGGTATCGAGACCCTTTCCAGAAACGGACGAAGGAAATATGGAGATCGGATTTCGAAGGGGAGTACATGCAGCAGCAGCATCGTCAGTATAACCGCTGTCATCCCCAGTTGTACCAGCCCGATGACGTTCGGGACCCCTCGCCGCGGCGAGCGAGTATGTACGTGCTGAGCCTCTGCCGTCGGTTGAAGTTTGGCGGGGGCAGGTGCTGTTGTTACAAAACAAAGAGGCTGGATGGCGCGAGGAATCTTGGATCTGTTAATGAGAGGGGGCAAGCAATCTCTCGGTTTGCTTGCCGAGAGACGTTCGATGAGCTTCTCGATCGTATCCGCGACGGCCTCGGCAGAAGCTGGCCGTTTCTCCCCATCTGGCTGGATCATTGATGCCACCAGAGCTCTCACTTCCGGGTCGATTGTTTTCCAGATCATGGCACTCCAGACACAATCGGGAGTATCTGAAGCCATAGGGGGGATGGTTTCCTCGTACAGGGGCTCGTCACAGATCGCCTCGTACATGGCCACTCCCAGTGAGTAGATATCGGCTCTCCCGTCGAGCCTCGCTCCGAAAAATTGTTCGGGAGACATTTTGCCTGGTGTCCCCCACACTGAGTGGTTTGCTTGCCGGCTCTGGCTCATGAAGCAGGCGATTCCATAATCGATCAGCTTGGCTCTCACCTCCAGATCGTCAGCGGTCGTCACGAAGATATTCTCAGCTTTCACGTCTCGATGTACGATCCCAGCTCCGTGAAGGGCAGACAAGGCACGACAGATATGAAGAAAGATGGTAAGGAGAGTGATCAGGTCAATAGTATTGCCAGTATTCGCCGCTTCTTGAATAAGATCCTGGAGGTTCATGCCATCCAGGCGTTCCAGAACGATGTAGTTATCTGCCCATGCGAGCGGAAGAACCAGATGTGGACACTGTGCAGCCAGCGGCTGGATAGCATCACACATGCTCATCTCTGCCCTTACGTAGTCTTCATGAATACTGCTGTCCAGGACTCTGATTGCGACACGACCTTTAGTCCTCCTATCCTGTCCAGCATAAACGGTGGCCATCCCGCCTTTACCCAGCACGTTCACTGGAAACACGAGGCAATAGCCGCTAAAGTTTTTCTTGCAGAGAGCCTCAAGCTCTCTTTCTGTCGGCATTGGACACGCCTCTCTTTCGATCACGGACGTAACCCTTTCTTTTCTTGTGAAGGTTCAAGCGCGGGTTACGCGCTCTGGTCAAAGAGGTCTCTGACCGGAAGGCGCAAGGGCGAAAAAGGTCTGGCCTGACCCCCTCTTAATATCAAAATATAGGACAGGCGAGGCACCCTACTTATCCACAGTTTCTCCCATTTGTCAACCAGTTAAGGCGTTTTTTTGCTCCATAGAGCCACATTTCCAAATACCTTTTCTTTAGACCAATTTGATCCCGCCTTTTCCTGCATTATTCTACTGTTCTCAGCGCGCGTTGTAACAACTATTTCGGCATTCGTGTCATTGAGCATCATCTGTACTCGTATCGGATCTTCTTCTGCAAACAAATCCTGTATAAATTGTTTCTTTTGTTTCCAGTCCGGTGTTTCATGGTCATGTCCAATCCAAACGTGCCGTCCCGTATTCGGTGGAGTCCATACTCCTACCCAGACATCATCTGTTAGTACAATCGTCGAAGTCGGCGTCGAGATTCGTATCCACTCCCAAGCCTTCGCTATATCTTGCGACAGAAAAAACTCATCTCCGCGCCCCATGGGACGTGTCACCCACGCCACCTGGCTTTGGATTAAAGAGAGTGGAGAGAGGAGGATCATCGCCCACATGCCTACATACGCAATCTTGCCCGTCAGTTTCGCCCACATGAGCACGTCCTTCCAGACCGGAAATGCAAGCAGTAAAATCCCGATGGCTAATCCTTCCAGCATCTTGCGTTTGAAATGAATCTGAGGAAAGGAAATAAGGATAAGAGCAGCGGCTGTCCAGGCCAAGATCCAGTATTCACGTTCTTTTAAAGGATATCGATGAAATCGCCAGGCGATGAATCCCAGCCAAGGCAAAAAAGAAAAGAGATTAGCAACAAAAGAGCCAAGGGGTAAATGATTTGCGGCTAAGAAAAACCGACGATAGGGATCCTGCCACTGTGACCACGTATGTGGAGCAATAGCGAGGAGCCAAAAGGGGCCATACACGAAAGCTAATCGAAAAATATGCCGAAGAGACAGGCGTTTACAGATGGCGGCGATACCAAGATAGATGCCGACCAACGGGACAAAATAAGGATGAAGTAAGAAAAGGGTCGTAATACTTGCTAGGGAGCGAAGGCGAGAAGGGGAGTCGGGCTCAATCTCAATCCATAGACGATGGAGTCCATACACAAGAAGAGCCGCTGATAAAATAATATGCGCCCCGCCAATAATCGTGGGAAAGAAGAACGTTTCCGACGTCACATCCGCGGCCGCAGCAAAGTCTGCCGGAAAAAATCCTGTCATCGCTTGCTTCACAACCACCATCCATCCAAATCCTCCCCCTAAGACCACGGTTGTTGTCGCAACACGTGCTTCGCGTTCATTATCTGTGGATGACTGCACAAGTCGATAGACGAGGCACACGGCGATAAGGGTAGTGATCCAGCGACCGACCTCGTGGGCTACGATCGGGGAGAGTTGAAAAAGCGCGGCAATCCATCCAATCGGGACATAGGTCAGATGGATAAACCGATCTGCATCTAACGGCGCATAGAAGTTTTTGAACGTAAATGCACCCTGCTTTGCTTGCTCAATATACGTAAAATACACGGCCTGGTCCGCACTATTCCAAAGGTAATCTCCCAACCAGACCCGATCCGGTCCCGCTTGTCGAGAAATAAAGAGAGCGAGGAGAGCTTGAACCAGGATAAGTCCGGCAGCAAGCAGAAAAGGGAACTTCCAACGTCGGAAAAAAGCGAGCATGAGAGGAGTGTAGCGAATGCGCATGAATCGACCAATTCAATGATCTATAAAAACAGAAAACCGACCAACGGGTCGGGAGGATAATGGAGAAAGAACGGGGACAAAATGCATTATTTGGCGTAGACGAGGAAATGGGTGTGGCAGGTATTCTGACCATTCTGCCAGGTACCTGGAAAAAGGGTTTCTTCCGGCACAACTCTCCATTCCGCAGATCCGCGACCATCCACGATGAGGATGGGGATGCACATCTTGCCGGCTGTATTACGGCCACGTGAACCGGTGAATACTACCGTGTCGCTAAACTGAGTACTATCTCCATGCGCTCTAACTACGTTTTCGAAAATCGTAGGGCCCCATCGATCAAAATCACACAGAGGAAAAGGTTCCTCATGCTCCTTTGCGAGCATTTCGCGAGCGGCATGGTACCCTATGGCATGTTTGAAGTGTGGGCGGGCAGACGCGTTCCGCTTTACGGGATGCGACCACCGTTGTGCAACGGCATCTCTCCGCTCCACGCCTGAAAAGTGCTGCTTGATATATGCTTGGTTCATGTATCTGGGATCACGAAGCTGCGCCCATCCCTTCTTTTCCCAAGCCTCATCCTGGATAAATGGCATCATCCACCGGTCGTGGGGAAGACCGTTGGCGTAGCATACCCCGTTCCCGATGATAAGTGACGCCGGCATCCAGACCGTCTCGATCCCTCCACGGCGATCTCTACGAACCACGGGAAGAGCCGTCTCATGAGTATGGCTCATGGAGTAACTGGCACCCACGAGCAGCGCGCCGTGCTCCATGATGACGGGATTCGCCGCAGCGAGATCCAGGGCTTCGTTGAGGGTAGCCGGCCGCAGGTAGTCGAGTTGTGTACGCGTCTTGTCGGCGATCGCTTCCAGGAGCGACCAATCCGCTCGCCGTTCTGACGGGGGAAAGTCAGTCGGACGAGCGAGCCAGAATACAGCTCGCTTCCGGTTGGGAGGGGGCACGATCAGGCGCGGCGTGTTCGTGTCGCGCCAGAAGATGTGGTGGACGCCGTCTGCCGCCCTCCGCTCCTTGACGGGCGGATGCTTGCGAAGCGTCGCCAGGAACACGTTCGGTGCTCCCAACTCGCCTCCGAACAAGGTGGCGGGAGATCCGTCGCGATGCAGACGCCGCTGCCAGCACTGCTCGGCGGCACGGTCTTTGACGCTTTGCAGCATCCGACGAAGGATGGAGCCCGCTTCTGCGGGATCAGCGAGGACCATGAGATCTGCCTGATTTACCCGCACATCCGGCCACGCCGCCTCTTTGAGGGCCTCGTCGAGATCTTGCTCTCGACCCAGCGTGCGGAACAGCACCCGCATCGCTTCGATGATTTCTTCTCTTGTGGGAGGTTGTCCCATGGCTGCTCCTTGGATCGGTCTTGATGAGCCAATCCGCCAATACCTTGTCATATATATCTAACTCGTCAAGCCAACGCGTGATAGGGAATGCTTGGCTGTACCGGATGAACCGCACCTAAAAACCACTCTGTGAAGAGTGGTTTTTAGGTGGTGCACCCTGAGGGAATCGAACCCCCATAACCGGTTCCGAAGACCGGGACTTTATCCGTTAAGCTAAGGGTGCAGAGAGTGAATGGTCTTAGGTTTCACTCGCGGTGGTATCCGTACGGATAATCTGCCGGGTTTGGCGCGTGCGCCAGCCTTTTACATCCAGTCCTGACTCCGCCGCCGCTAACTGTGCCTCCTGTTTGGAAGACCCGCGTCCAACGGCCACCAGGTCTTTATCCAGCAACACCCCTACGGTAAATTCTTTTTGATGGTCAGGGCCTTCTTCTTGCAAAACTTTATAGGTCGGCGTGATGCCAAGCAATTCCTGAGCGGTTTCTTGGAACTTGCTCTTTGCATCCACATACAACTCAAGCTCCAAAATCTTTGGTAAGTGGCTCAAGATATGGCGATGGATTAAGTGTTCAGAGGCTTTCATACCTCCATCCAAGTAGACAGCACCAATGATGGCTTCAATCGCATTCGCCAAAATATACATGCGTGCTTTGGTATCTTTGTCGCGCGCTTCCCCACGAGACAAAAGCAGATATTCCTCGAAGGCCAAATCCCGTGCAATACCCGCAAGGGTTTTAGCATTTACGAGGGCTGCGCGCCAATTGGTCAAATCTCCTTCAGGATTGGCAAAGTGTTTATACAAATGTTCAGTGACGATAAGTTCTAGGACAGCATCACCCAAAAATTCCAAACGCTCATTATGCGCCAAAGGAAAGTCGCTGTGTTCGTTCAAGTACGAGCGGTGGGTGAGGGCCTGCAGGAGGAGCGATTGGTCACGAAAGGTGTGGCCCAAGCGTTCTTCCAGCGGGCGAAAATCTGGCATGGTGAGTTCCATAGATTAGGTAGGAGCCAATGCTTCTTTCGGCGTTGGTTCCTTGGGTTGATCCGATGGCTTGGCTATTCCTTGCGACAATTGATGACGATAGACAGCACCCAAGACGCCATTTACAAACTTACCGCTCGATTCGCCGCCAAACGTTTTCGCCAATTCAATGGCCTCGTTGATGGCGACTTTGCTGGGAATTTCAAAGTTAAATAACAGCTCAAACGTCCCAATCCGAAGGACATTACGGTCGACGGTAGTGATCTTTTCTAAGGGCCAGTCTGGGGCAAACGTTCGGATGGTATCGTCGATCTGTGTTTGACGGTCAAGAATGCCTTGGGCAACCATCTCTGCAAATGTTTTTTCATCTAACTCAGGCGCAAATTCTTGCAAGTTGCGGGTCAGAATAGCTCGCAAATCACGTCCATCACCATAAAAGTCCCACTCATAGAGCGACTGCATGACAATGGCGCGAGCCAGATGACGGTTAGACATAGAAGAAAGAGCAAACGAAACAACGGAAATCAGGTCAAAAACACAAAGAACCTAGTTCTTTGTGTTTTTGTGGTCGGCATGGTCATGATCGTGGTCATGCGTATGCTCGGCCGTAGCTTTAGACTTAGTTTTAGCCAACATTTTTTGGACTTTGCGTTCCAGTCCTTTGCGGTGAATAGCAATGCCACGATACTCCGTTGCGCCGGGGGCGACACGGTGGGAAAGATGGGTGTTTCCAGCCTTGTCTTTAGCTATTGGAGGAGGAACTAACGCAAAATGAGACGCGCGGCGGCGTTTGTGGGAAGAGGTTCGGCGGTGGCCAGTAAGACCCATAGCGACAAAAAAGAGGCGAATGAAATGACAAGCTTTGTTTTAGATTACCAGAAAGCAAGGGATTTTGCAAGGGAATAAAGCCAGGCCCCAGTTCTAACATCAATGCACCACCCCCAAGCCAAATCATCCTCGAATACATA
>CAYTIN010000034.1:0-11130 GCA_964438015.1 uncultured Gammaproteobacteria bacterium
CTATATTTTATGGGCATGATCTCTATTCTAGCAGAGGAGATGCTGGTCTAGGGCCCTCTTTTTTAACTTCCGCAAACTGTTCTTTAAAAACAGCTTTAGCGACCTCTCCCATCTTTCCGCCCGTCCCTACCTCGATCATCTGCTTTACTTCTTCGGTAGTTGGCGTCGTTGGTTTCTTTGCCATGCTAGTTGCGTGGGAAGAACCCCTTTAACTCGTACGATCCATCCTGCAAGGTCTCCACTCCAAGATCCAGGTATCTAAAAATGTGAAAATCGACACCCCCAACCTTCTCTCCTTTATTGAGGGATGTTCCAGTATCAAGTGTTTGATCGCCTACTTTTAATTTAACCTGAAGAGTAAGAACTTCATTTTTCTTATCTTCAGTAAATGCGTCCATGAACCTTAATTTCTGAATAGCCATATATTTAAGCGAAGTATATACTTATCTCATTATGGCACATCAGTCAACTCCTCAACAGTCCTCATTTCTCTCAACTTTGAAGCGTATTATTACCGCACAATCGCCCCAAGCAAAGAAGCAAAGCGCAGCCTGTCGTTGTCTCGGTTGTTGTAGTGCCAAACAAACCCATCAAGGTAAGCCTGTAAATAAGCCTTAGACACCACCTTATGCGTTCCTTTCATGGAACGCTTTACGTGCGCCCAAAAACTCTCAATGTGATTGACGTGGATATCGTCACGCACGAACTCTTTATGTTTGTGGTTGACCATGTGGCGGTCATAACCCTTGGCAATGTTGTTGTATCGGTTGCTTTCGTCCGTCATTAAGCGCGTGCCATCCATCTCGACATGCTCGTGAAGGAACGAGCCGATCGTACTTGCGGAGATATTTGGAACCTTCTTTGCTCGTAGCTCCCCGTCACGTTCGACGGCGGCTATTACCTTCGACTTGTTTTCCATGACGGCCTTATAGTTTTTATTGTACTCGCCACCATCACCCTTGCCACCAAAATACGCCTCGTCCATTTCTACGTCGCCTTTGAGCTTGTCGGATTTTTGAGCCAAGGACTGGCGAATGAGTTTAAGGATACGCCACGCGGTTTTGTAGGTGACGTTAAGTTGACGTTCCATCTCCTTAGCAGAAATCCCGCTCTTGGCATTTGAGAAGATAAAGATAGCGTGAAACCAAAGCGTAAGAGGAGTAGAGGACTTCTCGAAAATCGTCCCTGCCATAGGCGCGATCTGGTAGCGGCATTTAGAGCATTGGAATTGCTTACGACCTCCTATGCGATGGTATTCGCCTCCACAAGAACACTCCCGCGTGTGGAGGGTATCAAAGAGGTATTCCAAACAGGTGTTCTCATCGGGGAACTCCTTTTTTAGATCACGAATCCCATATTTATGCTCTTTCGCCATATAGGAATACCTCAACATAGCTAAATTATGTTGTCAAGGGATAGGTGTGAACTTATCCACATATTTATCCTCTTGTGTAGGTGTTTTGACTATCATCTTTTTGTCCTTAATCTTGGCTGCTTTTGCCCTATGTCAAGGAAGGAAGTCGCGAGTTGCCACCTTTCCTCTTTTTGTCAGAGAGGGCTGACAGAATTTTTAAAGATCCCGTTGTTTCGCGCATTTATTTGCTCTTCGATTACGTTTCACCCCACTTAAGGAGTGAGTAGGATTTCCCCTTCCGTGTCAGCTCTCTCTAACACATAAAAAATTATTTTCTCTAATTATTTCTTCTCGCACACTTTTCCACACCCATTTTGAAAGCCGTGTCACGATGAGTGTAGAGGTTGCGCAGAACGCGTATGACGAACGGCGTTACCGTTGCATACGCGGATGTGATAACCGAGGTTATGCCCGCATCTGTGCGGGGGCGTGCTTCTCCACGCCCCAAGGTTTTGAATTGTCTGTTTAGTTGTTGCCTATTCTTTTTCCCTGTCAGCGTACTTGCGTCCTCCCACATCGTCATCGGAGAAGTAAATTGGGCAGGCTCTTCGCGTTCAATTGCGGACGAATGGGTCGAAATCTGGAATACGAGTTCAGAAGACCAATCACTAGCAGGTTGGAGCTTAGAAGGAGCGAGCGTACGTCCAATCCTGTTCAAAGAAATGGATATTATTCCCGCACATCAAATTTTTCTTCTGTCAAACTATGATGAAACCAATCCCAAAAGCAGCCTTGCCTTCCACCCGTCTCTTGTTACCACCGATGTCGCTCTTTCAAACGATACGCTGCGTCTTGTCTTACGCGATCCGCAAGGGCGCATTGTCGATGAAGCGGGCAACGGCGGCAAACCGCTCGCGGGTGCAACCAAACCGTTAGCCAGCATGCTTCGGGTTGAGCTTGGGCAAAGTGGAGGAGATGCCTTGGGTTGGGCAACAGCAACCACTACTCAGCACTTTGATCCTGATGTTCCTGACTTAGGTACGCCGGGCATCTGTGATGGTTGTGACATGGAAGAGCTCCCCGCCTCTGAACCTACGCCTCCCCTTCCTTCTGTTACCCCTGTGCCTATACCAGCGGAGACAGCATCGTCTACCTCGAATGAACATGCGCTAACCCCGTTGATCCCAGAAGATACCGGCAGCAGTACCTCAACATCTCCCCAAGAACAGCCTGAAGATACCGCTACCAGCTCCCCTCCTTCGACAGGTCTTGAAGACACGGTTGCCGCTCCTGCAGACCCCCCTCTCGTGGCGGAAGAAGAATTGGTGGTAGATAGCCCCTCTGTCCCCCCGGAAGAATCGTCCACCAGTTCTACGGAAGACATCCCCGTGATTGAGTCCACTTCTTCTCCTGTGGACGTTCTTAAATCCCCTCCTCCTTCTGAAGCCGTCACGACCACCTCTCCCCTTCTTCCTACGTTTCCTGATTGTGACTTTAAACTGATGACCATTTTTCCGGCTCCGAGCGAAGGTCCTGAGTGGGTAGAAGTATCGGAATGCGAAGATGTTGCTGCGTTACGAGGATGGTCCATCCATGACGCGAATGGGTTGGTGCTGACGATTAGCTCTTCTACCGCCATCACCCAAGCAGAAAACGGAGGATGGCATATCCCGCTTCCAGGCCAACACTTGAATAATGGTGGAGATACCGTGAGTTTACGCGCGCCGAATGGCGGATTATACGATACGGTTGCCTATCCTGCCCTGAAACGAGACGAACACTATAGCCGTCAAGATAGCGGGACATGGTGGATTCCGGAACGAGCGCCTGTTCCTGAATCTTCTCCCGTGACACTACCTTCCCCCAGTCCCTCTGTATCTACGCCCGTCATTACAACCATCACACTCTCCCCGTCTTCAACGACTCCGCTTATTGCGGCAACCAGTTCCACGAAGACTATAACGACGAAAGCGACGGTGAAAATAATTCCCAAATCAGCGTCGACTTCTACCATAGCCAAAACAAGTCCCAAAAAAGTAACGAGTATGACGTTCGAAGAATACGAACGAAGCAAATTAAGCAAGACAGCCAAATCAAACGCATCCTCTCCCGTTAAAAAAGCCTCGTCGGCAAAAACAGTAACCACAAAAAAACCTTCTCCGGTCAAATCTTCCCCTATGAGTTCTTCCTCTTCCCCGGCTCCACGAGTGCACCTGCATGGAGTCGTCGGCACAGCACCTAACCTAGTTGCCAAACGTCGATTTGTCCTCTTGAGCGAGAACGGGACAGGACTCCTGGTCTACGGAAGTACGCAGCAACCTTCTCCTCCCTTAGGAAGCTCGATCGATATACATGGAACGCTTATAACCAATGATGACGGAGTCCACTTAGAAATGCGTACCAATGACCGTTGGACGCCAGCCGCCTCTCTTCTCCCCGTACCTCAGGTAAGTCCAATTGATATTCTGAGCGCAACCCCGGAACAAGCCTGGAGCTTGGTAGAACTCGTGGGCCGCGTCCAGACACGCAACACTACGAACATCCATATCGAAGTAGATGATACAGAGATTACTGTCCTTTTACCTCGTCTGCTTGGCTATCGTCCACAACGCTTGCAGAAAGGTGACCTCGTTCGGATTCGAGGCGTCTTAGATACTCGTGGGAATACTTTGGAGCTTTATCCTAGAACCGTTGAAGACATTATTCTCGTCGAACGGGTGAATAGCTCTCCTACTTCTACGGTTCCCGCCATTGCACGGCATAGCAGCCTGCCTCCTTGGGCGCCCATTGGAGCTGCCGCGACCACGATTGCGGCGGGGTATGGATTTTTGCGCTGGCGCACTTGGTACAAGCAACGACAACTACAACGCCAGCTCACGCTCGCCATCGACCACCTTCCCTCCAATTAAGTATGCCTATATCCCCTTATCCTACGGCCCGCTTGGATGACCTCCTTGAGACCCTTTGGAACTTAGAAGACATGCACCGAGATCTTGTCCAACGAATTGAGCGCTTGATTACACAATTAGAGACGTCGGAACGATATGATAACGCTCCAGCCAGTGTTCAGACCTACTAACCCTTCATTGCTTTAGATATCTTCCTTCTTTAGGCCAGATTCCTAACCCGACGCGCAAGCTACAGCCTTTTTGGCTGTTGTTTGCGTAGATTCCTTACTATCTTTTCGAGCTCTCTTTTAGATTGACGAAAGCCACAAACGGATGTAAAGTATCCTTGACTATGCAGTTCTCCATTGGTCACGAGCGCAGTCGAGCACGAGGTCACCTGCGGATGGCGTTGAGCATGCCCTTTATTTATGGGATGGTTGTACCCATTGGATTTCTAGATCTCTCTACCCGCCTCTATCAAAGCGTTTGCTTCCCCCTGTATGGAATCGTACCTGTAGACCGAACGCGCTATGTTTACTGCTCGCGGCGTGGAAAAAACGTTACCACCCTGCTTGACCAGTTCAATTGTTGGTACTGTGCCTATGCGAATGGTGCCATAGCTTTTATCCGGGCGGTGTTAGTGGAAACGGAAAAATATTGGTGCCCGATTCGCCATCTTGCCAAATCCGGCTTTGACCAACCGGCCTATCACAAAACCTTTGCCCCGGATGGAGATGCGGCCGCCCTACAGAAAATTGCGACTTCCTACCCTTACCAACCTTAATTCTATGCTGTTTGAAACCGAAGCCGATGCCATCCAATGGTACGAATCTCAGGAACGGATTTTAACGCCGGATTTTTTGAAAACCATTCCTTGGGATAAAGTTAAAGATCATCCTCTAGATCCGGCCCTTATCCCAACCCTTGTCTACATGCGCGATGTGGAACGTTTTACCAGCTTATATAATGATGAGCTGGCGAGGACACCAACGGGGAAGGATCCAGCCATCAAACGATTCATGGAACGCTGGAGCACAGAAGAGACAACCCACGGCGAATTATTTAACCGTTTTTTACTGGAGGCGGATTTTCCTACCAGTGACCATTGGTTTGAGGAGGCAAAAAAGACCATTCCTTTAAGCTATCGCATTTCAAGCCAGATTGTGCCGCGGATTACAAATCTCTTCGGTCATCACTTTACCGCTGTTCACATGACCTGGGGAGCAATCCATGAATTGTCCGTTTTGAATGGGTATCAGCGGCTCTGGACGTTGGCCAAACATCCGGTTCTTGAACATATTCTCCGTGGCATTGCCCGCGAAGAGGCGATGCACGCCTTTTTCTATTGGAGCGTAGCTCGGGTTAAATTAACCCAATCCGACTTTCGTCAACGTTTGGCAAAATTTATTATCGAGAAATTTTGGACGCCGGTAGGTCAGGGCAGTAAGCGCGCCCATGAAACAAATGCGGTTATTCAAACGTTATTTTCCGGTGTGGATGGGTTGGAACTTATCCATCAACGGGTAACTAAACGCATTCAACAGCTGCCCGGCTTGGAAGAGCTCCAAAAAGTCACCAACCACGTACGAACCATCACGCAGTCGCCTCTGATAAAGATTTAAGAGTCAGGATGGTTTCAATGGCACTCATCGCAGCTTCCCACCCTTTTTTCCGGGATCCAAGGGCACGGGCTTCGGCCTGTGCTTTTGTTTCGGTAGTTAACACGCCGAAGGCAACGGGGATGCTAGCCTTGATAGCGATGTCCATTAGCCCCTGCGCCACCGCACTCGCAATATATTGATCATGTTTTGTTTCCCCCTTGATAAGCACTCCTAGACATACGATCGCATCATAGGCACCGCTAACAGCTAGCCGATTTGCGGCGACGGGAAGCTCGAAAGATCCAGGAACGCGAATAGTGGTGATATCTTCTTTAGAGAGGCCCGCTTGAAGCAAGGCCGCGAGCGCGTCTTCTGTCATCGCATCACACAATTCCTGATTAAAGCGAGACGCAACGATGGCGATACGAAGGCCGGAACCGTTGAGAGAAGAAAAATGGTTTGAGTTCATAAGCAACGTATAGAGTATCCAGTATTGAGTATTGTGAATTTAACAGATATTTAAGGGCGAGACTGAGGAAGGAGTATGCGCTGTACCGTATCAACAATGGCGCGCGTTATCGCATCAATCTCGAAGTTTACCTTGTCACCTACGGACTTTTTTCCAAAGGTGGTTCTGACTAGTGTTTCCGGAATAAGATGAACCGTGAACCAATCTGTTCCCACATCAACAATCGTGAGACTACATCCATCGAGGGCGATGAAGCCTTTGGGAAGGATGTACGGCATCCAAATGGCTTCACAGGCAAAGGTTACCATCCAATTATTCGGTGGCGTATCAATGTTTTTGATTGTGACGGTACCGCTCACGTGGCCTGAGACGTGGTGGCCACCGATTTCGTCTCCGAGACGAGCGGAACGCTCTATATTCACTTGGTCACCGAGTTGCAGTAGAGCAAGGCTGGTCTTGGCGAGCGTCTCCCCTATTACATCAAACTCAAGATGAGAATCTTGTATCGAGGCAACGGTTAAGCAAACACCCGAGACGGAGACACTTGCACCCAATTGGATATCTCTTGCAAGCCCAGTGAGATCCAACTTAAGATGAAGAGCGTTTGTTTTTTTTTCAATAGCGATGACGGTCGCCATGCCTTGGACAATACCGGTAAACATACATTATTGCTTTGCAAACCATTCCCTCCCTCGTTTCACATCTTCCTCGATTTGCTGTTTTAACTTTTCTAGTCCTTCGAACTTCGCTAAAGCACGTAGACGTTCACCTAGTGCCACCTCAACTTGTTTGCCATACACTTCCTGCGAGAAGTCTAGGATGTGGACTTCGAGACTAGGACAGCCATTTGCGAGTTGCCACATATCTACGACCGCAAGACCTTGGTAGAGCTTTTCGTCGACCGTCACCCAGCAGGTCCAGACACCTGATTCGGGCTGTTCAGAAGAAAAATACTCAATATTTGCCGTGGGATAGCCAAGGGTACGCGCTTCTTTTTTGCCGTGGACGACGACTCCGCGTAGTTGCATGAGGGCACGTTAGCGGGTTTTGTGGGGGGAGGCAAGGAGCACTGTTACACAGCGTTTTTCTCTATTACATCAATGGGCGTAATGAGCGGTTCATAATCGTGCTCAGCGATAAGTTCAGGCGGATAGCCATGCACAGCTATCTGATGCAAGCGCGATATAAACTTGTCAAGCTGCTTCTTCGCTATCACATCTCCATACCGCTTGAATACCAAACCAAATAGTGAACGCACATACTGAGATTGCTTGCTCCCTTCATCACTCAGATTCTCGTAAAGATCACGTACATTTTTTTGTGCTTCATCATCTAAACGCAGCTTATGCTTCATCACGATCTCAAGCGATACACTACCAATCAGCTCTTTTACTTGATGATATTTTTTCTCCGTCCCCATGGGCCCATATTCAATTACTTGGCCAGTTACAACCCCCATAGAGAGCCCATTATCAATCTTCCACACTCGTCCCGTGACGGGATTTATCATGATATTTCTTAAAATACCATCCAAATCTTCCATGAGATAAGCCATAACACCACTACGAACCAAAGAACGTACCAGTTCATCGTTTCGCTCCTCTTTCTCCTTTGCTTCCAACGGTGCATGAGAAGAAAATTCGATCCACTTATCAGGCGGATTGTTAAAAAACCACTCGGCATCGTGCCACTCCATTTGACGAGCAGGCGGATCTGTTTGATGTATTGCACGCACATCTTCTTGAATGGAAGAAATGTCATGAGCGTCCGGCTCGGCCTGCATAGTAGTGAACGGAACCACTTCAAAGCCCATTAAAAGGTCCATTCTGCTCTGAAACCATTCACGAACCGTGCTTTCTCCAGGCAAAATTCCCAATCTCGCGTTAAAGGTATCATTATCGTAGGCTATATCCGAAGGGTCTATATCCGTACCTTCTGCCAAATACTTCGTTACCGCTTCTCTAAAAACAGGCGAGGTAGCGTCGATCAGAAACAACTTATATTCATTGACCGAATCCGCGGGCATAAGCGTGGCTAAATCGAACGCTTCCAGATCAAATTCATTCGTTTGTGGATTGAATTTCTCCCGAAAGATATTAACCGTAGTCACGTCTCCTTCCACACCCGCCTGTGAAACCGAGAATGTTGCCTCTTTTAAACGCTCTTTACCAAATACCCCTATTCTCGTACCCCCTTCCACTTCTAACTCTCGATAAGAAGAAGCATTTAAAGATCCTTCGATGCCAAGGTATCTACGCCCCACTTCTCTTCCTGTACGGAATCGCTCCATCTTCTTTGCTATTTCGAGACGTTTTTCGACCGTCGTGCCCTCAGGTAAGAGGTCTAGGACGGCAACATCCAATTTTTCAACATCGGCGAGCCGGTTCCATTCACGAAGCTTTTCTAGACGCCCTTGGTATGCTTGATGTAGTTCTTTTGCCTCCTGCAACAAGGGAAATACTCCGTCTATCACCGCTTCCGCTCTCATTTTCCAAGTCTCAATTTCATCATGTTCTTTTTCTTCTAAGTTTATATCCCCTAAACGTTTCAGTTCATTCAATAACCCATGATCAAATCCGTGCTTCTGCAAAAGGGATTTTTTCGTTTCATACCGTTTTAGCTGCCCGTAGATATGCCGAACGGTTGCCTGCAATTCAAGCACTTCAGGAGATACAGGACTTTCTCCCATCGGAGGAACAACTTCAAACATATTCCCTCTTTCTTTGTATGTTGACGTTGACATAATGACGAGGCTTATTTTTCTGTTGTCACTCGAGCAGAATATGGCTTTCCCGACCAATAGGCGAGGGTACGTAAAAACACTTCGCCATGCTTGGGCAAGATTGATATTCCTTGGCCAAATGCATCAGGCAAGCCTCGCGTAAGCCACTCCTCTCGCATATGGGTGGGAGCCTCAGAAACATCTATCTCTTGTTGTTCATTAAGATAGAGGTGATACGGCCCTCCTTCTTGTCCCCCTCCTAAATCCACATACATAAATAACTCTGTCAGACGCGCTTCTTTTTTTGGTTCTTGTTCCGTCGACGTTTTTGCATCATTCGAGCCACCACCGTCGTCGTTCGCTGGAGCTTGTTTTAAGAAGTCAGGGAGTTCGGGCATACGAGTTAATTAAACAGGGTTCTTCGATCTTTAGAAATTATTAGGCTGCCTGTGTCTGTTGCTCTCTCTGGGCCTGGATCTGTCGTGCCCTCTCAATAATCGTTTGTTCTATTTCACCTAGATAATCTAGGTTCTTCGTAAGACCTTCAGGACGACCATTATCCACAACGTTTTTTAACTTGGATATAAATTGATTTAATTGATATACCACCATTTTTTCACCGTACGAGCCAAACCGCGACTTAAACATGGCAACAAACATGGTTTGTTCAGCGGTTTTTTGTTTACGTTTTAAACTTCCCACTGAATCAATCTCCAGAGGAAGCGCCAAAGCTTCATACAACCCTCTTACCATTTCATGCGTTTCCTTATCCATCTTTAACCCATGAAATAAAACTAATTCCAATGCGGAGCTTCGTATAAACTCATCGGCATACATGGGGGCTTCCTTCCCGGTTGATTGTTTTTCACGCGGATAGGCAAAACGCTCTCCGTTTAACAATCCGAACGACAACCCTTTATCGACTTGGAGAACTTCCTTCGTTTCCGGATGTATAACCATGTTCCTACTGGCATCATCCAATCCTCCCCCCAAATAGCTTACGATTGCTGCGCGAACCATGGATCGAATGGGTTCGCTTTTTAACTCTTCGTCTGTTAACGGTTTTTTGTTATCGGCTGTGGCCGCTTTTGGATTTTCTCCGGATAAAATTTCCTTCCAGCTTCGTGGAGAATATCGAAGCATAGCCGCTGCCTGAGACATGGTAACGTTTTTAGCCAAGCTGCCATCCGTATTCGTCACAGCCTCTTGCAAAGATGCCACATCTTGATGCCCTATCATACGCAATACAACAATGGGTACGGTACGAAAACCTAGAGCTAACGACATGCGGCTATTCATCCATTCACCGATTGTTGATTGCCCCCACTCTACCCCTTCACGCGCATTAAAATATTTTGGGTTATAGTTTATTGTGGCCTGGTCTACATCCAAACGCTCTCCCAAGCGTCTGCGTACCGCCGCTCGAAAATGCTCTGCAGCGAATCTTTGCAGGCGTATTTTTAACGTATCTATATCATTAACGAGCTCTTCCCGAGCCACTTCCCGTCGTTGGCGCTCTCCTTCGCTCATATTATCCCACCTGACGGCAGTCTCGGCATCAAACGCTCCGAGATTATATTCAGGATGTTTTTCTAATATCCAAGCTCTATTTTTTCTATCAAAGCGACGACGAACAATATAGACCTCCTTGTCTTCTTGACGTCTACGATATGCTTCGTCGTCTTCAATATCTGATCTGGGCAAATCTTTTCCCTTCATGAGTGCATGAGCCGCTTCACTAGAACGTCTTTTGAGTACTCCTTTTCGTTCTTTTTCATCCTTCCCTTTTGACAGGACAACTTCAAGAGGAGCATTAGTGGATTCGACTCCGTTAATTGCCCTGTGACTTACAATACCTGAATGGTTAAGCGCATCTAGAGTCGCGAGCAGTTCTTCTCGCTCTTTTGTTGAGAATGATTTTTTTAACAGCACCTCATCCACCATGGCATCGCAATCTCTAATATCTTCCCAGCGCAATATTTTTTTGAATAATGCTTCCAGCCTCGGAGATACGTGTTCAACGATTGATGGCCACAGTTCCTGACCACGCTCATCCAACGGTTCAGATGCAAGTAGCAGAAGATTCTCCCAGAGAG
>CAYTIN010000035.1:0-9869 GCA_964438015.1 uncultured Gammaproteobacteria bacterium
TATTTTATGGGCATGATCTCTATTCTAGCAGAGGAGATGCTGGTCTAGGGCCTTTCGCAAAGGCGTGAGCAACCTCCGCCGATGACTTCCTGTGACCTTCTTTCTTTTCGATGAAGGCCAAATCCCTTCCATGATCTAAAGATGCTAAACAACCCGGGCGAATTTCCGTGTACTGTAGGAGTCCAACCGCTTTAAACATACACAATAGCCTATTCTGTAACCACATGAATCGTTCCCGCGCGCATGCTTCTTGACCCAAATGGTCGGCCGACTCAGGTCCAGTAAAGGTATCCATCGCTTTTTCTTTTAGACGACCGGTGGCGGCCACCACTTCGTTTAAAGGCGCGCCTTTGCCTTTCTTTTTAAATGGATCTCCATCTTGGCGAACAGACTCTTGTCTTAAAGCCATCCTTCCCAATCTCTCCACCTTATCCAAGCCCATCTCGTAACGCTCTTCGAGAAAGGCTTGATATGATGCGCGAAATTGCGGATCACGAAGAATAAGGAGACCTAGTTGGTCGTGCTCGGCTGATGAACTATCCTTGTCGACATATTTTTTGTATGTGCCGTCCATATTCAGCCGCCACGGTTTGCCGTGATCATCGTATACCACGCTCTCGGAACGTCGTATTATAACAAGATCGTCCTCTTCTCGAAGTTTTTTTCGATCCTTTGACGCCTCATTCACGGCCTGAATCTCTCGTAATAGTCGCTTATCTGTCTTTTGTAGCCATAGACAAAAGCTAGCATCAAACAACTCGGCGCGCTCAGCCGCCCTCCTGTTCTCGTGTACCCAATGGAGTCTACGACGCTCACTTCTCTCGTCGCGGAGTATCATTCTGGTTTCTTCTTGTTGGGCTGCTCGGTAAGTGAACTCCTCACGTCGTTGCCGCTCTTCTTCTTTGGCTGATGATCGTTTTTTTTCTTCCGCTTCCTTCTCATCGATGATTCTATCAGTAAAGTCGGTTGCCTGAGCCCCTTCCATATCCCAGGCTGGATCATATCCTGAAGCAAGGCTGGGATTCTTGTCCAAAACCTTTAAGTACTCAAGATAATTAGCCAGGTGTTTTTCATTAAATCTCGTGACAACTTGTTTTCTCCAATTAAAACCTGGCTCTCCGTATCTTGGCGGTCTTTTCCCCTCGTTCAGCATTCTCTCTCTGCCACCCCCTTCCACTGCATCATTATGATGCATGAAAGACGGTCTCGTGTTAGGAATATCCCGCTGGCCACGTTCATGTAACATATTACTTGACACAATAACATATATACTGAATCGTTAGAACTTTACTTCTTTCCTAGCCCTGCCATACTGAGTTTATGCCTTCTCTTAAGCTTCGCGCTGTATTGATTGATGTCTTGCCACCCAAAACCGATCCCAAGATCGCGGAACGACGTCTTTTGGAACTTGAGTCCCTTACGGATACATTTGGAGGGCTGGTTGTCGTTAAACTCTTGCAAAAAAAGGACGTGCCGAACTATCGAACGTATATTGGACCAGGAAAAATTGAGGAACTCATTCAAATTGCCAGACAAGAAAAAGCCACCCTTATCATCGTCAATAACCTCCTAAAACCTCGACAGATGTACGAGCTGAATGAGAAGTTACGTCCTCATAAGCTTCAGGCATGGGACCGCGTGGATTTAATTTTGAAGATTTTTCAGAAACATGCCCAGACTGTCGAAGCAAAACTTCAGATTAAGCTCGCAGCCATTGACCACATGGGTCCGCGTATTTTTGGGATGGGCATGGAGATGATGCAGCAGGTTGGAGGCGTTGGTGTCCGTGGTGGCCAAGGTGAGACGAATACAGAGCTCATGAAGCGTCATCTTTCAAAAGAGGCGGAGCAGATTAAGAAAGAGCTGGAGAAAGTGGCGCAAACGCGTCGCTTGCATCGTGAACGCCGTCAGCGCGTCGGTCTCAAGACCGTTTCGATTGTTGGGTATACAAATGCCGGTAAATCTTCGCTTTTAAATGCGCTAACCAGGAAAGGGGCGTATGTAGCCAATGCCTTATTCGCGACCCTGGATACCCGTGTTGGGAAAGTGTTTATTCCGAATCGAGAAAAACCTATGGAGGTTCTTGTCTCTGACACGATCGGCTTCATTCAAGACCTTCCTCCTCAACTTATCCAGGCTTTTCGCTCGACCCTAGATGAAACGATTGATGCGGACTTGCTCCTCCATGTCATCGACGTCAGCGATCCATATATGATGCAGAAAATTGCGGAGGTGGAAGACGTGCTTGCACAGCTCGGATTGGAGCAGGCACCTTGCGTCTATGTATTCAATAAAATTGACCGGGTTAAACGTGTCGCCCGAGCCACGCTTACGAAGAAATATAAGGATAAACGGCCTGTATTTGTGTCAGCAGTCACAAGAGAAGGGGTTGAGGCACTTAAGGTGGCTATTGGCGACTCTCTCACTCTCTAATCAGTTGTTCTTTTTGGGAGAACACGCTACGGTTTTGGCATGGGTCATTCTCCAACGTCCTTACGCGAGGCTTTTTCTCGCCAACATCCGCAGTTGGTTGAAGCCGTACAGAGTATCGTGTATCGCGTATCCAGTATCGAGCATACTGGCTCCATAAGAGCTTTGATTGTAGGCGGTTTTGTTCGTGACCTTCTCCTTGGTCTCTCCCCTACCGATGCCGATATCGAGGTCTATGGCATCGAAGCAAACGCTCTTGAGGCTCTTTTAAACGAACTTTTCCCAGGCCAAGTCAATCTCGTAGGACGCTCGTTTGTGGTGTTTAAGATTGGACTTGGAGAGGGGTATGAAATTGACCTAGCGCTCCCCCGCCGTGAGTCAAAAACGGGAGTTGGTCATAAAGACTTTGCTGTGGAAGGCGATCCTTCTTTAGATCCCCGAGAAGCGTCTCGCCGGCGTGACTTTACGATCAATGCGATTTCTTTTGATCCACAGACCGGTGCACTGATCGATCCTTGGAACGGCGTCCAAGACTTGGAAGCGAAGATCTTGCGTGTTGTGGACGCAAATCATTTTGGCGAAGATCCTTTGCGTGTGTATCGAGCGGTCCAATTTGCGGCGCGGTTTGAGCTTACGGTCGAAACGGCGACTAAAGAGCTTTTGCAAGACATGGTGGCACGCGGAGAACTCAATCATCTGCCAACGGAACGAGTTACCGAAGAATGGCGCAAACTTTTACTCAAAGCCGAGAAACCATCTATTGGACTGGATCTCATGAACGAGCTTGGGATCATCGAGCGCTATTTTCCTGAGCTGTTTGCCACGGTTGGTGTTGAACAGGATCCAGAGTGGCATCCAGAAGGAAACGTATGGACTCATACACTCCTGGCCGTGGACCGTGCCGCCCAGATCATTCGTCGCGAGTCTATTTCTTCTATAGAACGGCTGCAGGTGATGGTAGGTGCGCTATGTCATGACTACGGCAAACCTTCGACGACGGAAGTTGCGCCTAAACAAGGCGTCATGCGGATTCGGTCTCTTGGACATGAGGCAGCCGGCGTGGAGCCGACACGAAGCTTTATGGCTCGCTTCTCTTTTGGCGCCGATATAACCCATGCCGCCATCATAGCAGCGCGTGAACACTTAAAACCCGGCATGATCCGTTTGCAAGCAGCCAAAGAAGGATGGACAAATGCGCACTATAAAAACGTGGTGCGTAAGGTTTTAATGCGTATCAAGCCCCTGTCTTGGCGTGTCCTTCTCGCTATCGCAGAAGCGGACTATCGTGGACGAACGCTGCCAAAGCCAGACGAACCTATTTATGAAGATGGGGAGATGTTTGTAAAAGCGGCTATAGAATTGGAAGCGGAGGGCTCGCCTTTGGAGTCGCTGTTGCAAGGGGAGGATTTACTCGCTCTAGGCATTGAGCCCGGACCTCGCATGGGAGAGTTGATTCGTATGGTTGAGCAGGCGCGCGACGAAGGGGAGGTGAGAACGAAGGAGGAGGCCGTGATCTTCTTGAAAAAGAAGAACCTCATTTAAAAGAACGGGAATTTTGTCCCGTTCTTTTTTCTCTTCGGTGGTTATTCTTCGACAACGATCCTGCCCGTGAGCCCTGGACTCTGATGGTCATGGTACCCCCAGTTGCCGACGTTTTTGAAGCGGAATTCGTAGGTTTCGCCCGGCTTGACCATGTGACGTGCGTCGAAGTCTTGGTAGGTGGTATGGGTCGGGTGTGGATTGGAGGCGGGCCACATGTTGGTATCGCCCACATTCTTGAAGCGCACGATCGTGTTTTTCTTGATGGTGAGCTGAGCGGGTTTAAAGCCGTTTTGCGACATTTCAACGGTAGCGTAGACTTCTTTTTCTACCGGTTTCATAGCGGGGTTTTCCGGTTTGGGCATGACAGGCTCCGGGGTTGGGCTTGGAGAAGGCATCATGGCCGGATTTTCGGGTGCCGGCGTTGGAGCGGGGGCGGTAGCCTGGGGGTTGCCCATCATAGCTGGATTGGTTTCGCCCGGATTCATGGAGGGTTGCTGCGCGGGTGGATTGGTAGGAACGGAAGCAGGCTCAGAAGACCAGCAGCCCGCGCCCATGGCGGCGAGAGCCACGAAGAGGATGGCAATGCGTTTCATATACTTTTAGGATAGCTCGCTCGCGTGGAAGAAACAACCCCTTATCCAATCTTATTCAGACATGCAATCATCTTGACTTAGACCACGGGAAGCATTTCTGCTTCTGTCGTTTCAGATGTTTCCGGGAAGGTATTATCCAGAGATTCCCGAATTTCTCGCACCACATCTTTTACCGGACGGTTGTCCGTTTCAACCACCATATTGGCATACAAGCGGTACAGCCCGTCTCGTTTACGGTACATTTCACTCATTTTGCCCATAAGCTCCCGGTGAGCCAAGCGCTCTTGATCCATATTACTCAGAAGACGTTGGCTCAATGTTTGAGGAGAAGCATGAAGATACACAGAATAAACAGGATTGTGTTCCTGAAAATATAGAATATTCAGTGCATTGTCAGTAAAGCCACCACCGCATGCGATCACCTGCTTATCATCCAAACTAATATCTTTTGATATCTCTAATTCACACTCTTTCCAAAGGCTCGCTTTGTGCTCATAGACTTCATTGATCGAAGCGAACCCCGTGTGCTCGAGCACGATGTCATCTAACTCAACAAAACGATATCCAAGCAGTTGAGCTAAACGAGTACCGATCGTAGACTTTCCGGAACCAATCGTTCCAAGTAAGAGAATATTCATAACATTACACACGAAGAATAGTAGCGTCACTATCAAACTTTTGCCGCACAATTTGCTCTTGACTTACCTCAATACCGCGACGCGAGATAAAGATCATGAGAACGGTCAAAACGCCAATACGTCCGATCATCATGAGTGTACTCATAACCAACTTAGCAGGCACGGAATAAGGGAAGTAATTGCCTGTGGGACCCGCATTCAAGTTGCCGATATCAACAGCTGGACCAATATTTCCTAAATTTGCGATCGAAGCTCCAAGTGCCGAAATAAAATCAATCGTTTTAATGGTTCCATCCGGCAAGATATTTTGCTTACTTGTAATCATGATCAACATGGCACCAATCATAAACGCAGCAAAATAAAGAACAATTGTCACAGACACCAACCCAAGTGCCGACGAGTCGTATCGTGTCCCATCGAAAGTAGCACGCGTTTTATATCGTCCAAACAAGAAATTCTGCAGTTTAATCTGAAGGTACTTAAAGAGAAGATTGAAACGCAAGACCTTCAATCCTCCTGCCGTAGATCCAACCATGCCACCTACTAAGTAACAGGAAAAA
Organism: uncultured Gammaproteobacteria bacterium; assembly: GCA_964438015.1. Lineage (GTDB taxonomy): Bacteria > Patescibacteriota > Patescibacteriia > 2-12-FULL-60-25 > 2-12-FULL-60-25 > JAGOUY01. The sequence continues at coordinate 5,764 of CAYTIN010000035.1, forward strand.
AGCAGTGCTTCTGCCGCAGCCGGCCAAACAGTGAAGTCGGTGTTCGCAAGACCTGTGGTAGACAGGATCGTATTGACGTTAAAGAATGCAACACGCAACGCGTCATACCAACTCACATACGTCCCAGATAGAACCAGGTCAATCCAAATACCCGCTGTAACCAGAAGAACAAAGAAAAAGTAAGTGCGAAACTCTCTATTTTGCCAAAACTGCTTCGCTCTCCCCTTAAAAAAGAGTACATACCACAAGCCCAAGTTAGAACCCGCGATCCACATAAAAAGAGCGATAATCCATTCAGATACATGATCCCGCAACCCCCCATTTACAAGCTGACCATTCTCCAAAACCTGCAACCCCACCGACGCGTCATACACACCAAACCCACCCGTTCCCATCACAGAAACGGAATGATTGATGGCATCAAAGGCGTTATCGTACCAATGCACGTAAGGAGTACTTCGATACAACGCTCCGGAAATAAAGAGCGAGACAGCCAAAATGACCGTTAACAAGCCAAATATCTTCAAAAAATCAAAACCCGCCGTTCGAGCTTCATCTTCTGAGAGAAAACGAACATAGTTAGGCCCCTCCGCTTCCGCATTAATAATGGTCTCACGTCTCCAGCGGAAGGAACGTAAGAGAGTGATCGCGAAAAAGGCAATGCCCACACCTCCAAACCAATGCGTAAGTGAACGCCACATGAGAACGCCTCGAGGAAAAACTTCGACACTCGGCAAAATACTGCCCCCAGCCGTCGTAAAACCAGACACGGATTCAAAAATCCCATCTACAAATCGTCGATAAAGAGGAAAGTCGGCCACACGAGTAGGGTCAGGAAATCCCGCCAAGACAAAAACAGTGGCGGAAATGCTCACCGCCAAAAACCAGGTAAAGGCTACCGCCCATACGCCTTGTTGAATATCGAGTGAGGAAGATTGAGGAACTCGTCGAGACCACCACGTACCAAGCAACCAACAACCAAACGACATGGCGAGACCAGCTCCCAACACCTCAGAACGTTCAGCCACGAAACGCGGGTCATTCTGATAAATATAAAAAGCACTAATAGACAAGCAGAACAAAAAACCCACCGCCAACGTCACTTGAGCCTGTAAGGCAATCAACCAAGAGAAGATAAGACGAGACAACATACACAATAATGAAATAAAAAACACCCGTGACGAGTGCTTGGGGCACAGTAGACATATATTCGTTCATAGCGTCAAGGAGGGGGTACTTGCGCAAAAGCACGATCCATGATCCAAAAACATTCAAGCAAAACCCCGGGGGGTTCCCGGGGCATGTCTTTCCATCGCCAACTATTCACTCTGTAAAATTTGTAGCCTTCGTTCTGTCGCAATCTTTTCATCCTCAAGATGCTGTAACTGATACTTCCCAAGAGCTTCGTGATTCTGAAGAGCTTTAAGCAGGATTTCCATGTATTCCTTGGCTGTTTGCAGGCTCATCTCAGCGCGCTTCTCACACTGGTATACCATGAATGTGACTTCGTCCTTATCTTGATCAACCATCACAAATCCGCGTTGAACCACAAAGTCCTCCTCCCGATCCCCCATATCAATCCTTAAAGGCGACAGCAAAATCGTCCCTTGTAGAGAAGCATGTCCCGGAAAAATTTGCATCGCCCCCAATTCACTCACAAGACTCACCGATTGAGCATCGTGGGAAAAAATCTCTGATTCCGGGGTACGGATCACGACATGCATAGATTAGCTACCGGCTTTAGCATGACGCTGAATAACTTCATCAATCGTACCCGCCATATAGAAGTGCTGTTCGGGAATATGGTCGTATTCGCCAGCCAAAATACCTTTAAACCCTTGCACCGTCTCCGCACGAGACACGTGTTGTCCGGGGGTTCCTGTAAATTGCTCAGCCACAAAAAAGTTCTGCGTCAAGAAGCGCTGAATTTTGCGTGCACGTGACACAACCTGCTTATCCGCTTCCGACAACTCATCCATACCTAAAATCGCAATCACATCCTGAAGCTCTTTGTAACGCTGGAGTGTTCGTTGCACGCTATTCGCAATCTCATAGTGCTCAACACCAACAATGTCTTCCTTAAGGGCGGTTGAAGAAGAGTCGAGCGGATCAACGGCCGGGTACAATCCCATCGAAGCTTGTTTACGAGACAGCGTAATGGTTGCGTCCAAGTGAGCAAACGTTGTCGCTGGTGCCGGATCTGTTAAGTCGTCTGCCGGCACGTACACGGCTTGCACCGAGGTAATCGACCCTTTCTTGGTTGAAGTAATACGCTCCTGCAATTGTGCCATATCCGTCGCAAGCGTCGGCTGGTATCCCACCGCCGATGGCAAACGACCAAGCAAGGCAGACACCTCGGCGCCTGCCTGCGTGAAGCGGAAAATATTATCGATAAACATCAGAATATCCTTACCTTGATCGCGAAACTTTTCCGCCATCGTAAGACCTGAAAATGCCACGCGCATACGCGCTCCCGGTGGCTCGTTCATCTGGCCAAAGACCATGGCCACTTTATCGATAACGCCGGATTCATGCATTTCACGGATCAAATCATTCCCTTCACGCGTGCGCTCACCCACACCCGCAAACACCGAGTATCCACCGTGCGCCATGGCGACGTTATGAATCAATTCCTGCATGATAACCGTCTTACCCACCCCAGCTCCACCAAACAAAGCGATCTTTCCTCCCTTGATGAAGGGGACGAGAAGATCGATGACTTTGATACCCGTCTCAAACACTTCCGCTTTACCGCTTTGCTCAGCAAAGGAAGGTGGTGCTGCATGAATTGAACGACGTTCAATGGCTTTGCCTCTGAGCTCACCTTTTCCATCAATGGCGTCTCCCGTGACATTAAATACGCGGCCCAAAACCGCCTCCCCCACGGGTACGCTAATAGGAGCAAGCGTATCTTCCACTTCCTGACCAGAAAAAATACCGTCCGTTGAAGACATGGCGATCGCACGCACGACCCCCGCACCCATGTGCGATTGTGTCTCAAGAATAAGCGGGGGCTTCGTCCCCTGCACAACGAGTGCTGAGTACCGTTCTGGAACGTGATTCGTAAAAGCGACATCGACCACGACACCAACGGCGCGGACGATATGGCCCTGAGGATGAGTTTTTTGCGTAGACGTAGACATAAGTGTAGTTATTCAACAGCGAGGCTGCCTCCCGTAAGCTCAGCAAGTTGCTGTGTAATCGCTCCCTGACGAGCCTTGTTATACGAGAGAGTAAGAGATCCAACCATTTCATCCGCCGCTTCCGTCGCCTTCTTCATCGCGACCATACGGCTAGAGTATTCCGTGGCCTTAAGCTCGTAAAAGGCCTGTAGAAAGAGCGTCTCCATGAGCTGAGTGGCCAAGGCTGCACTCACTCGTTCCTTGCTAGGCTCATGAAAATCAATCGGTGCCTTCCCTCCCCCTTCTTCCTTCACCTCTCCTTCCACACTTGCGCGTTGCGCTCCCCCTTCTGATGGAAGATGCTGCCACTCCAAATGCGTATGAACCATCTGAGTAGTAAATGGAAGATATGTCTTGATCGTTGGATAAAAGGTAAATGGATTCACATAGTGAGGCGATACAAACACAATTTCACGTACCTCTCCACGTTCCCAATATCCCAAGATAACATCGATCACGGCCAGGGCTTTAAAAGATGTCATCTGCTCAACCAATCCCTCAAAGCGCTCAATGGGTTTAATACCGGCATGTGTCGCCGCCTCAAAACTCTTCCGACCAATCGTGATTAAGCGACGATCCTCTGACGCTAACGACTTCCAACGCTCCGAGCGCCACAGCGTTCGAATCAACTGTTGATTCAATGATCCACACAGTCCTTTATCTGAGGTCAGAAGCACAAATAACACCGGGCCGTGTTCACGCCGTTCTCCATAGATCGTTTCCTCCACGCTCGCAATGTTCTGCCGCAACGCATCCAATAAACTCCAAGCATAACCACGCGCACCAATAGCCTTGCGCTGAAACTGCTTCATGCGACTCGCAGCCACAAGCTCCATCGCTTTCGTGATCTTGCGAGTATTTTGCACGGCGCCGATCTTCTTTTTTATCTCAACAAGGAATGGCATGTGCGTAAGAGATGATGAA
>CAYTIN010000036.1:0-8716 GCA_964438015.1 uncultured Gammaproteobacteria bacterium
GAAAAAGTGCAGTTTTCAGTGACGACTGAGTGCAGTTTTGGATGACGAGTGACATATTGCCAAAACCAGGTTGACAAAACCGGCTTTTTCTGGTATTGTAATTTGTTCTTTAAAAGGAAAAGCATGCCCCTCCAGATATACCAAAAAAGGTCATTCCCTCTTAGTGTACGAACCCTTCGTCCACCGAGAGGGAATGATCCCAAAACAACAGCCTTTCTCCTTTTGGAGGCATCATGAGAAAGTCAAAAGTTATCGTTAGCAAAGGTGAACAGTCCATTTTCTTCACCGTCGCCATTGTGCTGACGGCGATCTGCAGCCCTTTTCTTGTCGGTAAATGGCGTGAAGAGGTGCGGTTTTCTTCTGAAGCGGTGGAACGCCAGGCTTCACGGCAGCGTAATGCTAACACCGCTCGCCCTTCCGGCTCGGCGGTCGTACATCCTTCGGTAGCCCCTGAGATCGATCTGTGCGCCCCTGGTAGCCCGCTCCGGCAGGAGCGTAGCCCGCTCTGCGCCGCGCAGGTTGCGGAGGACGATGCAGCTCGTCAGCGTCAGCTGGCGGTCGCGGCTGTCATCCAGAGGCAGCAGGTCGCTGCGGCTCGTCATCGGCACCGTGGAAGCCACGGCGCTCGCCCGCCGCACCGACAACACGAACGACGAGCGCGCGGACCGCGCGCTCCGCGCCAGCGACGTGGCCAGCACCAGTCGCACAGACGCCACCAGCGCTGAACCTTTTCTTGGTCGCCCCTCTGGCGCCGAGACGTACCTTGTCTTAGCTCTCACGCACCCACGCGAGAACACGACCGACGTCCTGTCGAGGTGTTCTCCAGGGTGCGTTCGTGTTTTTGGATGAAACCAAGAAAGTTTTTACCGCCTAGAACGGTCGACCCATTTGCATCCCGCCTCCTTGCATGGGAATCACTTGTCGCTGTACAGGTGTACCTTTAAAACATCCAACCGTGTAAGGGAACTCATTCGTCAAATGGTAATGATAGATCGTCTTTTTTGTTCCGTTCCAAGTAACTTCGTGGGTATGCCCATGACATTCATCTAGGTCGGCATTGGTAAGATGTTTACCGTTCTCTTGATTTTCATAAATACCAAACCCATCTAAGGCATACCCAAACAGTTTTGCGCTGCCATCCGTTTCGGTTTTTGAAGCGGTGTTTACACAAGAGCTTGGACCGTGATAGTGATACACGCCCGATACTTGAGGATGGCCGCTGCAGTCATCCTGAACTTCGTGGGCAACCGCATCTTTATTTCCAGCATCAAACCCGTTGAAGATAGCCACGCCAGAAAGAGCGACCCCCACTTCACCTCCCAAACAGCTCGCAGAAGAGGTGACCGTAGGATCAGATGGAAGAGAGAGGTTTAAGGTTTGGGAGCGAATCTGGTTCGGATTTCGGTCGTAGAGATACGCGTCATCCGACGAAGAAATAGGGTAGATGCCTGTTGCATGCGAAGGCAGGGCGTTGCCAGAGAGTTGGCGTCGAAGGGTGTTGACCACGACAGAAAAGAAGGCATTTGGCCAGGACACGGACCCATTCACCTTGGCTTTTTTGGTGAGATCCCACGTGCTGCCCTGAATCCATGGTCCGTCTGCTTGCGCACCACCTCTACCGGTGGGCATGCCGGTGCAAAGGTAGATAAATCCACGTTGAGGAGAAGTGGAAATCTTTCCGTCTCCGAGAGGAAGATGTGTAAGGTCGGACCCACTTGAAGCGGTCGCGGTCAAGCCTTTGTCGTCTCCGATCGTAGGGCTTGCGGCTCGCATCGAGGTAGGATTGTAGTCGTTCGCAGAAGTAATAGGTACTCCAATGGTGTAGTTGGTAAAGTAGGTATCCGGAAGGTCATCGACCTGGGTCCGCCAGTTGGAGCCGTAGAGTTGAGAAGCAATGGCTTCGCTCGTGATATGTCGAAGAACGCCTCCCTTGGAAACGGCGTATACCTTTGGGTCGGTCATGACTTTAATAAGTTTTACTCCCGGACGATAGGAGGCATTTCCTCCGATCACGATGGAACCGAGCTGTGTGTCTGAAACCGTTTTTACCGAACGAAAATCCGTATACCAAGTGAAATAGGTATTTGCTGTGGGGAAGACGTAGCGTTTTCCGTCGGGGGCGTAGTAATAGACGCTGACGGTCGATCCCTTGATAAGATCGCCGGCTGCAACCGCCGTTGCTCCCTGTGAGACCTGAGGAGAGAACGAAAACCAAGTCGTAATCATCCCTAGAAGGACTGGGAAAAAGGCTCCGGAAAGCCAAGGAAGCTTGTTCATAAGAAAAGACAGAGGGGAAGAAAAAGGAATCATAACCTATCTTACGTATTCCGGAGGATTTGTTTGCAAGCTTATTTTACTAAACTTTGTTAAACGATGATTTTACGTTGACGAGTAAATAAAATAGCCGACACCCCCGCAACAATCTCAAAGGTTTTACGAAGGACAGTGGGAATAGAGTAAGGTTCCTTAACAAATAGGGCAAGTTGGCCAGCCAGGTCTTGATTCAGGATAAAGAGAAGAAATAAAACAAACGAAGAAAGGTAGATGGTGTGCGCCCAGGATGTCTTGTGTGTGCGGTAGAAGCCGACGGCGAGAATCAGTTGGAAAATGCCAAGAAAGATGTACAGAAGGCCTACAGCCAAGGAAGCATGGGCGAACCGTTCAGGAGCGGTAACAAAATGGAGGAGGGCAGAGATGGTGAGGCTGCCGGAAATGAGAGGGAGATAGTTCATGGTCGAAGGTTAAAGTGTTAGATCCGTCCGTCGTGATAAAAGTTAATACACAATAGATCGATGTTGAATCGAGTGGATATTGACTCGTTTACCAACAATGCGAAAAACAATGCGATAGTCTCCGACTCTGAGCTTGCGATCACCTTGCCGTGAGTGCCGCAAAGGTACGCCAAATACCTCAGGCTTGGACATGAGTTTTTGTTCGATGGCTTTTTTGATTCTCTGCTTTACGGCTGAGTCAAGGGAGAGAATATCAACCTTCTTCACAAGAGGATGATAAAATACCTCGAAATCTATCCCCATACAGCCCCATGGGAAAGAAAAGGACTTTTGCTTTTGTCACGTGGATGTACTTGCTCCAACAACGCCAGGTCTTCCTCTAACTCAAGTCCGATTCTGACAAGCTCAAGCGTCTTAGCGGATAAAGAGACTTGGTCGCGAGCAGCGATTTTCTCCAGGATATCAGTCAATTCAGGAGTGACGGAGAGATTGATACGCGTCTTGGTGGTAGGCATAAAAAAAGTGTAACACCTGTGTAACGTATCGTTAATCAGAGGATCACTGTCCCTTAGAAGCGTGGGCAGATCTCGAGGCTTTTCTGACAGCTGCGATAAACGTCCCGCTATTCTGTTCATCACGACCAACCGGCAACGGAAAGATAATCTCTCCCATCTTCCGCGCCAGCAAAAACCGGAACATAACCTCCTCTGTATCCTTAGGAGGTGGATTTGGACGAAAGACAAAAGCAAGATATTCTTGAGTATTTTTTCCTGTCCAGCGTAAAACAGATTCGATGCTGGGTTCAGGTAGATTTTTGAGCGCAACCTGCTTATTAAATAGGCCAAAAGGCCACCGGTATCGTTTGGTAAGGATGTCGTTATCAAGAGATAAGGAATACCCTCGTTTTGCTTGGAAGGAATAGAAGCTCAATAACAACATTAATATGGTTAGGCTCGTAACCAGCGGTTGGTGCTGAAATAGAGAGGTAATCATTGAAATGGGGGAGAAGGGTTCGGACCGGAAGCTCTGTTTAAGCTGTTCGCGCAGAGGATAGCCAAAGATACCGGCACAAAAAAGAAACCAAATAGCGTCTCCATAATCACGGGGACGCAGCTTCGCGCGCAGTTCAATAGGCATAGATAATACAAGCGTAAGGATGTGGTATCCGTTATTTCTCTTTCGAAGAGGGTGAGGTTGGCATCGTCGTAGCCAATAACGCCGGCGCAACCCGAAACCACTCTGCTACCGCGTCGACATGTGATAATCCTTCCTGTTGCTTCTGACGCAAGAAAGCAAGCTTCTGTTCGAAAAACGCGTGATGAGCCTTGAGCCGCTCAGGGTCCTCAAGTACCCAAAAAGATTGCTCTGTCTCGGCCGCCTCTTTTTTGTGTAACATGTCCGGATTAAGATAGCGGTTCTTAGAATGATCAAAATCAATAGCTTCCACCACGACAGAGGAATCAAATATCTTAGAGGCAACGACGTGGACACGTTCTTGTCGAGTCGCTTCACAGAAGATAGCGACTTGACCTTGGAGCTTGTGACTTTGGATGAGTTGTTGAGCGAACACCAGATTTTCGAGTGTAGACAGAGAGCGATCCTCTTCAAGAATCCTCCAGTCCTTTGTTGCCGTGACAACTTCTTCTCGTTGCATCAAGCTCCGGAGATAATCACCGATCGCATGGGCTTCCGTTCCCTCATAAGGAGGAACACACGAGGTCGGACCTCCGCAGGGAATAATGACCGCCTCTTCATTCGCGGCTTGTGCATAGATGGTATTAAAAACAATCCGCAAATACGTCAGATAATTCTGGTCTTGATGGATGTCTTGAGGAATACCGTATCCGCAAACAAGAGAGATGTTCATAAGATACATAATCCTAACATCTTCCCGTAAAACGTCTATACTTTGCGGCGTTTCAGGGATGTCTAAGAAGAAGGCTGGATAACAAAAAAACATGGAAAACCATGCTTTTTTGCCGCCGGTAGGGCTGATTAAGTTGTGAGGTCTTTTAACGGCAGCCCGCCGCTATAGTCCGCTTTTCCAATCTCAAATCCTTTCATACGCAAAATGGCGTAGGCGGTCACAACATGGAAGAGGAAGTTGGGGATAGCGTATTCACGAGCGTAATCAAAGCCGGTCATGTATTTGCCCGGAAAATAAGGCAGAGTGATGCGTCTTTCGGATGCAGCTTCAAAGTCGTGTTCGGAAGGTGTAGCAATAAAATCTAGGACTTTTTTAATTCGAGCGCGGAGTTCATCAATCGTTGTCTCGGTGTCTGGATGCGAAGGGATTTCAATGCCCGCGAGTCGAGCGACACTTCCCTTGGCGTTATCACAAGCGACTTGGACTTGTTTTTTGAAAGGAAACATATCCGGAGCTAACCTCGTTTCCATGAGCATAACTTCATCGATCTGCTTGTCAGCCATTTGGGTTTGGATTTTTCCCAGAAGAGCATCAAGGGCGTTTAGCGATTTTTCAAACACAGGAACGGTAAAGGAGTAAATTGGGTTCATAGATGAAAAAAGAGAATAATGATTTCGTGTAGCGGGTGCTTTTAGTTAACTCAGATGGTTTATCCATGCCACGCACCAAGAATAGCACCGACCGCAAGAAGAGTGACAAGCATATTTCCAATGCCAAGCCAGAACAGGGTTTTATTCCCTCCCCAAATCGCTTCTCCAAGTTTGATGGGCACGACAAATCCCACCCATGCGATAAGCGCAGTCATTATTCCGCGAAAGGCAGTTGGGGGATTCAAGCGAGCAATCATGTCCGCCAACACATAAAACATGACTAAGCTAGCCAGGAACTGGACAAAATAACTCAGTCCCATTTTTTTCTTTTCCGCTTCCTGTTTTTCTTTGGTCCATGTATCCATGCCGCTTGCTTGCATGAAGCGTTTTTGAAACAAGGCTCCATACCAAACACTGCCAATAATCATGGAAACAATGGCGGATGCTAGCACTGCCCAAAGGTTAACGGATATGGTAAGAGGAATCATATGAGAATGGTTATACTGTATTTGCTCCTGTAGCGCAAAGTACTGTAATTACGCTGAACGTATCTTACCTCACCCTATGAATAATGTTATCGCAAAAATGACCGCCAGTGTTCTTATTGTCGAGGAGGGTCGATGTCTTGTCTTGGAGGAAAGGGATGATCAGGGGATGAAAAAATTCAACTTGCCCGGTGGGCATGCGGAGCTTGCAGAAACCCCTATGATGACGGCGGTGCGGGAAACGAAGGAAGAAACGGGGTATGACGTTGAAATAGGAGATTTGCTCACGATCCAGGTGTTAACCTGGGAACATCATACAACGGCGAAATATATTTTCTATGGCAAACGCACGGGTGGAACGTTAATGACAGAACCGGGAACGACGGTCCATTGGATGGGGAAGGAGGAAATTAAGGCCAAAGCAAAGGAAGAGTGGATACGGAATATGAATGAAGTACTATTACTTGGGCTGGAGGGTTATAAGATCGATGCACGCGCCGCGATGTTTTATGAGAATGGAGAAAGAATTATAAGGCGAGCGAGAGTACCTTTTTTTCTTCCCATCAAGATGCCAAAGAATAGGTCGACCTAAGACCAGCGAGTCGGAAATGGCAGAGGATAGGTCAGCAAAAGGATCACCGCTTATTTGAGTGATGCTTTTGTTGGCGGGGGATGGGTGAATCGGTTAGAAGCGTTGAAAACACATTCTTATGATACTGGAATCAATCAAACCACAAAGCGAATAAAACAAAGTGCAAGAGGATAGCTACGCCTCCAAGAAGAGCATAGCGACGATTCCATCTTTCAAGATGGTCGGGATAGACTTTTAGTAAAATAATCGCAACAACAATACCAAAGATAGCCCAGAAAATCTCATTCTGAAAAAGGCCTTGAAGCATGTTGCTCGGAATTACATCACCTCCCATTGAGGATGGTGGAATCTCAAGTGCTGGGATTGGAAACCCGGCTTTAGCGACGCTTGGGAGATTATAGGCCCAAGTGTATGAGCTTTGCTCGGCCGATATCGAGGTTTCGGATGCCCTCCAAGAAATCAGCGATGCGAATGAGCCATAGAATAACGCTGATGAAATCAAAGGGAAAGCTTTTTTATACAGTGGTATAGCCATATCTGTAGTAAATAGCAGAAAAGATCACTTGTAAAGAAAATAGCTAGTCCATTTTTTGCGAAAATATACGCCTATTTAAGTGGATATTTTCGTTGGTAGGGGATACAGGAATTAACTCGAAACTTCCAGAGGTTGTCCTGCTTGAGCCCGTCATTCGTCAACTTATTTTGCTGTTCAGAAAAACAATAGTTGATGTTTTAGGGGTTGTTTTATGTTTTTTAGGCTCCTTCACTCAAACTTTTTAAGATTGTATCGAGGTATCTTCTGGCCTCGGTAGTGGGAACACCTCTGTAATGCACATCGATTTCAAACACCGTGCCAAGATCTCCATAGCGGAAGAAATATTGTTCTGTGGGGCAGCCAACTTCTTGACATGGTTGTGCGGGACGATAAAGGAAGCCGTATCCTTCGACTTTCGAGCCTAGAAGTTCTTCTGTCGGCCCAGTTTTGACAGCCATGATATTAAGCTGATATCCGTTCTGGAAATATGTTACTCCAGGCTGACCTGGGCCACCTGAGCGTTCGGCAGAGAAAAGTCGTCCAGGCTCACTTGTGATGCGGAGGTCCTTTTGTTGTGGCATCAATTCGTTATTGTAGGAGGCAAGAACCCATCCGCTTGGATAGTCGAAGCAGATGCCGGTATAGGTTCCTGTGACCTGGCCATTTTTTGCACAATTATTAACAGTCACGATATTTGATGGCTGTGTTGTGGGAGGGGGAGGGGTCGCGGGGCTAGGCTGTCCATTCATGTCGGTGGAAGAGGATGGAGGGGTAGAGCGTAGAGATGCTAAGGTGGTCAATAATTCCCGCTGCATGTTTGCTGACCGGTTCTGTTCTCGAATAACGAACGCCATGGCACTAAAAGAAACAAGGAGAGAAATGGTGACAAGGGCAATGAAGAACCCGCGAGAACCATTTAAAGATGGTGAAGTATCCATAAGAGAATTTGTAACTTATCGATAATATCATGCTTGCTTGAGTATCTCAAAAAAATTGATTGAGTTCTGGGCAAAATCTTGTATGGAGTACTTTTCTCAAGGTTCAAGTAAATCATACAAGTGGCCCTGCTATGGCACTACTCAGACAAGAAAAAGGATTTTACGCTCGGGGAGGCGTTACGCACGGACATTTTTCGGGGCTCTGCTCATGCGAACGCTCAAGCAGATTTACATACAAGGATATGGTGGCCTTGTCTACTTGGGAGGTCTCAAAGACACCGAACTCTACAATCTCATTCAGGCCAACATCAAAGGCTTTGGTCTACGGGGTGCTGGACGCGAAAACTTCCGAGAACAAGGTCAACGTCTTTGCGTGCCTCCAGCAGAAGCTCAAGGCGTTTACGCCCGTCCTCACGGAGGATCTTGATGCGATGCTCGGGAGCGTTGCTGTATCGAGTACGGATATGTAAACTAGAGTAAATTATGTATACGCGCCAAAGTCTTGGGAAAATTGAGAGGGTAGAGCTTCGGGAGGGGTGGGGGATTGAGCCCGACTTCACCCGTTGGTTGGCGGAAGAGAGCAATCTTGCGTCACTTGGGGAAGAGCTGGGTCTAGACCTTTCTGTCTTGCAAACCGAAGCCGATGTCGGCGATTTCAATGTAGATATTCTTGCTGAAGAGAATGGATCAGGAATAAAGGCAATAATCGAAAATCAACTTGAAACGACTGATCATGATCATCTCGGAAAGCTCGTTACATATGCCTCAGGTCATGGTGCTGGGTACATTATTTGGATCTTCAAAGAGGTGCGTGAAGAGCATCGACAAGCGATTGATTGGCTGAACGAACATACGACCGATGAAGTAAATTTTTTTGCCGTGAAACTTGAATTGTGGCGAGTGGGCGACTCCGCGCC
>CAYTIN010000037.1:0-7163 GCA_964438015.1 uncultured Gammaproteobacteria bacterium
GGAGTGCACTTTTGAGTGACGACAAGTGCAGTTTTTAAAGACGACTAACAGGGAAAGGCCGTATTTTAGAACACTTATTTCAATGGTATTACGTATTCACATTTTCCCCACCATTGGGATGGAGTACTTGTCCCGTCATATAAGAATTCTCCGACGAAGCAAGAAAAATATAGGAAGGCGCGACTTCACACGGTTGACCTGAACGCTTCATTGGAACGTCTGATCCAAAGGTAGCGACGTGTTCGGCGTCAAAAGAAGCAGGAATGAGGGGCGTCCAAATAGGGCCAGGCGCGACGGCGTTTACGCGAATCCCTTTGTCGACGAGCTGTTCGGCGAGCGACCTTGTGAAGGCGATAATCGCTCCTTTCGTTGCCGCGTAGTCGACCAAGTGCCCACTCCCTCGATACGCGGTCACGGAGGCAGAGTTAATAATCGATGAACCAGATTTTAGATGAGGCAAAGCCGCTTTCACCAAATAAAACACCGAAAATATATTCGTCCGAAATGTCTGTTCCAACTGACGACTAGAAATTGCTAGGATATCGTCTTTGGGATGCTGTTCAGCCGCGTTGTTGATGAGGACATCGATTTTTCCAAAGGTTTTTACCGCACGTTCGACGGCACGCCTACAGAATGACTCTGATCCTACATCGCCAGCAACGCATAAAGCTTTGCGCCCATAACTCTCAACCAGTTTCTGCGTTTTTTTCGCATCTTGGTGTTCGTTTAAATAAACGATCACAACATCCGCACCTTCTTTCGCACAGGCAACACTTACGGCACGACCGATCCCACTATCCCCTCCCGTGATGAAAACGATCCTATCCTTTAACCTTTCGGAACCGCGGATGGCTGGATCGTCATAGATTGGTTCTGGTTGCATCTTGGACTCTTTCCCTGGCTGTGTACTTTGATGTTGAGCAGGGCGCACTTTACGTTTGCTTGCGGAAGAAGATGACATAGGCAAAAACGTGCATGAATAAGCCTCTCATCTTCTGATGTATGCCTGTTTTCCCTTGGTTTCAAGGCCAATGATGAAAAAGTCGATAACCAACTATTTACAAATACCGTAGATGAGACCTAGAATGGAAATACCCTTCATTCTTAGGGCTGTCGACTCGATATATGACCATTTTGTGGTTTATCATTATCGGTATCGTCGCCGGATGGATTGCAGGCGAACTAACGAAAGGAAGTGGGTTTGGCCTTCTTGGTAACCTCGTCGTGGGTGTTATCGGAGCCATCTTAGGTGGGATGGTCTTTGACCTTCTCAACGTGTCAGCAGGAGGCTTACTCGGACGCTTAGTCATGTCCGTGATTGGTGCTCTTGTGCTCTTATTCATTTTGTCTCTCATCCCAGGGACGAGGCGAGTCTAGAGCTAAAAACAAAAATCATCCGTCGGCCTGACAGCACCGACGGATGATTTTTTATTAAAGAAGTTTTGCCGCTTTTTCACGTTCGGCCATGAATTGCTTAGCTAACTCATTTGCCTCCTCTTTAGAAAGATATTCCTTGGCTGTAGGAAAAAGCTCCTTCTCCTCTTCCTCCGCATGGTGCTCTTCTTCGGCCTCAATAGTAGGACACGTAGCTTTTCTTCGTTTAAAAGACGATTATACAAACTCCACTGCTCTGCTTTGGCATGCAACATCAAAGCTTCGTAGAGATCCGCGCCGACACTCTCACGGGTTTTAACGGCTCGTTCGGTAGTCTCTTCTGCCTGTTGAAAGAGTTTATTTACTTCTGCGTGCTCGGCTTTTAACACTTGAAAGATATCCATACAAGAGTCTGTTAAAAGAATGAAGACGCTCCCCTTTTAAAGCAGACTCTTTTGTTGTTTTGGTGTCAAACAGTTGCTTGCTGACTCTGTCGACTCTTTTTCTTTAGAGTAGTTGGCCATTCTTCCCAACAAGAGAGTCCCGGCTCCTCTTGTCGTAAACGACGAATAAGGTTCGTCCAATGGGAAAAATTCGTTACGTCTAAGGTTGGCGGGGCACCTCGCAGAGTCATAGCTTGCTTGAAAGCAATGTTATTATCCATCATCCAACGCACGTCCTGGAATGTTAGCGACCATGGCTTTGCTTCTCGTGGCCTTTGTTCAGGTCTTCTTCGAGGAATAAGAATACCGCTTAACCATCTTTGAGTTGCTTTATCCAAGGGCAGAGACGAGAGGCATTCCTCTATAGCATGAGCATATATCTGATACTCTTTCTTTCCTGGCGAAGAGCCAAGCCTTTGCCCTTCTTGCAGCCAATTTGCCCGCTCAATAGCTTGGTAACCAGTAACGAGCGTTTCATAAGGCAGGTTAACGCTCAGACTCTTATAGTCAAATACCCCTGTTTTCATTTGCATGTACCGAAGGCTTGGTTGTCCAGGAATGCAGTAGAGAAAATCATATCCATTATAACGCCCATTTTTTTGACTTGAGCTTTCAAGACGTAGAACATCCTCTCTTGGCATGGTGTGCTCGATATAGACAGACGGGCGCAAGGCATCTTTTGATTTTATCACCCCACCCTTTGCCCATTCTACTCCGTAACGTAATACGCCCACTAAGGCATGTTCCGCCTGAATTCCCTTTTTCTCTGCTTCATAAAAAACTTCTTTTACCAATTTAAATGCCTCCTGGCGATCTTCAAAGCTTGATGGGCGATTTGGAAAGTAAATAGTCTGGTTTGCCAGTAAATCCGAGAGGCGCACACGTAAATCAGGTAAGCGTACATGGGGAATGACCTCCATGGCTCTGAGTTTATACGAGGTAGATTGTCGCGCAAGTTCCACCAAGACCCGGTAGCGGGCAATCAGTTTGCGATAGTCTTGCCACTCTTGCTCCTCTTGCTCTATCGGCACAGCTATATCCACTTGCTTAAATCGGTGCGAGAGCATTTTGTCTCTTAGGACCTCATCACTCATCATGAGTTCAAGTGCTTCCCACATGGCTCGTTCAGGGTACGGCAAATTGTCGCGACGCGAGACGGCCCACGCTAGAGCCGCATCAGGAGAACGGGTTGAAAATCCTACGATCAATTCTTTCCGTGCTTGGAAATTTTTTCGCGCTTCTGGATCGGCCATCTCATGTTCGTCCCTTTGGTACGTTAATGACTGAGATCCTTGATCTATTATCACATGCTGTTTTCTATCAATGTGATAGATTCCTTCCATATAAAAAGAACAAATGGGATACTCCTTTATTTCTGCAACTCTATTAAATCCTTTAGCACTTCTTCGGCATGCCCCTCCGGCTTCACATGCTCATACACCTTTGCGACCTTTCCTTGCGGGTCAATAATAAAGGTGGTGCGCAACGTTCCCATGTACTCTCGTCCCATAAACTTCTTTTTGGCCCACAGCCCATAGGCTTCGACGGTTTTCTTGTCTTCATCCGACAAGAGCGTAAATGGCAACTGGAACTTTTCGGCGAACTTGGCGTGCTTTTTTACCGGATCGATACTTACACCAAAGACCACCGCCTTTCCTTTTTTGAACTTAGGGAGGTTATCGCGGAAGGAACAGGCTTCTTTCGTACATCCCGGGGTATCATCTTTTGGGTAGAAATATAAAACAACCCACTGACCAGAGTAGTCTTTTAGGGAATGCTCTTTACCGTCTTGGTCACGCATGCTCCAGGTGGGTGCTTTGGAGCCAACGGAAGGGATGGACATATTTAGGAATATTTTAAAGGCGCAGCCGACTCATGTCTACTCCCTCTTCTGTGAGACGGTTCCATTTGGCCTGGCTCCCTCCTGTACGATTATATTGTCCGATCTTTCCCGTCGACGTGACGACGCGATGGCACGGAATCTCCGGATCCAGGTTCGCCTTCATGAGCGATCCGACCGCACGGGCTGCGCCCGGTGCCCCCGCTGCTTTGGCAACCTCACCATAACTCATCACCGAGCCTTTGGGGATGGCTTTGACGACGGCATGGACGCGTTCACGGAAGGTCATATGGTTAGCATACCAAAAACGAGCCTTGTTGGCTCGTTTTTGGTTATTTACCTCTAACCTACCCTTCTTCTTTCGTCATCTTGAGCGGAGTCTGACGGAGCCGAAAGATCCCTCATCCATCCGAACCGCGAAGCGTCCTTTTTGCTATTTCAACAACTCCTCAATCTTGATCTTAAACACCCCACAAATCCCAATCAGCGTGCTAATGGTAGGGTTTTGGTTAGCGCCAGACTCGAGCTTGATAATCGTATTATAATTCACCTCGGCGCGTTCGGCTAACTCCTCACGGGAAAGGTCCATATCCAAGCGGCGTTTCTTGATATTTTGGCCGATTTTACTCAGGTTGTAAGCGGATTTTTTAGTAGGCATAATAATAGAATATGTGCACCTTATATTATTTCTTTGGGGGTGTCAAGCGTCTACAACCCCCCGTCCGTATATACTTCGCTTGAAAAAAGAAAGCTTGTATTTTAAGATATCCAATAATCCTTATATTTTTTCCTCCTTTTATGAACGAGCGACCGCCCCAACAACCTTCGTCAAAAGAAATTCCAAAACAGATACCGGCCACGTTTGATACTCTGGCTGAAGCAAATGCCTTTGTGAGAGCCTTTTGGACGGCAGTAGACCCTTCTGTGGCAGACAGACTTGTTGATGCCGTAGAGGATGATGCCGATCAAGAACAAACCTCTGGCGACCGTACTGTTCTTAGACCTCGTCGATCACGTTTATATGATAATAAATATGGTGTTCTCATCTACTCGAACACCGGGTCCGGCCTTCTCTCTGATAAAGCAATAACCTTTTTAAAAGGTACGGGCATTTTGGAGTAACGTCTTTTATTTCCTAATATCCAAAAACACTCTCATGTCTGAGAATGTTTTTGGTAGAGGCTCAGGCAGGGCTCGAAAGAGAAAAGGATGGTCTAGACAGCCTTGAGTTCGTCGTAGGCGTAGGGAGCCATGTCTCCATCCGTGTGTTGGACCCACCAGACTTCACCGCCGTGACCCGGAACGTGCCCCCACACGGTTCCTCGGACTCCTCCCGTCCGGCGGGCGAGAACACGTTTTTTGATATACCACCCTTCCATCGAACCCAGACGACGCTCCACCCGAACAGAAAGACCTGGCATCACCTTATCACTGGGCATGATGTACCTCCTCAAATAGAAAAACGATCAACCAGGGTTATTTGTATTCCTACTTAACGGTTTGAATTGCTTCCTTCGTTTTTAGAATAAGGTCTTCAGTGTCCGAATACTCCAAGAATGTCTCTGTTACCACTTTCAGTGAACCTGACGCCTTTGAGCCTTTTTTATAGATACAGACAATGGGCACGTTTAGTAAGTCCGCCCAGCCCAACTCGATTCCCAATCCTGTGGCCGGATAGGAGACTTCGGCAATGATGAGATCGCAACCGTTTTGGAACAGCTCTTTAGAGTTAAATGGCTCGCCGCTATCCCGATGAGGAAAAATAAACTCATCCTCTTTAGCTAACGCACTGTTTTGAATCGGTTGGTAAAGCTCCTTTTGGAAGTCAAAGGCACTTGAGTGCGCAATGTAGATTTTCATACTATATATTCAGTTATTCAATCACCATCACTTCGCCATCTTTGATAGCCCGGTACGGAATACTATTCTCTTTACAATAAATAATCGCTTTTTCCACATCAGCGGACTCCGGATGATCCGATTTCCAATGTGGCATAAAGGCGAAATCGACAAATCCTAATCCTTCCAAGATCACTTCTTTTTGTTCATGGTAGGGCGTATCGATCGCGTCAACAATTTCGAAAGCTTTAAGATTCGGTGCGAGGACGCAGCCGGCGGCGCTATAGCCGGCGTAAAGAAAATCCGTGTTACGTAGCTCCTTCAAGATCTGATCAAGCCCACTCAGCTTCATAGCTTGTCGAAGGACAAATACGTTGCCACCGCTGACGAAAGTTGCGCCAAGTCCTCCAAGCTTTGCTTTCAGTTCATCTCGTTTCCCAAAATATTCGCGCAGATCTACCAACTCGACTTCAAGGCCAAGCTCGTGCAGTGAACCTATGTCTTTCTCACTACGCTTAATGCATCTCTCCAGGTCAGCACCGGTAAAGTCTCGAGCATTGGGAATATAGGCGATTTTTCCCTTGGGGATGAGGGCCTTGAGTTTATCGGTTTCGTTTCCGAGTTCGTAGGAGGATAAGTAAAATTTCATACGGTCATAATACTCACTGACGCCTATCAAAGCAAAAGCTCTTTTCACCATGATAAACGTTCTTTGTGTAAAGGCCGTGCCACGTGGGCTACAACGAAAAAACAACGCATTTCTGCGCTGTCTCTACGTGGCGGAGAGGGAGGGATTCGAACCCTCGCGGGCTTTTTAGACCCCTAGGAGATTAGCAATCTCCCCCCTTCAGCCTCTTGGGTACCTCTCCAAGGCGCGATGAAGATGAAGGGTTTTCGAACGGGAGAATGCTAACAAATCGGACTCGTTCAAGCAAGCGGTGGCTCAACTCGACAGATAGCATCGAAAACGATAGTATCTAGGCCGTCACGGAGAGGTGACAGAGTGGTCTAACGTACCGGACTTGAAATCCGGCGTACGGGCAACCGTACCGAGGGTTCGAATCCCTCCCTCTCCGCCATTATAAAATCGACCTAATATGTAGGTCGATTTTAATTTCCTTTGTATTGTTTTCTTTCTATTTCTTTACCCAAACGCCTGCCTTGTATTCCGCCAACACGTCTCCGCCTACTATATCTTCTGAATTAGGGCCATCGTATTCGAGACGATCAATCATGGTTACCAGGCTGCCATTCCTTGGACCATGATTCCCTTTAAGCATATAAGAATACCCGTGGTCACTTCCCGGAGCTCTCAGATAGGCGGCAATGAGGACGCCTTCATGGCTCAGAAGCCGTTCCGTCACTATGACCTCTCCCCCATCTTCAACGAATTCCTTAAGAGCTGCTATCACCTCTTCTATTGTAAAACAGCGTTCTTGTTCCCAGCCTGTAGAAACGCCTTCGGCTAGTTTCCTGGTTTTCACAGGTACCTTTTCAGGGGCGGGCGGAGGAGTGCTTTTTTTCTCAAAGGGATTTTCATTCATAATCTTATCTAACACAATAATCAAAGCTGATTTTATTTTACCAGTTAAGCTTCTTGGGTGTCTATTAATTAGGCCCTAGACTAGCATCTCGCGTAATTTAGTTCTCAATACCTTCACCATATC
>CAYTIN010000038.1:0-6385 GCA_964438015.1 uncultured Gammaproteobacteria bacterium
AGTAGCCCGCTGCCGGACAGAGAACCTCACGAGAAATCGTGGGGTTTTGTGTTTCCTATCCTTGCTAAGATGTTTGGTCAATAGGTTATATAGCTATCCTTGCACCTGCCTGAATCTGCGTCTAGGATAAGTAACATGAAAACTTGTATTACTTGCGGGATGCCATTTGCAGGCCCACATGCCAACGACATCGCCTTAGAGACATCGGAAGGACCAGTTTGTGTGTATGATGTAAAAGACGGTCAAATGAGAAAGTCGGAAGAAATTTTTGAGGGTGGAGTTCAGTTTTTTGCCTCAAAAATCGCCGACGGCGATCGAGCACTGGCAGAACGTCTTACCCGCAAAAATATGAAATCACTCTCCTATTGGCAAGCCCACCCGTTTCCAGAGTTGGAGGGACCAGAAGCTACTGATGAGGAATTTAGAAGGATGATGGCAATTCTTTAATAAATAAACTTTGTAGATGAGTTGGACTCGCTATCTCTCAGGTTAGTCGCATTGAGACCTTATGACCCCCGCCTTGTATGCAGATGGCAACGATGCATATCTATCATCCATGCCAAAAAACGAAACCGACATCCTCGCTAAAAAACTCTGGGACTACCACCTCCTACATCACGACCTAAAAAAAGCGGATGCGATCTTTGTCTTGTGTAGTAACGACCTTCGCGTTGCTGATCGTGCCGTCGATCTCTTTGAGCAAGGCTATGCACCTCTCCTTATCTTTTCCGGTGGCGAAGGCATATTAACCAAAGGCCTCTTTGGTAAACCAGAGGCCGATGCTTTTGTAGACATAGCTCGAAAAAGGGGCGTGCCGGAAGATCAAATCCTTATTGAAAACAAGTCGACAAATACTGGAGAAAATATTCTATTTACAAAAAAACTTCTCAAAGAAGGTGGAATATCCGTCCAGACGCTGCTCCTTGTCCAAAAACCCTTCATGGAACGTCGTACCTTCGCCACCTTCAAAAAACTCTGGCCGGAACCAGCGATCATAGTAACTTCACCATTCGTCTCTTACGAAGACTATCCAACGGAAACCATTTCAAAAGACTTGATGATCAATATCATCGTCGGAGATTTGCAAAGGATAAAACTCTATCCAGCCAAAGGCTTTCAAATTCCCCAACAAATTCCAGCAGATGTCTGGCAAGCCTATGAACGATTGGTTGAGTTAGGGTTTACGAAGCACTTGGCAAAAGGATAGTTAGTCTGAAAACCATACGAAACAAAGAGGGAAAGAAGTGACGTAGAAGAGGGGGGAGAAGGAGTGGCGGCGGTCAGGCGTCGCCGCGCACCCTGACGATCTGGGCCACGGCGTTCTTGTCCAGATTAAGGCTGAACCAGTCGATGAGGGGGTGCTTACCGTCGTTCTTGCCCAGGAACTGTGGGGTGAAGAACTCCCTCACCTGGCGACGTGCTGCGGTGTCGAAGGGCAGTACCCGGCCGTGGACGAAGTTCTCTTCGGAGTCGAGCTCGGTGAGACGGAAGTGCTCGGCGTAGAGCAGGTAGATGAGGGCGAGAACAGGGAAGTGACCCGCCTCGTCGAGCTTCACCACGCACGGCGGCTCACCGAGGCTCGAGGTCAGGTGCGCCTCGAGAATGGGACAGACCTTCTCGTCGAAGGGCATCGCTTCGAGGAGCTTGTGCAGGTTGCCGGGGATCAGCGTCGATCCGAACTGGGGAATAGAGAGCGGCCTTTTCATGATTTCACCTCGTCTGAAATTTCACCCGCCCCATGCGGGTGGAGGAATGAACGTATAAGAACGTCACTCCCTCTTTAATTCGTATGGAATTGTCTAAGAACAATAGGAAAATGTAGGCAAATTCGACCGATCTGTCAAGTCTCCAGGATCACGGACCTAGGCCGACAACTTGGCTAACGCCTCCAAGGCATACGCCTTCACATCCTGTGCCAAGGGCAACGTCTCAAGCTCTTCTTTGGAATACCACCCAAGTTTCTGCCCCTCCTCTCCTGCCAAAGGCTTTAGATCAAAGGTCTTAGCCCGCGCGTAAAAAATACAATCAATATGTTCATGGTCATCGGCGAGGATCTCATTTTGCATATGGACGGGCGCGACCAAACGTTTCACAATCGTTGTCTCTTCTAAGAGAGCCGCAAGGGGATGATAGAGTTCAATATCCAACCCAGCCTCTTCTTTGGCCTCGCGCACCGCGGCTTCGCACGCTGATTCGTTCGGATCCACATGTCCGCCCACGGGTAACCACATCTGGTGTTTGTGGTGCCAGTGCAACAAGGTCTTATTCTCACAGACGATAAAGGTGGCGACCGTAAAATGGCGATTCATACGTAGGAGTAGGGTAGTAGAGGAGTAGGAGAGTAGCAAGGGAAAACGGACCCTCGTCAAAGACGGTGGAATCCGCTAGGCTGTAACGCATATGAAGCGCAAGAAAATCGTGGTTATGGGTGGGGGAACGGGGACGTTCACTGTCCTTACCGGTCTTAAGCATTATCCGGTCGACCTGTCGGCGATTGTTTCGATAGCTGATAATGGCGGATCAACCGGTATTTTGCGCGATGAACTTGGTGTTCTTCCGCCGGGTGACACCCGTCAGTGTCTGGTCGCTTTGTCTGCCGGGGATGATCTTTTACGCAGTTTGTTTAATTATCGTTTTTCCGAAGGCTCTTTGAATGGTCATAATTTTGGCAACCTATTTTTATCCGCCCTGGAAAAAGTCACGGGTGATTCGTTATCTGCTGTCCGCGAAGCGCATCGTATTTTAAATGTAAAAGGCCGTGTCATCCCAGTGGCGGCTAAAGCCACCCATCTGTTTGCAGAATTAGAAGATGGGGAAGTGGTAGAAGGAGAACATGCGATTGATCAATTAGAAGGTGACCGTGCTCCCATTGCACGTTGCTTCTTATCGCCAGCGGTAAACGCGAATCCTGACGCGATTGAGGCTATTGAATCTGCCGACGCCATTGTCATTGGTCCTGGCGATCTGTACACAAGTCTCATGCCTATTTTATTAGTCGACGGCATTCGTGAGGCACTAGCACGTTCTAACGGCAAACGCTTGTATGTACTGAATTTAGTCACCAAGCATGGCGAAACCGATGGCTACTCGGCCAGTATGTATGTCGACGTCATTGCACGCGCCCTAAAACCAGGCTCGCTCGACAAGGTCCTCGTCAACACCGAACAACCTCCCGCCTCAATTCTCGCGCGCTACGAAAAAGCGGCTGAAAGCGCCGTACTCGATAATCTAGAGCTCGATTCCCCGCGCATCATCCGCGCTCCACTTTTATCCAACGATATCCAAGAACCAAAACCCGGCGATCAACTCAAGCGAAGTTTGCTTCGCCACGATCCCATCAAGCTAGCCGAGGTTATCTTGGGATGCTTGGGTTAAGAGGATTAGGTAGGAAACTTCGTATCCACCAAGCCACGATCTTGATCAATCGACTGAACAGAGGTACGAATCAAGTCGAGTGGCGCATCAAGGGCGTTATCCAACGGATTTCCAAATTTATAGTTTACGTAAAATCCTTCAGAGATATCATCGACAAATTGGTTCCAATTATTTCCATACAGTCCGCGTGCCACTTCTTCGGTGCGTACCCAGCGCAAGTTCCCTCCTTTAGTAACCACATACGTTTTTGTATCTGTCTGGAATTTCACCATTTTTGAGCCGGGCCGATAGGTAATATTCCCACCAATCGGAATCAAAGACATTTGATCGATGGGGATTATGCGCACGCGTAAGAAGTCAGGATACCACGTAAAAAACGTTTTCTCGTTAGGGAACACATAGCGTTTTCCGTTGAGAGCATAATAATACACGGCCGTATCATTAAGGGTTTTTGCATCTCCATCATCCGGAATTTTAATCATATCACCTACTTGAAGGCGAATGCCAAGTCCATCTCGAAATGTAACTACCACATTTTTTGTAAGGATATAATCACCAACCCGTGCCGTAAATTGTGCAGGTCCATCTTTTAAAGAGCGAACTAAGAAGCGAGCCTGGCCAATGCTATTAGTAGTCCCTTGTTCAGCGACAATTTCATCCAAGGATCCTCGCGAGGAGGTAATAGTGACATCTACTCCATCGAGAGGAAGTAAATTGGCGTCTCTCAACGTGAGAGCAATACGCGCACTATCAATGCCATCGGCTTTTACGGATGTCTTATCCACGGACATGCGAGAAAAGGTCGCATCGGGTGCGTTAAAGGAGGCTTGCAACCGAGAAGGGGCTAAGCTGACTGAGCTTATCAACGCCCCACACAAAAAGATCAATGAAAGAAAACGCTTCATATCACGATTAGTGTATCAAGAGAAAGATATTCAGGATAGGCTTGTAGGAAACGAAAAAACCTTCTAGGGTAAAGAGATATGTCCTGGAAGCAACGCAGCGAGATCTTTATCATGGGCGGAATTCTGATGCTGGCTGCCCTGCTTCGTATATTTCATCTGGGGGTGCGCGATCTTTGGTACGACGAAGCCTTCACGGCTAACCTGATCCGTAACGATTGGACGACCATGCTTAAAGAGATTGCCTATGATGTCCATCCACCCCTGCATTACCTTTTGCTGAAGCTCTATGCCCAAGTAGGTGGAATGGGTGTCGTTAGTCTACGGTCGTTTTCAGTTGTATGTGGCTTGCTAAGTGTCTGGTTTGTCTATCTCATTGGAAAAGAAGTGTTTCATAAACGGGCAGGACAATATGCGGCTCTCTTTGCCGCTCTTTCTCCATTTGCCATCCAGTATTCACAAGAGGTTCGCATGTATGCGCTTTATGGTCTGCTAGTACTCGTGGCTGGATATGCCTTTATACGAACCATACAGGCGAAACAAGTCTGTGGTTGGCACCTCGTTTGGGGAGCGAGCTTTTCTTTGGCGTGTCTAACGCATTATATGGCCTTCCTCTTTGCACCGTGTTTTTTAGTGGCGTGGATCGTGGCTCGGATTGATCTGGAGCGCATCTGGACGGGCACGCTTCGCGAACGAATGGGGGCATTAAAATTCCTCATTTCTACTAAAAATATGCTCGTAGGAGGGATAGTGGCCTGTCTTCTATTTCTCCCTTGGCTTCCGACCTTCTTCAAGCAGCTCTCCGCGAGCAAAAACATCTCTAGCTTAAAAACCCCTGCGAAGGTTGTTGATCTCCTCACGAATATTCAAATATTTCTAATCGGCACACCCAAAGGAGAGCTATCTCCGTGGTCCATGAATCCAAACGTCTTGGCAGGAATATCCACGGCTACCCTAAGTATCTTAATCATTATCGCACTCACGCTAATAGGTACACGTCTGCTTCATCGTTCGTCTCGCAAGACCCTAATGCTTCTTAGCTTCTTCATGGGCCCCCTTCTCCTCTCTTACGCTCTCTCTTTTTTCGACAAATACTATTTCATTAGTCGCTATGTCTTTCCGGCCGCCTATGCTCTCTTTGTATTGCTTGGTTACTGGTTAAGCACGCTTCCCTATCGATCCGCGCTTGTCGCGAGTTCTCTGTATGTAATCACCCTGCTGCTAATCCAACCTCTCCAAAACTCGGAAGGGTACAACGCTCTTTCTTCTTATCTATCTGAGTACCCAGGTTCTCACTTCTACAGTCTCAACACCTTTGATTACATGTTGGCGAAGTATTACGTCGGTGCAGACAGGCTCACGCTCTATAATGTCAGTTGGCCCTACTACGACAGTCGCCCATGGCCGGGAATAGGCTACGGAACAAAACGTACAGAAAGTATCGATGACCTTAAAAACGACTCACAAGGTATCGTGATTTGGAATACGCAACTTCCACACGAAAAACGGGATGACAAGAATTTTAATACGAGTGAGTTCACGCAAATAGCGAAATACAAGAATATCGAACTATATCGTTCCAATACAATTATTCAACAAAAAAGAACGATGGAAGAAAAGGTGTATTGACAATCGGGGTATTTTTTGGTATTATATTATCAATAGAATATCTGAAGAATCGTCGATCTTCGTGTATTTTAGCTAATTAACCATGTTTACTCTTTAAAACAAAAAACTATGATGAACGGTATTATCAAAAAATTGACCGACCGTGGCTTTGGATTCATTACCCCTGAAGGAGGCGCAAAAGATGTCTTCTTTCACAGCGATGCCTTAATCGAAGTGATCTTCGAAGACCTTCGTGAAGGTGAAGCCGTCACGTTCGACATCGAAGACTCTCCAAAAGGTCCTCGTGCCGTCAACGTCCGCCGCGCGCCTATGCAGGCCGCCGCTGCCTAATAAGGCAAACCAAACACAAAACCTCTCCTTACAGGGAGGTTTTGTGTTTGGGAGAAGACAGGAAATAAAAAAACGCACAGAATAAGAAGGTGGGTGGTAATTTCAACCCCTCAATGCACCACTCCTTGTCCACAGGCCTCTGCCATGAC
>CAYTIN010000039.1:0-6102 GCA_964438015.1 uncultured Gammaproteobacteria bacterium
ACTCCTGACCTCTGCAATGCGAATGCAGCGCTCTACCAACTGAGCTATCGGCCCATAAATTGTTTTGAAGTTATGCTAATGTTTCACGTGAAACATTAGCATAACGGTGTCGCAAAAATATTTTCGAAAATGTTTCACGTGAAACATTTGATCATCTTAGTACTCATTAGAGAGATAGCGTATTGTTTCACGTGAAACGATACTCAATTCTCATCACCTAGTAATCTGGGGGACTTAAGCTAATGTTTCACGTGAAACATTAGCTTAAGTTGATGATTTTAATTCTACCTATTCTCGATACTCAATACTATATACTCTATGCTTTTTCAAAATAGCGTATTGTTTCACGTGAAACATATATTAGTATACTTACATATTATAGCAACAAGAGTCGCAAAATATATAAGCGTTTCACGTGAAACAATAACCGAGGTCATTATTCCACCTGGCGTTCCCAAGTGGAATCGAACCACTATTTAGGGCTTAGGAGTCCCTCGTTCTATCCATTGAACTATGGGAACAAGAGTCGCAAAATATAAAAGTACCCGCCTTTCCTACAAAAACGAGTATAGGGGAGCACCTCTCGCCCGTCAACGTCCCCACCCACATCCCTTCCTCCGTCACACCCGGCTCAGGCCCTAGGCTTGTTTTTGTTGCTGAGCATGTCCGAAGCAACCTCCAAACTGACCATAGGCGCAAGTCGCGAAGGCAACAAAAACAAGCCTAGGGCCTGAGCCGCATTGACACCCCCTAAAAAAACCTTTATTCTCATCCCATCCTATGCCAAATAAGCACGCCGCCGAAAAAGATTTGCGCAAAAATAAGCGCCGCGCCCAGCGCAACAGTCTTTTAAAGACCCACGTCAAAGCTCTCACTAAGCAAATGAATGAATTGGTGAAAGAAGGCAAAAAGACCGAAGCGGTTGCTTTGAGCAGCAAACTACAGCAAATCGTCGCTAAGGCCACCAAGAACAACATCTTTCACGCCAACAAAGCTTCCCGCAAAACCTCCGCCATGCATCGCAGCCTCAACAAACTCAACGCCAAATAAAGTACTGCTCCAAAAGCTCCCACATGGGAGTTTTTGAATATGATTGTGCTCGCAGCTAATCTTTCCTAAACTGTAGACGTGTCTCGTTTTTCTTTTCGAGGAATAGGTTTAGCTCTATTAGGTGCAACCCTTTGTTTTGGCGTAGGCTGCGAAACTCTCATAAAAAATCCACCCGCGCTGTCTCCGGATCCTGTCAGCCAGCTTCGCTCACTAGAGGTCACTCGCAAACAATTTGCTCCCGGAATTGAAGTCGTGAGCACAAACATGTCGACAAGCACGCCTGGAACCCTCCTCATGTTCGGGTTTGACCAGGAGAAATACGCGTTTCATTTTGCCAGCACGAGCACACGTCTCATGATACGCGAATGGAAAAACGCGTTTCCGGAAGCGATAGCCATCATCAACGGTGTCTACTTCATGGAAGACCTAACACCATCAGGAGTATTCGTTGGAGAAGGGACAAAACAAACACAACGACAGTTTGATGCAGACAAGTCAGCCCTGGTTTTCATCAAGGAAAATACGCTGACTATTTCCGATACAAGCAAAAACCATATTGATGCGGCAAATATCAAAGAAGGAGCACAAACATATCCGATCCTTATCAAAGATGGAAAAGAGCTACTAACTCGAGACACAGGAAAAGAAGCCAGGAGATCTTGGATAGGACTCGATCAAACCGGCAGAGTCTGGCTTGGTGTATTACCAAATAGAGAAGCAAGTTTATTTGAACTTATGAAACGCTTGATGGAGCTGGATATTAAATGGAAGATGGTTGCGAACCTGGATGGTGGGCCTTCGACAGGGATAGTCGTAGCAGGGGGAACAGGGGATATAGTAAAAGAAACGATCGGAGGAGTGCCAAATATACTGTTCGTCGAGAGAAAATAATATAATATTCTTATTAGAAATGATGATGCACCCGGGACGAGCGCATCATACTGGAGGTGATGCGTGTCCGCGGGTGCGGAGATTCAGTGAGGCCGACGGCGCGTAGGTTGGGAAGGACGCGAGGTCGTCGTCGCCTGGGTTCGGCGGAGCTGGGCGAAACGATCGCGAGCCCAAACCGGATCCACGCTCGGCTCGGAACGGGGCTCGTCACCACAGACGACATTGTTCATCACCGCCAGAGATGTGTTACTGACGTGGATCAGTTCTCGCGGCGGAATGGTCCGGAGCACCTCCATCGGGAGGGCGTTGGGCATCGTCTCACGAAAACGTTTGTTGTTTTTCCGTTTGTCTTTCATACTGTCCGCATATGGCTTCCCCCTCACGTCGGCTGTTTATCTTGGACGCAAACGCGCTCTTGCACCGCGCTTGGCACGCCCTCCCACCTCTCACCAATCCCGACGGACAAGTCGTAAACGCCGTCTACGGCGTCATGATGATTGTCATGAAATTATTAGACAACGAATTGCCGGAAGCCATGGTCGCTTGTTGGGATACCGAGGTCGCCACCTTTCGTCACGAAGCCTACAACCAATACAAAGCCCATCGCGAAGAGCAGCCGGATGAACTCTACGCCCAAATTCCCTTGATCCAACAAGGACTCGCAACCCTCGGCATTGATTCGTTGGAGTTAGACGGATACGAGGCAGACGATCTCCTCGGAACCATCGCCACGCGCGCCGAAGCCCAAGGCTGGGAAGTCGTGATCGTGACCGGAGATCGTGACGCCCTCCAACTCGTCCGACCCGGCATCTGCGTCATGTCATTTAAAAAAGGAGTATCCGATACAGTTATCTACGACGAAGCCGAAGTAAAACGCCAATACGGCTTAACCCCAGCACAATTTTTAGAATACAAAGTCATGCGCGGCGACCCGTCCGATAACATCCCAGGAATCAAAGGCATCGGCGAAAAAGGCGCCACGGATTTATTGCAACGCTTTGACACCCTCGAAGGCGTCTTCCAGGCTGCCCACGATCCAACTTCTGATCTCTCAAAATCCACCCGCGAAAAACTCCTCAATGCCGAACACGAAATTCCCGCCCTCAAAAAACTCGTCACGATCGTCCTCGACGCACCCATCGTCTGGGAGCCGCATCTCCTGGAGCGCGACCAAGAAGCCTTACGTACCTTTTTGCGTTCCATGGGATTTAAAACGCTTATCGGGAAAGTAAAAGAAGGGAACGCCGCACCCGTCCGTCATCCCGAGCGTAACGGAGTGGAGCCGAGGGACCTCGACCGGAAACGAGTAGCCCCTTCCGACGCACCTACACGCCAACAAAAAGGCTGCGAAATCAAACGTCTCGAAAACCCAAAAGAAGCACTCCAAGCGCTCAAAGATCTACAAACAAAAAAAGAGCTTTTCATACACGTCGCACGCGGCGTCCAAGGCTCATTATTCGGTGAAGCTATCGAAAGCATCATCTTTGGCATACCTGCCTTCAACGACACGGACGCCTCCCTTGTCGAACTACCCACCTCCGTCATTCGAGCAGATAAAAAGGTCGGGGATGCTTGCCAAAGCGTATTCGATCATCAAGAAATTAAATTTGTAGCGCACGATGCCAAGCTCCAGATGCACGGCTTAGCGCTTCTGGGTTTAGAGTGTTCACGTTGGAACTTCGACATCATGTTAGCTGCATATCTATTGGGAGCAGGGGAGCGCAACCACGATTTACCCAGCATCGTCGAACGATTCTTGGGCCTCCCGCTTGCTATTGATAGCGCCCCCCTCAAACAAGCAGAGACGGCTTTAGCAATACTAACGCCTGTTCGCATGGCATTAACAGAACAACAACTAACAGATGTCTTAGACCGCTTCGAACTTCCTCTTGTTCCGGTCTTAAAACGTATGGAAACGGCTGGCATAATGATTGACAAGCCTTTTCTCAATAAACTCTCACAAGAATTTACCACGGAGCGTACTCGTTTAGAGAAAGAGATGGTCGCACTAGCCGGAAGAGCCTTCAATCCTGGCTCACCAACACAGCTTGCGGAAATCCTATTCACAGACTTGAAGCTTCCCACCAAAGGCATAAAAAAAGGCAAAACTGGTTTCTCAACCGCCGCCCCCGAACTCGAAAAATTACGCGGCCAACACCCGATTATAGAAAAGATCGAAGACTATCGCGAAGTCTCAAAATTATTATCTACCTACGTAGAAGTCCTACCGCTCCTCGCCGATAAAGACAGCCGCGTACACACCACCTACAACCAAGCCGTCGCTGCCACCGGCCGCCTCTCTTCCACCGATCCAAACCTCCAAAACATCCCCATTCGCACCGAAGCCGGCCGCAGAATTCGCCGCGCGTTCGTCGCGCCTAAAGGAACCGCACTAATATCTTGCGACTATTCTCAAATTGAACTACGTCTAGCGGCAGCCCTCTCTAAAGATCCAGCGATGACGGAGGCGTTCCTTCATGGGGAGGATATTCATCGAGCCACCGCCGCCAAAATCTGGAGCATTCCATTAAACGAAGTCACAAGTGATCAGCGTCGTACCGCAAAAACCATCAACTTCGGCATTCTCTATGGGCAAGGACCGCATGGATTAGCAAGCGTTGCCGGTCTTTCCTATGCTGATGCCAAAACCTTTATCGAAAAATATTTTCAAGTCTACGCCCATTTCCGTTCTTATATCGAAGAGACAAAAGCACTAGCTCGAAAACTAGGCTATGTCGAAACCCTCTTCGGCCGCAAACGCCCTATCCCCGAAATCCTATCATCCATCCCCGTCTTACGCGCCCAAGCCGAACGCATGGCCGTCAACATGCCTCTTCAGGGTACCGCCGCCGACCTGATAAAGCTCGCCATGATAGAAATAGATAAAAAACTCTCGGCTATCTGTCCCGAAGCGCGCATGCTCCTACAAGTACACGACGAAGTCGTCCTAGAAGCTCCAGAAAAAGATGCCAAACAAGTTGCCAAGTTTGTTAAAGAAACCATGGAATCTGTCGAAAAAGTCGGTGTTCCTATTGTTGTAGAAACAAAAGTAGGAAAGAATTGGGAAGAGATGGAATAAATATATGCTCATCATCTGTAACGGCCCCGACACCTTCCGCGCGCTCAAAAAAGCCAAAGAACTAGAATCGGCCTTCAAACAAAAATATGATACCACCGGCCTATCTGTTGAACATCTTGCGCCGGGAAAAGAAGCGGTCACAAACGTCGCCGCACGCGCCGGTGCCATGAGCTTATTTACCCCTCGCCGCTTCGTTCGCACCTCAAACATCCTCACCGACTCTTCAAAACCTCAACGTGCCACCTTAAAAAAGACGCTAAGCGGCGACCAGGAAGGATTCATCTTATTAACTTTGGAAGATGAACCACCAACCGCAACCATTCTCAAAGAACTCGGCACAGATATAAAAATTGTCCGCTACGATTTTCCTCCCTTAGAAGGCAAAGCCTTTATCGACTGGGCCTTAGAAGAAGCAAGAATCATGAACATTCAAGATGAAACCATCATTCGCCGTATCGCCGGCATCACAAATGGGGATAGCTGGCGCTGTTTTTTTGAACTCATGAAACAAGCAGCTAATCCTGGCGCAGAAATCATGACAGGCGAGGGGAATGAGGAAAGCATTTTCGCCTTCGCTGAAGCCTATATAAAAGGGGACAAAAGATGGCTACCAGTCATCGAAGAACCAGATCTCCACAAACAAATCCTCTCCACTTTTTTAACCCAAGCCCGCGCCGGCGTCCGCGTCCGAGACGGAGCAGCCGACGGCCTCCACCCCTTCATCGCCCGCAAATTACGCGGCCAACGCCTAGAAGAAGCTGAGCAAGCCCTAGCTCGGGTTATCGAAGGCTTCTTCGTCCAACGCAGTGGTTTTAGCGACGAAAAGGAAGTGTTGGGGATCTTATAATCCAACAAAAAAACCGCGGTTTCATGCCGCAGTTTCTCTTGGAGGCGTGAGTGGGAATCGAACCCACGAATAAAGGTTTTGCAGACCTCTGCCTTACCACTTGGCTATCACGCCCTATCACTCGTAAACGTCACGATCCTAGCAAACAACAATCATTTCGTGAAGAGAAAAGAGGGGATACCCCAGTTCTAACATCAATGCACCACCCCCAAGCCAAATCATCCTCGAATACATA
>CAYTIN010000040.1:0-5860 GCA_964438015.1 uncultured Gammaproteobacteria bacterium
TGGCATTTCTTGGTACAGTCCTTTGTGAACGCTTTGGCGTTTGCTGACCGCCGTTCACGGCCGCATAGACGACCCAAATAGAAACAATGGCGAGGATGAGTAAAAAGAACATAGGCATTGGATACGAATGAAAAGGCGGTGCAAGGTTTCCCGTTGCGCCGCCTTTTATTCATGGTTGAGTTGTTTAAGCTGACTGAGGTTCGAGGTAGCTAGAGATGACTTGAGAGGCATCTTCTTTTGAGTAGGAATCTATGACGCTAAGGGCGACCTCGCGCTCTTCAGGATCAACGACCTTTTGGGCGATGAGGGAGACGAGAAGAGCACGTTGTCGCTCTGTCATGGCATTCTTGTGTTCGCGTGATTCTTCTTCGTGTTGCTGTCCCTGAGGCAATTCACGGTGAGGCGGTTCAACCTCTTCGCCGATAATTTCTTCTGCGGACGGCGCTGACCAGCCTACAAGGTCTGCGATACAGCGGTTTGTCGCTCTCGTCTGAGCAACAGCCCTCGCGTCTGACGCCTTAGAGAACTTCTTCTCATCGGTGTGGCAGCTACCCACGGCTGTCATGAAACGACCATTGGGACTAGAAGCGCGAGCCGTGAGAAGGAAAGCCGTTGAGTCTTTGAACGTGATGTGGTCTTCACGGACTATTTCCACGCTAATACCAAAGGCTAACGCCAACTTTCTGAACGTAGACTTCTTTGCGTATCTTTCGCCTCTGATCGTGGCGAAATCGGTCTCGTTAAGCAACCTGAACTTCAACTCCTTAAACGAGTCCCACGCCTTAACGATGCTATCAACGGATGTCACGGGAGCGACGAGTGAGCCTTGGTTCTGGGGAGATGCTGTATGAAGTTCGTGAATGGGTGTAGTGAGAGCTACGGATGATGGATTCATATTATATTATTGGTTAAGATTGGAGACCGCAGCGAGTACACTCCGCCACGTCGATCAGCTTGTCATTGTCGAAGTCGCAGAGGTGAGTACGATAGAAACGGTGTTGGCAGGTGCGTTGTGCGCGTAGCCTTTCTCGGTCTTGATAATCCTCCATGTCTAGTTGCAGGACAGGACTATGCTCATTGGGATTCATAGCGTGTTTGGAGATGGGTCTTTAAGGGGCTCGACTTGAGACTTAAAGAAAAGGAACACTTTCTTTGGATATTTCCCTACGACGTTCCCTTGGGCGTCCTTCTTCTCAACGAAGGTGATGGATTGAAGGGCTTTTTCCCCTTTTTTTACGCAATAGCCCTTTTTGAGCCAGAGGCGAAAGGGAAAACAGTTCAAAAAAGGATTATACGTGGCAGCCGCTTCCTCGCCAAAGCGTTCACGGATCTGATCTTCTACTTTTTGCCGTGTTGTCATACTCCCTTTCCAGTTACTTGTTGTATCAGGTGAAGGAGCTTCTTGGGTTTGATTTTCTGTTGGCATAGATGAGATGAATAAAAACAAAAGGAACTCGTGATCGACCACGCTTAAGCGAGACGGCGAGCACCGAAGAAACGTATGCGGCACGAAGGGATGGGAGGATGAAAAAGGAAAGCGTATGCAAAAGTGGGGTGGCGGGGGTTGTTTGATCCGATGGCCGGGGGAACGTGAGTAGGAGGTATGCAAAGAGAGGGCTATTTTGCTTAAAAATGGCTTGTTTTGTGATACGATGGGGGTATGGAGCTGAATGCTGTGCAGACCGAAGCAAGACCCGTTAAACGTCTCGTGGAAGACTTCCGCAGTTTTTCTATTTCTGAGCTAGGCCGTAATATTTTGCACCGTGATCGCTGTACGGAAGGCGTTTTCTGGTTGGACGATACCTCGCTCAAGCCTGAAGGTTGGTATCGCATCAACCATAAAGAGGAAGGGATGGTTACGCTCGATCTTTCCTATCCTTCCTTATATGGATCAACTCACCAGAACGTAAAGCTTGAAACGGTTACCGTGACGTATGGAAATAGGCCATACCTTCTTTGTCCGGCCTGTTCCTCGCGGAGGAGCAGGCTACAAATTAGTCGTCTTGGTAGGGTCGCTTGTCGTGATTGCTTCAACCTCGCATACCAATCAACCCGTGACGGTCATGGGAATCCTTTATTTCGTGCGTTCAGGCGTCACATGAAGTTACGCGACAAGCAGACGAATGTGAGGCGAGTGGTCTATAATGGCCGCTATACTAGGAAGGCAGCTTCCGTACTACGTATGGCGAGGAGGCTTAGGAAGGAATGTCACAGGATTTAGGCAGTTTTCTTACTTTTTACTTTAGGTTCCCGCTAATATTTTATTAACGAACCGCTTGAAAATGATGACGCACTTTCAACCCTTGACGAATAAAACGGCCACGTGATAGTGTCGCCTTACCTTAAAGGAGACGCTGTCTCCTTCGAGACGGGCACATCTGGCGCGTACCGCTTTTCGGAAGCGCCTTGATGGAAAACCTCACCCAAAAAAAGAGGTCTCTATCATCAAGACGTGCCCTAAGAGCGGTAATTTTTTCCTTGAAAACCTGACCCTGATCCCATCCGAGCATTTTTTTATAACTTATTACCGTGCGTCATAAGAGCACATCTGGCAGAGGCCGCAGTCGAAAATGTGTACTGGTCTAGTCAGTCTCACCACTGACGGAGCACTCCGACTCTATAGACCTGATATTATTTTTTTAAGACCTAGGGCCTTTTTTTGTTAGGAGACAATGCACCGCTGTGTACTAATTAATTTAGCGCAGCATTTTTATGATGCAGGAAGAGAAAATCGTGGAAGGTGAAGATGAAGTGAATTATAAGGAGCTGCTCGTTACTTCTATCACGCCACCGTCTGAAGGCAACTACCTTACAGAGCCCTTGGACATCATTTCTCAAAATAAGGACCCGGAAAACCCATATTCACGCATCAATTCAATATTTTCAGAATTGACGACTGAAGAGCTTAAGGTGGCCAAATGGAACTTGCTCACGGAGTGGAACACGAGCCTCGCAAAGCCCATGGATAAAAAAAGCCTCCGCTCTTTCTTTAAAGTAGTAAAAGAAGGTCACCTAAAACATCGTGCGAGCGAAGGAGATGCGGAAGCCTTGCCAAAAGCAGGCAAGCCCAGGAGAAACGATGTTTTCTACAAGATGTTTGTCGAAGAGTACGGCGTTGCGTTCTTTCGTGACGCCAAAAAAGATGGCTACATACAGGTTAAACGTGACGGTACGCACAAGCTTCTTCATTCGGACTCAACGGAGCTTCAGGATCTTTACCGCGATCTATTTTTTGAAATTGCACAATCGCCCCTTAGGGAGGGCGAGGTAAATGAATCAATCGAACAGCTCTCAGCCCATGCTAGGCATGTTGGTAAATTGATTGAACCGTATCTCCGAGTCGCAAAGGAAGGCGGCACTTACTATTATGATCTCGCTAACCAGGCATGTGAATGCGTGAAGATCGACGCAACAGGGTGGCAAATCATGAGCAATCCAGGACTTCCATTCATCACAAGCAGACTGATGTCAGAGCAGGTTCATCCAGTTCAAGGGGGTGATATTAACGATTTGTTTCAATTTATTAACATAAAGGATGAAGACGATCGTCTTTTACTCATCGCAGCTATCACGGCCTGTTTTATTTACGGTTTTTCACATCCTGTACTCATTATTCACGGTCCAAAGGGGTCAGCGAAGACCTCGGCCATGCGTCTTATAAAAACCCTTGTCGATCCGTCCGAAGTCACGTCCGTACCTCTTACTGGAGATCTGAAAGATCTGGCCGTGAACTTCAATAGCAGTTGGCTTGTTCCGTTCGATAATGTTTCCTCGATTAGCGAGGAAGTCTCCGATGCCCTATCGAAAGTTGTCACTGGCGACAGCTCTGCGCTCCGTAGATTGTTCACGGACACCGAGCTGAGTGTGATGAAATTTCAGCGCTGCCTGATCATTAACGGTATAAATAACCCTGTAGTAAAGCCTGATCTGCTTGATCGTTCGATTCTAATCAGCATTGAACGAATTGACGAGAGCGCAAGAATGGCCGAGACAAAACTTCAGGAGAAGCGCGCTAGTTTACTGCCAAAACTTCTAGGAAGCTTATTCGATCTCACATCTCATGCTTTGGCTGCTTTACCCAACGTACCAGAGGAAAATCTTGCACGTCTAGCTGATTTTGATCTCTGGGGGCGCGCGGTATCTACGGCTCTTTTTGGGAATCCTGAGCCATTCATGAGGGCTTATGCGAAAAACATTGATCGTCAGTCACAAGAAGCGATTGGACAGAGCCCTTTTGCCTTGACTCTTATAGAATGCCTTAAACAGATGATCCCTGATCAGGGACGTATAGAGACCACCGCAGGGGATCTTTTGAAGCCGTTAAAGGATTTTCGAGGAGATTGGGGGAATGAAATGCCTAGATCCGCCAGCTCGTTGGCGAGAAAAATCAACGAGATCTCCCCGGATCTCATTAACTTTGGTTTTCGTGTCTCTCGTAGAAATACTGGTCGTGAACGCTTAATGATTATTGAGCGTGTAAAAACCAAACACTATGCGCCTGAATCATCTGCAAATACCCAAGAGGAACCACCAAAAAACCTCTCTCCTAAGGAGATTTCATCTCTACTGCCATCAAGTAGTGTCGCTGACGGTATTGACGCTACTGACAGTAAAAAATAGCACCGTGCATATGCTTACCCTCGATGAATGTCGCAGTACAGATCCGAGACTTGCAAACATACCGGATGAAGAGATGTTTAGAATCAGAGAGGCGGTCTACGTCCTCGCCAAGATTTCACTAGATGATTACTTGAACAAACAGACCGGTTCGACGGTTTCCCCTTTGGTTATCTATCCAAGCCCGGATTAATCGTATATCTTCAAATAATATGCCAACACCAACAGCCTCCGAACCAAATACCTGTCTTATCTATTGCCGTGTATCCTCGAAGGAACAGGTCGAGGGTACGAGCTTGGAAAATCAGGAACGGCTCTGTCAGGAATATGCCGCACGCAACGGACTAAAAGTTCTCAAGGTATTTGTAGAGATGGGTGAATCAGCTAAGACGGTTGACCGAACAGAATTTACAAAGGCGATTGCGTTCTGTACGAAGAACAAAGGCCGTGTTCACCAGTTCATTGTCTATAAGATCGACCGTTTTGCTCGCAATCAAGATGACCATGTTGCTGTTCGGAATCTACTTAGGCGAGCGGGTACCGAGCTTCGGTCTGCAACAGAAACCTTTGATGAGAGTTCAATGGGTAGAGCTATGGAAGGAATGTTGTCTGTTTTTGCGGAATTCGATAATAACAACCGTCGCGAACGCTGTAAGAGTGGGATGCAGGCTCGCATGCGCGAAGGTATCTGGGTTTGGCCATCTCCTATCGGCTACCACAAGCCTACAAACGGTAAAGGAACGAACATCGCCCCTGACCCTGCCACCGCGCCGCTCATTCGTCTTGCCTTTGAAGAATATTCCAAAGGTATATACACGTATCGAGCCATTGCCGAGCTCCTCACGGCTAGAGGCTTGGTAACGAAAAATGGCAAATCACCCTCGTTTCAGCTTGTTGAAAAGATCATTCATAACCCCATCTACTGCGGTCGTATTGAGGCATTTGGCGAAGTAGTGCAAGGGAAGTTTGAGCCAATCATATCCGAAAGCCTCTTTAACAACTGCCAAGGCATCGTGGACGGCGTGTCAGCCCCTATCACGCCACGCTCAGCGAATAATCCTCTTTTCCCTCTACGGTCTTTCGTGAAATGCAGTGAATGTCGCGAGCCAATCACGGGCAGTTACTCTACTGGTCGACGAGGAGTTAAGTATCCTTACTACCATCACCACGGCAGACTTAAGTGCCTAATCTCCCGCTCTATCCCCAAGGAAACCTTTGAACGGTCGTTTGTAGAATTCTTAAA
>CAYTIN010000041.1:0-5500 GCA_964438015.1 uncultured Gammaproteobacteria bacterium
ATATTTTATGGGCATGATCTCTATTCTAGCAGAGGAGATGCTGGTCTAGGGCCAATTTATTGATCTTTTGTCCGCTCCTACGCGTGACCATCAGGCGGCTTTGCATGTCGTAGCCATTGTGGTTGGGGTGCACTTAGCTTGTTGGCTTTTGTGGCGTGTGTCTGGCTATGTGACGGGTTGGATTGTGCCGCGAGTCATGAAGGATTTGGAGCGCACGGCTTTCCATTATTTGCTGGGTCATTCTTTTCAGTTCTTTGCGGATTCATTTGCCGGTTCCTTGGTGCGTCGTGTTGGTCGGTTATCGCGAGGATACGCGGATATTATGGATGCGGTGCTGTGGCGGCTTTTGCCACTCGTCACGTCGACGGTTTGGGTCCTCTATTTTGTCAGTCAACGTAGTTGGCAGGTGGCCATTGCTTTATCTGTTTGGATTGTCTTGTTTGTTAGCTTAAATTTATTTTCTGTTCGGATTCGGCATCGGCTACGTGTCGAACGCGCGGCGAAGGATTCGGAAGTGACAGGGGCAGTGGCGGATGCTCTGACCAATGTAGTAAATATCAAACTTTTTACGGGTCTTGCACGTGAAATGAAGATTTTTGACCGGCTGTCTAATGAGCGTCGTGTGTTGCATAACAAAAGTTGGTATGTGGGAGAGTCGAATACGCTCATACAAAACTTTCTCATGTTTGGGGTAGAGGTCGTGGTTATGTACACGGCGGTACGACTTTGGTCGCAAGGGGTATTGTCGGTTGGGGATGTGGTCTTGTTCCAGTCGTATCTGGTGCTCTTGTTTGGGAAGTTGTTTGACTTTGGAAAAGTGTTACGTTCGTTGTATGAAGCGTTTGCTGAAGCGCAGGAGATGGTTGAGCTCATGGCCTTGCCGCATGGGATTGTTGATCGACCGGGAGCGAAAGCTCTTAAGGTAAAACGGGGAGAAATTGTTTTTGATGATGTGACATTTAAATATCAGACGGGGAAAACCGTTCTTAGTAAAGTGGATTTGACTATTCAGCCGAGTGAAAAAGTGGCTTTGGTTGGTCCTTCCGGTGCGGGAAAATCGACCATTGTGAAACTCCTCTTTCGTTTTTATGAACTGACAAAAGGGAGGATTTTGGTGGATGGACAAGATATTGCCAAGGTGACGCAGGATAGTTTGCGTGACTATATTTCACTTGTGCCTCAAGAGCCAATCTTGTTTCATCGAACACTCAAGGAAAATATTCGTTATGGTAGACCGGATGCAAGCGATGAAGAAGTGATTGAGGCTGCGCGACGAGCGCACTGCCATGAGTTTATTACCTGCTTGGAAAAAGGATACGACACGTATGTCGGGGAACGAGGTGTGAAGTTGTCCGGCGGTGAACGCCAACGGGTGGCGATCGCACGAGCCATTTTAAAAAATGCGCCGATTTTGGTGTTGGATGAGGCTACGTCGAGCTTGGATTCGGAGTCAGAACATCTTATACAGGATGCGCTTAAACAGTTGATGAAAGACAAAACCGTGATTGTTATAGCGCATCGTTTGTCGACAATTATGCAAATGGATCGGATTGTCGTTTTAGAACAGGGAAAGGTTGCGGATATGGGGACGCATGAAGAGCTGTTAAAGACAGAAGGGGGGTTGTATCGAAAGCTGTGGGAATTGCAGGCGGGAGGGTTTTTGATGGAGTGAATTGATGCGCTATACTGACCTTCATGTCTCGTCCTGTTCGTTCCTCTAAGCAGTCTTTAGATGACCAGACGCTTACGCGTGCAACGCTCCGGTCCTTTTTGCAGACCATGAAGCCGGAGTGGTTTTTGTGGTTCGGACAGATTTTGTTTATCTGTGTTGGATTCAGTATGGATATTTCCGTGCAGGCACGGATTGGAGCTTTGGTGGATGAGGTGAATGGGCGTGGAGCGGCACAAATCCCAAATGCTGAATGGATGCGTTGGGCGGGAATTATTTTGGTGATGTACACCGTGTATTGGGGATCTCGTCGTGTGTACGCGTACTTAGCTATTTATGCGCAGCTTGCCGCCATGAAGCGCTTAGAGAACCAGGCGATCGGCTATTTGTTGCATCATTCTTTTGACTTCTTTGCGAATCAGTTTGCCGGATCGCTCGTGAAGCGCGTGAACCGTTTTTCTCGTTCGTTTATGGATGTTGCAGATACTTTAGGATACATACTTTTCCCGATGTTGGTTGCTTTGACTTGGATGCTGGTGTTAGCTTGGCGTCGTTCTCCATCGATTGCCTTGGCGGTTTTAGGGTGGTTTTTGGTTTTGGCTGCCTATAATTTTTGGTCATCCAGACGAGTTCAGTCTCTTCGGCTTGAGCGTGCAAAAAAGGATTCCGAAGTGACCGGCTATGTTTCAGATACCGTTACGAATATTTCTTCTGTGCAGCAATTTGCAGGGATCGCGCGTGAACAAGGAGTAATCGAGTTTCTTATTGGGGAGCGCTTTGATTTACATGTGCGGGTATGGAGAGCGGCGGAAATGACGTTTACCATGCAGAATGTGCTCATGGTGTTTGTGGAAGCGATCTTTCTTTATTTTGGGATTCGGGGATTACGTTCAGCTACGCTTACCATCGGTGATTTTTTGTTTTTACAGACTGCTTTGGGGACGCTTTTTAATCGAACCTGGGATCTGAGTCGGGTTATTAGGGTTTGGCATGAAGCGATGGCTGAAGCTAAAGAAATGGTTGAAATTTTAGAGCAGCCGCATGGGATTATGGATCGACTCGATGCAAAGGCTCTCACTGTCAAAAAAGGAGAAATTGTATTTGACCGGGTGCGTTTTAAGTATGGATCAAGTGCTGCGGTTTTGAACGATGTGAATTTGTCGATTCATCCAGGAGAAAAAGTGGCTTTGGTTGGTCCTTCCGGTGCGGGAAAATCGACTATTGTGAAACTCCTCTTTCGTTTTTATGACCTGACGAAAGGGAGAATTCTGGTTGATGGCCAGGATATTGCCAAGGTGACGCAGGATAGTTTGCGTGACCATATTTCGTTAGTGCCTCAAGAGCCTATCTTGTTCCACCGGACACTTAAAGAAAATATTCGCTACGGTCGACCCGACGCTACTGATAAGGAAATTATCCAAGCAGCTAAGCAGGCGCATTGCCATGACTTTATTGTAGCCCTAGAAAAAGGATACGACACGTATGTCGGGGAACGAGGTGTGAAGTTGTCCGGCGGTGAGCGTCAGCGTGTGGCGATTGCGCGGGCGATTTTGAAGAACGCACCTATCCTTGTCTTAGACGAGGCTACTTCGAGTTTGGACTCGGAGTCGGAGACGTTGATCCAAGATGCTCTTCGACAGTTAATGAAAGATAAGACAGTGATTGTGATCGCCCACCGTTTATCAACGATCATGCAGATGGATCGGATTGTCGTTTTAGAACAGGGAAAGGTTGCGGATATGGGAACGCATGAAGAGTTGTTGCAGACGGAGGGCGGATTGTATCGAAAGCTGTGGGAATTGCAGGCGGGAGGGTTTTTGGTGGCTTAAAAGTTTCTTTTTATTTACTATTCGTCATTCTGAACGGAGTTGGACGAAGTGAAGGATCCCTTGCGATGGGTCGGATGGGCGAGGGATTCTTTACTCCAAGCATATCTTTTGACTAAGGATTTTCGTTCAGAGTGACGAGATGCAAGAGCGTGGTCTACGTCCGTTCCAAAATCCTCACCGTTCCATGATGGGCG
The DNA here is from genome assembly GCA_964438015.1 of uncultured Gammaproteobacteria bacterium. GTDB lineage: Bacteria > Patescibacteriota > Patescibacteriia > 2-12-FULL-60-25 > 2-12-FULL-60-25 > JAGOUY01. The sequence continues at coordinate 3,693 of CAYTIN010000041.1, forward strand.
CGTACCTCGACGAGATCGCCCTCTTTGATGACGTCCGTTGCTCGTCTTGTCCCGATAATGCAGGGTTTGCCGAGTTCACGGCTTACAATGGCTGCGTGGCAGGTGACACCGCCTTCGTTCGTGACAATGCCGGCGGCGCGGCGCATGAGAGGGACGAATTCGGGACGGGTCATGCCGGTGACAAGGATGTCGCCATCCTTAAAACGTGCGAAGTCTTGTTCGCTTAAGATGACGCGGGCTGTGCCTTTGGCATAGCCTTGGCAGGCAATTTGTCCGTAGAGGATCGTTTGTTCCGTGAGCGAAGTATGGCGGGTCGCCTCGCACTCTTCTTTGAGAGAGGCGGCTTCTTTGCCGGTGACGACGCGGTAGCCGTCGGCGGTCATGATAGCCATAATACCCGTTTCGCGTCGGGTTTCGAGGGTTTCCTTGCTGACTGTGCCGCGTATTACCGCTTCAAATTCATTAGGAGCCAGATACTTCAGCAGGTCTGCAGAAATGCCTGTGCGTTTTTCCAGTTCGTTGATTAAACACAAAAGGATGTGAATACCCATGAGGTTCACTTTTTTGCGGTGTTCGCGCCAGTAGGTGAGTAACTGAAAGAATGCGAGAGGATTTTCTTGTAAGCGATGTGTCTTAAGAATGTGGTGTACCTGTTTATCCGTTTCTTCTGTTTGCCCTTCGATCTCCGCTTTTTCTTTGACAATGCCTTTAGGGTCTTTGATGAGTTCTTCGAGTTCCTTTTTGATGTCGTCGTGGGTGTAGCTGCCGATACGTGTGTAGTTATTGCGGACAAATGCCCAGCGTCTGAGGTGTGATTGCACTGCGGATGATGTATCTATCCAGGTTGAGAAAGGAGTTGATTGACGAATGAAAGTTTGTGTAAGGTCGAGCACATCAAGTCGGCGTTCGCGGTCAAAGGTGGGGTAGCGCGTGGTGAGGAGTATTTTGGTTTCTTCGGAGGTTAAACCATGATGCTTCGATATGTGTTGAATGAGTTTTTGGTCTACTCCCACATCAAAGGCGTCGATAAAGAGGCTGGTATACCAAAATGGACGAAAGGCTTCGCTGATATCTTTGTAGATTGTATTCAGATTGGTATCTGTGCCAGAAAGGGGTGTTTGTTGGAAGGAAAGATAGAGGCGTTCGATACGGTGGGTGGCTCGTAGATAGTCTTCATATAACGCCTCGTGACGGTCGGGTGAAGTATAGACGTCGTAGACTCGTTTTGACCAACGTGAACATGTTTCTTCGGGCCAATAGACATAGCCGTAATCCTTTTTTATATACAGACGTCCTTCTTGCGCGTGCTCTTCCACGTGCGGAATCGCGAATGACGTGCAGGAAGCGATGAGCCACGGCCAGCAGGTGAAGGGAATGAGCTCGCCTTCTTGGCGATACCAGGGTGACGTTTTCGAGAAGGTATTTCGTTTATCCGCTTCTTGTAGAATCATATCGGCAATGTTCCATCCATACGTTTTTTCAAAGACCGCGAGAGTGGATAAGCGAACGCCCATCCCTTCTTTGTCTTGCATGAGGGCGGTAATGGTATTCCGGTTCAGACCCGTTTCACGGGCGAGTTGGAGCACGGATTTGCCGGTTTGACGGAGAAGATTGCCTAGATTGACGTGCATAGATGCTAATAAGGCACCATAGAGAGGGGTAATCGGCAATAGGTTGCCTAGGTAGGTGGGCATTCTGTTTGGTCTACTGTTTTTCTTCTCTCGTCATTCTGAGGTGAAATCAACTGTTATAAAAAGGCCCTAGACCAGCATCTCCTCTGCTAGAATAGAGATCATGCCCATAAAATA
>CAYTIN010000042.1:0-5132 GCA_964438015.1 uncultured Gammaproteobacteria bacterium
GTTAAGGCTGCCCATACACTCATTGGCAAAATGCCACTAAGTTGTGTGCTGGCTCCGGGACTTGGATTCGAACCAAGATACGCAGCTCCAGAGGCTGCAGTCCTACCGTTAGACGATCCCGGACTATGGATTTGTGGGGCAATAATACGGGGGTTTTCCCTTCCCGTCAACGGGAAAGGGAAACAATTTTCAGCTACTCAACAAATAGCCAACTTGCTATACTTTATTCAATATTACCTAAAAATATGGAATCCTCCCCTTCATCACCTCGTTTATCACGACGCGCCTTATTAGGAGGGATACTAGGAGGAGGAGCACTGCTAGCAGAAAAAGAACTAGCAAAAAAAGTAGCGAGGGCACTTCCTCCCTCCGAAAGACCATCGGTAGAATCTGAGGATATCGTAGAATTTTCAGCACCTCACCCTTACCGAACCCCTTGGGAACAAAAACAACCACAAGTGCCTCTTGAGCACACAGAAAGGGAAGCGATGCGCGCCTTCCGTTCTGAGCTTGCCCGTTTTCAACACCTCCTCAGGGAAGAGTTGCCGGAGGCAAGAGGGGGAGTCGATGATTCGCTCGAGATGCAGAGAGCGACTCGCATCTTTTTACAAACATCGTCTTTACCAGAACGGGTACGAGACATAGCACCACTTATTATCCGCTTCTCTTCCGAACATGGAAGCGAAGGCAGGATGCTGTTTGAAGAAACCCTTAGGGTCTTTCATGAATGCAATAGCCAAGGCCTGGTCTACGCCGCCATACAAGAAGCAGCCGAAATTAAAGGGATGCAGACAAACTTCACACGAGATAGCTGGTATTATGGCAGCCGCTTACGAGACTACATACCAAAAAGCAAGGATATTTGGAGCCAAGACATAGATCCACGCAATAGGCCCGGGATAGACGAAAGACATCGACAATGGATAAAGAATGACCCCTCCTGGTCCGAAACACGACGCCAGGCTCTGTTTCGCGCTCTAGCAGAACGACCAGAGCTCATTACCAGAGCAAAACGCCACGACCTAACCCTCGCAGAATTCTTCTCCCTCATAAAAGCCGTGATCCACGAACAGATGCGCATACGAGAAGCGGGGGAAGCTCCGGAATCCATCGAGGCGACCGCGGAAAAACTCCTTCTTCACTATCGAGAATCGTTGAGACGGGTCATCCTTGGCCCAGAAACAGAAACAGCCATTATCCTATATGGGAACGATGGACGTCTTATGTATGGAGCCGAAGACGATGCCTGGAATGACACGCTGGAAGCAGCCCAGGTACGACCTGATCGTATACAAAAAATAGGAACAAACGAAACGTGTACTAATGCCGAGGTGCTTCACGAGGTAAAACAAGCCATCGCTTCTTCTCGTGGAAAAACATTCATCGCCTTTAAAACGCATGGAAGTACAAACGGCCTCTACATAGACCGTAAAAGCCATGAACATATTTCCGCCGATGATCTCGCAGAATCGCTTATAAACAGAGTGCGCGCAACTCGAGACCTATCAAGCCTCAAAGAAATGAATATTGTCATCGATGCTTGCCACAGCTACGACTTCCGCCATGAGGTCATACGTCTCATGGAAGAACGATGGGGAAGGAGTCCCATGCGTACGCACCCGTTTACACATGTAGACAAACCCTTTTTCGTAACCGTGGTGCAGGAAGGATCTGTCGGCCAAGGAAGTTCCCTGATTTGTGATGCGCTGGATGGACAATTTAGCGGCATCCAAAAAGACGGGGCGGTCTACGGCCAACGCCTTCTCCAAAATGTCCAACCTCGTGTCTACGAAGAAAATGACATGACGTTCTTCGACACCAAAAATGTCGAATTTGCAAGACGCGTACCTATGTCACGCTTAGACAGAATGTCATGAAATGTTTTACCAAGAAATCGCTGGTCATCCATTCACTTGGTGTCTCATAAAAATCATCGCCCACATCGAGTTCACGACGCGGGCGTTTTGGAGGGAAGGAACGAAGGGAAAATGGTGGGCGAACGGAAGCGCTCAGCTCGTGGCCAGAAGGAGCCAGTAGTGAACACCCAGAGGCATCACATCCTCGGAAGGATTGAACTTGGAGGTGTGATGTCCGTGCGCATCAGTACTCCCTGCACCGAGGAGAACAAACGCCCCGGGAACCTTCTGGAGGTAATGTGCGAAGTCTTCCCCACCGAGGTCGGGTTCGCACTGTTGGTAGGTCTGCTCGGCAGCCATGAGCAGGCTTGCGACGTACTCGACTGCGGCGTCGTCGTTGATCGTGCTCGGGTGACCGCGTACGTAGGTCACCTTGCCACTCGCATCAGGGTAGCGGGCGACCACAGCTTCGACCTCCCTGCGGATGGCACTCTCGAAGGCCGTGCGCCGATCTTCGGGGAGGAAGTTGCGCGCAGCAAACCATTGCCTCGCCGTATCGGGACGGATGTTGCTGGCACTGCCAGCGGTGAACACCGCCGGAACCAGCGAGCACGGCTCCATCGGCCCAAGGTAGCGCCGGTCGAACCCGCGCAGAGCACAGACGATGTCCACCGCCACATCGATAGCGTTGGAACCAGACTGGGGCTCCATGACGTGTCCACCCTTGCACGCAATCTCGACCTGGAAGCGGTCGGAATTGGCCAGGATCGCTCCCGGCCTGGAGTAGAAGGTGCCCGCCTGTCTGTCAGACCAGACGTGCAAGCCGAAGGCACGCGCAATGCCTTCGCAGACGTTCTCCTCGTTGACCAGGACGTTACCCCCGGAAGGAGTGATGGGGTTCTCCTCTGCCCGTTGCCACACCAGCCGCAGATTGTGCTTGGGGCCAACCTCCGGAAACTCCATCATCGCCCGGAAGAACCCAAGCAGCATCGCCGCGTGCATGTCGTGGCCACACGCATGCGAGTTGCCGTTGGTCGAAGCGAACGGCAGTCCCGTCTCCTCAGGAATAGGGAGCGCATCCACATCGGCACGAAACAGCCGGCGCTCGAGGGTGGGGTCGACCGTGATATCAACCACCAACCCACCCCGCAGCTCACGCACCTGGACGACCCACGGCACGGCTGCCGCGGCAACGATGCCATCGACATAGGCACGGATGATACGGAGGGTTTCGCCCTCCTCCCACCGCAGCTCGGGGCAGGCATGCAGCTCACGCCGCACACCGACCGCCCATTCTTGCTGGCTCTCAGCCAGCTTCTTGAGATCGACCGTCATAGTCGATTCCCCTTTCCAACGCCAGGTTAAACGAACAAGGCGTGCACTATGCACACCTAAACCGCAGGAGAGGCGTAAACCTCCCACGGACATCGAATAATCGCATAAAATAGCGACTTCGTCAACCAAAAAGACTAAGAAATACGCACCTTACATAAAACAAAAACACCCTCTTCATCGAGGAAGAGGGTGTATCGCACTTATCATTTACTGCGTTACAGCAGACCCCGCCGCATTCAACTTCTGTTTTTTTATAAGAGCTTGTCGCTCGGCAGCCGCTGCTTCCGCTCGATCCACTTGCAATTGAGCCTGATTTTGGGCCTCATCCATCCCGACTGCAGGAGCACATCGTTCCGCCACATTCCGCATCATCGTCTCTAAACGATCCAATCGCTCCATCATCATCCGTATATCAGCCGACTGAGCTGTAGGCAATCCAGTAGCACGACGCGTCTGCGCTTGCGCCGCGTTATAAGCCAATACACCCGTTAACACAACGGCAAGACCACTTACAATTGCCGCAGTCCACACATGCGCTACTCCACGAGCTGCATGCAACGCATGATGGTCACGCACGTGAGAAACAGGACCCACATAGCGAACATTACAAGTATGCGTGGGACAGTTATCATGTCCGCAGTTATTAAACATACTCATAGGGTCAACAGCGGGCGATGAAGCGGCGGCCATGGCAGCTTTTGCCGGACGTCGGCGAGCCGTAGAACGAGCAGAAGATTTGGAACGATCCTCCATACAAAAGAACTTAAAAGAATTATGATGCGAAGAGTATACCACAGCCAGAGCGGTTGACGCAAAATGGGTTTTTCGGTAGGATCTCAACGTTACAAATACGCACGCATAGCTCAGTTGGTTAGAGCGTTACATTGACATTGTAAAGGTCCGTGGTTCGAATCCACGTGCGTGCACCATGAAAACAACCCCGATAAAGGGGTTGTTTTGCTACAAGCACACTCTATCCACAAGACGAACGGATACTTATAGTGTATAAGTAGGCTTACCTATGAAAAAATACCTTTTGGCTGGCATCCTATCTGCCGCTTTAGTCGGAGGCCTGGTTGAAAAACAAGCCTTGGCAAGTGCATGGGAATGGATCCAAACCTTCGATGTGATTGGCTGCAACACAAGCTGTCAAGCGGGGACAGAAATAAAATTCAAACGTAACGTCCAGACTTCTGCAAATTTTTACGAATATCGTGGCGTATGGGCAGCGGTCGTTCCAGGAATCAGTAGCACTGAACCAAACATCGGCCAATACAGAGAACTGCCGCAGTGCATGACAGATGGATACGTAAATACGTCTGAGTGGGATACGTGTGAATATACCACAACGGCAACAAGCACCTACTTTGGCGGACCTCACGTCACATCTACCCTCTGGGTGCGTGCAACTACCAATTACGCAAACTGTGGAGGCTTCCAATACACGCCGAACCCAGACACCATAAACTGCGGAGATATATCCATCCAATCACGCATCATAAATCCATAACAAAATTGATCAACAACAAAAATCACCGACACATCAAGGTGATTTTTGTTATTCGGAGAATATTCCCAATGCTTTACTCAATATACTAAAGCGCAACCTAAGCAGTATTCGTAAATAAAACCTCGGCGACTCAATATTGGATAAAATAAAGAAAAGAAACCAAAATACTGATGTCATCTAGTCAAACAAAAATACGCCTCAAAAGGCGTATTTTTGTTTGACTTCAGAAAAGTGACCAAATACCCAGTGTTCTTTGATTGTACACGTACTCGCGATCCTTCGAGGGAATCACGAACCGTTTATACCATCCTTACCATATCTTCTTACGAAGATCAGTGATCGACCTAGGATAATTCCACGATCCTTGTGGAATATATATTCTCCCTAGAAAGGAGGTGATCCATCCACAGCTTCCGCTACGGATGCCTTGT
>CAYTIN010000043.1:0-4698 GCA_964438015.1 uncultured Gammaproteobacteria bacterium
TGTTGAAGCACCTAAATCGTATCACTTGTCGCATTTCTAATGGGAATTAAGCGGATCTCTTTTTCGTTATTTATCTATCTTTAGCCAAAATTACCAACTCCCTCCTCCACCCCCTCCAAACCCTCCGCCGGAACCTCCTCCGGAAAACCCAGACCCTCCTCCGCCTGCTGAGGAAGGTGCTGTATACATGCTTGAGACATTGCTGTGATGCATGGCATCAACGGCATTCGCGATTTGTAGCGCACTCCACCCTTGCCAGGCACCTTCCATATAGGTTGGCGGTGGGATCATTATCCCCTCAAACTGGCGCGCCCATGCTTTTTCGATACCAAAGGCGACAGCCACAGGGAGGAAGCGAGCGAATTGTTCTGGTTTTTTGGCAGGAGCGTCAGTAAACTGCAAACGTTTTTCTTCCGTTACAGACAAGAACCAGCGGAAACCTTGGATTTCTTCGGCGACGATGGCACCATCTTTGCTCAGGCGGGGCATGTGCCACCCAAACGCCGCGATAATGATTCCACTCATCAGAGATGAGACGATTTGCAGGGGAAGTTGTTCAGAGAAAACGATCAACAACAACGTCACCGCTACGGCTATCCCCATCCAAAGAACACGTACGGCCATAGGGTTCGCGTCAAACCAGCCTAAGGCTTTTAGTTCTTTAAAGATCGCTGTTCGGGCTTTTTGCGTGGCTTTGTAAAAGGTTTCTTTTAAGAATGTGGGGCGAACCAACACACCTCCCTCGGCAAATATGCCTTCAAAAATCTCTTTTTCGTACTCATGCATGGATGAATCTGTAGGTTTTTCTTTTATAAACACCACATCTTCGTCCGTTTCCCACTTCATCTTTAGATAGCCTCGTCGAGCAAGGTCAAGGATGGTGGCCGTGACGGCACGAGACGAGAAGTGCTGGTAGGCCAGGGCCGACTGGAGAGCAGGGGGCAAGGCTCGCGGTTCTTCGTACTGAGGAACGATCGTTCCCCGCCCACGCGGCTCTTTACCATAGCGATACCAGATGAACCACATGAGAAAAAAGATGATAATCGGCAATCCAACCCAGCCATTATCTTGGACAAACCAGACGAACCGTTGCCAAAAAGGCACGTCCACGAAAGCTTCGCGCGGAAACCCAAACACGACCGTCATCCCCTCCCCATCACTTAAGGCACGTGTCGAGGAGACTTGGACAAAGGCAGCCGTATCTTGCCAAGCGCAATCCGCATCCCGTGAACCAAAAAAACCTATAAAGCAGTCGCGCTGCGTAGAAGAAGGAGCCACCAGTTCCAAGGAGGCACGTTCGATGGGGATGGACCAGCCGTTCCCGGTTACGTTCCAATACCATTCAACATGATCCGAAAAATCGTTGAGTGATCGCTCGGTCGTATATTGAATCAGGTATGTGTGCACGCCTGTTACCAATCGTGTTGGATCGCCTATTTTTATCTCTAGATCGCGGTTTTGTGTTTGAACCACATAAGGAATCGATGCCCCATCCATCTGCACATCTTTGATGTTCAGACGCAAGGTATACGCTCCCCCGTTTCGATCATAGACGTTCGGCATCAACCGAAAGATACCGTGACGACTCCCCTCTCCAAAATCATACGTAATTCGCTCTTCGATCATCGCTCTACGATCTTTGGCTAGCGTTGCCCGTACTTCAAACTGGCGGATGGTTTCTTCCGCACGGACCAGGGTGGTGCATGACACACATAGTGCCACCAGGCTGAACAAAATCTTCAGAATATATCTTCCCATACTCCAAGCCTATCCTACCACGCACACCTCCTTCACGGTATGATAAGGGCATCATGAGAGGCATTCCATCCTTAAAACATGTTCTTCTCGAAAACCAGATCATCGTGGTCTTGCTTGCCATGCTATTAGGATTGGTCATACCGGAACCGTTTCGGCCTTTGAAAGACTACTCAACACAGCTTCTCATTCTGGTCTTTTTTACGTCGAGCTTGCGGCTATCAATTGATGAAATTGCTTCATACGCACGGGACGGCAAGCTTATGTTTTGGGCGAATGCTTTCATGCTAGGCATTCTTCCCCTTGCTCTTTATATGCCTGTGGCCGGCATTGCCAAACTGCTCGGAGCAACTTGGCTCGAACCATGGGCCTTGGCTCTCCTTATTTTTGGAGCAGTGCCCACAGGCATGACGATCGCTTTGATTGCAGATTTTATCGGTGGTGTCACATCCCTCGCCCTGGTGATCACCGCCACCACTTCTCTTCTTGCTCCTTTAACAATCCCCCTTATTTTTAAGATTACGATTGGGCAATTTGTTCCGATTCCGATCGTATCCATGTTTTGGTCTTTAACCCTTACCATCGTCGCTCCGTTTATATTGGCCATGTTCGTAAAAAGACACGCTCCCCGACTTGTAAAACGATGGAGTGAATGGTTGCGAGGCGTTTCGGTCATGGCATTTGGTCTTTTGATCGCAGGGATTGTAGCCGATACAGGCGGAGCTACCTTCTCACGCTGGGAATGGCGTGATGCAGTTGTGCTTATCACAGCGATGGCATGGATGGGGGGTCTAACCTGGGGACTCTACCGACTCCTTACCTGGCGTACTGCCTCCGAACGGTTAACGGTCGCCCTCTGCATGATTTACATGAATAATACGTTGGCACTCTTTATCGCTAATCGCTTTTTCCCTACATCCGGAGCTCTTCCTAAGCTCCTGCTTCTTTTGCTTGCGGCAAACGTCCTACTTTTTCCTATTAAACAAGAAGCTAAAAAGCTTATGCTCGTGAGATGATGGGATTAGTTGTTGTTTAATACTTCTTGAATTTTTTTCAACTTTTCGCTCAACTGTCGATGCTGCTCTACTAATTCATGCAGGCTAGGTGTATCCGCATGCCCCGCCATACGTCCTAACTTCGTCGAAAACCAATCACGAAAACGATTGAGCGCACCTACTCGAAAGGTTCCGTTGTTAATGCGTGTCATGATTTTTGCTACCTCCGTAGAAGAATGCGAAGCCCCTAATTCACGCTCAATTTGAAACGTTACCGTTTGCCGTTCGCTTTGTACGGCTTTTTGATCGGATCTTGCCATCTCCTTTTGCAAACGTTTTTGTTTCGTTTCCGCAACGGTATTTAAAATAGGTGTTTGCATGGAGTGGAGAATGGCTCCCCTTCCATTATCCGTCGATAGTGGATCGGTATGCCTGGGTTTCATCTCGTTGTTTTCTTCAATTCGGGCGGAGACGTTCTCCTCTTCCTTTATACGCTGCTCAAACCATCTTACTTTTGCTCGTGCTCTCGGTGAAGCTGAGTGAAGACTTTCCTCCTCTTGTTCATTTAGCCATCTGCTCATACCATCCACACTTTGCTCCAAGGATGCAATACGGACAGAGCGCCCTACTTCGGCACGAAGGTTACGAATCTTCTCCAGATCATCCTCAAGCTTTTCCCACCTGGGATGACAGACCAATAACCGGTCTTTGAGTTGAAGACCTTGAGAAGGCGGAAGGTCATTCACCACGTCCCAGGCATGATTCCAGGCCGCACCCAGGTCATATCCAGCTATATGCCTACCCGCCATATCTTCTACAAAAGAAACTTGGTCAGAGGCTTCCTTGTATTTGGCCATTTCGTGTCGTTCCTTTGTTTTTTCTTCCGGGGATAAACGAGGAAAGGGTTCGTGCACCGTGGGATTTCTCCACTCCCCTGCTTCCGTCTTTAAATGTGCGTACCGCCGATACGCCGGATTATATCCAACGGCTGGTGGCTCCGGGGCTTTTTGCTTTGGCTTGGTAAGCGCATGTATCCAACTCGTTACACCTTCAAAGATCATAGATAGGCATAGTGTAGCGCAATCCAGTGTATAAGATAAGCGGGGTTGATTATTTATGGAAGACTTGCTAAGGTACCGCCACAAATCCAGAGGGCCCTTAGCTCATTTGGTAGAGCACCTGCTTTGCAAGCAGGGGGTGGTCGGTTCGAGCCCGACAGGGTCCACCATCATTAGACATTCCTTAAACGGGGTGTCTTTTGTTTTTTCAAATTAAGCAGCGCACCCGGATGGCGAGAGCGCGAGGACCACCCGTTCGGGATGATGCGCTGCTCCGACCACGCGGATGCGCGAGTCAGGTTTCTCTCTTTTTTGTTGCTCTGGCCTGCGCCTAGGAGATGATGTGCGCCTGCCCGGCCTGGAGGCTGGGGATGCGCTCGGACGCGCGGTGGAGCATCGACTTCTGCACGATGCGCTTGCCGAGCCTCGCGACCCACTCCGGGCTCACGACGAGGACGATGCAGTCCGTCTCACGACCCTCGGTGACGCAGGTGATGGCCTCGCGCTCGCGCGTCTTCGAGACCGCGTTGTTGAGCAGACCGCGCTCCTCACGCCAGGTCACGCCCAGGGCATCGGCGACGCGGCGGCCGCTCATCACGCCCTCCTCGTCGGCCTGGTAGATGACCATAACCCGCCCCCGCAGGGAGGGGCGCACCTGCCCCACGAGCAGAGCCAGGGCATCGCCATCTCCCGTTGCAGGAGGACACAGAAAGACCAGTGCACTCAGAATCATCGCGAAACCTCCAATTGTGCGTGTAGCAGTCCCAGCTACAGGGGTCGTTTGACATGGCAATCTATCACAAAAAGACGGTTTTGTCAACCGTTTCTTTAAACCCTGTCACTCGTCATCCAAAACTGCACTCAGTCGTCACTGAAAACTGCACTTTTTC
>CAYTIN010000044.1:0-4084 GCA_964438015.1 uncultured Gammaproteobacteria bacterium
AGACACGCCGCCAGCGTTCATCCTGAGCCAGGATCAAACTCTCAATAGAACCTCCGACATCTGGCGATGCCGGAGATCAATAAATATAGAACATGGTTTGTTTGTATTTGGTCACTCTTCTGTTGTCAAAGGAGGGTTCGTACCGCGTTCCAGAATGTTCCTTTTGCCAGTTACGTGACCGCATTTTAGAGGAACTCGCAGTGGGTGTCAAGGGGTCTGTAATTGAGCAAGTCTCGCCCACGCATCAGGACTCACATCTTCTGCCCGAATCTTCTCAGAAAGACCCAAGGAAGTAAGTGAATTGAACCTGTATTTATTGCCTAAATTCGATGTGAGGAGTTTTCGAGGATGTGCGAACCCCAATCGTGCCAAACGCATCACTTCCTCTGGATCTACCCCCCATCGAACGCGTCTCTCTTCCCAGGGCATGGGGATAAGTTGAAGAATCGCCGAGTCGACTTTTGGGGGTGGGAAGAAGGCCCCAGGCGGCACCCGTCGAAGGATACGCGCAGAGGAACAAGAGAGAGCTACCATGAGGGATAAAAGCGACGTCTTACCTTTCATCGAACTCCCGGCAATCGATACAACTCGTTCCGCTACTTCACGCTGAACAAGAACGGCAACTACTTCAGGCGGATGAGGAGCCCATAAAGCTTTGCGCAAAGCTAGCGAGGTAATCGCGTAAGGAAGATTGGAAACAAACTTCCAAGTACCTTCTCCAATCAACGTGTGCCAATGAATAGTAGCTGCATCACCCTGCATGATCTGCAACATTGATGCATGCTGGGTTGCAAAACGAGAGAGGTATTCCACCATGCGACGATCTTGCTCGATAGCCCGTACCTGAGCTCCCTGTTCTAGCAAGGCCAACGTTAACACGCCCAACCCTGGACCCACCTCCAAAACACGATCACCGATCCGAATATTTGCGGCGTTAACCATCGTTTCAAGTGCCACACGGTCAATCAAAAAATGCTGGCCGAGATGCTTATTAGCACCACCACCCAAGACCGACAAAGCGGCTTTGATTTCTGTGGGGGTCATAAAGACACAAGGGATATTGCACCGGCTCGAATCACCTGTATTTCGCCGGTATCTTCCACTCGAGCTACTGTCGAGGGCTTAGAGTCAAGTAACCTACCACCATCAATAATATAATCTACCTGGAGATTATAGGCCCGAACATCCTCGGCCGAGCGACTATCAGGCTGATTGGCAAGATTCGCCGAAGTAGCAACGACGGGAAAACCAAAAGCCGTCGTAAGCTCCTGCACGAGTGGCGAAGAAGAAAAACGTACCGCCACTTCGCCATGAACACAAACGCCCTGAACCAAACCAACCTCTTGTGCAATAGGAAGAACCAAGGTTAAAGGGCCAGGCCAATGCTGTTCCGCTACTCGCCTCGCAGCAACAGACATAAAGGCGACGCGCTCTACCTGCTCCCACGAACCCGCCACCAACAAGAGCGGCTTCTGTGGATCACGTCCTTTGATACAAAAAATTCGTTCCACCGCTTCTTTTTTTCTTGGATCACATCCAAGCCCATAGGTTGTTTCCGTCGGAAAGGCGATGATCCCACCTTGTCGCAAGACGGTTACCGCCTTCTCAATCTGTAGCAACATACATCTGATACTAAATACTTATTTTATACTTAGGATAAATCCCCTCCCAGCTATCGCCTAATTCACTGCTACTCCTGTATACTCTTGCCATGCTGCACCTTCTTCGCAAAAAGAAAAAGACAAAACCCGGTCATCATCATCCCATTGATTACCTTGCCGAAGCAAATGCGATCTTCAATGGACTTGCCCTCTATCCTCAAGTCGTGACCGCCTGGCGTACCCACGATGTAAACGCATTATCACCAATCACCTTCGCTATTTTACTGATCGCGAATATCATCTGGACGGTTTACGGCCTTCATCGTAAAGACCATGCGGTAATTGCTTGTTCATTACTCATAATCATCTCTTCCAGCTCACTCCTAATCTTTACCTTGCTCTGGCAAACTTAAGATCCTTTAGCCTTCCAACGCAGATATCCTTCCACGAACCGATCCAGGTCCCCACCTAAAACCGCCTCTGGATCCGCTGTTTCCACCTCTGTTCGATGATCTTTTACCATCTTATACGGATGTAAAACATACGAACGAATTTGACTCCCCCACTCGGCACTTTGGTGTTCACCGCGCAATTGTTGTTTTTCTTTTTGCCTCTCTTCATCTTTAAGCTGCTGTAAACGCGCTTTCAAAATACGCATCGCCATTTCTTTATTCTGCATCTGCGAACGCTCATTTTGACAAGAAACGGTGATCTTGGTCGGCACATGGACAATACGCACAGCTGAATACGTCGTATTCACCGACTGCCCCCCTTTCCCCCCGCTCATAAACGTATCAATGCGAAGGTCCTCGGGACGAATCTCCACATCCGCCGCTTCCCCCAACTCCGGTAGGACTTCGATCAAGGCAAAAGAAGTTTGACGAAGCGCATCACTATTAAACGGCGATTGACGCACCAAGCGATGCACACCTGCTTCCGCTTTAAGATGGCCGTACGCATGCCGTCCGCTCACAATAAACGTCGCCGACTTGATGCCTGCCTCACCACCACGAGACTCGTCCACTAACTGCACTGACCACTCTTTCCGTTCCGCATACCGAAAATACATTCGAAGCAACATTTCCGCCCAATCCTGCGCATCCGTCCCGCCCGCTCCCGCATGAACGGCCACGATCGCATTCTTATCGTCATGATCTCCGGAAAAAAGCAAAGCAAATTCTCGTTCAATATAATCCTTCTCTAACGCAGCAAGACGCAGTTCAATATCCCCTGCCAAAGACATATCCTCGTCTTCCATAGCAATATGCACAAGCTCATCCAGCTCAAGCACCCCCATCCGTAACCCATTCCAGACGTCATAGTCTTTTTTTATTTCTGCCAGGCGTTGAGATTGTTTCTTCGCCCGTTCCGGATCCGACCAAAAATCCGGCGAAACCTGTGCCCCCTCTAAAACCATCATTTCTTCACGAATAGCATCCAATTTCAAAATCTCCCAAGCTTCATCAATCTTGACTCGAAGGACATCAATTTGCGTCAGCAATTCCTGGAGCATGGGCAAAGCTTACGCGAAAGCGACCCATTTGAAAACCCTTAGAAGTTGCGCCTTTATCCCCTGAACGAAGGAGTCCCAAGTCATTATTAAGATTGACACCTCAAACAAAAATGCGTCCCTCGCTGACCATGAACAATTTTCTTAATAGGCTGAGCGCATGCTCGACACGGTTCTCCCCCTCTCCCATACACACGCAACAACGCTAAAAATCCACCCTTTTCTCCTCGCGTATCAACATAATCGTTGGCACTCGTTCCCTGTTGAGCAATAGATTCACGCAAGATATTTTGAATTTCTCGCGCTAAACGCAAGCACTCTTCCCTCTTCAAGCGAGAGGCGTGTCGCATAGGACGAATCCCTGCTCGATGACAAGCTTCATCCGCGTAAATATTCCCAATCCCCGCAATCACGGTCTGATCAAGGAGAAGTGCCTTAATCGAACGAGTCGAGCGTCGAGCTAACCTCTCTGCCAACGCCTCACATGAAACACCCATCGGCTCCGGTCCATACCCATCCAACATCTCTTTGAGCTCCTGAGGCTCTACAAGCTTCAAAAATCCAAACTGACGCACATCGGCCCAGACCAACGAAAATCGCTTCCCCGATCGTTCAAACACAAACCGAATCCGATCATGCTTTTGTCGTTCATACCCTTCTTTTATAAAGACGAATCGGCCGGTCATCTTCAAATGCGCAGTCAGCACCGTCTCATCATCAAAACGCCAAACCAACAACTTGGCACGGCGTTCAATCGATGTAACACGACGACCAACAATCGAGTCGATAAACAACACTCCAGCGGGAGTCTCCCGGCCACTCCGCCAAACATCAACCTTCACAACCTTAGCCCCCTCCAACCGCTCCGCTAACTGCCGTCGTACAGTTTCAACCTCAGGGAGTTCAGGCATGAGAAATAATTTGGCCCTAGACTAGCATCTCGCGTAATTTAGTTCTCAATACCTTCACCATA